>CAYRUB010000008.1:0-97972 GCA_964427405.1 uncultured Planctomycetales bacterium | reverse complement strand
CGGATTTGAATGAGCAGGTAAATATTGTCGGGGTTTGTCCTGATTGCGGAGGCGCTCTGCGCCATGAGGAAGGCTGCGTTAAATGCCATGCCTGCGGTTACTCTAAATGTTAATTTAGTTTCCTTTAAAAAATCTCCATGAACAATTTTGATGTGATTGTTATCGGTGCCGGCCATGCCGGCATCGAAGCATCTCTTGTTTGTGCCCGCCTGGGTGTAAAAACCCTAATGCTCACTCTTGATATTAATTCTATCGGTAAGATGAGCTGTAACCCGGCTATCGGTGGTGTAGGTAAAGGGCAACTGGTTAAAGAGATTGATGCCTTAGGCGGGGCTATGGGCAAGGCTGCGGATGCCTGCGCAATACAATTTCGTATCCTTAATTCTTCTAAGGGCGCTGCTGTGCAGTCATCCCGGGCGCAGATTGATATGCGTAAATACGGCCGCTATATGCAGAAACTACTTAACGGCCAGAAAAATCTTGTAATAAAAGAGGCAGAGGTAAAGAAAATAATCGTTAAGGATGGAAAAGTTTCAGGCGTAGTAATAGATAAAGAAGAGCTTTACGCTAAATGTGTGGTTATCTGTCCCGGGACATTTTTAGACGGTTTGATTCATGTAGGGTTAAGGCATTTTAGCGGCGGCAGGATTAATGAGCGCGCCAGTATAGATCTATCGGATAACTTAAGGAATGTAGGTTTTAACCTGCTGCGTTTTAAGACTGGGACCTGTCCGCGCCTGGATAAAAATACTATAGATTTTTCTAATCTTATCCGGCAGGACGGCGATGCGCTGCCTAAGCCGTTTTCATTTTCTACATCAAAACTCAAACAGAAGCAAATCCCCTGTTATATAACTTATACTAATAAAAAAACGCATGAAATTATCCGTGCTAATTTAGATCGTTCTCCGCTTTATTCCGGGAAAATCAAGGCTACCGGAGTAAGGTATTGTCCGTCGATAGAAGACAAAATCGTCAAATTCAGTGATAAGGAAAGGCATCAGGTGTTTTTAGAGCCTGAAGGTTTAGGCGTTCACGAGGTTTATCCTAATGGCCTTTCAACTAGTCTGCCCGAAGATACGCAGGTTAAGATTTTAAATTCTATAGCAGGACTAGAAAATACCAAGGTTATCCGTTTTGGTTATGGTATTGAACATACCGTAGTTGAACCCACCCAGCTTTATCCAAGCCTGGAAACAAAGCTGATCAAGAATCTTTATCTGGCCGGTCAAATCAACGGTACTACGGGATATGAGGAGGCAGCAGCGCAAGGGTTGGTTGCAGGTGTTAATGCCGCCTTGCGTCTCCAGAATAAAGGACCGTTTATTTTAGACCGCGCAAGCAGTTATATTGGCGTATTGATTGACGATTTAACTACTAAAGGAACTCTTGAGCCATATCGTATGTTTACTTCCCGGGTGGAGTACCGGCTTATCTTGCGCGAAGACAACGCGGATTTACGTTTAAGCAAGATGGGTTTTGATTTAGGCCTATTGAGCGCAGCAATTTACCGCAAAGTCGAAAATAAACAAAAGGGGATAAAAGAGGGGTTAGTTTTTTTAAGAAAGACGCGAATCAGTCCGGATAAAAAAGTCAACGCTAAATTAGTTCAACTTGGTTCTGCCGCGCTTACACGGATAGTAAGTTTGGAGGAGCTATTAAAACGGCCGCAAATAAGCATTAAGGATTTAAAAGCAATGTATAAGTTAAAAACCGGCATAGACGAATCTGCTTGGCAGCAAATTGAAATAGAGGTAAAATATTCAGGTTTCATTCAAAGACAACTTAAAGATGTAGAGCGTTTTAAGCATCTTGAGAAAATCAGGCTGCCGCTTGATTTTGATTATAGTAATTTATCCGGGATATCTCGCGAGATCAGGGAGAAGCTGTCCAAATTTAAGCCGCTTAATTTAGGTCAGGCATCAAGGATTTCCGGAGTTACTCCCGCAGCAATTTCGCTGCTTATGGTTTATCTTAGGAAGATCAATGGAAAATAACAAGCTTGAGCTTAAAAATTACTGCCTTTCTTTAGAAATTGACCTTTTTGGCGTCGCTGATATAAAAAATATAAAAAAGGAAATTTTAATTTCACCTAAAGTTTTAGCGAAGATGGATCGCGCGGTCTGCCTGGGCATGCGGATTTCGCGGGCTGCTTTGGATGAAATAGAACAGGTTCCCACGAGGATGTATTTTCATCATTACCGGATGGTGAATATGTTTTTAGACCAGGTAGCCTTGAGAGTGGGTAATTACATACAGAAAAAAGGCTACCTTAGCCTGGCTATTCCTACTTCGCAGATTATTGACTGGGAAAAGTTAAGCGCGCACGCATCGCATAGGAAATTAGGAGTTTTGGCGGGATTAGGCTGGATTGGAAGAAATAATCTTCTGGTGAATAAAGAGTTTGGTAGCCAATTTCGTCTGGTAACTATATTAACTGATATGCCGCTTGAACCGGATGAACCGGTAAAAAAAGATTGTGGTTCGTGCCGGCTTTGTGTTAAAATATGCCCTGCGCAAGCTATAAAAGATGATCTTGCACAGTTTGAACATGCCAAGTGTTTTGAAAAATTAAGAGAGTTTCAGAAGCAGCGCCAGGTGGATTCTTATGTTTGTGGTATTTGTGTGAATGTGTGTAAGGGCAATAAAAAGGAGTAATTAGAAGATGTTATTGCTTGTTGTTTTAGTTTTGCTTATGGGTTTAGGAGTTGGTTGGTCAATTGGCGCTAATGACGCAGCCAATTCTTTAGGCACGGCAGTAGGTTCAAAGGTTTTAGCTTTACGGCAGGCAATTATTCTGATTGTAATCTTTGGTTTCTTAGGAGCATATCTACAGGGTGAATATGTAACCAAAACCATTGGTAAGGGGATTGTTCCTTTGGATCAATTGGATAAGCAGATTGCTATGTACGTGGCTTTGGTAGCTTCGTTTGCTGCTTGCGCATGGGTGGTCTTGGCTACTTATTGGAAGATGCCTATTTCTACAAGCCATTCTATTGTGGGAGCAGTTGCCGGTGCGGGCCTGGCAGTCGGCGCTCAGGTTAAATGGAAAATGCTGCTGGATATATTTATCTGCTGGATTTTTACTCCGATAGGGGCGGCAGTTTTAGGCTACATATTCTTTAGGGTTCTGCAAAATTTATTTTATCGTTTTCTCCCCCGTAAATTCATAAAACCAATTGTATTTTTCCTGGTTATCGCCAGCGGTTGTTATGTGGCATATACCTGGGGGGCAAATGACGTGGCTAATTCAGTCGGGGTTATCTCTGGCGTTGGCGTGCTTACTCCAAAGATGAGCGTTATTTTTGGAGGTTTCGCTATAGTTATAGGAATAATGACCTGGGGGTATAAGGTTATTGAGACTGTTGGTTCTGAAATTACCCGTCTGCTTCCGATCATGGCACTTTCCGCACAGCTAGCTAGTGCGGTTAATGTGCATCTCTATACTGTTTTTGGTATTCCGGTTTCTACCAGCCATTCTATAGTAGGCGCAATTTGCGGAGTGGGGTTAGTCAGGGGGATCAGGGTACTTAATTTCCGGATAATGAAGGATATGGTTCTTTGTTGGATGGCCACTCCTTTTATTTCCGGATTGATAAGTTACATAGTATTGCAGATAATCAGAATATTTGTAAAATTTTAACCAAGATCCCACGTTAACTAGCCACCTGGCCTTTGTAGGAATTGGCCAGTGTTCGCCACGTGGCGAAAATTACGCGGGTATGCCTTTGTAGGCAAAGGGGGTAAGAATGAGAGAGATACGTAATATTTTAGGTTGGTTGGGTATGGCTGAAGAGCAATCAATATTGCAGGATGCCAAGAAGCACGTGGAGGAGACTTATAAAACGGTTACTTTCTTTGCCGAAGCGGTAAAATCCTTTATTAATGGTGACCTTGACGCTAAGACGCAAGCTATTGAGAGCGTCAGGCAGAGCGAGCATCAGGCTGATGTCTTGCGCTCTAAAATGATTGATCAGCTTTCCGAGGGCATGCTTCTTCCTCCTGACAGGGAAGATATGATGCATTTTGTAAAGACGCTGGATAAGATAGCGGATTGGACTAATGGTGCGGCCAGGCTTCTGGGTTTTATTGAAGGCAAGATTCCCGAGAGCGTATTAAAGAACATTTCTTTGGGAACAGATTTGATTGTTAGCTCTATTTCTAAGCTAAAAGAGGCGATAGCGGCATTGTCTAAAAATGAACTTAAGAATGCCATGATCCTTAGCGCTGAGATCGACAAATTGGAGCATCAGGCAGATGACCAGAAAAAGGCGATGATTGAGGCTATTATCCACGCTAAGCTTGAGCCGGTAAGCCTGTTGTTGACTTATCAGTTGGCGGAATACCTGGAAGGCGTAACTGATAAAATAGAAGATTGCGCTGATTTTATCAAGGTTTTGGCAATTAAGTCTAAATAAGGAATGCAAAAGTTAAGCATAGCTGTTGCCGTATTGATTTTGTTATCGGCAGCTGAACTTTATGCTTACGAGGATGACGATTTTCAGTTTTGGAACACGGAGATAGAGGAATTCAGGGTTAATAAAGAAACCAGGGTGGTCCTTGAGGAAGAATTTCGCTGGGGAGGAAGCGCCAAGGAGTTTTATTATCAGCACTATGATTTGGGATTTTTCTATAGGCTGCAGAAATATCTTGATGTTGGGGCAGGATACCGCCATGTGCTTTATAAGTCCGAGGGTAAATTCCAGGTAGAGAATGAACCCTATATCGCTGCGATATTGTCGTGGGATATTAAGGGGTTTCAATTTAATGACCGATCCCGGCTGGAATATAATCATTTTGATTATAAAGATGATACCTGGAGGTATCGTAATAAAATTACCGTAAAACTACCCTGGAAGTTCACCAGGTTTGAAATACAGCCCTATTTATCGGATGAAATATTTATCCTTTTTGATGACGGCCAGAGGATAAACCAAAACAGGCTTTATGCCGGCCTGGGTATGAGTATCACCAGGAATTTGAAGGCAGAGATTTATTATATGCTGCAGGATACAAAAAATTCCGGTCAGTGGACCGGGATTAATGTTTTAGGAACCAAATTAAAGCTTTCATTCTGATTTAAGGATATTTAATATCCTTGACCCTCGCTATTTAGTGGTATATAATCTCTTCATTATTCCCCGTATTAGGCAAAAAGTGTTTTTTAAGAGTTTAAAGAGATGAAAAATAAGATTGTTTCCTGGATTAAGGGGCAGGTTAAGCTTTCCGGGGCCAAGGGTATTGTTTTGGGGCTCTCCGGAGGGATAGATTCTGCCGTGGTCGCTGCTTTATGCAAAGAGGCAGTAGGCAAAGATAAGCTGATCGTGCTTTTTATGCCATGTAATAGTAACCCTCAGGATTTAAAGGATGCCAAACTGGTTGCTGCAAAGCTTAAACTTAGGTCAGAACTTGTAGATCTTTCCAGCTTGTATAATAATTTCTTAAAAGTTTTGCCGCCTGCCGGAGGTTTAGCTTTAGGGAATCTGAAACCCCGCCTGCGTATGAGTACGCTTTATTATTTTGCCAATAAGCTGAATTACCTGGTCTGCGGCACAGGGAATAAATCCGAGCTCTTGGTGGGTTACTTTACCAAATATGGGGATGGCGGAGTAGATATCCTGCCGATTGCGGATTTATTCAAACGCCAGGTGCGTAAACTGGCGCAGGAATTAAAAATACCGCAGGGCATTATTATCAAACCTCCCACTGCCGGGCTTTGGCAGGGTCAGACTGATGAAGGTGAGATGGGTATAACTTATAATGAGCTGGATGATATTTTAGATAAATTTTGCAATAAAAAAAAGCAGGCATCTGCCAGTGCCAAGGTTATTAAAATAAAGAAAATGTATAAGAGTTCGGAGCATAAAAGAAAAGGCGCCGAAATTTGCCGCATTCAATAAGGGGGGAAAAATGGATGAGATATTGGAAATTTTAGAGAAAGACGGCCGGGCAAGCGTAGAAGATATCGCAAAAATGATCCGCAAGAAGCCGGATGAGGTAAAAAAATTAATCAGGAAATATGAAAAAGAAGGTGCGATCTTAAAATATAAAGCAGTAATCAACAAGGATTTGATTAAGGATAATGAGTCTGAGGTCAGGGCTTTAATTGAGGTAAACATCGTTCCCCAGAAAGACTTAGGTTTTGATAAAATTGCCGAGCGCATTTATTCATTCCCTGAGGTAACCAGCTGTTATTTAATCAGCGGGACATACGATTTATTGGTTGTTGTGGAAGGCAGGAACCTGCATACGGTTTCTAACTTTGTAGCCGAGAAGCTTTCCTGTATGGAGCATGTGCGCGGTACCGCGACGCATTTCCTGTTGAAGAAGTACAAAGAGGATGGGGTGATTTTAAAACACAAGTCAGACGAGAATAAAAGGATCGCAATATCATATTAAATTAAAATGGAAATATCAAGAGTAGTAGAAAAAATGCAGCCATCCGGAATCCGGGCATTCTTTGATTTAGTGCTGGGGATGAAGGATGTTATATCTTTAGGGGTAGGTGAGCCGGATTTTGTTACCCCTTGGCAGATCCGTGAGGCGGGGATTTATTCCCTGGAGCAGGGATTTACCAGTTATACTTCTAATAAAGGGCTTTATAAATTGCGCTTAGGACTGCATCGTTATCTAAAAAATAAATTTGGTTTGGATTATTGTCCCGATGAAGAGATATTAATTACCGTGGGGGTAAGCGAGGGAATTGATTTAGTATTAAGGGCGCTTATTAATCCCGGGGATAAGGTATTGGTTCCAGTGCCGAGTTATGTTTCATATGGTCCGGTTACCGAGTTGGCAGGAGGAGTGCCGGTTTATATCGATACTTCAAAAGACGGTTTTAAAGTTACGCCTGAACTTATAAAAAAGCATATAGATAAGAAAGTCAAAGCGATTGTGCTTAACTATCCGACTAATCCCACAGGTGTTTCTTACCGTCGCAAGGAACTTGAGGAAATAAATAAGGTTTTATTAAAACATAAAATACTTTGTATTAGCGATGAAGTTTACGGCGACCTGACTTATGATTTTGGGCACACCTCTTTTCCCTCATTGCCGGGTGCCAAGAAAAATACGGTTTATTTCAACGGTTTTTCTAAATCTTTTGCTATGACCGGCTGGCGCGTGGGTTATGTCTGTGGTCCGAAAGAAATTATCGCGGCCATGACTAAAATCCACCAGTATACGATTATGTGCGTGCCAATTACCAGCCAGATGGCTGCTGCGGAAGCATTAGTCAGCGGCAAGCGTTCAGTTGAGCAGATGAAGCGTGAATACAACCGTAGGCGCCAGCTTATGACTACGGAGTTAAATTCTTTGGGGTTAAAGTGTTCGCGTCCGCAGGGAGCTTTTTATATTTTCCCTTCGATAAAAAATACAGGTTTGTCTTCTATGGATTTTTCGCGCAAATTATTGGATGAGGAAAAAGTGGCGGTTGTGCCGGGTACAGCTTTTGGCTCTTGCTGTGAGGGGTATATCAGGATTTCTTACGCTTCTAGTTTGGACAACTTAAAAGAAGCCTTAAGTAGGATTAAAAGGTTTTTGGAAAAGAGAAGATAGTGGCTGCTAAGAAAAAAGATAATTTCCAAATTTATGTAAAACAGATTGAGGCAATTTCTAAAGTTGCTAATCTGATTACCTCCGGGATGTACTTAGAGGAGTTGCTGCGCCTGTTGGTTCAGGTTACCGCTGAGGTGATGAATTCCAAGATTTCTTCTTTGATGCTGCTTGACCCTGATAAGAAAGAGCTGGTGGTCAAAGCTACTCAATCAATATCCGAGGCTTACAATAAAAAACCGAATATCCTTTTTGGTGAAGGTATAGCCGGTGTAGTTGCTAAAGATAACAAGCCAATTTGTGTTTTGGATGTCAAGGAAGATGCGAGGTATCTAAACCAGGATGTGGCTAAAAAAGAAGGGTTGTTTTCTTTGGCTTGTGTGCCGCTGGCAGTAAAGGGAAGGGTTATCGGGGTACTTAACTGTTATACCTCTAAAAAGCATAAATTTTCCAAAAGCGAATTAGATCTTTTGGCGGCTCTTGCTAATCAGGCAGCGATTGCCATTGAAAACGCGGAGTTGGATCTGCGCGCGCGTTCTGCCGAAGAAGCATTAACAACGCGTAAACTGGTTGAGCGGGCAAAAGACATTCTTTCTCAGGATGCAAATATTGCGCCTTCTGAGGCATATCGCTTAATTCAGAAGCAGAGTATGAATATGCGTAAATCTATGCGCGAAGTGGCAGAGGCGATTATCCTGGCAAAAGATATAAAGACCCGGAAAGATTAACTTGATATTCCTTAAAATACGTAAAAGGGGGAAGAGATGAGTATAAGGCAAAAAGTTTTATTTAAGATTAAAAGCATAGAATTAGATAAAATCACTGCGCCGAAGAAAGTCTCTACTTACTTTGGCGAGAATACTTTTAAGCTGGAAACTATGCAAAAGCACATTTCCAAGAATACATTCGAGGCGTTTAAACTCTGGATGTCTAAGGGTAAAACCATAACCTTGGCGCAGGCAAATGAGATTGCCAATGCGATGAAGAATTGGGCGATTGCTAAAGGCGCCACATACTATACGCATTGGTTCCAGCCGATGACCGGGCTTACCGCTGAAAAGCATGATAGCTTTATCACTATTAGCGGACCAGGCAAAGTAATTGAAAAGTTCTCCGGCAACAAGCTAATCCAGGGTGAACCTGACGCCTCAAGTTTTCCTTCTGGTGGTATCAGGGCTACATTTGAGGCCCGTGGTTACACTGCCTGGGATCCTTCAAGCCCGGCCTTTATCGTTGAAAGTAAACTTGGCAAGACATTATGTATTCCCAGTATATTTATTTCTTACCATGGTGAGGCCCTGGATAAGAAACTTCCTCTTTTGCGTTCCGAGGAGGCATTGAATAAAGCTGCTGTGGGCCTGCTTAAACTTTTTGGCCGCAAAGATGTAAAGAAAGTATTCTCCACCTGTGGGCCGGAGCAGGAGTATTTTCTAATCGATAAGAACTATTATAATCTGCGCCAGGATTTAATTATGGCTGGCCGCACTTTGATTGGTGCGCCTAGCTCTAAAGGGCAGCAGCTGGAAGACCAGTATTTTGGTACGATCAAAGAGCGGGTAGTCAATTTCATGTTTGAAGTAGCGGAAGAGGCTTATAAATTGGGAGTGCCGGTTATGACCCGTCATAATGAGGTTGCTCCGCATCAATATGAATTTGCCCCGGTGTTTGAGGAATCAAATATTGCAGCAGACCACAACCAACTGCTTATGGAGTTAATGAAAAAGGTAGCTTTACGCCATAATCTAGTATGCCTTTTGCATGAAAAACCTTTTGCCGGAATAAATGGTAGCGGTAAACATCTGAATTGGTCGCTGTCAGATAATAAAGGTAATAATTTGCTCAACCCTGGCCAGACCCCGGAAGATAACTTGCAATTCCTGGCAGTTTTGGCGGTAGTTTTAAGAGCGGTTTATCTGCATGCGGATCTCTTGCGTGCTTCAGTTGCCTTAGCAGGCAACGAACATCGTTTAGGCGCCAATGAAGCCCCGCCTGCGATTATCAGTGTGTTTCTGGGCGAGCAGCTAACTAATATCCTGAATATGATTGAAAAAGGGGTCAAGTCAAAAGTTTCTAAATCTGATATTATGGATTTAGGAATAGGCCGCCTGCCTAAATTCAACAAAGATTCAACCGACAGGAACCGCACTTCACCTTTTGCTTTTACCGGAGTTAAGTTTGAATTTCGCGCTGTCGGTTCTTCGCAGAATATCTCAACACCGATTGCGGTAATCAATACTATCATCGCCGAAAGTTTAGATTATGTGGCTGGCCAGATTAAACGCGCCAGTTCAACCGGTAAAGATTTTAATGCCAGTGTATTGCAGGTTATCTCTAAGATTGTTAAAGAAACCAAACATATCCGTTTTGAAGGAAATAATTACGCGCAAGATTGGGTCAGGGAAGCAAAGAAGCGGGGCCTGGCGAATATTGCCGCAACTTATGAAGCACTGGAAGCTCTGACTAGGAAAGAGAATATCGCCCTCTTTGAAGAATACAGGGTTTTCTCTAAAGAAGAATTGATCGCGCGCTACCATATTTGGGTACACATGTATAATCTTACCCTGGAAATTGAAGCGAATACCTTAAATGAAATGGTAAATGCCTCAGTAGTTCCGGCAGGTTATAAATATGAGAAACTATTGGCTTCCACTCTGGATAAAATAGCAAGATTACAGAAGACCGCAGGTTTAAAAACGGATGTTGCGGCATTGAAAGATAAGAAAAATCATTTAAACGAAGTGATTTTAAAGATTTACTATGTGCGTAAGAATGTTGTTGAAATGGTGAAACTGCTTGAGAAGGCTAAGAAATTAAGCGATGAAAAACGCGCAAAGGTTTATTTTAAGGAACTTAAGCCTTTGATGGAGCATATCCGTAAGCATGCGGATCAGCTTGAATGTGTAGTTCCTGATGATACCTGGGATCTGCCTAAGTATCGTGAGATGCTGTTTATAAAATAGTATTTAGCGGGTCCTGTCTTGGACTGTTTCTCGCCGCACACCGCGGCTCGAATCCAGTCCAAGCCACCCGCTAAATTATTTTAAACGGGTAAGAGGGAAAACTTTTTAAGAATCTGGAGGAATTATGAATATTTTGCAGCTTGTTAAGGCCGGCGGCGTTACCATGATTGCGCTTTTAGCCGTATCAGTAGTATCTGTTGCGATTATCCTGGAAAGAGTTATTTTTTATTACAGTAAGTCAAGGTTGAAGCGTAAAGACCTTATGTCGAGAGTCCGCCATGAACTTAAGAAGGGCGGGGTAAACCCGGCAATGAGAATATGTAAAGACAGTAATGCCCCTTTTGCCCAGGTAGTTTATGCGGGTTTAAGCTTTTTTGACTGTAGTGAAAAAGAGATATCTAACAATATGGAACGTCAGGTTATTATTGAGACTGTGGTTCTTGAACGTTTTACTTCGATAATCGGAACTATTGGAAGTGTTTCGGTTTACATAGGCCTTTTTGGTACGGTTTTAGGGATAATCCGGGCTTTTCATGATATATCGGTAAGCGGTTCCGGAGGGATAAGTGTGGTTATTAGCGGCATATCCGAGGCCTTGGCATGTACTGCCGCAGGGCTTTGTGTTGCTGTGCCGGCGGTAGTTGCCTATAATTATTTTATGAAGAAGATAGATGATTTTATTAAAGATATGGAGCTGGCTGCCTCCGAGACCATGGATTTGATCAGCGCGATAAAGAAATGATGACTTTTAGCAGAAAA
Organism: uncultured Planctomycetales bacterium; assembly: GCA_964427405.1. Lineage (GTDB taxonomy): Bacteria > Omnitrophota > Gorgyraeia > Gygaellales > Profunditerraquicolaceae > UBA6249. The sequence continues at coordinate 86,699 of CAYRUB010000008.1, read as the reverse complement.
CAAAAGCCAATTGCTGAGATAAACATTACTCCTTTTACTGATGTTATTTTGGTGCTCTTAATCATTTTTATGGTTACTACCCCTTTAATCCTTCAGTCGAATATCCGGGTTAATCTTCCGGGCTCTACAACCGGCAAGCCAATGAATGATGCCAGGCAAATTAGTATCATGGCAACTAATGAAGGCATGGTGTATCTTGATAATAAGCTTATCTCGAGAAAAGCACTTAAAGCTGAGGTCGCTAAACTCCATCAGGATGATCCGGGGCTTGAAGTTATTTTGTTCTCAGATAAAATGGTTAGGTTTAAAGATATTGTCGGCCTGCTGGATATTCTGAATGAACTGGGCATAAAGAATTTAAATATCGCCACTAAAACGGAATAAGCCTTAATTAGATTCTAATTATAATTGACAAGCTTAGAATTTATGGTACAGTAATATTTGCTTACAAAAGAGTAGAGCAGTTATTAAGTTAACAGACGTCTTAAATCCGATATTGGATAGAAGGCGTCAATTTTTTTATAGGCACTTTATGCAGAAAGAAGATTTATATAAGGGGATAAAAACCGTAGGTTTTGTTTCTTTTATCCCTTTTATGCTGGCTGCCGGGCCGCTTTCAGGTTATTTTGTAGGTGATTTTCTGCAAAAGAAGTTTAATTTGTCGCATTGGGTAGTGCTGTCCGGCATTGTTTTTGGTTTTCTGGCTGCAATTATGGAAATAGTCAAGATCCTAAAAGCTATTAGCAGGGTGAATAAAAAATGAGCGAAAATACCGCAATACCTGAGTTGCCGAACATTTTTTCAATCTTAGCAGAAAAATTTCCCGGAAATGTTTTTCTTAAATTCATTTACCTTTGGGAGAATATCAGTTTTTCCCTGTTTATTGTTTTAGTTTTGGGTATTTTGGCCTTTCTTGCCTGCAGAAGAAAGGGTTTGATCCCCGGCAACCGGCTGCAGGCAGCGGTTGAAATTATTGTTGAGGGATTGAATGATTTTGTCTGTGGAATTATGGGGCCAAAGGGAACCAAATACACGCCTTTTATCGGGACACTGTTTATTTATATCCTTTGTATGAACCTCTCAGGTTTGATCCCGTTTATGAAGTCCTCTACCGCTAGCTGGTCGACAACTTTAGCTTTGGCGCTCTGCGTATTCTTTTACGTACAGTATACGGCTATCAAGGAATTGGGTTTCCTGGGTTATTTAGACCACTTGGCAGGTCAGCAGAGAGGGGCTTTAGCCTTTACGATTATTATGCCTCTGTTTATGTTAATCCTGCATATTCTTACTGAATTAATCCGGCCAATCAGTTTATCCTTACGTTTACGTGGTAATATGTGGGGGGATGAAGTTCTAATTGCCCTGCTTGCCGGTTTTGGGATTAAAGGTTTACCGTTGTTATTTTTCAATATGTTGATGGGGGTCTTGGCGTCGGTTGTACAGGCTTCGGTCTTTTGTCTGTTAACCACGATTTATCTGGCGCTTGTTTTAAATCACGAAGAAGAAGTTATAGAGTAACACCCCGCGCTTATAAGGATTTGCGCGGGTGTGCCCCCCTTGTGGGCTAGGAGGATAATATGGACGCAAAAGTAGTATTGGATTTAGGTGTAGCAATAGCTTTAGCCACGGCGGCATTTGGTTCGGCAATTGCTTTAGGTGTTGCGGTAGCTTCGGCTATGGGTGCAATCGGCAGGCAGCCGGAGGCATCTAATAAAATAATGACCAGTATGATTATCGGCTGTGCTTTTATTGAAGCCATTACTATTTACGTTTTGGTATTTGCTTTTATGTACGCCGGCAAATAAGCCTAAGAGGAGAAAAATAGCGTGGAACTTTTAAAAATGCTTAGCGCAAGCGAAATATTCGCGCAGGTTTTAAGTTTCTTTCTGCTTTTATTTTTGCTAAGGCTATTTGCTTGGAAGAAGATCCTTGGACTTTTGGATCAGCGTAAAGAAAAAATCCGCTCTGAATTTGAGAGGATTGAAAGTGCTAAACTTGAAATTGGCAGGTTGAAAACGGATTATGAATTTAAGATGGCGGCTATCCAGGAGCAGGCCGAAGTAAAAATCAAAGAGGCCATTGAAGAGGGCAGGAAGATAAACGCCCAGATGCGTAAACAAGCCCATGAAGACGCGCAGGATATTATTATTGATGCGCGCAAGCAGGTAAAATATGAGGTTTCTAAGGTTCAGGAGCAGCTTAAGGAAAGGATTGTGGATATCGCCTTGGGCGCTGCCAGTAGCGTGATCCAGGAGAAGCTTACTGAGGATGGAGACCGCAGGATAGTGGAAAGTTTTATTAAGGAGATGGAAAGCGCGGAATGATAAAGAACAAGGTAATTGTGAGCAGGTATGCCGAAGCCTTTATAAGTTTAGCGCGGGAAAATTGCGGGCTGGAGAAGGCTTTAGGGGATCTGGTAGTTGTAAAGAATATTATTCGCGATAATCCCGGGTTTGGCGAATTGATGCATAATCCGGAGATTTCATATACTGAAAAATGCGTAATTATCGATGAGGCAATCAGGGACGGCCTTTCGGATGAAATACGTAATTTCTTGAAACTTCTTATTGAAAAGAAACGTTTTGATATTTTTCTGGATGCGGCGGAATACCTGCGCGCAAAATACGCCCACCTTGGCCAGGTGGATGTATTGCTCAGGACTGCCTTTCCGCTGGAGCTGGATTTGATAAAAAAGATAGAGGTTGTTTTAAAAAAGAGGCTTAAGCAGGACTTAAAATTTTATATTGATTTAGATGGCAGCCTCCTGGGAGGAGTGCAGGTAGTTATCGGCAATACTATTATTGACGGTTCGGTAATAAAACGGCTTAACGATTTGAAAGAAAAGCTTACTATGGTAAGCATGGAATAGCTAAGGAAGGGGTAAAATGGTTTTAAAACCGGAAGAAGTTACTTCCATAATTAAGAAAGAACTGGAAAAATATAAAACCCGGTTGCGCACCGAGTCTATAGGAACGGTTATCCAGGTTGGGGATACCATTGCGCGTATTTACGGATTAGATGACGTGATGATGGGTGAGTTGGTACAGTTTTCAGATAATATCATGGGTATGGTTTTGAATCTGGAAGAGGACAGCGCAGGGGTGGTAATCTTTGGTACGGATAATCCCGATCAGAGTATCAGGGAGGGGGATATTGTTAAGCGTACCGGTAAGATTGTGCAGGTTCCGGTAGGAGAGGCGCTTGTTGGCAGGGTAGTTAATGGTTTGGGCCGGCCAATCGACGGCAAGGGTAAGGTGAATACGCAAAAGTCCAGGCCGATAGAATCCAGTGCTCCTAATGTAGTAGAGAGGCAGCCGGTAAACCAACCATTGCAGACCGGGGTAAAAGCCATAGATGCCATGACTCCTATTGGCCGCGGACAGCGTGAATTGATTATCGGGGACCGTCAGACCGGTAAAACCGCCATTGCCATAGATACAATCATTAATCAAAAAGGAAAAGATGTTTACTGCATTTATTGCGCAATCGGGCAAAAATTATCCAGCGTAGTAGCGGTAAACGAGGTGCTCAAAAAGCACGGGGCAATGGAGTATACCACAATTGTCAGCGCTTCTTCTCGCGCTTCGGCAAGCTTGCAATATCTTGCGCCTTACGCGGCGACAGCCATGGCGGAAGAGTTTATGTATTCAGGAAAGCATGTCCTGGTAATTTACGATGATCTATCCAAGCATGCCCAGGCATACCGGCAGTTATCTTTACTTTTAAGGCGTCCTCCGGGAAGAGAGGCATACCCGGGAGATATTTTTTATTTGCATTCAAGGCTTCTGGAGCGTTCCGCTAAATTAAATGATGAATTAGGCGCAGGTTCCATAACCGCTATTCCCATTGTTGAAACTCAAGCTGGGGATATATCAAGCTACATTCCTACTAATGTAATCTCTATTACCGATGGCCAGATCTATTTGGAAAGCGATTTATTTTATGCCGGGGTGCGGCCTGCGGTAAATGTAGGTTTATCAGTTTCCCGCGTAGGAGGTAAGGCGCAAAGCAAAGCTATGCGCCAGGTTGCTTCAAAACTAAGGCTGGATCTTGCGCAATACCGCGAGCTGGTAACTTTTACGCAATTCGGTACAGACCTGGATAAGACGACACGTGCGCAGCTTACCCGCGGTGAGAGGATGGTTGAAATTCTAAAGCAGGTGCAGTATGAGCCGCTTGAAACAGCCAGGCAGATAATCATTATTTACGCCGGCACCAATGGTTGCCTTGATGATTTGCCGGTTGGCGCGGTTAAGAAATTCGAGGCATATCTTTATAAATTCATCGAGAAAAATTATCCCGGGATTACGCAGGAGATAGAGTTAAAGAATGATTTAGATTCAGATTTAAGGGGTAAACTGGACAAATTGATCGCTGATTCTAAGAAAGAGTTCCTGAGCCAATCCTAATAATATGTCACAGTCCATAAAGCAGATAAAGAACCGTATCCGCAGCGTAGAAAATACCAAGAAGGTAACCGGAGCCATGCAGATGATTTCGGTTGTTAAGTTAAATCGCATTGAGGATGAGCTTTTTGCTTTACGGCCGTATGCCTTAAGGCTTGAGAATCTTATGTATAATCTAGCCGGCTTGCCGCAGAATTCTATATCCGAATATTTTAATAGAAGAAACGGTCAGTCTGATATTGCGCTTTGTTTGATAACTTCTGATAGCGGGTTATGCGGAATGTATAATCAGAATGTTATCCGTCTGGCAGAGGGGTTTATGCAAGAGAACCACGATAAAAGAATAAAGTTAATTGTGGTTGGCCAGAAGGGCCTGAGTTATTTTAGAGCCAGGAAAGCAGAAATACCTAATTCATATATAGGCTTAAACGCAAAATTTACGCCAGATTTATGCGATAAGATTACCGCTGAGCTTAGCCAACTGTTTTTGAGCGGCCAGGTGGCTTCAGTTTATCTGGCTTATACGTATTTTGAGAATTCCCTTATCCAGAAGGCAATCCTCCAGCGCCTACTAAGTATTGAACCAAAAAAAGTTAAGCCAGAGGAGTACATCGCAGAACCGGATTTAAAAAGCATACTTACGGATTTAATCCCGCGGTATCTTTTGATTAAGATGCGCCTTGTCTTTCTAGAGGCATTTACTTCAGAGCACGCCGCAAGGACAATATCTATGAAGACGGCGACTGATAATGCCAGAGAACTTTTGGAAGGGCTTGTGCTTTTAAGAAATAAAGTCAGGCAGGCAGGGATCACACAGGATATTTTAGAGATTACTTCATCATCTGAAGCATTGAGAGGATAAAATTATGGCAGAGGGGCAGATTATTCAAATTATTGGACCGAGTGTGGATATTAAGTTTCCTGAGAATCAGGGGCCGCAGCTTTTGAATGCGATTAAGATTGAGGCAGAAGGGATTAATCTTACTCTTGAGGTTGCTCAGGACATCGGAAATAATACGGTGCGCTGTATTGCCTTGGGTTCTACCGACGGCCTAGTGCGCGGAATGAAGGCAAATGATACCGGAAGCCCGATTACCGTACCTATAGGCCAACAGACTTTAGGCAGGATATTTAATCTTTTAGGCGAGCCGATTGATGGCAAGGGCAAACTGGAACATCCGGAAATAAGGAACCCTATTCATAGGACTTCGCCTAACTTTGAAGAGCAATTACCTATAGAAAATATTTTAGAAACAGGATTAAAAGTTATTGATCTTCTGGCCCCTATTCCTAAAGGCGGAAAAGTCGGGTTATTCGGTGGCGCCGGCGTAGGTAAGACAGTAATTGTCATGGAGTTGATCCGTACTATTGCTACAGAGCATGGCGGAGTTTCAGTTTTTGCCGGAATAGGCGAGCGCACCAGGGAAGGGAATGAGCTTTGGCTTGAACTAAATGCATCGGGGGTAGTTAAAAATAGCGCTCTCGTGTTTGGCCAGATGAATGAACCTCCGGGCGCGCGGCTACGCATCGGCTTGTCTGCTTTAACTATGGCGGAGTATTTTCGTGACCAGGAAAGAAAAGATGTGCTTTTGTTTATTGATAATGTTTACCGTTATATCCAGGCAGGGAGCGAGGTTTCTACCTTGCTCGGGCGCATGCCTTCAGCCGTAGGCTATCAGCCTAACCTTGCCACGGAGGTTGCCCAGCTTGAAGAGAGGATTGCTTCAACCCGCGATGGCTCGATAACTTCTATACAGGCAGTATATGTTCCGGCGGATGATTTAACGGATCCGGCCCCCGCGGCCATATTCTCACATCTTGATGCGAAAATAGTTTTATCGCGTCAGATCTCTGAACTGGGAATTTATCCTGCGGTCGATCCTTTGGATTCTAATTCTAGGATTATGGATCCGCGCCTTCTTGGTGAAGAGCACTACAATACCGCTTTGGCAGTTCAAAAAATCCTACAGCGTTATAAAGACCTGCGTGATATTATTTCAATTTTAGGTATTGATGAGCTATCCGATGAAGATAAGTTGATTGTTCAGCGGGCGCGTAAAGTGCAGAGATTTTTTTCACAACCGTTCTTTGTGGCGGAAAACTTTACCGGGATGAAGGGCAAGTATGTAAAATTGGAAGAAACAATTAAGGGTGTTAAAATGATTATTGAAGGCGCACTCGATAGTCTGCATGAGCAGGCCTTTTATATGGTTGGCACGATTGAAGAGGCGATTGAGAAGAATAAACAGTTATTAAATAATCCATAAGGAAAATGGCTGCTAAAGTTTTTAAAGTAGGAATCTATTCTAGCAATAAAACGATATATGAGGGAGAGGCAGTTTCCCTGATTGCGCCATCAGAATCAGGCTATCTGGGTGTTTTGGCCGAACATGCTCCTTTGGTGGCCAGGCTTACTTGTGGTAAGATTACCTTACGCACCCCGTCAGGTAAAACCAGCATAATAGACTCTTGCCCGGGCGGGTTTATCGAAGTTCTTAGAAATCAGGCAACCCTCCTTTTATAAGTATAAATATAAAATATTACTCTATTAATTTGTTGAATTTCTATCTAATCGTGGTATATTGCATTATATAATTTAGTATAAGTGGTTTGGGAATAAGTAAATATTCCCAGAGGATCGTTAGATGGTCGGGCCGCCATCTTGCATGGGAATGCAGGGTGGCGATTTTTGTTTTGTTGAGGTGAAAAATGAGAAGAGTTCTTTTATTTATTTTACCCATTTTAATTATTGTTTCCGTGGCCTTTACGCTCTTTGGTTTCTTTCAGACGCGTTTAGAAGAAGAGAAGCTTACTGACGACTTAAAGCGAAAAGCCAGGATCGTTGCCGAAAGCATGGAGTTATCGGTGAAGCATGTGCTTTTAGCCAATGATTTAAAAAATGCAAATTATCTTGCGGAGAAATTTGAGACTCGCGAAAGATTACAGGGTTGCGTTATTTACGATAAAGATGGAAACATCATCGCGCTTACTAAAAGATTCGCCGATTGGAAAGAAAAAGGCAAGCCTTATATTAAGGATGTTATAGCGAATAAAATTCCGCGGGGAGAATTAGAGAAATTCAAAGACTATCAAGTCTATAGCTATGTTCTACCCATAGTTGATGATGAAGGGCAGCTTTTGGGAATGGTTGAGGTTATACATGATACTTCCTATGTCTTCGCAAGGTTAACTGAGATTTGGAGACGTATCAGTTCAACGTTAATAATTTTAGTTGTGGTTATTTTTGTTTTATCTATTCTTCTGCACAGGCAGATTTTTGCTCTGCCAATACAACGTTTAACAGATTGGTTTAAGTTCTTCCAGAGAGGCGAAACTGACGAAGCGCACCCTATTAGAGAAAAAGGGGATCTGGGTAAGCTTGCCAGTGAAGTTGAGCAGGCGGCATTGAGTTTGCGCGTTGCCCGTAGGACAATTTCTGATGAAGCGTCTGCCCGCCTAGAAAAAGAAGAGACATGGACAGAATCAAAATTAAAAGATCTTATTCGAGCGAAATTAGGAGAAAAAGCTTTATTTGTAGTATCTAACCGTGAGCCCTATATGCATGTTGTTGATGAAGCAACTGGTTTAGAAAAATACATCAGGCCTGCAAGCGGCGTGGTTACTGCGATTCATCCGGTTCTATGCGCTTGCGGCGGTACATGGATTGCTCATGGTGGCGGTAATGCGGATAAGAAGTTCGTAAATTCAAAGGACAAATTAGGTGTTCCGCCTAAAGATATACGGTATATTCTTAAGAGGGTTTGGTTGAATAAAGAAGAGGAAGATGGCTACTATTATGGTTTTTCCAATGAGGGGTTATGGCCGCTGTGTCACAATACGCATACGAGGCCGGTTTTTCGTGAGTCAGATTGGCAAGCTTACAAAAAAGTAAATCAGAAGTTTGCGGATTCTGTTTTGGAGGAACTTCCCGCTAAACATCCTTTTGTATTTATTCAAGATTACCATTTCACTTTGCTCGGGAAGATGATTAAGGAAAAACGTCCGGATGCGGTAATTGCACTTTTTTGGCATATTCCCTGGCCTACTCCAGATGCATTTTCCATTTGTCCTTACCGTAAAGAGATTCTGGAAGGAATGCTTGGATGTGATTTAATAGGTTTTCATGTTCAGAATCATTGTAATAATTTCTTAGATACAGTCAACAGGCTTCTTGAATCAAGGGTTGATATAGAAAAATTCAGCATTGTTCGTTCTGAAAAAGAAACTTTTGTGCGGGCGTTTCCGATTAGTGTTAGCGTGAATTTAAATAAAGCTGAGAAAGACGCGGATATAAAACTAGAGATAGATAAAATTAAAAAAGAGTTTGACCTGGAAGGTAAAATCATAGGTTTGGGAGTTGACAGGATCGATTATACAAAGGGCATTGTTGAAAGAGTGCAAGCTATAGACAGATTTTTAGAAAAATATCCAGAATATAAGAAAAAATTTGTTTTTGTTCAGCTTGCCGCTCCAAGCCGTGTACATATAAAGCGTTATCATGATCTTATGGCAGAAATTGACGAATTAATCGAGAAAACTAACTGGAAGTATTCCGATTCCAGCTGGAAGCCAATTATTTACCTTAAGAGGCATTTTTCTTTAGATGAAATCGAGCCTTTTTATAAAATGGCTGATCTTTGCATTGTAAGCTCGCTTCATGATGGCATGAACCTTGTGGCTAAAGAATACGTAGCAACAAAAAGTGACTTCTCCGGAGCTCTTATATTAAGTCAATTTACCGGCGCAGTCAGAGAGCTTCCCGATGCTATTCAGGTAAATCCCTATTCAATAGAGGAATTTGCCGACAGTATAAAATTAGCTCTCCAGATGCCCCAGGACGAGAAAACAAGACGCATGGGAAAAATGCGCAAAGTTATTTCGGAGAACAATATTTATCGCTGGGCAGGGAATATTATTACAGAATTGACATCATTGGGGAAGGTTTAGATATGGAATATTTATTCCCGCAATTTAGTAAGATAAAAGAACTATTGAGCAATAAATTTATTTTACTTTTGCTGGATTACGATGGGACATTAACGCCTATTGTAGAGACTCCTAGTAAGGCAATTATCCGTAAGGATGCAAAAGGATTATTACAGAAATTGTCCGGAAGTCTTTATTGTAAAATAGGTATTATCAGCGGTAGGAAGCTGGTAGACATAAGAAATATAGTAGGGGTAGATGGTATTATTTATGCAGGTAATCACGGCTTAGAGATTGAAGGCCCGAAGATTAAATTTGAAAGCCAGGTTTCACCGCGATTGAGATCAATTTTACGAAACATCGCTACAAATATACAGAAGCGGTTCTTTGGCATCAAAGGCGCGCTAATTGAAGATAAGGGGTTAACCCTAAGTATTCACTACCGTTTAGTTAGTAAAAAGGATATGCCTGTATTCGATAAGATTGTTTACGAAGTTACTAATCCCTATATGATGAGCGACAAAATAAAAGTTAATTCCGGTAAAAAAGTTTATGAGATAAAACCTCCAGTTAAATGGGATAAAGGGAGAGTTGTTTTATGGTTTCTAGAAAAACAGCAATTCATTTTTGGAAAAAGAAATGTCTTACCCATTTATATCGGAGACGACGTAACTGATGAAGACGCTTTTAGGGTTTTAAAAAGAAGAGGGTTGACTGTTTTTGTGGGGAAGCCCGGCAATTCTGCGGCGAATTACTATTTAAAGAACCCCAGAGAGGTAATTAAATTTTTACGTTTGATATCTGAATTCAAAAAATAGATAGCCATGATTAAATTAGCAAAAGCAAAAGAGCCATTTAAATTTTGTACGAGATTGCACTTATCGGAGTTGACCGGATTGCGGGCCACCACCTTAGGCCAGCTTTTGGCTCTGATTAAGGAAGTCCCCGGTTCCTGCATTTATCACCATACCCATAGATTCCTGCAGCAGCATCAGTATCTTTCTCCCGAGCCTCCCAATGACTTCTCTTATTGGGTTATGGAAGTTCTTGGAGAAGATGAACTTGGGGAAAAATTGGTTAGTATTGATACCATGCAATATTCAACCATTCGTGATTTACGAGAGAAAATTTCTTTAACCATTGAGGACTATTTAAGGGATAGCCCGTTTGCCAAGTTGAAATTTGCCAGGCCCGGAGAAGAGTTTCATTTTATTAAATCAGTCAGTTTTATCCTGCCGACAAACTATATTGCTTATGATTTAAAGGAGTTTATTGAGGTTTTGAAAAAGATTACCCTTGATTCTATTTATTTTCATATTTTTGAAGCGCGGCTTCGTCTTGAAAAGCCGACTAATGATTTCTCATATTGGATAGAGAACTCTTTAGGCGATAAAGAATTAGCCGGTGAAATCTCCGGTTTTGATCCTTATACCCGTACTTTAGAGGATTTAAGAAATACGATTATCCAAATAGTGGCAAGAAGGATAGCTGATTAAATGGCAAAAATAGAAGAATATATTCCCTTGGTAGGGCAGGCGGTTATTGATGATTTAAAATTACTCGGCGAACGGTTAAAAGGCAAGGTCGTCCAACACATAAATTCTACCCCGGTGGGTGGCGGAGTCGCTGAGATATTAAACCGGATGGTTCCGCTATTGAGGGAATTGGGAGTAGATACCAAATGGGACGTAATAAAGGGCGGAGAACAGTTTTTTGAAGTGACTAAAAAGTTTCATAATGCTTTGCATGGCAGAGCGGAAGAAATAACTCAAAGGGATTTTGAGATATTTATGGAAACAAGCCAGCAGAATATCGAAAATATTGATACCTATGGAGACATAGTCTTTGTTCACGATCCGCAGCCAATAGCACTGATAAAAAAGAAGACTATTAATAAATGGCTTTGGCGTTGTCATGTTGACGTATCTGACCCCAATGAAAAGGTTTGGGGATTTCTTATGGATTTTATCACTCAGTACGATTCAGCGGTATTTTCTGCGCCAGCTTTTTCCCGGAAATTACCCATTAGGCAATTTTTAATTCCTCCTTCCATTGATCCATTAAGCGATAAAAACAGGGAATTACCGGAGGAAACGATAAACTTGGTCTTAAGAAAATACAATATAAAAAAAGATAAACCAATCCTTATTCAAATATCCCGCTTTGATCGTTTAAAAGACCCGTTAGGTGTAATTGACGCCTACCTGCAGGTGAAAAAATATATTGATTGTCAGTTGATACTGGCCGGTGGCACTGCCGAAGATGATCCGGAAGGATTCAAGGTCTTATCGGAAGTTCAAGAAAAAGCTAAGAACGATCAGGATATTCATATTCTACTATTGCCCCAGAATGATATAGAGGTCAATGCCTTACAAAGGGCAGCAGATATAATTGTCCAGAAGTCCCTTAAGGAAGGATTCGGATTAACGGTCGCAGAGGCCTTATGGAAAGCAAAGCCTGTTGTAGCTTCAAATGTCGGGGGTATTCCTTTGCAAATAAAACACAAATATTCAGGTTTGCTTTGTTATTCAATCGAAGGAGCCAGTTTTGCTATAAAACAGCTCTTAAGCAGTCCGGAATACGCCAAGAAATTAGGAGCAAATGGAAGGGAGCATATAAAAAATAACTTTCTGATTACGCGCCATCTTCGGGATTATATGTTATTATTTCTTTCGTTATATTATCCCGAAGATATCGTTCATCTCTGTTAATTTATTAGGATAAGGGTTCGGAACTGCGGGTGCATTTCCGGAGGATTCAGATGGTCGGGCCGCCATCTTGCATGTTAATGCGAGATGGTTTTTTTATTGCCAGGAGGAAGAATGGATAAAGGAATGCGGATTATATTTATTATATTCGGAGTTTGTATTTTGGTAGGGGTTTTGTGTGTGATTTTTGCGATTACTCATAACATTAGATAAGGGGTGTGGATTGAGGTTGAGCGGCTGGATATTTATGATAATTTCCTGGACGTTTATCTTGAGCATGCTAGTTTTTTGTTATAGCAGGATATTTAAAGAAGGCATAAGCGGTGATTCTCAGGTATTAAAACGGCTTAAAAAATAGGAGGCTTCATGTGGCTTCATGTATTGCAAAATCTGGGAGTATTGTTATTGGCAATTTTGTTTTCGGTGTTTTTTTATTTTATAAATACTAGAAAAGCCAAAATCAAGAAGCAAGACTAAATAAAGTAAAGAAGGAAGGGGAGTTGGAATGACCGGAAGCGTATGGCAGGGTTGGACCATTTATGTGTTTTTAGGCGTAGGCATATTTTGTATTATTTATTTGATTAGGGAATGGAATCGTTGATAAAATAAGAAAGGGAGGATTCTAAGATGACAGGTAATCTAGCGCAGGATTGGCCCGTGTATGTTCTCGGGGCAGCAGTAATATTTTTTTTCATTTTTATGATCGTTAAAAGTAATCAAGGCGGAAAAGAAGAAAATAAAACTCAATCTTCGGATAAAGTTAATAAATAGGAATGGATAGAAGTATTATTGCGTTTATCTTTTTTGTTTTGGCCTATATTTTGTTCGTGGCGTTCCCTGGAAAAAGGTCCCTGTTTGCGATAATTGCAACCGGCCTGCTTTTGATGACCCGGGTGTTGTCATTTCCTGAGGCTTTTGGCTCCGTGAATTGGAACGTGATGGGGATTTTTGTGGGGACATTAGCCGTGGCGGATGTTTTTATGAGGAGTAAAGTGCCTGCGGTTATTGCTGAGATTATTGTTGATAAATCCAAGAATACTGCTTGGGCAATTTTACTTTTGTGCGCCCTTACTGGTTTTATCTCTGCTTTTGTGGAGAATGTAGCAACGGTTCTTATCATTGCCCCTATTGCTTTAATGCTTGCCCGTAAAATAAATCTTAATCCAATGAAAATGATGATTGCAATTGCAATATCAAGTAATCTGCAAGGTATGGCAACTTTAATCGGAGATCCTCCCAGTATGCTTTTAGCAGGTTTTACGAAAATGAATTTCGGTGATTTTTTTCTTTATAGAGGGAAACCGAGCATATTTTTCGCGGTTGAATTGGGCGCCCTTGCTTCATTTTTTGTTTTGATGTTTTTGTTCCGGAAAGAGAGGCATAAGGTTAAAGTTGTTCCTGTAGAAAAGGTGCAATCATGGACCCCAACTGTTTTGCTTGTTCTATTGATAATTTTGCTTGCTGTTTCCTCATTTTTTGATACTGGTTTCACATCTGCGGCTGGGATTATTTGTATGGTTATGGGGGTTATCTCAGCAATATGGGAGAAGATGGCGAATAAGAGGAGCGTATTTGAACTGATAAAATCGCTGGATTGGGATACAACGTTATTTCTTATGGGAATATTTATTCTGGTTGGAAGCCTTGTTTTAACCGGATGGGTAGATAGCATCGCCCAATGCTTATCTAATGTAATTGGGGGGAATATTTTCTTTGGTTATACGTTACTTGTATTTATTTCAGTCATTATCTCTGCGTTTGTGGACAATGTTCCTTTTTTAGCAGCTATGTTACCTGTTGCAATCCAGATGGCTAATAAATTGAATGTAAACCCTCCATTGTTTCTTTTTGGCATACTTATCGGCGCAAGTTTAGGAGGCAATATTACGCCAATTGGCGCTTCGGCTAATATTGTTACTTGCGGCTTGCTTAAAAAAGAGGGATATGAAGTCAGGCTTAAAGATTTTATGAAGATTGGAATTCCTTTTACTTTTGCCGCAGTATTTGCCGCGTATTTATTTGTTTGGTTTGTTTGGAGTAAATAATATCACTTAATTAAAAAATATTCTTGACAAATAAACCAGAAATGTTATATTGGTCTTGTTATTGTGAAAAATAGAACAATATGATTACTAATAAAAACTGCATCATTCGGCTTTCCCGATATAAAAACGCTCTTTACAGATTACAAGCCTTGGGTTTTGTGAAAGTTTTCTCAGATAACCTGGCAGACGCCGTAGGGGGCACCGCTTCCCAGGTAAGGAAAGATTTTTCAATTTTTGGTATCTCCGGAAATAAAAAAGGAGGTTACCAGATTGATTCGCTGCTTGAGAAATTAAACAGCATCCTCGGGAAGGATCAGTTACAGAAGGTTATTGTTGTCGGTGCCGGACATATCGGCAGCGCGCTTATGCGCTATCGGGGATTTGAGAAAGAAGGCATAAAAATTGTTGCCGGTTTCGATATTGACCCGGCTAAGATCAATCGTTCTAATCCTGTTCCGGTCCTGCCTTTAGAGGAGGTCAAGTCTTTTATAAAATCTAATGGCATACGTATAGCTATTTTAGTTGTTCCGGATATAGCTGCCCAGCAGGCTGTTGATTTAATCTGTACTTCGGGAATTAAAGGCATACTTAATTTTGCGCCGCTAAGGCTTAAAGCCGCCGAAGGTTGTATTATTAATAATGTTAATTTGGAGATTGAATTAGAAAATCTTATTTATTTTGTTAATGTAACGGAGAAGACTAAATAATATAATTTTAAGGAAACGATGAGTAAGGTTGCGTTAAAAGAAAAAGATATTACAAAATCTTGTTTGGATAGGGTAGAGTTGGATAAAATTATCTCTCTTTACGTAGATAGGCCGGGCAGGCTCCTGGGAATACTAGAGGATGCCCAGAAATTAAATAAGCATAAATATCTTGCTCAGGGCGATTTAGAATATATAGCCCGGAAAGCCAAGGTACCTTTATCCAGAATATATAACATTATTACTTTCTATGCCTTCTTTAACCTTAGGCCGCAGGGCGAGCATTCAATTATTGTCTGTCGGGGCACGGCCTGTCACACCCGGGGATCAAAAAACCTGCTGGATTTCTTAATCAACTTATTCGGTTTTAAAGAAGATGATTTTAGCCAGGATGGTAAATCGTTCCTGACTACCAAAGATAATAAGTTCACGATTAAAACTGTAGCCTGTTTTGGCCAGTGCGCGCTGGCTCCCGTAATTGAGGTAGACGGAAATATTTATAGCCGCATGACTACGGAGAAAATACGCAAGATTATAAAAGGCATCAACTCCCGGAGAATCAAGAAATGATTATTAGGAATGCCGAAGACTTACGACTGATTAAAGAAAAAGGATCAGCGAAGTTATTATCTAAATGCGTGCGTATCGCCGTCGGCATGGGGACTTGTGGTATTGGAAATGGTGCGCGGGAATTATTCCAGGCTTTTAAAGTTGCGCTTGCAAAACGAAAAGTACCGGCGGTCTTAACTAAAGTAGGTTGTTTTGGTTTTTGCGCTCAGGAGCCCTTAGTTAATATTACTTTGCCCGGCAAACCGTTAGTTATTTTAAGCCGCGTCTTGCCTAAAGACGCAGATTCTATAGTTAGGGAGATATCCAGCAGTAATATTAATCCTAAAAGGGCTTTATGTAAAATTGAGACATGGGATCATCTTACTGGACATGTTTCTTACGGTAAGGGGTTTGAACAGATACCCGCTTGGGATGAAATCCCGTTTTTTAAATGGCAGAAAAAAATTGTTTTAAGGGATTGCGGTTTGATTAACCCCGAAGATATAGAAGAGTATATTGCTGTAGGCGGATACCAGGCCTTGCTGAATGTTTTAACAGATCTTAAACCGGAAGCTGTAATTGCAGAGGTGAAGAAATCAAAACTAAGAGGTAGGGGAGGAGCAGGTTTTCCTACAGGGATAAAATGGGAATTAATGCGCAAAGAGAATGCTGAGGAGAAATATATTATCTGTAATGCCGATGAAGGCGATCCCGGTGCGTATATGAACCGTAATGAAAGCGAGAGCGACCCGCATATGCTTTTAGAGGGGATGATTATCGGCGCTTATGCGATGGGCGCTTCTAGCGGTGTTATTTATGTACGCGCAGAATATCCTTTGGCGGTAGAGCGGATAAAAAAGGCAATTTCTGATGCCCGCGAGCTTGGCCTATTAGGCGGTAATATATTTAATAGCGGTTTTTCTTTTGACCTTAAATTGGTAGAAGGTGCGGGAGCATTTGTCTGCGGAGAAGAAACAGCATTAATTTCTTCGCTTGAGGGTAAATCAGGAAGGCCGCATCCCCGTCCGCCGTTTCCTGCGCAAAAAGGATATCTGGATAAACCTACTAATATTAATAATGTGGAAACCTGGAGTAACATTCCGGTTATTATGGTAAAAGGCGCTGATTGGTTTACGCAGACCGGTACTCAAAATAGCTCTGGAACTAAAGTTTTTTCCCTGGTAGGTAAGATCAAGAATACCGGGTTGGTGGAGTTACCTTTAGGAGCTTCTTTACAGACACTTATTTATAATATTGGCTCAGGAACTGGCACAAATAAAAAAATTAAGGCTGTGCAGAGCGGCGGCCCTTCCGGAGGGTGTATCCCCGCTTCATTATTTAATACTCCGATTGATTATGAAACCTTGGCCTCTTTGGGGGCGATCATGGGGTCTGGTGGAATGGTGGTAATGGATGATGATAATTGCATGGTTGATGTGGCGCGCTATTTTACGGAGTTTACCACCAGCGAATCCTGTGGTAAATGTACGCCTTGCCGGGAAGGCCTGACCCAAAGCTTAAATATCTTGACTAATATTACAAAGGGTAAAGCCAGTCAAGGCGATATTCAGGGTTTAGAAGATTTAGGGACGGTGATTAAAGATACTGCCCTTTGCGGGTTAGGGCAAACCAGTCCAAATCCCGTGCTGACTACTCTTAAATATTTTAAGCACGAATATGAAGAACATATCAAAGAGCAGCGTTGTGACGGCGGGGTATGTGTGGGTCTTTTTGTTTCTCCTTGTGAAAATAGTTGCCCATTACATATGAATATCCCGGGATTCCTGGAATTATTTAAAGAAAGCAAATTGGCCGAAGCCTTTGATTGCGTTATCCGGGATAATCCTTTTCCGTCTTCGAGCGGAAGGATTTGTCATTTTCATTGTAAGATGCGCTGCCGCAGAGAGGATATTGATTATCCGGTTTCGCAAGGCGAAATTCATAGATATATTGCGGATCAGGTATATAAAGGCGGCAAAGATGCAAAGATTATTGAGCGCTTAGCCAAAGAAAGGCTGCCAAAGACCGGCAAGAAGATTTCTATTATCGGTGCAGGCCCCTGCGGTTTAACCGCGGCATTTTATCTTAGCCGGCTTGGCCATGATGTGAGCGTGTATGAAGCTAATCCTGAAGCCGGCGGGGTTTTGCGTTATGGTATTCCCGAATATCGTCTTCCCAAGGCAGTATTAAGAAAAGAAATTGCTTTTGTGCAAAAGATGGGGGCAAAGATTTTATGCAACAAAAAAATCAGCGCACAGGAATTAGATAAAAAGATTAAAGAGTCGGATGCGGTATTGTTGGCAACCGGGGCGTATAAAAATATGGGTTTGGGTATTCCGGGAGAAAGTTTAAAAGGAGTATTATCAGGCACTGCTTTTCTGGGGGATGTGGCAGTCGGCAGGGATCCGCTTATCGGTAAAAGGACAGTAGTTATTGGCGCCGGTAATGTCGCAGTGGATGCCGCACGCACAGCCTTGAGGTTCGGCAGCGAGGTGACCATTGTTTACCGGCGGGAAAAAGCAGATATGCCGGCAAATAAAGATGAGATTAAAGGGGCCGAATCTGAAGGTGTTAAGTTTATATTTTTAGCCAGCCCTAAAACCATACAGGGGGATTCCCGCGGCAGATTGGAAGGTTTAATCGTAACCAGGATGACATTAGGAGATTATGATCTTTCCGGAAGGAGAAGGCCTGTAGCTACTGATGAGGTTTTTGAAATTCCTTGCGATACTGTAATTCTAGCAATCGGAGAAAAGGTAGACGCAGGATTTATTAAGAGTTGTGGCATTCTGATTAACCAGAATGGGACAGTTAAGGCAGGCAGGTTTGATTTAAAAACCAACTTGGATAAGGTTTATGCCGGCGGCGATTTAGCTATGGGGCCGGCGACTGCAGTTGAGGCAATGTCTGACGGTAAGAAAGCTGCCAGGATAATTGACCTGGCGTTAAGCTCAAGAGAAAGATTTTCCGAATTATTCCGTCAATTTACTTATAAATCTGAAGTTCCCTTAGAACCAAAGGTGTCAAAGAAATTAGATGGCGAAAAGCTGGAAATAAATAAACGGCGGAATAATTTTAAGGAAGTTTCTTTAGGGTTATCACTAAAACAAGCCCGCTTTGAAGCAAGCAGATGCTTAAGGTGTGATGTTAAAGAAGGCAAATAAATGGAAGAAAAAAAAGTTTCTTTAAAAATTGACGGCAAGGTTTATGAATGTGATGCCGGCCTGACTATTTTGGAGGCTTGCGCAAAAGCCGCAATCGATATCCCCACGCTTTGTTATTTAAAAGATATCAACCAGGAGGCTGCCTGTTCAATTTGTTTAGTGGAAGTTAAGGGAGCTAAAACCCTGCTGCGTTCATGCGTTACTTCTATAAGAGAAGACATGGAGATTTTTACTAATACCCCGCGCGTAAGGAATGCCAGAAGGTTGAATTTAGAGCTGCTTTTGGCAGGGCATCCCAAAGATTGCCTTGTCTGCGACAGAAATCAGTCTTGCGAGTTGAGAAAACTGGCTTTTGATATGGGGGTAAGAGAAGTGAGATTCCCCAAGACAGCAAAAATAGAGTTGCCTTTGGATACCACTTCCGTATCTTTATCCCGGGATCCCAACAAATGTATTTTATGCGGCCGCTGCGTTTCCGTTTGTTCCACCATCCAAAGTGTTAAAGCGATTGATTTTTCCGGACGCGGCAAGTCTAGCAAGATAGCTACATTTTTTGATCAGGGTTTAGCAAATAGCGTATGCGTTAACTGCGGCCAGTGTCTTTTAGTCTGTCCTACCGGAGCAATCACTGAAAAGAATGCTACGGAAGAAGTTTGGCGCGCATTAGCTGATCCTAATAAATTTGTGGTTGTGGAAGTAGCTCCGGCGGTAAGGGCAGCGATTGGCGAAGAGTTTGGTATGCCCGCAGGCAGTTTGGTTACGGGAAAGTTAGCTCAAAGTTTACGTAAGTTAGGTTTTGACAAAGTTTTTGATACGCAGTTCTCCGCAGACCTGACGATTATGGAGGAAGGCCATGAGCTAATTGATAGGATTAAGAATAAGGGTTCCCTTCCGTTAATTACCTCTTGTTCTCCGGGATGGATAAAATTCGCCGAGCATTTTTACCCAGAGATATTAGGGCATATCTCCAGTTGTAAATCTCCCCAGCAGATGTTTGGGGCAGTTGCCAAGACTTATTACGCCAAGAAGTTCAATATTGACCCAAGAAATATAGTGGTTGTTTCAATTATGCCATGTACCGCTAAGAAATTTGAAGCGCTACGCCCGGAGATGAAAAGCGCGTTTAATTATTGGAAAGACGAATTGAGCCTTAAGGAGAGCGAAGCATTTTATGACGTGGATTTTGTTTTGACCACCCGGGAGGCCAGCCGCCTGATCAAAGAAGCAGGGGTAAATTTTGTTAATCTTGAGGGAGAGGATTTTGATGAGCCTTTAGGTATCTCTACGGGAGCAGCGGTAATATTCGGGGCAACCGGAGGAGTAATGGAGGCTGCCTTAAGGACAGCTTATGAGGTGCTTACTGGCAGGCAACTGGAGAAACTCGATTTTTTTGGGTTAAGAGGCCTTGATGGGATTAAGGTTGCTGAGGTGGATATTGATGGATTAAAACTAAAGGTTGCGGTGGCAAGCAGTTTAAGTAAGGCGCGTGTATTATTAGAGGAGGTAAAACTTGGCAGTTCTCCTTATGCCTTTATCGAAATTATGACTTGCCCCGGAGGATGCCTAGGAGGAGCGGGTCAGCCGATTCCTACAAATAACGAAATCAGGTTAAAAAGAATGGAAGCGATTTATCGCGAGGATAAAAATAAGCCTCTTAGGAAATCACATGAAAACCCGGCGGTGCAGGCATTGTATAAGGAGTTCCTGGGCCAGCCCCTGGGAGAAAAGTCGCATCATCTATTGCATACGCATTATAAACAAAAAGAAGGAGCGTTTTAGTAAAATTTTTCTTGCCTTTTAGAAAAATTGTGGTAAAATTCTTACTCTAATCAAGGTAAACCCAGCAAGAAAATACCCTATAATTATTTACACATGGAACATCAAAAGCTTAATCCGGAATTAGTCAGCCTTGTCCAGCAATGGAAGGGTAAAGAAGGTAACCTAATCATGATCCTGCATGAGATTCAGAATCATCATGGTTATGTGCCGCGGGAGCTGTCTCTGGAATTATCCAGAATGTTAGATATCCCTTTGGCCAGGATCTACGAGGTAATTACTTTTTATAATTTTTTCAAGTTAACTCCTCCCGGCAAGCACCGGATTGCTTTGTGTATGGGTACAGCTTGTTATCTGCGGGGTGCAGAGGTAATCCTGAATGAAATAAAGAACATCTTAGGTATTAAGGAAGGTCAGACGACTAAGGATGGGCTCTTCTATCTGGATGTCGTCAGGTGTTTAGGTTGCTGCGGGTTAGCTCCGGTAATGATGATTGATAATAAAGTGTACGGCAAGGTGAAGAAGAATGAGGTTGCGGATATCTTGTCTAAGTATATTAAAGAGGAATAGCTTAAGATGAATAAATTGACTCCCGATGATTTAGATAAAATGAGCCAGGCTTCCAGCGATAAGCCCAAGGATTGGATTAAAGTGGGAATGAGCAGCTGTGGTATCGCTGCCGGGGCAGAGGAAGTTTTTAATTTTTTTGCGGAAGAAGTTAAAAAGAGGAACCTGCAGATTGAAATTAAAAAATGCGGTTGCGCCGGAGCCTGTTATGCTGAACCGTTAGTCGAGGTGAACGTGGAAGGGCTACCGTCGGTAATTTATGGTTCGGTAAATAAGGATGTGGCAACCAAGATATTGGAAAAGCATGTCATCTCTAAAAGGTTGGTTAATGATTTTATTTTTGAGGTTTTAGCTTAAGGGCTAAGGGGTAATTTATGTACACCAAAGTTATTTTAGTAAAAGATACGGATTCAAAGGGAGAAGATAAAACGCGGGATTTTTATACCCGCTTGTTGGATTATCTTCGCCAGACTAATTTACTTGATCAGATCCAGGTGGTTAGAGTTGCGGATATCGGTGTGTATGATCAGGGAATGGTGATTAAGGTCCTCCCGGATAAAATTACTTATGTTAATGTTGCAGATGCAGATATTAAAAGAATAATTGACGCTGTTTTAAAGGAAAATGAAGTTATTCAGGATTTGGTTTTTAAACCTAAAGCCAAACAGCACCGGATTGTTTTGCGCAATTGCGGCAAGATTAACCCGGAGAGTATTGAGGAATATATCGCTTGCGGCGGTTATCTGGCTTTAAAAAAAGTACTTGGTGAATTAGGCCAGCAAAAGTTGATTGAAGAGTTAAAGATCAGCGGTATAAGAGGAAGAGGCGGTGCCGGCTATCCTACTTGGATGAAATGGAATTTTGCCCGTGAGGTTGCATCAACTGAGAAATTTGTTATCTGTAATGCTGATGAAGGAGATCCCGGAGCATATATGGATAGGAGTATCCTGGAGGGCGACCCGCATTCGGTTATTGAAGGTTTGATCATTGCTGCTTTTGCTATCGGGGCTTCTAAAGGGTATTTTTATATCCGCGCGGAATATCCGCTGGCAGTAGAAAGAATTGAGAAAGCAATTAAACAGGCCTATGATTATGGGCTATTGGGAAAGAATATTCTGGGTAGCTCTTTCAGCTTGGACATAGATATAAGATTGGGTGCCGGCGCATTTGTTTGCGGTGAAGAAACCGCTTTGATTTCATCTATAGAGGGCAAGAGAGGGACTCCGCATCCCCGTCCGCCGTATCCTTCGGTAAGAGGATTGTGGGGTAAGCCTACGGTTATTAATAATGTTGAGACCCTGGCTAATATACCTGTAATTATTATTAAGGGCGGAAAATATTTTGCGCAAATAGGTACTCAAACTTCGAAAGGAACAAAGGTCTTTGCGGTAACCGGGAAAGTTAAAAATTCAGGGTTGGTAGAAATTGCTATGGGGGCAACCTTAAGAGAGATTGTAATGGATATCTGTGGAGGCACGCTCTCTGGTAAGCCAATAAAAGCGGTGCAGACAGGCGGGCCTTCCGGAGGGGTTATTCCCGAGGAGCTTTTAGATACGCCGGTGGATTATGAGAACCTGCAAAAGTTAGGTTCGATTATGGGTTCAGGTGGGATGATTGTTATGGATGATGATGATTGTATGGTAGATATTCCTAAGTTTTACCTGGGTTTCTGCGTGGAGGAATCCTGCGGAAAGTGCGCTCCCTGCCGTATCGGTGGCTTCCAGATGCTTGGTTACCTGAAGAAAATTTCCGAAGGCAAGGGTATACCGGAGGACCTGGGGCAGTTACGCAGGATTTCTCAGGCTATGCAGAAGGCATCTTTATGCGGGTTAGGCCAGACTGCTTCAAATCCAGTGCTTTCGACTTTAAAATATTTTGAGCAGGAATATAATGAGCATATTTTAAATAAGAGATGCCCGGCGGGAAAGTGCAGCAGCCTGGTAACTTATAGTATAATCGAGGATAAGTGTAAACGTTGCGGGATTTGTTTTAATAATTGCCCGGTAAAGGCAATCATCGGCGGCAAAGAAGAAGGTTATTCCGTAATTCAGGATAAATGTGTAAAGTGCGGACGATGTTTTGATGTTTGTAAATTTAAGGCAATCAATAAAAAGTAAATATGGCAAAAATAATTAAGGCAAAAATTAACGGAATTTTGTTAAGAGTGGAAGAGGGCACAACTATTTTAGAGGCAGCTAAGAGAGTGCAGATAAAAATACCCACTCTTTGCAAGCATCCGGACCTGCCTCCTTCGGCATCCTGCGGTATTTGTATTGTTAAGAATAAAGGTTCGCATAAGATGTTGCGTTCCTGTTGTACGCCGCTGGATGAAGGGATGGATATTATTACGCATGACCCGGAAATAGTTGAAATACGCAGGACGGTAATCGAGCTTATTTTATCAAATCATCCCAATGATTGTCTTAAGTGTGCCAGGAATAACCAGTGTGAGTTGCAAAAGCTTACCGCGGATTTCGGAATTAAAGATGAATCATTCCCGCAGTATTTAAGAGATTTGCCGATAGATACCTCGACCAAGGCTGTTGATCTTGATCCTAAAAAATGTATCCTTTGCGGCCGATGCGTGCATGTATGTCAAGAATTACAGGATGTCTGGGCTTTGTCATTCTTGGAAAGAGGGATGAAAACCCGGATATCTCCTGCAGGAGATATCCAATTAGCTGATTCTCCATGCGTTAAGTGCGGCCAGTGCTCAGCGCATTGCCCCACGGGTGCATTTGTTGAGCAGGACCATACAGCTCAAGTCTGGAAGGGGCTGATGGATCCGGATAAATATTGCGTGGTGCAGATTGCTCCCGCAGTGAGGGTCTCTATAGGAGAAGCATTTGGTTATGTAGGCAAGAATTTCACCAAGAAACTTTACGCTTTATTAAGGCGTTTAGGGTTTCATGCGGTTTTCGATACATCTTTTGCTGCTGATGTTACGATTATGGAGGAGGCGAGTGAATTTGAGGAGAGGCTTTTGCATGGAAATAGGCCGCTGCCTTTAATTACTTCCTGCTGTCCTTCCTGGGTAGATTTTATGGAAAAGTTCTATCCGGATATGATTGAACATTTTTCTTCCTGTAAATCCCCGCATGAAATTTTAGGGGTACTCTCCAAGACGTACTATGCAGAGAAGAATAAAATTGACCCTGCCAAGATTTTTATGGTTTCAATTATGCCTTGTACTTCCAAAAAATATGAGATTACCAGGAATGCCGAGATGTCTGCTTCAGGCTTTCAGGATATAGATACAGTTCTCTGTACCAGGGAGTTGGTGCGCATGATTAAACAGGCAGGCATAGATTTTGATACTCTGTCCGATGAGGAGTGCGATAGTATTTTAGGCGAGTATGCCGGAGCAGGGGTTATTTTTGGTTCTACCGGCGGTGTAATGGAAGCAGCTTTAAGGACTGCGCATTATTTTGTTACTGGTAAAGAATTAAAGAATGTGGAGTTTGTTAGTGTCCGCGGCTTAAAGGGTGTTAAGGAAACTGAGATTGAAGTTGGCGGCAAGAAGCTTAGGATTGCTATTGCTCACGGTCTGGGTAATGTGGAATATATTTTAAATAAGGTACGCGATGCCAAGCTTAATAATAAAGAAATGCCGTATCATTTTATTGAGGTTATGGCTTGTCCGGGAGGCTGCGTGGGCGGCGGCGGACAGCCTTATATGGTTACCGATGAATTAAGGATTAAAAGGGCGCAGGCTTTGTATCAAGACGATGAGCAAAAGCAGATTCGTTGCAGCCATCAGAACCCTTACATAAAAAGAATTTATAAGGAATTTTTAGGCAAGCCTTTGAGCGAGAAGTCGGAAAAACTTCTGCATGTGCATTATAAGGCGAGGCCGATTTACGCAAAATAAGAAATAAGATTATAAATCCTGCGGTAAGGATCGTGTAAACGACTCTATACCCAAGGGAGGATAAAGACAAAATCCCAACCTTTCTGCAGGATTATATTGCTGACGGGTTGGGATTTTATTAGTAGGGACGGTTCTCAACTCAAAGCAGAACTGTCCCTAAGCTGAAGGAGGAAAAAATGGAAAAGCGTTTAGGATTTGTGGGGATAATTATTCATAACCGTAAAAAGGCTGCGCCGCTGGTTAACAATATTTTGACGGAATTCGGCGATTTAGTTATCGGCCGCATGGGCATTCCCCATGTAAAGAGAGAATTAAGCGTAATCGTGTTGATTGTAAATGCGACTACTGATGATTTGGGCGCCTTAACCGGCAAGCTGGGCAAGATCAACGGGGTGTCGGTGAAATCAGGATTAAGTAAATCTGAATAATTAGCGGGTCCTGCCGATGTCTGTCTTTCGGCCGCAGGTAGCGTACTCAAGTCCATCCATCGTCACCCGCTATCGAACGAGGTAATTTTATGAAATACATCAATGAAGAAAGAATAAATAATTTGCTTGCTGATGCGGCTAAGTTTGATAGCCGTAAGCTTGATGCTATCCTGGAAAAGGCAAAATCACTTCAACGTTTAACGTTGGAAGAGTCTGCGGTTTTGCTTTCGGTTAAGGATCCGGAATATATCCAGAGAATATTTAAGGCGGCAAGCTTTGTTAAAGATGCTATTTACGGCAGGAGGGTGGTGCTTTTTGCGCCGCTTTATATCAGTAATCTCTGTGTAAATAACTGTCAATACTGCGGTTTTAAATCAAATAACTCCGGTATTAAGCGTAAGGCGCTTACTACCTCTGAAATTACCCAGCAGATTCAGTGGCTCTTAAGGCGCGGGCATAAGAGGATATTGGCGGTTTGCGGTGAAGCAGCTCCCGCAGGTTTATCAAACATTGATTATTATGTCCAGGCGGTTAAGGCCATTTATTCTGTACAAGTAGGTAAACATAGAATTAAAAGGGTAAATGTTAACTGTGCGCCTTTAAGTGTTGTTGATTTTAAGAAATTAAAAGCCTCTGGTATTGGAACTTTTCAAATCTTTCAGGAAACTTACCATGATCAAACCTATCGAGCGATGCACGTCAGTGGTCCAAAGAGTGATCCGGATAACCGGATTAGCGCACCGGATAGGGCATTTGAGGCAGGAATTGATGATATAGGTATTGGTGCGCTTTATGGTTTATATGATTGGAAGTTTGAGACATTAGGGTTACTTTCTCATATAGAGCATATGGAGAAGGAGTTTAATGTCGGGCCGCATACAATATCCGTGCCGCGTATTGAACCGGCAGAGGGGGCGGAACTTTCTTTTAATCCGCCGTATAAAATTTCCGATGAAGATTTTAAAAAGGTGGTTGCTGTTTTAAGGCTATCTGTGCCGTACACCGGTATTATTATGTCTACCCGCGAATCTGCCGCGATGCGCGATGCGCTGCTTAGTCTGGGAGTTTCGCAAGTCAGCGCAGAATCTTCTACTTCGCCCGGCGGCTATTCTGATAACAGGGAAGCTAGCGCCGGCCTGTCTGACCGGCAGGCAGGCATAACTGCCGAAAAAGCCGGCATGGCTTCCGAAAAGGCCGGAAGCCAATTTTCTCTTGGTGATAATCGTACTATTGAAGAAATTGTTGCTTCTTTGATCAACCACGACTATATTCCTTCTTTTTGCGCCGCTTGTTACCGCAAAGAAAGAACCGGCAAGGCTTTTATGAAACTGGCTAAGCCCGGGACAATCAAAGGTAAGTGCAGCATGAATGCCTTGATTACGCTTAAAGAATATCTTGATGATTTTGCGTCAACTCTGGTTAAAGATACGGGTTATAAAATGATCGCGCATTACTCTAAACAGTTAGAGCCTGCTGAACAGGAGATGCTCAAGCTTTTCTTTGCGCACGTTGATTCTGGTTTAAGAGATGAGTATGTCTAAGCTAAATGAGTGTTTAAATAGAGTTCATAACGCTCCTTTACCTGACCTTGAAGATTTAGGGCAGATTTTATCTTTAAGCGGCAAGGATGAGTTAAATGAACTATTTTTCTTTGCCGATAACATAAGAAAAAAGTTTTGCGGCGATGGCATTGTTTTGCGGGGGATAATAGAATTTTCTAACTTTTGTTTCCGGGAGTGTTTCTATTGCGGCTTGAATAAAAATAACCGTAAATTGGAGCGTTACCGGATGAATAAGGATGAACTACTTAAGGCGGTTGGGTATCTTGCCTTGTGTAATATTAAGACTGTAGTTTTACAGTCTGGAGAAGATAGCGGCCTGGATATCCCGTGGTTAAGAGATATTATCCGGGAAATAAAATCCAGTTTTGATATAGCAATCACCCTTGCCGTCGGCGAAAGAAGCGCGCTTGATTACAAGGTCTGGAGGGAGGCCGGGGCTGACCGGTATTTATTAAAAATAGAAACCTCCGATGGAGCCTTATATTCATCTATGCATCCGCAAATGGATTTCAAACAGCGCCTAGATTGCCTGCGGGTTTTAAAAAAATTAGGCTATCAGGTTGGTTCGGGTAATATTATCGGCCTCCCCGGGCAAACTTTAAAAACGATTGCGCAGGATATTATATTTTTTAAGCGTGGTGATTTTGATATGATCGGCATAGGCCCGTTTATCCCACATCAGGATACTCAGTTTGCCGGTCAGCAAAAAGGTGATGCGCTGCTTAGTTTAAAAACTATTGCCTTAACCCGCATAGTCACTAAAAATGCACATATTCCTGCTACTACCGCCTTGGGGAGCCTGGATAAAGATTACAGGGTAGATGGTTTAAGATGCGGGGCAAATGTTTTAATGCCGAGTTTTACTCCGCAGCCATATCGTAAACTTTATGAGATATATCCACAGAAAAAATGCGTTAATGAACCGGTAGGTGCGTGTAATTTTTGTATGGATGGTATGGCTAAAGATTTGGGCAGGTTTATTGATTATTCAAAAGCTGATTCTTTAAAACAAGGAAGGGTGGATTCGAATGTATAGGACACCGGCAAGCAACAGGTTGCATATAGGCATATTCGGCAAAAGAAACACAGGAAAATCCAGTTTGATTAATGCGTTCACCGGCCAGGATACGGCAATTGTTTCTGATGTTGCCGGAACAACCACGGATCCGGTTTATAAGGCAATGGAAATTCTGCCTATCGGCCCATGCATGTTAATTGATACTGCCGGCATTGACGATCAGGGGGTTCTGGGAGAGGAAAGAGTCAAAAGAACGCTAGTGGTATTAAGGAAAACCGATGTAGGTTTGATTGTTGTCCAGCCGGATACGTTGATTGATAATTTTGAAGAAGATTTGATTAAGACTTTTCAGGGCAAAAAGCTGCCGTTTTTGTTTATAATTAATAAATCTGAATTAGCCGGAAAAGCAGCGCAGGATTATTTAGAAAATAACAAGCTTGCTTTTATAAAAGTAAGTTCTAAGACAGGGCAAGGGATTAAAGAGTTAAAGGCAAAAATTATGGAGTTGGCTCCCGGGCATTGGTCGCCTATCCCTCTGGTAGGAGATATAATTAAGCCTAAGGATGTGGTTGTTTTGGTCTGTCCCATAGACAACGCTATGCCTCAGGGCAGGTTAATTCTTCCTCAAGTGCAGGTTATGCGCGATTGCCTGGATAATAACGCTACAGCCCTGGTTACAAAAGAGACGGAATTATTGGATTGTCTTAAAGCGCTAAAAGAAAAGCCGCGATTAGTAATTACTGATTCACAGGTTTTTGAGGATGTGCGCGATATGCTGCCTCAAGATATACCTTTAACCTCTTTCTCCACGGTTTTTGCCAGGCATAAGGGTGACCTCAACGCTTATATCCAGGGTGTTTATGCTTTGGAAGAATTAAAAGATGGCGATGAGATTTTAATTGCCGAGGCCTGTACGCATCACGTGCAGCCGGAGGATATTGGACGCACCAAGATCCCTACCTGGCTATTGAATTATACCAAGAAAGATTTGCATTATGAAGTTACTGCAGGAGGGGATTTTCCTGAAGGGCTAAGCAGGTATAAACTGATTATTTCCTGCGGAGGCTGTATGGTTAACCGCAGGGAAATTATGCACCGTATTGAAAAGGCCAAAGCCGCAGGTGTGCCGATTACTAATTATGGCGTGCTGATGGCCTATCTTTCCGGTATCCTTGAGCGGGTAATCGAACCGTTTAAAGGCGGCCTGGTTAAGATAAATCTTGACAAATAAGCTGATAGGTAATAATATAACGGAGATTTGGTTCAACGGGGGACAGAGACGTCCAGACAGTTGTTTGGGGCGTCTTTTTTTATCACTACTACTGCATAATAATTAGGCAGAATCAGATATGAAAATAATCAATAAGAAGGTTATTAATGATGTTGGCGGCGTAAAGATTACCCAGCTGGATATCGCATCCAGTGATATTGCCTCTAAAGCTTTGCCGGGCCAATTTGTGATGTTAATGGCTAGCGAAAAAGGCGAGAGAATCCCTTTAACTTTGGTAAATACCGATAAAACTAAAGGGGTCGTGAGTCTTATTTTTCAAGAGGCAGGTTTTACTACTAAGAGCTTGGGCAAATTAAATCCCGGTGATACACTTTACTCTTTGGTCGGGCCTTTGGGGCATCCTACGGAAATAAAAAAGTTTGGGAAAGTAATCTTAGTCGGCGGAGGCGTAGGGATTGCCGAAATTCTGCCGGTTGCCCGCGCATTAAAAGAGGCGGGCAATCATATTACAACTATTCTTGGTTCCAGGAATAAAGACCTGCTTATACTGGAAGCTGAACTTAAAAGCGCATCGGATCAGATTTATATTATGACTGATGATGGTTCTTACGGGAGGAAAGGTTTTACCACTGATATGCTAAAGGAGCTTTTGAGTAAAGATAAATATGATTTGATTTATTCTGTCGGGCCTATTCCTATGATGAAAAGAGTGGCGCTGGTTAGTAAAGAATATAATACTAAAACTTTAGTTTCGCTCAACGCGCTGATGGTTGATGCTACCGGTATGTGCGGCTGCTGCCGGGTGAGTGTATCGGGTAAGGTAAAATTCAGTTGTGTTGACGGCCCGGATTTTGACGGCCACGGAGTTGATTGGGAAGAACTGGAGAAGAGAAATAAAGTTTATAGCCTTCAGGAAAAACATATCTGTAACCTTTTTCCAGCATCTTAAATTTATGAAAAAAGAACCGGTAAAAGTTAGAGAGGCAAGCGCAGAAATAAGGGTAGGTAATTTTGAGGAGGTAGTTAAAGGCTACTCTGAAGAAGAGGCTTTATTGGAAGCCTCAAGGTGCCTGCAGTGCAAGAATCCTCTTTGCAGCAGCGGCTGCCCGGTGGGTATTGATATAAAGAAATTCATTTACCATATTACTCAAAAAGATTACCGTTCTGCCTATTTTGCCATCAGAGAGAAGAGTAATTTCCCTTCTATTTGCGGTAGGGTTTGCCCTGCTGAATATCAGTGTCGCAAGGCCTGCATTCTTACTAAAAAAGGCTCGCCTTTTGCATCGGAGCAGGCAATCAATATTCATTTCCTGGAGCGTTTTGCGGGAGATTACGGTAAAAATAATAATTTGGATGTTCCGGTGGAGAAAGAGGAAAAGTTTTCTAAATTTAAAGTAGCGGTGGTTGGGTCAGGCCCTGCAGGATTATGCTGCGCCGGAGAATTAGCCCGTAAAGGCATAAAAGTTGATATCTTTGAAAGCCTGCACAAAACCGGCGGCGTCTTAAGATATGGTATTCCGCCATTCAGGCTGCCCTGGGATGTCCTGGATTTTGAAATAAATTACCTGAAGAAATTAGGGGTAAATTTTATTACTAATTTCCTTGTGGGAAAAGCCAGGACGATTAAGGAATTGTTTGCTCAGGGTTACTCAAAAGTATTCCTGGGGTTGGGAGCCGGAGTGCCTTCTTTTTTGGGGATCGGCGGCGAAAACCTTTGTAATATTTATTCGGTAAATGAATTTCTTACTCGGGTAAACTTAATGTCTGCGTATAAATTCCCAGAATTTCACACGCCGGTTAATATAGGCAAGAATGTTTTGATTGTTGGCGGTGGAAATACCGCTATGGATTCTGCCAGGGTTGCTCTAAGGCTGCAGAAGATAAAAGGCTTTGCGCTTAATACTACGGTTATCTATCGGCGCACGGAGATTGAAATGCCTGCCCGGCGGCTGGAAATAGAGCATGCCAGGGAAGAGGGGATAAAATTTGAATTTCTGGTCCAGCCAAAAGAATTTATCGGGGACGAGCAGGGATTTGTCAAGAAATTGATTTGCCTGAGGTCAAAATTAGGCGAGCCGGATAGCTCGGGCAGGAGAAGGCCGGTTATTATTGAAGGAAGCGAGTTTGAACTTGATTGTGATTTATGCGTGATAGCAGTAGGCTTGAAAGCAAACCAGATCCTGATCAACGCTACGCCGGAACTAAAGACCGATAAATATTCAGATGTCATCGTGGACTCTGAAAGCATGGAAAGTTCCATTAAAGGTGTTTTTGCCGGCGGAGATATTGTTGGCGGGGAGGGTACTGTTATTGAGGCCATGGGAATGGCTAAGAAAGCCTCCAGGGCAATAATAGATGAGCTTTCTAAATAACACCCCGCGCTGACAATCACTCGACGCCAATAGGTATTGCGTCGGTGTGCGCTAGGTAGCGCAATTGCGCGGGTGTTCCCTTGCGGGAAAGGAGAATAATAATGTCAAAGAAGACTGAAGAGTTTATGGATTTAGTTGCAAAGAGGAACCCCGGTGAAACAGAGTTTCATCAGGCGGTGCGGGAGGTTGTGGAATCGGTAATGCCTTTTATTGAGAAAAACCCTAAATATCAGAAAGCCAAGATATTGGAAAGAATGATTGAACCGGAAAGGACAATTATATTCCGCGTTCCCTGGCTTGATGATCAGGGAGAGTTTCAGATTAACCGCGGTTTTCGTATCCAGATGAACAGCGCCATCGGCCCTTATAAAGGCGGAATACGTTTACATCCGAGCGTGAATATAGGGATATTGAAATTCCTGGCTTTTGAACAGGTTTTTAAGAACGCGCTTACCACTTTACCAATGGGCGGGGCAAAAGGCGGATCAGATTTTGATCCTAAGGGTAAGTCGGATAATGAAGTAATGAAGTTCTGTCAGAGTTTTATGACCGAGCTTTTCCGCCATATCGGACCTAATACTGATGTGCCTGCCGGAGATATCGGCACCGGCGGCCGCGAGATTGGTTATCTATTCGGGCAATATAAGAGATTACGTAATGAATTCTCAGGTGTGCTTACAGGTAAAGGCCTTAACTGGGGCGGCAGTTTGATCAGACCGGAAGCTACCGGCTATGGCTGCGTATATTTCGCGGAAGAGATGCTTAAGACTAAAGGCGATTCCTTAAAAGGAAAAACCTGCGCGGTATCTGGTTCGGGTAATGTGGCTCAATATACCGTAGAGAAGCTTATACAGATGGGGGCTAAAGTGGTAACCCTGTCTGATTCCGACGGTTATATTTACGATAAAGATGGTATTGACAAGAAAGAACTTAATTGCGTTTTGCAATTGAAGAACGTTAAGCGCGGCAGGATTAAGGAATGCGCCAAAGAGTTTAATTGTAAATATTTTGAGAAACAGAGGCCATGGAATGTAAAATGCGATGTTGCCTTTCCTTCTGCTACTCAGAATGAAATAGATGAGAATGATGCCAAGGCTTTAGTGAAAAATGGTTGTATCGCTGTTGCTGAGGGTGCGAATATGCCCACAACTCCGGAAGGGGTTGAAGTATTCCAGAAGGCTAAGATCCTTTATGCCCCTGGCAAGGCTTCAAATGCCGGCGGCGTAGCTACTTCCGGCCTTGAAATGAGCCAGAATAGTGCCAGGTTATCTTGGACACGCGAAGAAGTGGATAAAAGGTTGCATGATATAATGATTGCTATACATGAGCAGTGTGTTAAATATGGCAAGGAAGCCGGGCATGTTAATTATGTTAATGGAGCAAATATTGCCGGGTTTGTTAAGGTAGCCGATGCCATGCTTGATCAGGGCTTGGTATAAGTAAGAGAATAGCTCAGAAATTGCCTGTTAAATAGGGACAGTGAACATTTAGTCAGCTTTAATAAATGGTCGCTGTCCCTATTAAATTAGTTGCAAGCTGAATATTAAAGTTGTAAAATGTCTTCTGTGAATAAAGATCAAATAATTGAAGATTTTTTCCGCAGCTTAAAAGTTGCGCTTACCAACGCTTTTTCTTACCCCAAGGACCATCCTTATTTTATTAAATCCGTAGAGAACCTTAAGCTTAAGCTTGAACTTATCCTCGCTGTTCTAAATCCGCTTAAAATCGGGGTAACTAATTCAGGACTTGTAGTTGATGGAAAGATCCTTACGAGAGTCGGTTTCTATGACGAATTAGCCCGTCTATTGCATCAGCGTAAAATAAAAAATATAGAAATCAGGAATGGGGTAATCCTTCAGGAGTTAATTCAGCTTCTTTCTGTAATTTCGTTGCCACAAAAGGATATTTTTAAAAACGGCGGGATTAATGCGCTTTTAGAGAAAAAGCAACTTACTAATTTTACGGTAGATGAGCTGGATTATTCTGCATTTTTGCATGGGGAAGGCCAGGAGTGTGCCGATGTCTGGGGCTATATGCTTAAATATGCCGTGCATAGCAATGATGCGGTTAAGCTGGGGCAGTTGGCGGATGATTTTGGCTCGTTTATTAATCGGGTCAGTGAAAAAGAACTTCTTGATGCCGAAGGCATTTCTTCCGAAGTCAATGAGTTTTTAGATTGTTTAAGAGGTAAAAATAAAGAAAAGTTTGATAAATGTACGCAAGATGTTTTTCTTTGGCTTCTGCGCAATAAAAAAACCCTTAGTCAGGAAAAATTGGTAAGGCTCAAACCGGTTTTTAATGGTTTAAGCCAGGAGGATTTTAGCGCCCTCCTCCAGGAAGGGTTTATGCAGGAGGATAATTTTGATACTTTGAGCCTGCAGCTTTTTTCCAAGATTTCCGAACAGAAAAATTCCCTCAAGATCACCGAGAAATTTTTCAATAAAATAAATGAAACGCAGGACTTAAGGGATAACCCTGGGGTAGTAAAGAAAATTAGGAATTTATTAAGTACCGCTCAGGATGATCCTCTCTCTGCGGTATACCGTAATACGCTTGAATCTTTGATCAAGGGGATCACTTTTTCCGGCAAGCTTATTTTTGACCATAAGATGCTCAGGGAAAATTACCGTTATATAGTTTTAGGCGTATTTGCAACCGATCAAAACCCAGGTACCCTGACAATGGCAGCAGAGATTTTAGAGAAAGAGTTAGCTGGCGTATTTGAGGAGAATAATGTTGTTTTCTTAAAAGATCTCTGGGGAGTGTTAGCCAAAAGAAAGGGAGAGGGTATAAAAGCATGTATTGATCTTGAAAGGAGTTATTCTTCTTTTGTTGAAAATATTGTTTTAAACGGTTTCCTTACTTCTGAGCAGGAATTTCTTTTGGAGATGGTTTCTTCTCCCAGCAAGGAGCCGGGCCTGTACCTGGATAAAATATTTACCGCCGAAAAAGTAAATAAGCAGGTTTTAGGTTTATTTTTAAGATTGTTTCAGGGGGCCTTGAAAGCTTTTTATGAAAAATTGAATCAAAAAATTCAGGATACAGAGTTTCTTGGCAGCTTAACCGATGCGTTAGGCCAAATTGATACGCCCGTAACTTTGAGCATGTTAGAATACATATATCTTTCCGCTAATGAATTGGTTAAGTCTGAAGCATTAAAAGCCATGCGCAGATTAAAGAAAGTGGATATTGCATTTCTTACGCATCAGTTCAATACGAATTCGTTGTTACTCAGAAATGGGCTGCTTTCTGTTTTGATATTGGACGCACAGGCAAAAAAATATGCCTTAGATCTGCTCTTTGGAATCCACAGCTTTTTAGGAAACAAGAATAAGCTCCTTATTGAAAATATGCAGATTGCTTTTGATTTACGGTTTATTGAGGCAGTTAGTTATATCGGGCAACTAAGCCGCAGGAAATTCTTCTGGAATAGGGAATTACGTAATAAGGCGGCTGGAATATTAAAGGAGTGGAATGCTCGCTAAAGTTGAAAAAGCTTTTAAAGAATTGCTCACTTGTCTTCAGACTGCCAAGATGTACGGCATAATACATCCTATGTTTCAGAAATCCCTGGATAAGGCGTATGTGGCTTTTGAGGATGTTTTAGCACAGCGTCAGGAGATGGTCATCGGTATCGTGGGGGATGAACTGGCTTTTGAAAAAGAGATTCTTTTTGACTTAGGTAAGCTTTTAAGATCGGCGATCCTGTATTTAAAAGAGAGAAATATTGAAAGGCTTGCTTTTTATCGTGGATTAAACAAAGAAGAACTGAGTAAATTCGTGGGTCTTCTTGCCGGCCCGAAAGAAGATTTTAAAACAGATCCCCAGATGTTGTTGGCTCATATTGGAGTCAAAAACATAAGCATAGGTAAGCTGAAAGTTGGTGACAGCAAGGACAAGGATCTTTTAGCGGATAATCAGCTTGAGCTTTATAATTCTTCTGTGGATAGGGTTAGCCAGGTTTTATCTAGCGTGCTTAATTCTGAAAAGATTGATCCGCTAGGGCTTAAATTTTCCTTAAATAGCATTATCGATAGTTTGGGCACGCAGCGTCAAGAGTTGCTAAAATTAGCAACGGTAAAAAGATATGATGCTGAGATTTATGTGCACATGCTTAATGTTTCCATTTTTGCCATGTATTTTTCCTCGCGCCTGGGGTTTGAAAAGAATGATATATTGGATATCGGCGTGGCCGCCCTTTTCCATGACATCGGCAAGTTGTATATTTCACGTAAGACATTACATAAGCCGGATAAGCTTAGCGAGCAGGAGTTTAACCGTATTAAGAGCCATACGGTTTTGGGCGCTGAGTTTATGTTTGAATATGTCGATAGCCTGGGGATTCTGCCGGTGGTAGTTAGTTTCGAACACCATTTAAAATATGACTCATCCGGATATCCCCGCCTGCCTTTATTGAGAAAACAGCATATAGTTTCTTCGATTGTCGCTATCTGTGATGTTTATGATGCCCTTTCGCAAAGGAGAGGCTACAAGCAGGATTATTCCCCCGATGTAGTTTATAATATTATGAACAAAGACAGGGGAAGCGCCTTTGATCCGGAGTTACTGGACAAATTCTTTAGATTTATGGGTTTTTGGCCAATTGGCTCGGTAGTGGCGTTAAATGACGGCAGTATCGCGTTAGTCAGGGATGAGAATGAATCTGATATCCGCCGGCCAAAAATAGAGATAGTCTCGCCTGTTGACAAAAAACGCCTGGTTGATTTGGTTCAAGATAACAGTTTGAGTATTGAACGTTATCTTAATCCCTGGAAGGAAGGCAAGGAGTATTTGGCTCTTGGCCAGTAGTTTTAAAGAAAGAAATTGACAATTTGTTTTATGGTGTTAAAATAAGTAAACAAAGGCGTTTAGCAGCCGAGCTATCGGCACTAAACGCCTTTTTATGTGAGGATGATAAATATGCAAGCTTTTCTTGTTTTAGAAGACGGGAAGGTGTTTAAAGGCAGCTCATTTGGCGTAAGCGGTGAGCGGACCGGCGAGGTAGTTTTTAATACCAGCATGGCCGGATATCAGGAGATTATTACTGATCCTTCTTATAAGGGGCAGATTATAGTGATGACTTATCCCCTGATGGGAAATTATGGAATTAATAAGGAGGATGCGGAGAGCCGCAGTCCTTTTCTGGAAGGTCTTGTGGTAAAAGAGTATAGTAAGATCGCCAGTAACTGGAAAAATGAACAGTCTTTAGGTGAGTATTTAAAAGAAAACAATATTTTAGGTATTGAGGGTATTGATACCCGTAAGCTTACTTTGCATATAAGGGAAAAAGGGGCGATGAAAGCGGTTCTCTCTACACAGGATTCTGACGAGGCCAGCCTAATCAAAAAGGCCCAAAACTGCCGCGGGCTGATCGGCATAGATTTAGTTAAAGAGGTCAGTATTTCCAAAAAATATAATTATGCCTGGTCTAAAGATGCTAAATATAAGGTTGTAGTTTTAGACTGCGGGGTAAAATACAATATATTGAGAGAATTGACGCGCAATAATTGTAATGTAGCAGTATTACCCGCGCAGGCAACTTCTGAGGAAATACTTGCAATCAAGCCTGATGGCTTGTTGCTTTCTAACGGGCCAGGAGATCCGGCGGCCGTAGATTATGTGGTTAAAACAGTAACCAAACTTATCGGTAAACTGCCAATCTTTGGAATCTGCCTGGGGCATCAGATGCTCGGGCTTGCTTTAGGGGGCAAAACTTATAAACTTAAGTTCGGCCACCACGGAGCAAATCATCCGGTAAAGGATTTAAAGACAGGGAAGGTTTCTATAACCAGCCAGAATCATGGTTTTTGCGTGGACATAGATTCACTGGACAAGAAAGATATTGAACTGACTCATGTAAATTTAAATGACGGTACCTCAGAAGGGTTTCGCCATAAGAAGCTGCCGTTATTTTGCGTGCAATTTCATCCTGAAGCTTCTCCAGGGCCGCACGACGCAGAATATTTATTTGCCGAGTTTACAAAATTAATGCAGAAGTCAAAGAAGCGAAAGTATTAAGCTATGCCTAAGAGAAAAGATATTAGAAAAATATTGATTATTGGTTCCGGGCCCATTGTTATCGGCCAAGCCTGCGAGTTTGATTATTCCGGCACCCAGGCATGTAAGGTCTTAAAACAGGAGGGGTTTAAAATTGTCCTGGTGAATTCTAACCCGGCGACAATTATGACTGATCCTGAAATTGCCGATCAGACTTATATCGAGCCGATTAACGCCGAGACGGTAGAGAAGATTATTGCCAAAGAAAGGCCGGATGCGCTCCTGCCTACTCTTGGCGGCCAGACTGCTTTGAATACTACCGTAGAGTTGGCGGAAAAAGGAGTGTTAAAAAAGTATAAGGTTGAAACTATCGGAGCTAATATAAAAGCGATTAAAAAAGGCGAGGATCGCCAGTTATTTAAAGCGGCGATGGAAAAGATCGGGCTGGATTTGCCTAAAAGCGGCCGGGCTTATAATTTGGATGAAGCGGTTGCTGTGACGGAAAAAGTAGGTTTTCCTTTGATCATCCGGCCCAGTTTTACTTTAGGGGGCGGGGGCGGGTCAATCGCTTATAATATTGAAGAGTTCAAGGTTTTGGCTAAGCGCGGCCTTGAGTCAAGTATGATCAGCGAGATTCTGGTTGAAGAATCTGTGTTGGGTTGGAAGGAATTTGAACTGGAGGTGATGCGGGATTTAAAAGATAATGTAGTGGTCATTTGTACTATCGAAAATCTTGACCCTATGGGCGTGCATACCGGAGATAGTATTACCGTGGCGCCTATCCAGACACTAACCGATAAACAATATCAGTTGATGCGTGATGCCGCTATTGCTTGTATCCGTGAGATTGGCGTTGAAACCGGCGGTTCAAACATACAGTTTGCGGTGCATCCGGAGACCGGCAGAATGGTGGTTATCGAGATGAATCCGCGGGTTTCGCGCAGTTCAGCGCTATCCTCAAAAGCCACAGGTTTTCCTATTGCAAAAATTGCAGCTAAGCTTGCTGTTGGCTACACCCTGGATGAAATATCTAATGATATTACCCGCTCAACTCCTGCTTGCTTTGAGCCGGCTATTGATTATTGCGTAGTAAAGATCCCGCGGTTTACTTTCGAGAAATTTGCTTTGGCTGACAGTACCCTGGGAATATCCATGAAGTCAGTTGGCGAGGCCATGGCTATTGGCCGTACTTTTAAAGAGGCGTTGCAGAAAGGTTTGCGTTCGCTGGAGATTAAGAAATCCGGACTGGAAAGCATTATTTTCTATAACTTAGAAGATATTAAAATTGAAAATGGCCTTTTAGACAAGATTTATCAGAAATTAAGGCAGCCTAATGCGGAAAGGATTTTTTATATTGGTGATGCCTTCCGCGCTAATCTGGATATTGAAAAGATCCATGAATTAACCAAGATTGACCGCTGGTTTTTATATAACATCAAAGAGATTGTTGATTGTGAAAAAGAGCTGCTTAAAAATAAAGGTAATCTTTCCGGAGAATTACTTAAGAAGGCCAAAGAGTATGGCTTTAGCGATATACAGCTGGC
This sequence comes from uncultured Planctomycetales bacterium, assembly GCA_964427405.1. Taxonomy (GTDB): domain Bacteria; phylum Omnitrophota; class Gorgyraeia; order Gygaellales; family Profunditerraquicolaceae; genus UBA6249. The sequence goes on along the minus strand of CAYRUB010000008.1, from coordinate 47,831 downwards.
CAAACTTTTATCTATGAGCCAGGCTGAGGTCTATGCTTTAAGAAAGTCCATGAATATTCTTCCGGATTTCAAGCTGGTTGATACCTGCGCCGCGGAATTCATGGCGCACACCCCATATTTTTATTCTACGTATGATAAGTAATTGTGGGTGGATCTATTTACAAAAGAATAAGTTTGTATTATAATATGCCTAATAATTAGGCAAAAGATGATTAAAAAAACAGGTTTTGATAACGAAAAATATCTTAAGGAACAAACCGCTTTTATTCTTGAGAGAGTAAAAAAGTTTGATAATAAGCTTTACCTGGAGTTTGGAGGCAAGCTTTGTTATGACTATCATGCTGCGCGTGTCCTGCCGGGTTACGATCCTAATGTAAAAATAAGGCTCTTGCAATCCTTAAAAGACAAGATTGATATTGTGCTTTCCATATACGCCGGCGATATTGAAAAGGGCAGGGTGCGTGGAGATTTCGGGATTACTTATGACGCAGCTACCTTGAAATTAATCGACGATTTAAGGAAGTGGGGATTGGATATCCTGGCGGTAGTAATTACGCGTTTTGCCAATCAGTCATCGGCAGTTATATTCAAAAATAAACTGGAGCATCGCGGGGTAAAGGTTTATCTGCATTATCCTATTGATGGCTATCCTGCGGATATTGACGCTATTGTCAGTGATAAGGGTTTTGGTAAAAACGATTACATTGAAACTAAAAATCCTATTGTTGTGGTCACTGCCCCGGGTCCGAATAGCGGAAAATTGGCCACTTGTCTTTCTCAGTTATTTCAAGAGCATAAACGCGGCATCAACGCCGGCTACGCAAAATTTGAAACCTTCCCTATATGGAATTTGCCGCTTAAGCATCCGGTGAATGTTGCCTATGAAGCAGCCACAGCTGATATCCAGGATTTTAACCTGGTTGACCCGTTCCATTTGAATAAATATAACAAGACTTCTATTAACTACAACCGCGACGTAGAGAGTTTCCCTATACTTAAGCTTATTTTAAGCAGGATATACGCCAAAGATTACAACCTCCCTACATATAATTCTCCTACTGATATGGGCGTCAACCGCGCGGGCTTCGGGATTGTTGAAGATAAAGCAGTGCAGGAAGCGGCAAAGCAGGAGCTTATCCGTAGGTATTTCAGGTATAACAGCGAATACGCCTTGGGTATTGAGAAAAAAGAAACCGTAGACAGGGTAATTTTGCTTATGGAAGAATTGGGGGTAAAAGTTACCGACCGTTTAGTTGTTGAAGTGGCCAGAAAAACCGCGGAAGAAGCGGAGAAAAAAGGCCAGGGTAATGAGGGTATATGCTGCGGGGCGTCGATTGAGCTAAGCGATGGCCAGATTGTCACGGGTAAAAATTCCAAACTTATGCATGCCGCCTCGAGTTTGATTTTGAACGCGGTAAAAATTTTAGCGCATATTCCTGATGAGATTTTACTTTTAAGCCCGCATATTATAAGCCAGATCGCCAAGCTAAAAGAAGGGATTTTAGGCCAGGATTCAGAGAGTTTGGATTTAGAGGAATGCCTAATCGCTCTGGCGATAAGCGCGACCACAAACCATACCGCAGAGTTGGCGATGAATAAGCTGGGCGAGCTTAAGTGGTGTGAAGTGCATATGACGCATATCCCTACTCCCGGGGATGAAGTAGGATTAAAGCGGCTGGGAGTAAATCTTACTACCGATGGTAAATTCTCTTCCCGTAACCTTTTTGTAACCTAAATATGTCAGTTAAAATAAAATTCCTTGGAGGCGCAAAGACTGTTACCGGCTCAAGCCATTTGATTACGGCTGGGAATACGGAGATACTTCTTGATGCAGGGCTCTTCCAGGGGCACCGTGACGCCTTTTATGCAATCAACACCACCTTCCATTTTAACCCGCGCACGATCAATGCCATGGTCTTATCGCATGCGCACATCGACCATTGCGGCAATATCCCCAATTTAATTAAGCAGGGGTTGCGCTGCAAGATCTATACTACTTCGGCAACCAAAGATTTGGCAGATCTTATGTTGGTGGATTCAGGAAAGATCCAGGAAGAAGATGTGCGTTACGTAAATAAAATTAACCGGCGCATGAATTTGCCTTTACGCAAAGCTTTGTATACGGCGAAGGAGGCATCCAGGGCCACCAAAATTTTCCGCTCCATTTCTTATAACCAAAAGTTTTGTATTGCTAAAGATGTTTTTGCTACTATTCTTGATGCCGGGCATATCCTGGGTTCAGGGGTTATTGTCTTGGATATTAAAGATGGCCAGCGTTTTTTGCGCTTAGGTTATGCGGTAGATTTAGGAAGAAAGAACCTGCCTTTATTAAGTGATCCGGTGATCCCCAAGGGTTTGGATTATTTGATTATGGAGTCTACCTATGGCGGCAGGCTGCACCGGCCGATTGATGAAGCGCAGTCAAGGTTAAGGGAGGCGATTTCCCGGGCAGTTAAAAGAGGGGGGAAAGTGCTTATTCCTTCTTTTACTCTCGAACGTACACAAGAGGTAATTTACTTTTTAAGTGAATTGCTTAAAGACAAACTTATACCTCCGGTGCCTATTTATGTGGATAGCCCGTTAGCTACGAATATCACTGACCTTTTCAATTTTCATCTGGATTTTTTAAATGAAAAGACTCGCCAAGCGTTTAGTAAAGGTGATAATCCCTTTGAATTATTAAATTTGCGTTTTATCCGCGAACAAAGAGAGTCCAAGGCTTTAAATACCGATAAGCGTCCGATGATTATTATTGCCGGTAGCGGTATGTGCGAGTCCGGGAGGATGCTGCATCACTTGCAGAATAATATTGAGGATTCGCGCAATATGATTTTAGTTGTCGGATATATGGCCCAGGATACCCTGGGAAGAAGAATAGTCGAGAAAACCCCTTTTGTGAAAATATTCGGAGTTGAGTATGAGCTTAATGCCGAAGTGGTGGTGATTAACGCCTTTTCCGGGCATGCAGACCAGACGGAATTATTGGATTTTGTTTCCGGATGCCTGCCGCTCAAGCGTATTTTCCTGGTGCACGGAGAGCTTGAACAATCGCAAACCCTTTCGGATTTGTTGGTGCAAAAAGGATTAGAGGTACATATTCCGGATAAAGATGAAGAGGTCTTGCTTAATTAATTGATTTGTGGTAAGCTTATTTCTTAAATAAAACGTTAAAGGAGGAAAATTAAAATGATCGGTGGTTTTTCGACTCCCAAGAAAGATAAAGCAGTTAAATCAAGCGGTGGAAAGCTGGTTAAGACCGGAGAGATACTGGTGCGCGGTCGCGATGCCTATAAAGCAGGGGTAGGGGTCCGTGGTTTAGGCACTTTATTCGCTGCTTATCCGGGCAAGGTTTATTTTACCCGTAAGAAGACCAGCCACGGTGGCCTGCGTACATTTATCAATGTCGCGCCTTTAGTGAAAAAAGAAGCTAAGAAATAGATATGGCTAATTTAGCCAAAAGTTACTCTCACCAAAAGTATGTATTAAGCATTACTGATACGTTTTATAACATAGCCCTGCTTCTGGTTTTTTTAGGATCAGGGCTATGCCTTTCTCTAGAGAATCTCATTAAGAATTTTTACCTGCCGGGATATTTATCAATTGCCGTTTTTCTTCTGATTATTTTGGTTTTTTATTATTTATTAAGTCTCCCGCTTAATTTCTACTCTGGTTATACTCTGGAGCACAAGTTTAACTTGTCTAAACAGAAAATAGGCTCCTGGTGTTTGGATCAGCTAAAATCAGGGATACTGGGGTATATAATCTTATTAATATTGATTTTGGGTTTCTACTGGATTTTGATAAAGTTTGACCAATGGTGGCTGGTTGTCTCAATTTTCTGGATAGTATTTAGCGTGGTTTTAGCCAAGTTAACCCCGGTCTTGATTATTCCGTTATTTTTTAAATATAAGAAACTGGAAGATGAAGTTTTACGCCAGAGGATATTTAACTTGGCCCAGAAAATGCAGATTAAGCTGTTGGATGTTTTTGAAATAGATTTCAGTAAAAAAACGCTTAAGGCTAATGCGGCCTTTACCGGGATGGGAAAAACTAAGCGCGTGATTTTAGCTGATACTTTAAAAGATAAATATAGCCATGATGAGGTTGAGGCAATACTGGCGCATGAATTCGCGCACTTTCAGCTCAAGCATATTTTAAAACTGATTGCTATAAACTCCCTGTTAACTTTAGGGTTGTTCTATTTTATTTTTAGGACTAATTCTTCTTTCCTGGGGGTATTCAAATTAAGCTCTCTTACGCAATTGGCCAGCCTGCCGTTGGTTTTTCTTTATTTCCTGCTTTTTGGTATTATCATGCAGCCCATAGAGGCATATGTGAGCCGTAGGTTTGAAAGGGAGGCAGACGCTCTTGCGCTTAAAACAACCCAGAACAAAGAAGCGTTTATTTCTTTAATGGATAAACTTGCCAGCCAAAATCTCGCCGATAGAAATCCGCACCCGCTAATCAAGTTTTTCTTTTTTGACCACCCGCCGATTGACGAACGTATAAAAATAGCAAAATCATATTAAGTCTAACAGCGATATTTTGCTCTTCGGCAGATTGTTCGCGTGCGCTAAGCTTTCCGTTTTTTGCTTCGGCACAAAGATTTTCGCCGTGTGCTACGGTTTACGGCTCGCTCAGGCAGCGCAAGGAGCCTTACGCATCAGGTGTTGCCTGCACTCGCCGTAAAACCTTGCACACATATTTACGATAGCGATGCCGAAAATCTTTTAATTGTGCCTCTAGCAAAAGCCGTAAATCTTAGCGGGTGGTTAAAATCGACATTCACTCGAAACTTACCAGGTTCATTTTTACTGAATATACTTTAGCGGATGGCTTGGTTTGATTCTGAGCAGGGCGTGGAGGCAAGGAGCGGGCAAGGTTCACCGGCTATGCAGAGACTAGTGAGAGCGACGTCAGCCGACCCGAGCGCAGTTACGGCACGCTGGGCCGTAACAAGCGTCCCTGTGAAGAATAAAACCAAGGCAGACGGGTTAATTGATTATTTCTTGAGGAAGTCTAGAATGAGTTTGGCGGCGCGTTCAGCTGCGCCTGGCGAACCGAGGCTGGATTTTACGTAAGCCAAATCTTCAAGCATCTGCTTGGTTTGTTCAGGTCTTTGCAGGAATCCCAGGGCTGCGCGGGCAATCATTTTAGGCTTGGCATTAAACTGGATGTACTCCGGGACTATTTTTCTTCCTGCCACAATATTGACCATTCCTATGTAAGGAATCTTTACTTGCGGACGATAAAGCAAGTAATTCAATAAATTCATTTTGTAAACAATCACAAATGGTTTTTGCATGATTGTTGTTTCCAGTGTTGCCGTGCCTGAGCATACGAGGCAAAAGTCGGCGATATTCAGGCAATCGTAAGTTTTACCTTCGATAATCTTTAAATTCAGGGTATATTTTCCGCATTCTTTTTGGTATATCTGTGCATCGAGGTTAGGGGCTTTAGCGATGATAAATTGCGTATTGGGGATTTCTTTGTTGATAAGCTGGGCAGTTTTAAGCATTAATGGCAGGACCATTCTGATTTCCTGTTTACGAGAACCGGGAAGAAGAGCAATAACCTTTTGGGATGAGTTAATCTGGAGATTGCCAAGCAGCTCCTGTTTTCCTAAGGTCGGGCGTACCAGGTTTATTAAAGGATGGCCCACGCAGTGCGCTTTGATTCCGCGTTGTTTGTAAAACTCTTCTTCAAACTTAAAAAGCACAATCATTTCAGAGATAAAATCTCTTATGCAATTTACCCTGCCTTCTCTTGAGGCCCAAACCTGCGGGCTTACATAGTAAATGGTTGGGATGTGTTTGTTGATCGCCTTTGCCAGGCGCAGGTTAAAGCCGGAGAAATCAACGAAAATTATAGCGTCGGGCTTATACGTATTTATTTTTTCAAGAATTAATTGTTTTAGCTTAAGGAATTTTGGTAGTTTCTTTAAGACATCAAAAAAACCCATTACGGATAACTCTTTAATATTACAAAAGATCTCTGCGCCGGCTTTTTCTAGGTATGCCCCGCCTACTCCTGCGAATTTGATTGCCGGTTCAAGTTTAGTTATTGCCTGGACAAGAGATCCGGCGAGCAGGTCTCCGGAAGGTTCGCCACAAACAATAAATATTTTTTTTATTTGTGCCATATCTGATTTTGAATTTCTAAAGCTACCGCTAAAGCCTCCCTGGCGACAGGCCCGGAAACCAGCGGGGTTTTTTTATTGATTACGCAATCGACAAATGAAGCCAGCTCTTTCTGCAAAGGCTGCTCTTTTTCAATAGGCAGGCGTTCTTTGGTAATCTTGCCCTGGATCCTGCGGTATACAGAGGCCTCGGCATTTTTATAATCCAGGGAAATATAGGTATCTTCCTGGAATATGCGGATTTTGCGCATTACTTCATCGGAGACCCGGCTGGCGGTAAGATTGGCGATACAGCCATTTTTAAAAGTCAGGCGGGCATTAGCAATATCTTCGAATTGGGTAAGTACATTTACGCCTACGGATTCTATGCGTTCTATTGGTGAATCCACCAGCCCTAAAACAATATCAATGTCGTGAATCATAATGTCCAGAACAGCTCCGACATCAAGCGAGCGGTTAGGAAAGCTGGAAAGGCGGTGGCATTCGATAAACTTCGGATTTTTGATTATTTTCTGTGTGGCGCAAAAAGCGGAGTTAAACCTTTCAATGTGGCCTACTTGCAAGATGAGGTTTTTTTCTTTGGCAATCTCAATAAGATCGTCTGCTTGCTTAAGATCTACGGTAAATGGTTTTTCGACCAGAAGATGTACGTTATTCTCAAGAAAATCATGCGCTACCTGATGATGCAGAAGCGTAGGTACGGCAATGCTGGCAGCGTCAATTTTACCAAAGAGTTCATGATAATTGCTGTATCCGGGTAAGCGCAGCGATCCTGAAACGGCTTTGAGGTTTGTGGGATTGGTATCGCAGACGCCTACCAGGGTGCAGGATGGGATTTGTTTGTATATTTTTGCATGAATGCTGCCTAAATGGCCCGCTCCGATTACCGCTACTTTAAGTTTATCCATGCTGAAAATCATAGCAGACTGAAAGCCTGTTTGCAACTGATTTTATAAGCTTTCCGTCTTTCGCTTCGGCTGCAGTATTCTTACGCTATTAAGATTCTGCCTACGCTTGACGTAATTCCTCGCACACATCTGCCGAAAATCTTCTGATTGTGCCTTCAGCAAAAGCCGGAAATCTTATATTAGTAATATCATAAACGTATAGTTTGGTTTCTTTCGCGTTGCCTTCCGAGGGGTGACGCTGAAGAGGGGCATCTTCAGCGGCAGGACCCCGAGCGTAATAGGGGAAGGGACAAATCAAGCCAGACACGCAAAATAATGCAATAAAAAGGTTTGCCATGCTTAGGCGGATATGTTAAAATAAACCTTCTTTAGGAAAGGTAAAAGATGAAGGACTATCTTAAGTTACTAAAATTCGTGCGGCCTTATTATGGTTTATTCGCTATAGCCATAGTTTGTATGGGGTTTTCTGCGATATTTGACGGTGTATCTCTGGCAATGATAGTGCCTTTAGCAGATAAGGTTTTGACCAACAAAAAGATCATTATCCCGGCTAAATTACCGGATTTTCTGGCTAATTTTGTGGATAAAATAAATAATACCTCTCCGGAAGTGCTTTTGAGCTATATGGTTGTTACTGTACTGGTGCTTTTCTTATTAAAAGGGATTTTTGAATTCTTCCAGAGCTATCTTATGTCGGATATTGGTCAACGTGTGGTCAGGGATATTAAGTCTAAACTCTATGGTAAGATACAGTCTTTATCGCTTAGCTATTTTACCCATAAGCGCGGCGGAGAACTCATGTCACGTATCAATAATGACGTCAGGCTTGTGGAGAATGCGGTATCATACGGTTCAACTGACCTGATTTATCAGAGCTTGCAGGTGGTTATTTTTGCCATAGTTATTTTCTTTATCTATTTTAAAATGGCTTTAGTTTCGATTATATTCGTGCCTTTAATCAGTTTACCGATTATAAAGGTCGGTAAGGTTTTAAGAAAACTTTCCAAACGCACTCAGGAGAATGCCGCTGATACTAATTCTCTGCTTTATGAGACGATTATGGGTGCGCGCATTGTTAAAGCCTTTAATATGGAAGAGCATGAGATTAGTAAGTTTAATAAGGTAAATATGGATTATTATAAACTTTCCATGAAGTCAATTAAGCGTACGCTGCTGCTTAATCCTGCTACGGAGTACTTAGGGTGTATTGCCGGTGTGTTGGTATTTTTCTGGGGCGGCCGTGAAGTTATCGCCGGTAAAATATCTTTTGGAGTTTTTGGCCTGTTTCTGGGTTCGCTTTTATCTTTAATCCGACCATTAAAGAAATTAAGCCAGGTAAATGCTTTAAACCAACAGGCTATGGCGGCCAGCGAACGCATACATGAAGTATTGGAGACAGAGCCGAGCGTAAAAGAACCGCTTGTGCCTAAAACCTTAACTGGTTTTAAACAGAATATCAGATTTAATGATGTTTGGTTCAGTTATGCCGATACGCAAATCCTGAAAGGGATTAATTTAGAGGTTGGTTACGGTCAGATGCTGGCAATTGTCGGCCCCAGCGGCACGGGAAAAAGCACGCTGGTGGATTTAATTCCGCGTTTTTACGACCCTCAAAAAGGAAGCGTTCTTATTGATGGAGTGGATGTGCGGGAGTTTGATTTAAAATCATTGCGTAACCAGATAGGTATAGTTAATCAGGAAACCATGCTTTTTAATGATACGATCCGGGCTAATATTGCTTATGGTAAGCTGGATGCCTCTGATAAGGAAATAGAAGAGGCAGCCAGGAGGGCGCATGCGCATGATTTTATATCCAAATGCCCGCAAGGTTATGGTACAATAATTGGTGATAGAGGAGTAAAGATCTCCGGAGGAGAGCGTCAGCGTATTGCTATTGCCCGCGCACTTTTAAAGAATGCCCCGATATTAATCCTGGACGAAGCTACCTCACAGTTGGATTCTACATCTGAACGTATTGTTCAGGAGGCTTTAGACAGCCTGGTTACCGGCAGAACGGTTTTTGTGGTCGCTCACCGGCTTTCCACGGTAAGGAATGCCGATAGGATTGTAGTCTTAGATAAAGGAGTAATCGTTGAGCAGGGGACGCATAGCCAGTTGCTGGAAAAGAAGGGTTTATACAAGCGGCTTTATGATGCTCAAGAGATACAATAATAGTTGCAAATAGGCAAAAATTTGCTATAATTACCAAATTAACTTTTTGCCTTAATTTTCCGGCTTATTTGAAGCAGGGAAGGCAAGGAAGTATATTAACTGGTTAGATAACCATGGTTTGGCGAGCGAACAGCCAAAGCCACAAAGAAAGAGGGGGAATAAAAACGTGCCGTCAGAATTAATCAAACAGCTTTTAGAAGCAGGGGTACATTTTGGTCATCAGACTAAGCGCTGGAATCCCAAAATGAAGAAGTTTATTTTTGGCTCAAGAAGCGGTATTTACATTATTGACCTGGAAAAGACCGAGGAGTGTATTAACGCTGCCCGGGATTTCTTAATGGATATAACTTCTAAGGGCGAGTTTGTCCTTTTTGTAGGGACCAAAAAACAGGCTCAGGATGTGATCAAGCAGGAGGCAATCCGCTGCGGAATGTATTACGTTACCGACCGTTGGCCGGGCGGGATGCTTACTAATTTTGCCACCATTAAAAAGAGTATTAACCGTTTGAAAGATATTGAAAAGATGCGTACTGACGGGACATTTGAGAAATTAACCAAGAAAGAAGTTGCCGGTTTGGAAAAAGAGCTGGCCAAGTTGAATAAAAACTTCTCCGGTATAGTCACTATGGAGCGTATGCCCAAGGCGGCGTTTGTTGTTGATACCAAAAAAGAGGAGACCGCGGTACTGGAAGCGCGCAGGCTGGGGATCCCGATAATCGGGTTAATTGATACTAATTCCAATCCTGATTTGGTGGATTATCCTATTCCGGGTAATGATGATGCTACTAAGTCTATTCGTACAGTTGCTACAATTATCTCGGATACGATCATTGAGGGAAGGAAGAAATTCTTATCTTATCTTTCTCAGGAAGGGGTTGTTAAGGTAGAGGAGCCAAAACAGGATATCTCGCCAGAAGTCCTTCCGGAAGAGGAAATTAAGATTAAAGAAATTGAGGAGATTGTTGAGGAAAGCCAACCGCCTATTGATGAGGCTGGGGCAGCAAAAAGGGCGCACATTAAGCCGGCAGCGGATACAAAACTGAAATCGAGAAAGAAGGGGTCGTTTTAAAATGAAAAATTCACTGAGCGCTATTAAAGAACTAAGGGATATGACCTGCTCAAGCATCGCGCATTGCAGGAAGGCTTTGGAAGAGGCTAAAGGGGACATAAAACAGGCAGTAATATTGTTGCGTAAACAAGGCCTGGAAATTTCCGCTAAAAAACAAAGCCGTGCTGCTAAAGAAGGCAGGATCGATTGTTATATACATCATGGAAATAAAATTGGTGTTTTGCTGGAAGTAAACTGTGAATCTGACTTTGCAGCCAAGAATGAAGAGTTTGTAAAATTCACCAAAGACCTGGCTATGCATATAGCTGCGAGCAGCCCGTCATATATAAAGAAGGAAGATGTGCCGGAGGATGTCCTGCAGCATGAAAAAAGCAAAGAAGATTATTACAAGAATAATTGTTTATTGGAGCAGGTTTTTGTCAAAGACCCGAGTTTAACGATTAAAGATTGTTTGGGTAGTATTGTGGCAAAGATTGGCGAGAATATTGTTATCCGCAGGTTTATCCGCTATAAGATCGGCGAATAAATGCTCAAACCGGTTTATAAGAGAATTGTCCTTAAACTTAGTGGTGAGGCGCTTCAGGGCAAAAATACGCATGGTATAGACCCGGAAGTGCTTAAGACCATATCGCGCCAGATTAAAGAAATTATGGATTTAGGCGTAGATGTGGCTGTTGTTTTAGGCGCAGGCAATATCTTACGCGGCCAGGAGAATACCGCTTCGCGCGGGTTGGATTTAGATCGTAGCGTTGCCGATTATATGGGGATGCTGGCTACTGTAATTAACGGGCTTTCCCTGCAGGATGCACTGGAGAAATCAGGCGTACCCACAAGAGTAATGACAGCTATTGAGATGCAAAGGATAGCTGAACCTTATATTAGAAGAAGGGCTATACGGCATTTAGAGAAGGGTAGGGTGGTTATCTTCGTCGCCGGGACCGGCAACCCCTATTTTACTACCGATACAGCCGCGGCCTTGCGTGCTATGGAGATTAATGCGGATGCTATTTTAAAGGCTACTAAAGTTGATGGGGTTTATGCCGCCGATCCCATGAAAGTAAAAGGCGCCAAAAGGTTCAGCCAGTTAAAATATATAGACGTGCTTAAGAAGGGCTTAAAAGTAATGGACGCAACAGCAATCAGCTTATGTATGGATAATAAATTACCCATCGTTGTCTTTAATCTTAATCGCCAGGGGAATATTAAGCGTGTAATTTTAGGTGAGAAGATTGGCACGGTTGTAAGATAAGCGAAAGGCGGGAAAATATGACTGTTAAGGAAATATTACATAATACAGAAGAGAAGATGAAAAAGGCTTTTGAGTCGATGAACCGTGAGTTCCATGAAGTAAGGACTGGAAGGGCATCTCCCAGTTTGGTTGAAGGCATGCATATTGATTATTACGGGACTCTGACTATGCTCAAGCAGTTGGCGGCAATATCGGCTCCTGACGCACATTTGATTGTTATCCAGCCTTGGGATCCTACGGTGATTGTTGAGATCGAAAAGGCGATTATGAAATCTAACCTCGGGATCAATCCTTCTAACGACGGAAAAGTAATCAGACTTGCTGTTCCTCAGCTATCTAAAGAGAGGCGGCTAGAGTTGGCTAAGCAGATCCATAAGATGTCTGAAGATGGCCGTGTGTCTATGCGTACAATTAGAAGAGATGCCAAGGAAACCCTAGAGAAGCTGGAAAAAGACAAGATTGTTTCTGAAGATGAAAAGTTCCGCGGTATTGAAGAATTGCAGAAAGTGGTTGATAAATATATCGCCAAGATTGATGAACTTTTAAAGAATAAGGAAAAGGAAGTATTGGAGTTTTAAATTCGGGCCTCTAGCTCATCAGGTAGAGCACCACACTTTTAATGTGGTTGTGCCGCGTTCGAGTCGCGGGAGGCTCAGAATAATTTGATATCCTGTGGTATTGTTCCGCGCGCTGAAAACTTTCGCCGAGTGCTTCGGTTTACGATTCGTTTTCGGCCGACCATACACTGCGTCGGCCTTCGCTCATCGTAATTCCTCGCACTCATTTGCCGAAAGTTTTCTAATGCGCGCTCCGCAATACCACAGGCTATCAAAGTTATTAGTAGGTGGAAAGAGGAACATTCCGGGCGGATGGCGGAATTGGCATACGCGATAGCCTTAGGAGCTATTGGGGTAACCCTTGGAGGTTCAAATCCTCTTCCGCCCAAAATGAAATTTTACAGTTGATAATAGCGAGCGATGCAGCACCCGGCGCTTATTGGAGTTGCGCCGGTGCGCAATTGGTATTGCGGGAGTAGCTCAGCTGGCTAGAGCGCAACCTTGCCAAGGTTGATGTCGCGGGTTCGAATCCCGTCTCCCGCTTTTATTTTTGTATTGATTATTCGAAAGGAGAAAACAAATGCAGATAATGGATTTTCTTTCTAAGAAAGCGATTCTCACCGACATAAAATCTACCCGCAAGGAAGATGTGATTAAGGAGATGGTGGATCTTTTGATCGAAGCCGGTGATGTGGAGAAACGCAACCGTAACAAACTCATTGAAGCCCTTATGTCAAGAGAGGCCTTGGGTTCAACCGCAATCGGCCAGGGCATTGCCATACCGCATGCAAAATGCGACTGCGTGGATAAATTGGTAGCCGCCTTTGGGCTTTCTAAAAAAGGCGTAGATTTTGATTCTCTCGACGGAGAATTAGCTTATATTTTCTTTTTGCTTGTTGCTCCGCAGGATTCCGCCGGACCGCACCTTAAGGCATTAGCTAGGATATCGCGCCTCTTAAAAGATAAATATTTTCGCGATACCCTGCGTACCTGCATGGACGAAAAATCTGTAATTAAGATTATCACTCAGGAAGACGAGAAAAAAATCTAGTCTATTTTGTTTTTATTTTTATAAGATCCCTGCCGGATAATCGTGCAGGATATCCTGTAAGTTAATCACATAATTAACAGATTGTTTCGTAAAATGAAAACAGCCTCTAGCGTTATCTTAAAATGGTTTTATCCTGGCATAGGTATTAAGCGTTGGGTGGGTTTAAGCGCTTTTGGGGTGGTGCTTTTAATTATAGGAACAGCCAACCTTAAATCCGGCCAATTTTGGCTGATTCAGTTTTTAGATGCCCTGGTTGTAATTTCCGGGATCATAATTTTGATCCTGGGTATAAAACGGATGATGCGTTCTTTTATCGCCATATTCGTTCCGTCATCCAGAGGCACGGAGTTGGTTGATCTTTTGTATCAGAAGAAACATTTAAGCCGTGGCCCGCGGATAGTTGCTGTAGGCGGCGGAACAGGTTTATCCGTTCTTTTAAGCGGGTTAAAAAGTTACTCTTCAAACATTTCCGCTATAGTTACGATGGCTGATGATGGAGGCTCAAGCGGCCGGCTCCGGCAGCAGTTTGATGTCTTGCCTCCCGGTGATATACGCAATTGCCTGGTAGCTTTAGCTGACGCTCCGGCGTTGATGCGTGATCTTTTTCAGTTCCGTTTTGATAAAAATTCTGAGTTTTCCGGGCATTCATTTGGCAACCTTTTTCTTACGGTAATGACCCGTTTAACCGGTGATTTTGAAAAGGCAATTAAGGAAACCAGCAAGGTTTTAGCCTTGAGGGGACAGGTTATTCCTTCCACATTAGGCGATGTGACGCTTGTGGCGCATTATAAGGATGGCACAATGGTCGCCGGAGAAGGGCAGATCCCCAAAGCAAGAAAAGCGATTAATAGAGTCAGTCTTGCTCCTGAGCAGCCGCTGGCTACTCCGGATGCGATAAAGGCGATTAGAGAGGCGCAGATTATTGTTTTGGGCCCGGGTTCTTTATATACGAGCATTATTCCTAATCTTCTAATTGATGAGATCTCCCGGGAGATCGCGGAGTCTGAAGCAATCAAGATTTATGTCTGCAATGTAATGACTCAACCGGGAGAAACAGACGGTTATAGTGTTTCTGATCATATCAAGGCCCTGCTTAGCCATAGTTCTGAGCGTATCCTGGATTATTGTGTTGTGAATAACGGAGAGGTTCCCAGGGAGGTTTTGACGCGTTATTCCGGGGAGAATTCACTTCTTGTGGTTAATGATCGTAAAAATATTGAGAATCTGGGTTACCGGGTGATTGAAGAAGATTTTATCATGATTCAGGATGGTGTGATCCGCCACGACGCGGAAAAATTAGCAAAAATTATTTTAAGTTTTATCGAAGAGATTTAAAGATGCCCTTAATTAAAAAAGAATTAATCGTAAAAAATGAACAGGGGTTACACGCCCGGCCTGCTGCTTTATTCGTGCAGGTAGCCAATAAATTTGATTCGCGCATTACCGTGCGCCACGATGACGAAGAGGTTAATGGTAAGTCCATTATGGGTATTCTTATGCTTGGCGCAGAAAAGGGCAGTTTAGTTATTGTTGAAGCGGACGGCTCTGACGCAGAGCAGGCCTTGGCGGAACTGGAAAAGATTATTAATAGCGAGGAAGCTTTATGATTCAATTAAAAGGTATCGCAGCGGCAGGCGGAATAAGTATCGGCGCAGCTTACAAACTCGGTAAGGAGGAGTTTGTTGTATTGCCTGAGAAAATCGCCTGGGAAGATATCCCCGTGCAGATCCAGCTTTTTGAGGAAGCCCTGATTAAAACCCGCCGCGAGATTATCGAGCTGCAAAAAAGGATTAGTTTTGATATGGGCCAGGAAGAAGCGCAGATTTTTGATGCGCACCTTTTGGTATTGGAAGACCGCATGCTTATTGAAGAGGTCATCTCCCGGCTTAAAAAAGAGCAGCTAAATGTTGCCTATATTTTTTCGGAAGTTCTAAAGAAATATATCAGCGTATTCTTGAAAATCGAAGATGAATACCTTAAGGAACGTATCGCCGATATTAACGATGTCGGCAAAAGGATATTAAGAAACCTTCTGGGTAAAGAGAAAATAGGCATGGAGGATCTTAAGGAGAGAGCGATTATTGTTTCGCACGACCTTTCTCCTTCGGATACCGCAGCAATGCATACCAGGAATGTTGCTGCTTTTGTTACCGACATGGGCGGTAAGACTTCGCATACCGCGATCATGGCCAAGTCTCTGGAGATACCCGCAGTGGTGGGTTTGGAGGGAGTTACCTCTAGAGTTAATCCTGGAGATATCCTTATTGTTGACGGAAACACCGGCACGGTAATCATTAACCCCGATGAGGAGACGCTTAGAAATTATCAGCAGGAACTGGTAAAATTAAAAGATATAGCCGAGAGGTTTTCATCGGTTAAGGAGCTTCCCTCGGTTACTACTGATGGCCGCTCGATCTTGATTAATGCTAACATCGAATTTCCCGATGAGGTTTCTTCAGTCAAACTGCACGGTAGCGAAGGGATTGGGCTTTACCGCACAGAGTTTTTTTATATGAACCGCAAAGATTCCCCCAGCGAAGAAGAGCATTATCAGGCTTATAAGTATGTCGCTGAGCAGATGAGCCCTCACTCGGTAGTTATACGCACCCTGGATTTAGGCGGGGATAAATTCCTGTCGCAATTCCAGATCCCTCATGAAATGCAGCCGTTCTTGGGTTGGAGGGCGATCAGGTTTTGTCTGGCTCGTCCGGATATATTTAAATTACAGCTGCGTGCTATTCTTAGGGCTTCTGTGCATGGGAACCTGAAGCTTATGTATCCTATGATTTCCGGGATAGAGGAATTACGCCAGGCCAATGGTTTGCTTCGGGAGGCAAAAGAAGAGTTGAGTCAAAAGGGAATAGAGTTTAATGATAAGATTCCCGTTGGCGTAATGATTGAAGTTCCTTCGGCGGCGATGACCGCGGATATTTTAGCCAAAGAAGCGGATTTCTTCAGCATTGGGACAAATGACTTGATTCAATATTGTTTAGCGGTTGACCGCGGCAATGAAAAAGTAGCTTATCTGTATGAGCCGGCTCACCCGGCGGTTTTAAGGATGATAAAGCAGGTTATTGACGCGGCGCATCAGGCAAATATTAAAGTGGCGATGTGCGGAGAGATGGCCGGCGAGCCGTCGCTGGCGCTTATCCTTTTGGGTTTGGGGTTGGATGAGTTTAGCGTTCCTCCGCAGGTAATCCCGGAGTTAAAATTTATAATTCGCGCAATAGGGTTTAAAGCGGTGCAAAGCCTTGCTAGCGAGGCAATGAAGCTTTCGACCGGTACCGAGATTGAAGAGTTTGCCAGGAACAGGTTAGCGGAGATTTTAAAATAGGATGAAGGCGTTGATTTTAGCAGCCGGCTATGCGACCCGGCTTTATCCATTAACCAAGAAGTATCCAAAACCGCTGCTGGAGATTAAGGGCAGGCCGATTATAAATTATATAATTGATAGATTGGGCGCTGTTGCCGCTATCGATGAGATTTATATTGTTACTAACAGCAAATTCATCCGGTTTTTTCGCAGCTGGGTGAAATCAATTAAATCATCCAAGAAAATTGTCCTGATAGATGACCTGACTAAGAATAATCAGGATAGGCTGGGAGCTATCGGGGATATAAATTTTACGATAAGCAGGAAAAAGATTCAGGATGACCTTTTGGTAATCGGAGGGGATAACCTGTTCAGCGGTTCTCTGAATAGTTTCTTGAATTCCGCCAAGAAAGATCTTCCGGCTGTGAATATAGGCCTGTATAGATTAAAGCAGAAAAAAGACGCCAGCCGGTATGGTGTGGCCAAGTTGGATAAGCATAAAAAAGTAATTAGTTTTGAGGAAAAACCTAAACATCCGCAAAGTTGCCTGGTGGCTATGTGTTTATATTTTATTCCCAAAGATTGCCTGGGTTTGATTACAGAATATACCCAGGACAGTAAAAATAAAATAGATGCCACCGGAGGTTACATTGCCTGGCTTAAAGACAGGGCGGATGTTTATGGGTATATATTCAAAGGTTCCTGGTTTGATATCGGTGATTATAAGTATTTAAACGCGGCAAAAGAAAAATTTGCCTAATTATGAGGAGGACCCTGACTCGTTTAACTCGTCAGGATTCTCCTGGATAAAAAAATAAGGAGGAGTTATGTCAGTGCGGAAACATTATTTTTCTTCGGAATCAGTAACTGAAGGTCATCCGGATAAGTTATGCGATCAGATCTCAGACGGGGTATTGGATGCTTGTTTAACGAATGACATTTATGCACGCGTAGCCTGTGAAACTTATGTTACAATGGGGCTTTTGATTGTGGGCGGGGAAATAACCACCCGCGGATTTGTACATGTACATGATATCTGCAGGGGCATTATTGAAGATATAGGCTATAATCACCCTAAATATGGGTTTGATTTTCATACCTGCGCCATACTTAACGCTATCCATTCTCAGTCTCCGGATATATCGCAAGGGGTGGATGCCGGTGGGGCGGGAGATCAGGGGATTATGTTTGGTTATGCCTGCAATGAGACTAAGGAATTGATGCCGCTGGCCTTGATGCTGGCGCAGAAACTTGCTATGCGCCTGACGCAGGTGCGTAAGAATAAGATTTTGAAATACCTTGGTCCGGATGGCAAGACCCAGGTGACTATAGAATATGATAACGATAAACCGGTACGCGTGGATTCAGTGGTATTGGCTTCTCAGCATACCGATGATATCCTGGATAAAAGCGGAAAGCGCATTACTGAAAAAGCGAGACGTGAAATCATCCGGGAGGTAGCTGGTCCGATCCTTAAAGGTTGGGTGGATAGAGATACCAAGTATTTTGTTAATCAAACAGGAAAATTTGTAATTGGCGGGCCGCAGTCTGATACCGGGATGACCGGCAGAAAGATAATTGTAGATACTTACGGCGGCGCGGTTGCCCATGGTGGCGGCGCGTTCTCTGGTAAGGATCCTACTAAGGTTGACCGTTCCGCAGCGTATATGTGCCGTTATATTGCTAAGAATATTGTGGCAGCGGGCCTGGCGGAGAAATGCCTTATTCAGCTAGCTTACGTTATCGGCCGTGCGGATCCTTTGTCAGTTATGGTAAAGACAGAGGGCACTTCAGTTATTTCAGAAGAGTCTTTGGTGAAGTTGGTACGGCAGAACTTTCAGCTTACTCCTAAGGGGATTATTGAGTCATTGAATTTACGCCGGCCTATATATAGGAAGACTGCCAGTTATGGGCATTTTGGCAGGCCAGAGCCGGAGTTTACCTGGGAGAAGACGGATAAAGCGGCAGGATTAAAAAAACAAGCCAGCCGTTTATAATAAAAGGATATTGTAAGTTAAAGAGAGGATAATACGAATGAAATATGACATTAAAGATATAAACTTAGCTAAAAAAGGCGCTTTAAGAATTGAATGGGCAAGTAAGAATATGCCCGTACTTAGCTTGATTAAACAGAGATTTTCCAAGGATAAGCCTTTAAAAGGCTTGAAGGTTGCCTGTTGTTTGCATGTTACTACTGAGACGGCCGTGTTGACAGATGTTTTAAAATCAGGCGGCGCCGATGTTTATATTTGTGCATCCAATCCGCTTTCTACTCAGGATGATGTAGCTGCGGCCCTGGTAAGAGATTTAAAGGTGGCTGTTTTTGCGATTAAAGGCGAAGATACTAAAACTTATTATAGCCATATAAAATCCGCCTTAGCAGTCAAGCCGGATATAACTATGGATGACGGTGCGGATCTGGTAAGTACCATCCATCAGCGTCCGGAGAGGGAACATGCCAATATTATAGGCGGCACAGAAGAGACTACTACCGGAGTGATCCGTCTGCGCGCTTTGGCATTAGAAGGGAAATTGCGTTATCCAATTATCGCGGTTAATGACGCTTTGACTAAACATCTTTTTGATAATCGTTACGGCACAGGCCAGTCAACCCTTGACGGGATTATCCGTTCAACGAATAAATTAATTGCCGGGTCTAATTTCGTAGTTTGCGGATACGGCTGGTGTGGAAAGGGAGCTGCCATGCGCGCAAAAGGCATGGGCGCTAAAGTAATTGTTATTGAAGTCGACCCTCTGCGCGCGCTTGAGGCGACTATGGATGGCTTTAGGGTTATGCCGATTAAAGAGGCAGCTAAAACCGGTGATATCTTTGTTACGGTTACCGGGGACATTAATGTTATCCGTAAAGAGCATTTTAGCTTAATGCAAGACGGTGCAATCGTAGCTAACTCCGGGCATTTTAATGTCGAGATTGATATCCCGGGTTTAGCAAGTATAGCTAAATCTAAAAGGGCAACCCGCGATTTTGTTGACGAGTACACTTTAAGCGGTAACCGCAAGATTTATATTTTAGGGGAAGGCCGCTTGATTAATTTGGCCGCGGCTGAGGGCCACCCGGCTAGCGTTATGGATATGTCTTTCGCTAACCAGGCATTCTCTGCGGAGTATATGGCCAAAAATTACCGTAGATTGCAAAAACAGGTTTATACGGTACCGGAAGATATTGATAAGAACATCGCCGGGCTTAAACTTAAGTCTATGGGGATTAAGATAGATGTGCTTACTGCGGAACAGAAGAAATATTTAGCTAGCTGGGAGATGGGGACTTGATGAAAAGAATCGCAGTCTTAACTACCGGAGGAGATGCTCCGGGAATGAATCCGGCAATCCGTTCCGTTGTGCGCTACGGGATCAACCAGAAATTAGAGGTAATGGGGGTTTTCCGCGGATGGTGGGGACTGATTAACGAAGAGCTAAAAGTTTTAGACCATCGCTCTGTTTCCGGGATCATCAATCAGGGTGGGACTATTTTAAAAACCGCCCGCTGTGCGGAATTCAAGACTGAAGAAGGGATGAGCCGGGCTTATAATACTATTAAGAAATATAATATTGATGGTTTAGTGGTTATCGGCGGCAATGGTTCTTTTGCCGCAGCACACGAGTTTTATAAGAAATATAAAGTCCCGGTTATAGGTATTCCCGCCTCTATCGATAATGATATTAACGGGATTGATTATACTATCGGCACGGATACGGCAATTAATACTGCCCTTGATGCGATTGATAAGATACGCGATACCGCAACCAGCATGGAGAGGATTTTTGTAGTTGAAGTAATGGGCAGAGAATCTGGTTTTATTGCCCTGACTGTTGCCCTTGCCGGAGGATGTGAAGATGTGATTATTCCGGAAAAGAAATTTAACCTGGAACTAATTTGCCATGATATTGTACATGGTAATTTGGTTGGCAAGATGAGTTGGATTATCATAGTTGCCGAAGGCGCAGGTAAGGCAGAGGATATTGCGAGAAAGATTACTGAAATTACCAGCCTTGAGACACGGACAGTGGTCTTGGGCCATGTACAAAGAGGGGGTCGACCCACTGCTGTCAGCCGGGACCTTGCTTTGCACCTTGGCAAGAGCGCGGTTGATTGTTTGTTGTCAGGTAAAACCGATATTGCCGTTGGTCTTGGAGGCGGTAAATTTGCGGAGATTGATTTTGAGGTTGCGATACAAAAGAAAGAACTAAAGATTGATAATTTATTTAATTTGATCAGGATTTTAACTTAAGTTATTAAATAATACAAATATTTATTAAAGGAGGATTAAGCAACATGGGAAGGAAACCGCTTGAGATTGATAACATCGTAATGGATTTAGTTTTAACTGAGGATGCTTCGGCTAAAAAGAAGCTCGCCAAAAAGATCTGGGATATTGCTTATAAAAAAGGTATTTATCCGTCTAGTATCCATGATTATTATATGGCCCGCGGCAGGGAGGAATTCAGCGGTTCTACCGTGCCGGCGATAAACCTGCGCAGTTTGACTTATGATTTGGCCAGGGCGATCTTTAGGGTGGGCAAGAAGAATAATGCTAAGGCATTTATATTCGAGATTGCCAAATCCGAGATGGGTTATACTGCCCAGCCGCCGGTTGAATACTCTGCGGTAATTTTGGCTGCGGCGATTAAAGAAAATTATAGCGGCCCGGTATTTATCCAGGGGGATCATTTTCAGGCGAACTTAAAAAAATACCAGGAAAATGCGGATAAAGAGATTGAAGCGCTCCAGGCTTTAATTAATGAGGCAGTGGGAGCAGGTTTTTACAATATCGATATTGATTCTTCAACTTTGGTTGATTTGAGTAAACCAAAAGTAAAAGACCAGCAATTCTCTAACTATGAGGTATGCGCCAAGCTTACACAGTTTATCCGCCGCATTGAGCCAAAGGGGATAACTGTTTCAGTAGGCGGTGAAATCGGTGAGGTAGGGCATCAGAACTCTACCCCGGAAGACCTGCGCGCGTTTATGGAAGGTTTTAAACAGCGTCTGCGTAAAGGGCTTATTGGTATCAGCAAGATTTCTATTCAGACTGGCACATCGCACGGCGGAGTGGTCTTGCCTGATGGTTCCATTGCCCAGGTAAAGCTTGATTTTGAAACATTAAAAAATCTCTCGGAGCTTGCGCGTAAAGAGTTTGCTTTGGGCGGAGCGGTACAGCATGGCGCATCTACCTTGCCTGAGGAGGCATTTCATAAATTCGCAGAGTGCCAGACTTGCGAGGTGCATTTGGCTACGCAGTTTCAAAATATGATTTTTGATTCCAAGTATTTCCCCTCGGATTTAAAGAAGAAGATTTACGATTGGCTTAGAATTAACGCTGCCAATGAAGCTAAGGCAGGGGAAACTGAGGAGCAATTCTTCTATAAGACCAGAAAAAAGGCATTAGGTGCTTTTAAAAAAGAGATTATGTCGTTGCCTCAAAGCACGCGCGATGCGATTGCTCATGAGATCGAAAACAAATTCGACTTTCTTTTTAAGCAGCTAAATGCCGTAAATAACGCAAGTCTGGTTGATAAATATGTTACTTTAAAAAGGGTAATTGTGCGTAAGCGTCAGGATGCGGCAGGTATAGTGCATGACGGAGAAGGCGCTGACTAGTAAGTTGTGAGTAGGGATAAAGGAAAGGATAAACTCATGCGTTCAGATCAAATCAAAAAAGGTTTGGAAAGAGTGCCGCACCGCGCGCTCTTGCACGCTACGGGGCTGTCGCGTAATGATTTAAAGCGTCCGTTTATCGGGGTAGCCACATCTTTTACCGACCTTATTCCTGGCCATATAGGGATGCGCGATCTGGAAAGGTTTATTGAACGCGGGGTTTGTTATGGCGGCGGCGTGCCATTCTTATTCGGCGTGCCCGGTATTTGCGATGGTATAGCCATGGGGCATTTAGGTATGTGTTATCCGCTGGCCTTAAGGGAACTCGTAGCGGATATGATTGAAACAGTGTGCAATGCGCACCAGCTTGACGGAATAGTTTGCCTTACTAACTGTGATAAAATTACCCCGGGTATGCTTATGGGGGTAGCGCGGTTAAATATACCGGCGATAATTATTACCGCCGGGCCAATGATCTCCGGCCGTTATAATAAAAGAAAACTAGCTTTTGTGCATGATACTTATGAAGGAATGGGCCGGGCTAAGAAAGGCGATATCTCTGAAGAAGAGCTAACTTGTTTAGAGATGGAGGCTTGTCCGGGGCAAGGTTCATGCCAGGGGTTATATACGGCAAACACAATGGCCTGTCTTACAGAGACAATGGGTATGTCTATTCCCGGTTGCGGCACAGCTTTGGCTGGTTCTGCTAAGAAACGCAGGATTGCGCAAGGCTCCGGTGAACGGATTGTGGAATTAGTCAGAAAGAATATTTTGCCGCGTGATATTATTACTCAAAAATCACTGGAGAATGCTATTGTTGTGGATATGGCTTTAGGTGGATCAAGTAACACGGTTTTACATCTTATGGCGATCGCCCACGAAGCGGGGATCAAGCTAGACCTTAAAACTTTTGATAGAATCAGTAAAAGCGTTCCGCATATCACTAATATCGAACCTGCAGGCGTTCATTTTATGGAAGATGTTGAATATGCCGGCGGGATTCCCGCGGTGTTAAAAAGATTAAAATCCAAGCTGAATAATACGCTTAATGTCAGCGGAGAGAAAACGTTTGAGATTGCTGATAAAGCGAAGATTTTTGATGAAGAAGTTATCCGGCCGTTTGCGCAGGCGTATCATAAACAGGGCGGGATAGCCGTGCTTTATGGTAATCTGGCTCCCGACGGAGCAGTAGTGAAACAGTCCGGCGTAAGCGATAAGATGATGAAATTTAGCGGAAGAGCAAAGGTATTTAATCGCGAAGAAGAGGCGATGCAGGCAATTATGGGTAATAAAATTAAAAAAGGTGATTGTGTGGTTATTCGCTATGAAGGACCTGCCGGCGGGCCGGGGATGCGCGAAATGCTTGCGCCTACTGCTGCTATTGTTGGTTTAGGTTTAAGCGACTCTGTAGCTTTAATTACCGATGGCCGTTTCTCCGGAGGGACTAAAGGCCCTTGTATCGGGCATATTTCTCCCGAGGCTTCCGCAGGCGGCCCGATTGCAATAATCCGCGATGGTGATACAATAAATATTGATATTCCGGCTCGCAAGATCGAGGTAAAATTAAGCCAGGCTGAAATTGAAAAGAGGTTTAAGAATTGGAAGTCCGTCGAGCCAAAGATTAAGACCGGTTATTTATCGCGTTATTCACGTATGGTTAAATCCGCAGATAAAGGGGCGGTGTTAAAGTAAATGAAGATGACAGGTTCACAAATACTTTTGGAGTGTTTAAAGCGTGAAGGGGTGGAGGTTGTTTTTGGCTATCCCGGTGGACAGATTTTACCTACGTTTGATGCGCTCTATGAATATAAGGGTTTTAAATTTATTCTTACCCGCCACGAACAAGGCGCAGCCCATGCGGCAGACGGTTATGCGCGTGTGACGGGCAAGGTTGGGGTTTGTCTTGCTACCAGCGGTCCGGGAGCAACTAATCTGGTAACCGGCATTGCCAACGCGTTTATGGATTCTATTCCTATGGTTGCGATTACCGGTCAGGTTCCTACTGCGTTGATTGGCAATGACGCGTTTCAGGAAGCGGATATTACCGGGATTACCCGCCCGATCACCAAACATAACTATTTAGTTAAAGATATTAAAGATTTGGCTCGTATTGTGCGCGAGGCTTTTTATATTGCCTCAAGCGGCCGTCCCGGTCCGGTGCTTATTGATTTACCTAAAGATGTACAGGTCGCTCAAACAGAGTTTATCTGGCCGGATGAGCCGAAACTTAGAAGTTACAATCCAAAATATATCGGCCATCCAGGGCAGATCAAGCGCGCGGCGAAACTGATCATGGAATCTAAGAAGCCGATTATTTATGTAGGCGGGGGTATTATTACTTCCGGTGCCTCGGTTGAATTATTGGAATTAGCGGAAAAAATCGGCGCTCCTGTAACCTGGACCTTGATGGGTATAGGAGGATTCCCTTCTTTGCATAAACAATCTTTAGGCATGCTTGGTATGCATGGGACTGCATACGCCAACCACAGCATTATGGATGCTGACCTTATAATTGCTTTAGGTGCGCGCTTTGACGATCGTGTTACCGGCAGGCTGGACTTGTTTGCTCCTAATGCTAAAGTGATTCACATTGATATTGATCCTTCGTCGATTAGTAAGAACGTAAAGGTGCATGTACCTATTGTTGGAGATGCAAAACAGGTAATTGCGGAACTTATCAGGGAAATAGAGGGCAAGCCTGCTATAGAGGATTGGCTTAAACACGTAGAAGCCTTAAAGAAAAAATATCCTATGGGGTATAAAGATAAAAATAAAATTTTACCTCAATATGTTATACAGCAGATAGATGAAGTTACCGGTGGACAAGCAATTATCTGTACCGAGGTAGGCCAACATCAGATGTGGGCGGCGCAATGGTATAATTATGCCCGGCCGCGGACATTTATTTCATCAGGTGGTCTGGGAACTATGGGTTTTGGTTTTCCAGCCGCAATTGGGGCTAAACTTGGTTGTCCAAAAAAAGTAGTTTTTGATGTCGCAGGAGACGGTTCCATACAGATGAATATACAGGAGCTTGCTACCTGTGTTGAAAATAAAATTAATGTGAAGGTGGCAATACTTAATAACGGATATCTCGGTATGGTGCGGCAGTGGCAGGAGCTTTTTTACAAGCGCCGCTATTCTTATACTCCGATTACCAGCCCGGATTTTGTAAGGCTGGCGGAAAGCTATGGGGCCGTTGGAATACGCGTTACCAAAAAAGAAGAAGTTAAATCTGCCCTCCAGCGCGCGATTGAGACAGACAATACGGTTTTTATCGATTTTCATGTTGAGGAAGAGGAGAATGTTTATCCGATGGTGCCGGCGGGTGAGGCAATTAACAACATCCTCGGGGGGTTGGCATAATGAAACACACAATTTCGGTATTAGTTGAGAATAAGTTTGGCGTATTGGCGCGTGTTGCCGGGCTTTTTAGCGCCCGGGGATATAACATCGCTTCTTTGGCCGTTAGTGAAACTTTAGACCCGGAAGTTTCTTATATGACCATTGTGGTTGAGGCCAAAGATGAAAAAGTTTTGGAGCAGATCAATAAGCAGCTGAATAAATTGATCGACGTGATTACGGTAACCGATTTTACCAAAAAAGAACATATTGACCGGGAGTTGGTTCTGGCAAAGATAAGCTATGCATCCAAGGATAAAACTAAACTTGAGGCTATTTTTGGAAAATTTGTGGGCAAGATTATTCATCATAAGGCTGATACGGCGATTATCGAGGCGGTAGGGGATCAGGATCAGATAAAAGCGCTTTTGGAAGAGTTAGATAAATTTGGGGTTAAAGAGTTAGTCAGGACAGGGAAATTAGCAATTAGCAATTAAAAAAACAGGGACGGTTCTCAACTCGAAGCAGAACTGTCCCCACTAAAAGGGACAGTTTTCCTTTATTTTGAGAACCGTCCCTAAAATAGGAGGAAGAATGGCAAAGATTTATTATGATAAGGATGCGGACCTGAATTTACTAAAAGATAAAACCGTGGCAATTATTGGTTATGGCATTCAAGGCCGTGGCCAGTCATTATGTCTACGTGATTCAGGAGTAAGGGTAGTGGTTTCAGAGATGGAAGGTACCCCTAATTTTGAACTGGCAAAGAAAGACGGATTTACCCCGGTTAGCGCCGCTGAAGCGGCAAAGGCTGCGGATATTATCCAAATTCTCACCCAGGATCATGTGCAGGCTAAGGTTTATCAGGAATCAATTAAGCCGAATTTAAAGAAGGGCAAGGCGCTTTGTTTTTCTCACGGGTTTAATATCCGTTTTAAGCAGATCAAGCCTCCGAAAAACGTGGATGTATTCATGGTCGCACCGAAAGGCCCGGGCGCATTGGTGAGAAAAATGTATGAAGAGGGCAAGGGCGTCCCTTCGTTAATTGCGATTTATCAGGATGCAACAGGCCAGGCAAAAGCTTTGGCGCTTGCTTACGCTAAGGCAATTAAGGCTACCACTGCAGGCGTTATTGAGACGACTTTTGATGAAGAAACAGAAACCGATCTTTTTGGCGAGCAGGCAGTTCTTTGCGGCGGAGTCAGTGAGTTAATTAAGGCCGGTTTTGATACCTTGATCGACGCAGGTTATCAGCCGGAGATTGCTTATTTTGAGGTACTGCATGAGTTAAAGTTAATTACCGATCTTATTCAAGAGCGTGGTATCTCCGGGATGCGCCGTGGAGTATCAAATACTGCTTGTTACGGTGATTTAACCCGCGGACCCAGAATTATTACTCAAAAGACGCGTAAAGAAATGCAAAAGATACTTAAAGAAATTAAATCCGGGAAATTTGCCAGGGAGTGGATTGGGGAGAATGAAACCGGCCGAAAGAATTTTGACAGTTTAATCAAATCTGGAGATGAACATTTAATTGAGAAGGTGGGCAAGCAGTTGAGAGAGATGATGCCCTGGATGAAGAAATAAGTTTATAGGTTGCATATTGCATTTCGCGGGGCCTGTCTTGGGTATTTTCTAGCGTGGACGCGCTTCGAAAACACCCAAGACACCCGCAAATTATTAGATTTGCAACTTATAAACTTAATATAGAGGTGGGTAGTGGAAAAGATAACAATATTTGATACAACTTTAAGGGATGGGGAGCAGGCCCCGGGTGCCTCTTTAAATGAACAGCAGAAGTTGGAGATTGCCTTTCAACTGGAAAAATTAGGCGTGGATGTAATTGAGGCGGGTTTTCCGGTTGCCTCACCCGGAGATTTTGAGGCGGTTAACCAAATATCTAAAAAGATCAAGAAAGGCGCTGTTTGCGCGTTAGCGCGTTGTGTGAATTTGGATATTATGCTTGCAGCAAAGGCGGTAAAGGCGGCAAGGCATCCGCGCGTTCATATTTTTCTGGCTACTTCTAAAATACATCTGCAGTATAAATTTAGAAAAGCAGAGGATGAAATTCTTAAAATTGCTAAAGATGCTACTCGTCTGGCGCGTAAACATTGCGCGGATATAGAATTTTCTCCCGAAGATGCCACGCGCTCTGAAAGAGATTTTATTTACCGGGTGATTGAGACAGCTATTAACGAAGGGGCAAGTACAATCAACATACCGGATACCGTAGGTTACAGCTATCCCCAGGAAATTTATTCCCTGATTACTGATATCCGTAACAATGTTCCTAACATTGATAAGGCGGTTATCGCTATCCACTGCCATGATGATTTAGGCCTTTCTACCGCTAATTCCTTGTCAGCTATATTGGCGGGAGCGCGCCAGGTACACTGTACGGTTAACGGAATAGGTGAGCGTGCGGGGAATGCTTCTCTTGAAGAAATTGTTATGGCGCTAAAAACACGTAAGGATGTGTTTGGAGATTATTATACTCAAATAAATACTAAAGAAATTTACCGGACATCGCGCCTGGTAAGCAGCCTTACGGATTTTGTTGTTCCTCCGAATAAGGCGATTGTGGGCAGTAATGCGTTTCGCCATGAATCCGGAATACATCAAGACGCGATACTCAAGAAGCGCAATACTTATGAAATTATGGATCCGCATGAAGTGGGAATATCCAGCAGCCAGCTGGTTCTGGGTAAACATTCCGGAAGGCATGCTTTCGGAGACAGGATTAAGAATATGGGTTTTAAGCTTGATGAAAAACAACTCAACCAGGCTTTTATGCGTTTTAAGGATATGGCGGATAAGAAGAAAGATATTTATGACGATGATTTAAGAATTATTGTGCAGGATGAGATCAGGGTAGAAAAGCCCGTTTGGAAATTAGACAGCTTTGAAGTTACTTCAGGCACAATGCATAAGCCGCATTC
Organism: uncultured Planctomycetales bacterium; assembly: GCA_964427405.1. Classification (GTDB taxonomy): domain Bacteria; phylum Omnitrophota; class Gorgyraeia; order Gygaellales; family Profunditerraquicolaceae; genus UBA6249. Next base: position 19,475 of record CAYRUB010000008.1, on the reverse strand, counting down.
AATAGTTATTTTGAGTAAAAAAGGCAAACTTTTACCAACCGGACAGTCAACCGGTGATGGTCCGGTGGACGCCTGTTTTAAAGCTTTGGATAAGATTACTCATTTTAAAGCAAAGCTTGAAGATTTTCGCCTGGAGGCAGTTACCTCCGGCAAAGATGCCTTGGGCCAGGTGAGCCTTAAATTAAAGGTTTCCGGTTCAATTGTCAGCGGCCGCGGCTCAAGCACGGATATTGTGGAAGCGGCGGTAAGAGCGTATATTGATGCCGTGAATAAATTAGAGAATAAATGACCTTAAAGCCAAAACTCTACGGTTTAGTAGGTTTTCCTGTTAAACATAGCCTCTCTCCTTGTATGCACAATGCCGCGTTTACCAAACTCAAGATAAAAGCTAAATATAAATTATTTGAATTGCAAGCTGAGCAGTTGGAAGATTTCTTAGGTAATTTAAAAAAGAATAATATATCCGGTTTTAATGTCACTATTCCTTATAAAGAAAAAGTATTGCCCTTCCTGGATATTAAATCTCCGGGTGTGCGTGAAATTGGCGCAGTTAATACGGTTGTTATCACTAAAGACAAAAAATTAAAAGGATTTAATACTGATTTTGCCGGTTTCATCCGGCATTTAAAAGAATTAAAAGTTGCCCCCAGGAAGGCCGCAATTATCGGTGCAGGCGGTGCAGCCAAGGCCGTATGTTTTGCTCTGGGGAAAAGCAAGGTTGAAGAGATCTGTATTTATGATATAGATGTCTATAAAAGCTTAGGTCTGGTCAGTCAGTTTAAAGATGTATTTGGTCAGACTAAGTTTTCGGCTGTAGCCAGGATCGAGGAGTTAAATCTGCGGGATAAGGATTTGCTGGTTAATGCCTCACCTGTGGGCATGCGGCCGCTTGATCCCTGTTTAATTGAAGATATGATGTTTCATAAGAACCTTTTTGTTTATGATCTAATTTACAATCCGATTGAGACAAAACTTTTAGCGGCAGCAAAAAAAGCAGGAATTCGTTTCTCTAACGGGTTAGGAATGCTTTTGTACCAGGGGGTAATTTGTTTTGAACATTTTACCGGTAAAAAGGCGCCGGTTGAAACCATGCGCGCAGCACTAGAAAAAGGAGTAAAAAAGCTATGATTGCAAAGATAATTGTTTTCATTTTTGGTTCTATCGTAGGAAGTTTTTTAAACGTATGCATTCATCGTATGCCTAAAAGCGAATCCGTGGTTTGGCCGCGATCGCATTGCCCTAAATGCCAGAAAAGAATTCCCGGTTATGATAATATTCCGTTTATAAGCTTTATCTTACTTAAAGGCAAGTGCCGTTTTTGCAAAGAAAAAATTTCTTTGCGTTATCCCCTGGTTGAATTATTAACTGCGCTTCTTACGGTTGCGCTTTTTAACCGTTTTGGCCTAAGCTACGGTTTCTTTTTATATATGGTTATGCTCTGGGGCTTGATTATTGCTACCTTTGTGGATATACGGCATCGCATTATTCCTGATGAAGTATCGATCGGCGGCATGATCATCGGTTTTATTATGGTTTCGGTCAAAGGTTTTGCGTTTAATCCTCTGAGATATATTTTTCATCCTATGCTACGGTCTTTATTGGGTATTATCGTCGGAGGCGGAATTATTTATTTGACCGGCGTACTCTTTGACCTAGTTTATTTCAAGTGGCTTAAAAAACCGGCGATTAACGGGGAAACTGAATCTATGGGTGGCGGCGATGTAAAACTTTTAGCCATGATTGGCGCCTTTATGGGTTGGCAAAAAGTCCTGCTTACATTTTTTCTGGCTCCCTTTTTTGGTATCGTAGTCAGTATTGTAACCCTGATTAAGAAAAACGACCACACCATACCGTACGGACCGTTTCTTTCTCTGGCGGCATTGGTATCTTTATTTTGGTCAGATAAAATAATTCAACTGATCCTACCGATAAGATAATCTAGAAGATGCCGGAACCAAGCCTTGAAAATCAACTTTCCAATGCCATCTCTAAAGATAATTGGAAACATGCCGGGTTTAAAAAACGCGCCGGAGTTTTAATCCCCCTGTTTACTGTTTATTCAAAAAAAAGCTTTGGCATCGGTGATTTGGGTGATTTAAGGCTTATCATTGATTGGGCAAGGTCTACCGCTAACTCTATAATCCAGCTTCTGCCGATGAATGAAATCGGGTCCTTGTTTTGCCCGTATGATGCCTTAAGCTCTTTTGCGCTTGAACCGGCTTATATCTGTTTAAATGATTTCCCCTCTCTTAAAGATAAACAATTTAATCCTGTTTCCAAAGATAATTTCTATATTGATTATGCGGTAAAAGAAGAAAAAATACGCCTGCTTTGGGATGTTTATCTGCTTCAGGATTTAAGCGAGGAGTTTGCTTTTGAGGATTTCCAGAGAGAAAACGCGTATTGGCTGCTGGATTTTGCGCTTTTTAAAGTATTGAAAGATTTTTATCAGGGTAGACCCTGGTATGAGTGGGAGGATAAATTCAAACAGCGTAACAGGGAGGCATTGCAGGCGTTCTGGCAGGATAATATCGAGAAGGTAACTTTTCAAATGTGGCTGCAATGGATTGTTTTTAAGCAGTTTAAGTCCGCTGGCGATTATGCGTTTAAGAATGGCGTACTTTTAAAAGGAGACCTGCCGGTTTTAGTCTCCCGGGATAGCGCGGATGTATGGGCACATCCGGGATTTTTCAAATTGGATTTTGCAGCCGGAGCCCCTCCGGATATGTATTGCGCAAAGGGGCAGCGTTGGGGTATGCCGACGTATAACTGGGAAAATATCGCCAAGGACGGATACCTTTATATAAAAGAAAAACTAAAATATGCCGAGAAGTTTTATAATATTTTGCGTATTGACCATGTAGTTGGGCTTTTCCGTATCTGGAGTATTCCCTATAATGATCTTCAGGAAAATCAAGGTTTAAACGGTGTTTTTGATCCGTTAGATGAAAATCTTTGGGCAGTGCACGGTAGTAAGATTTTAGATGTTTTGTTGAAGAACACAAGGATGCTGCTTTGTGCCGAAGACCTGGGTGTAATTCCTAAATGTTGCACTGAAACTTTGCTTGAATTCGGTATTCCCGGAAATGACGTGCAGCGTTGGGTGAAAGATTGGAATATCAAGCATGATTTTCTCCCGCCCGCTGAATATCGCCAACTTAGCGTAGCCATGCTTTCCACGCATGATACTACCAGCTGGAAGGCCTGGTGGCAGTATGAAGCAGGCACGGTAGATGAAGATCTGTTTGTAAGAAAGTGCAGGGATCGGGGCATAGATTTTTCCAGGGTAAAGCTTGGACTTTTTGATTCCAATCTTTCTTTGTTCGGCCGGCTACGTTGGAAAAATGAAGTTGATTGTATAGATAAGCTTGTTTGGATATTAGGCAAAAGAAAAGAAGAAATAAAGGATTTTATTGAGCTTTACGAAAATAGCTATGAGGAAAAAGAAAAGCTTTGGAAGTTATTGGCTTGCCCCGGGTCGGTTACTGAAGAGGCAGGTAACGAGCTTCTGGCAAAGATAATTCATTTTACCTTAAACTCCCGGGCGATATTTTGTATTCATTCAATAATAGATTTGTTGGGTTTATCAGATGTCTTAAAAGGTGATTCCCATCAGTATCGGATAAATGTTCCGGGGACAATCAGCCCGAAAAACTGGTCGCTGCGTCTTCCGATCAGCCTTGAGCAGTTACTTAGGCATCCGGTAAATAAGCAGATACGCAAGATGGTTGCGTCTTCCGGAAGAATCTGATTTTATATTTTTGCTTCCGTCGCTGAAATTTTTCGCCGTATGCTACGGCTTACGGCTCGTTCCGACAGTGCAGTGTTCCTTACGTAAGAAGGTGTTACCTACACTTGACGTAATTCCTTACACACAACTGCCGAAAATCTTCTAATGTGCCTCCAGCAAAAGCCGGAAATCTTATATTAGCGGGAGCCGAGACTTGGTTCGAGCAGCATCTCAAAAATTGAGCGGGCATGGTTGCCCCGCTATAAATATCCTGGCAGAGCGAAATTTTTGCCGAAGCGCAGCTCGCCACGCTGGGGCGAGCAAGCGGTGATGCGAGAACAAGGCTCGGCAGGACCCGCTAATATAAAAGATAGGAGTTTAATGGGGACATTGCAGGGGACAGAATTTTATATTTCTAAACGCATGGGCAGGGCAATTATGGATTATAAAATGCTTGCCGATGGCGATAAAATTGCGGTTGCTGTTTCCGGCGGCAAGGACAGCTTAACCTTATTACGCCTACTTCTTGACCGTAAGGCCTTTGTGCCCATAAAGTACGATGTTATTGCTTTACACATTGATATGGGGTACCCCAAGTCAATTTCCAAAAAGCTGGAGAAATATTTTAAGAAGCTTAAAGTTGAATATAAAATTATCAAATCCGATGTACTTAAGAAAACAGAGAAGAATAAAATTAACTGTTTTTGGTGTTCCTGGAACAGGAGGAAGGAATTGTTTATCGCAGCCAATAAGCTTGGTTGTACCAAGATTGCCTTAGGCCATCATATGGATGATATTATTGAAACTGTGCTCTTAAATTTATTCTTCCAAGGGGAGATCTCAAGTATGGTGCCAAAGCAGGAGTTGTTTAAAGGCAAGATTACGCTTATCCGGCCCCTGGCTTATGTAGAGGAACATCTTATAGAACGTTTTGCCAAAGAAGCAAAATTAGGCCATGATACCTGCGTCTGCCCGCACTCCATTACCTCTAACCGCAACAGGGTAGGCCGTATTATCCGGGAGTTGGAAAAGGCCTGCCCGGATGTCAAAAAAAATATCTTCCGTTCCGTAAAAAGGGTAAAAAAAGATTATTTGCTTTAATCATAAAGCTGCCAATGGTATAATAATCCTATGGTTATTTTAATCGCAATACTATTTTTAATATTAGCCGCGTTCATTGTCTCTATTGTCTTAAAGATTTCCTCTCAGGTCAATGAGCGCCTGAATCAGATGAACCAGTCTATTCAGGAGGCTAATAAGATCATCGGCCAGAATTTAGGCAGCGCCACTTCTGCTTTTGGGAGCGTAAAAGAGCAGTTGGGAAAATTAGAAGAGACCAATAAACAGATTATTGCCATAAGCAAGGATATCTCAAGCCTCCAGGAGCTCCTGCGCGCCCCGAAGTTCCGCGGGGCAATGGGGGAGACTTTGCTGGAAAATTTACTTTCTCAGGTTTTACCTAAGGAGCACTACCATACGCAATACCGTTTTAAGAGTACGGATGCGGTGGACGCGGTAATCTGCCTTGGGGAGCGGCTGGTCCCGGTTGACGCTAAATTCAGTTTAGAAAATTTTCAGAAGATGCAGGATGCGCCCGATGAACAAACAAAAGAAGCCTTGCGCAAGAAATTTATTCAGGATGTAAAAAACCGCATCAATGAGATCGCCGCAAAATACATTTTGCCTGCGGAAAATACTTATGATTTTGCCTTGATGTATATTCCGGCGGAGAATGTTTATTACGAGGTAATTATCAAAGAGGATATTTTTTCTTACAGCATGTTGAAAAAGGTGATTCCTGTTTCGCCGAATACATTTTATGCTTACCTGCAGGTAATCTGCATGGGCCTGCGCGGGTTAAAAGTAGAAGAGAATGCCAAGATGATTTTAAAAAGCTTAGGCGCCCTTTCTATCGAGACGGATAAATTTAAGGAAGATTTTGATATCCTGGGCAACCACCTGCTTAATGCCAATACCAAGTATGCCGATGCCGAAAAGCGTTTAGATAAGGTTAGCCAGCGGCTGATAGATATCCGGGATACTAAACAGGTAACAAGTAAATAATTAAAAGATGATTTTTGATGTTCGCGTTAATCCCCGCGCCAGCCGAAATCACGTTGAGCGGCAAGGAAATAAGTTTAAGGTATATCTTACTAAACCGGCCGTAGAAGGCGCGGCCAATAAACAGCTTATAGATTTATTAAGCGGGCATTTAAAAGTAAAGAAATATCAAATAAGAATTAAGTCTGGGGAGAAGTCGCGCGACAAACTTGTGGAGATAGATGCAGATTAATAACCCTTTAGAAAAATTCGGACTAAAAGATGTAACGGCCGCCTTTAGCAGGCGCCAGGACGGCAACATGTCTTTATGTTATGGGAATACCCGGGGGGCCCTTGAAAACCGTAAGAAATTCCTTTCCGCCATAGGTATTGATTATCGTACTTTAATTTGCGCCAAGCAGGTGCATGGTAAAGCCGTTACTTATGTTACGGAAACTAATAAGGGTAGCGGGGCTTTAAATTATGACAGTTCTATTGGCGATACGGATGGGTTTTTGACTGATAAGAAAAATGTTCCTATTGCCATATTGACAGCGGATTGCCTTTCGGTTCTTGTTTATGACCCTAAGCGTCCGGCGGTTGGAGTTTTACATGCCGGCTGGCGCAGTACTGAAAAGAATATCTGCGCTGAAGCAATAAGGCTGATGCAGGAGAAATTTGGCAGCCGTCCGGATAGGCTTTTGATCGGTTTTGGCCCGTCAATCCGGGTCTGCTGTTGCAAGATGGAGAATGATTTTAAGAGTAATTTCCCCTTTGGTTTAATTAACAGAGACGGCAGTCTTTATTTGGATATTGCCTTAATAAACACAAGGCAGTTAGTTGCCTGCGGTGTTAAAGAGGAAAACATATTTGATCCTGAGTTGTGTACCTCTTCAGAGAATAAAGATTTTTTTTCTTTCCGCAAGGAAGCTCAGGGCGCCGGAAGGATGATTTCGGTAATAATGCTTAAATGACCGAAAAATATAGGCTGGAATTTATTTTACATACCCAAAACAGCTCGCCAAAAATGATTAAAAGCTCTCTGGCGGAGTTTGGTAATGAGTTGGTAGTCAGCCAGTGTCAGCAACAGGAAGAGAAGTGTAACTATAAGGTTAATATGGTTACGGAGGATCCCACGCTGGTTTTTGATCTTTGCGCCCAGCTTGGCAGGATCAGGTCAGTGAAGGTAACTTAAGTTTTGTTGAAAGCAGCCTTTATCCGTGATATGATTTTAAAAAAGGGATTATAGTTTATATGTACATTGTTATTTTTGTTACCGCGAGTAATAAAAGAGAGGCGCAAAAGATTGCTGCAGGCTTGATTAAGCAAAGACTTGCTGCCTGCGTGAATATTATGGATAAAGTTGATTCAGTGTTTTTCTGGGAAGGTAGAATCCAGAAGGCCAAAGAATCACTGTTAATTATCAAATCAAAGAAAGAGAAAATGTCTAAGGTTATCAAATTGGTTAAATCTTTACACAGCTATAAAGTTCCGGAGATTATTGCTCTTCCTGTAATTGCAGGGGATAAACCATACTTGAGGTGGATTGATGCTGCTCTCCGGTAGCCCATTCGATTTTATTTATGCTTTTTTCGGAGGATTGCTAGCCAGCTTTACTCCTTGCGTGTATCCGCTTATTCCGATTAGCGCCGGATACATAGTCGGCAATGCGCAAAATTCTAAAATTAAAGGTTTTTTATTAAGTTTATTTTATGTTACCGGTATCGCTATCACCTATTCTTCCTTAGGAATTCTGGCAGTATTAACCGGCAGAATATTTGGGGAATTCAGCGTAAATCCTATAGTTAATCTTATATCCGGAGTGCTCATACTAATTTTCGGGCTTTCTATGTTTGATTTATTCCATTTTAATTTTACTTTGAATTTAAAACTTCCCGTTCACAGAAAAAGAAGCTATCTTTTGGCCCTTTTATTAGGGTTAATTTCCGGATTAATGGTTTCACCCTGCCTTACGCCAATTCTGGGTGCAATTTTGACGTATTTATCAACTACGAAAAATTTATTCTACGGTGGATTTTTGTTGCTCAGTTTTTCCTATGGTATGGGTTTGATCTTTATTTTAATCGGAACTTTTGGGGTTAGTTTTACCGGGTTGCCTAAGGCCGGGAATTGGATGCTGGCAATAAAGAGGATCTGTGCCGCAATTATTGTTTTGACTGGGGCATATTTTATTTTCTCAGCGATAAGGAGATTTTAATGCGTATATCGAGAAAAGGTGCGGCAATCTTTTTAGTACTAACAGTTATTCTAGCTTTAAGTTTTGCTAATACAGCTTTAGCCGGGGATATCATATTGAATGATTTAGAATCTAAGCCGGTTAATCTTTCCGCCCTCGCAGGAAAGCCAGCCATACTTTTTTTCTGGACTACCTGGTGTCCTTATTGCCGTACAGAGCTGAGGGCTTTAAATAAGATGTACCCTCAAATGGAAAAAGAAGGGGTAACTGTTTTTGCCGTTAATATCGGTGAGGCAGGCTATAAGGTGGCAAGGTTTCTAAAGAATTATGCGCTTAATATGAGGGTACTTTTAGATAAAGAAGGCCAGGCCGCGGAAAATTATGAAATTGGGGGAGTCCCTACTTACATATTAATAGATAAGAGCGGCAAGGTAGTTTCGCTGGAGCATAGACTGCCGGCGGATTATAAGAGTTTGTTATTAAAATAAATAATGGAAAAAAAAATAGCTGACCTAATTGTTAATTTAAAACGCCGCAATATTGACGGTATTTATGTTGATTCTAAGGATGAGGCCAGAGAGAGAATCAGGCAGCTTATTTTAAAAAGTGCAACCGTAGGTATTTCAGGCTCTAAAACCCTGGATGAGTTAGGTATTGTAGCGCTTCTTGGGGTTTCTGGCTATGAGGTGTTTAATCAATATAAACCCGGGATAAGCAGGGAGCAAAGTTTGCAGATGCGTAATCTCGGCTGCCTGGCGGATTATTTCCTGACCAGCTGCAATGCTATTTCTGAAGGCGGGGAAATGGTTTTTTTCAGCGGTTATGGGCATCGCACGAGCGGTATCGCCAATGCCGATAATGTAATTGTGGTATGTGGTTTAAACAAGATTGTCCCGAATCTGGAACAAGCGCTTAAGCGCAGCAGGGAGTATGCTACCGTGCTTAACTGCAAGCGCCTGGATTGGAAATCGGCCTGCCTGGCAGACGGCCTCTGCCACAAAGATATATGCCTTGCCCCGGAGTATAAAAGGATGTGCTGCCAGGTTTTGATTATTGAGTCTGAGATTAATCCTGAAAGGATTAAAGTAATTATTGTCGGTGAAAACTTAGGTTTTTAACAGGAGAGAAAAATATGTTTGATAAAATGAAGCAGTTATTTGAGATGCAGAAGTCGATGCAGGAGTTGAAACGCCGGCTTGAAGAAGCTAACTTTGATAGTTTAAGCAGCAACGGGATAGTAAAAATAAATATGAACGCCGCGCAGAAGATCAATAGCGTGAGTATTAACGGCAATCTTGCTGAGCTTGATAAAGCTGTTCTTGAGAAATCTATCTGTGATGCATATGAACGGGCGCTCAAGCATGCCCAGGAAATAGCAGCCAGTAAACTTAAAGATATATCAGGATTAAACCTGCCTAAACCATAATGAGTAAATTCTTTGATTTAGTTGAAGAGATCTGCGGTCGGGATAAAAGGTATAAGCCGGATGCTTATGAGTTTGTGTTGCAAGGATTAAATTTTACGCAGGACAAACTCAAGAAGCAGGCGCATGTTAGCGGAAGGGAGCTCGCCTTTGGACTGCGGGATTACGCGATTGAGCAATATGGCGCTTTGGCGCAGAGGGTATTATCGCATTGGGGGATAGGTCAGACCCGGGATTTTGGTGAGATTGTTTATAATATGATCGAGAAAAAACTTTTATCTAAGAGCGACGAAGATTACCTGGCTGATTTTAACTCGGTTTATGATTTTGATCCAGCATTTGCCAATGTTCTAGCTGATACCGTGGATTTTAAGATTACAAATAAGCCATGATCAATAAAAGCCTGCAGGGACTTATCGAGTCCAGAGAGTTTATTAGTTTAGCCTCTTGTGATCTAGAGGGTAGGCCCAATGCTGCCCCTAAATTCTTATTAAAGGTGGCGGGGAATTGTCTTTATTTAGTGGATTATATTATCGGCAGGACATTTAGTAATCTCCAGTTGAATCCGCGGGCATCCCTTTCATTTATCGATAGTAATACACTTATAGGTTATCAGATTAATGGCAGGGTGGAGATCATTGATTCAGGTGTTGAATATGAGGGGATAATTAAGGAAGTGCATAATAAACAGCTCGACCTTTCTATCGCCAGGGTTATTGAGGGTGTGACTAAGGGCACGGCGCATAAGTCTTTTGAAGTAGCAGTACCTGATCAGTTTGTAATTTTTAAAGTAAAGATGGAAGAGGTAGTTGAGATGCGGCCCAGCGGTATCCTTAAGAGGGAGAAAGTATAATGAATTTGAAAGGCCTGGCAACCGGTGTTGGCAGTCTGCCTTTTCGTGATGCGCAAAAGGCGATAGATTTGATTTTACGCTCTGTTCCTTGCGCTCCTTTCTGGCCGCAGCTTCCCAAATGCGATATGCGCGAGGGAATGATCGCGCAGTTCAGTGAGAATTTACCCGGGCTAAAAGTTGATGCCCAGGGCTTACGTTTTGCCCCTGTCGATAAAGAAAAAGAGCTGGAGGTTTTTTATGAGAGGTTTATTGAACAGGATTTATCCTACTTTAAGCTAAGCCCGGATTTTGCCAGAGGTTTATATGCGTTTTACCAGCGTCTCAAGGATGTGGATTTATCAAAAATAGAATTTATTAAATGCCAGGTTACCGGGCCTTTTACTTTTTGTTCCGGGATAAATGATTTAGACGGTAAATCTATCCTGCATGATAAGGTGTTAATGCAGGCAATGGCTAAGGGCTTAAGTATGAAAGCGCTTTGGCAGCTGGAATACTTTAAGGCGTTTGGGAAGAAAATAATCATGTTCTTTGATGAGCCGTATTTGGCCTGTGTGGGTTCTGCCTATACGCCGGTTGGCCGTAATGACGTGATTGATGTTTTTTCTGAGCTGACTGAAGGTTTAAGGGCCAGTGATTGCCTGGTTGGCATACATTGCTGTGGTAATACTGATTGGTCTATGCTTATGGATGCCGGGGGTGTTGATATTATTAATTTCGATGCCTTTGAGTTTCAGGAGAGGTTTGTGCTTTACGCGGATAATTTGAGCAGATTTTTAGAAAAAGGGGGGATTATTTGTTGGGGAATTGTTCCTACCCAAGGTTATAATCCTAGCCAAACTCCGGAAGGGCTGGCGCAAAAGATAAAATCTGGTCTGGATATCCTGGTTAAGAAGGGTATTGACCGGCAGCTCCTTTTAGAAAGGCTGATGATTAGTCCGGCATGTGGTTTGGGCACCCTGGATGCACAAAAAGCGGAAGGGATCCTGAACCTGCTTAACCAAACCTCTGTATTTATCCGTAAAAACCTTTAAAATAAAACTATTTGACAAATTAAATTTAAGCTATATAATCAAGAAAATTGGTTTTTCCGATTTTCGCAGTGAAAAGGAAAGTATTCAGGAGTATCATGAAAGAGATTAGAATCCATGCCCGCGCAGGCCAGGGGGCAATCACTACCGCAGCATTACTAGGGTTTAGTTATTTTAACGAAGGCAAGTACCCTTATGCCTTTCCTAACTTCGGGGCAGCCAGGATGGGTGCGCCTATGAACGCCTATGTGCGCGTAGACAGTGATCCGGTGCGCCTGCGCAGCCAGATTTATGAGCCTAATTATGTAATTATCGTCGACCCTACGCTTTTACGCGGGTATAACTGTTTTTCCGGGTTAAAAGAGGATGGAGTGGCGATTATTAATGGTAAAGAAGACATAGAACTGCCTAAATTAAAGGCGAAGCAGAGCGTTTTTGTAGTTCCGGCTAGCGAAATTGCCTTAAGAAACATTGGCCGGCCGCTGGGCAATACTGCTTTAATCGGCGCTTTTGCCGCTGCTACCGGAGAACTGAAGTTGGATAATCTTATCGAGGTAATTAAAAAGCGTTTTAGCGGCAAGGCACAGGAAGGCAATATTAAGGCAGTTCAAGAAGGTTTTGAGTTTGTTAAGAAGGGGATGAAATAATAAATGTTTGGCCCATTAACCGTAAAACCAAAAAATAGTAAAGGTGATAAGACCGGTAGCTGGAGGACTCTTCTCAGGCCGCATTATCTGCATAAAAATTGTATTGCCTGCAGGATGTGCCTGATGATTTGTCCTGAAGGCTGTGTAAGCGGTAAAGAGAAGAACGCCTTCTCGCTAGATTACACTTTTTGCAAGGGATGCGGTTTGTGCGCGGATATCTGCCCGAAAAAAGATATTGAAATGGTTAGCGAAGAATCAAAGAGAGAGGAATCATGAAAGAATTTTTAGAGGGGTCGCATGCGATAGCGGAGGTGATTAAATCCTGCCAGCCAGGTGTAATTTCCGCATATCCTATAACACCCCAGACGCATATAGTTGAAGATTTGGCCCAAATGGTATCCAGCGGCGAGCTTAAGTCGCAGTTTGTTAACGTTGAAAGTGAGCATTCCGCCGCGAGCGTAGTTTTAGGTGCTTCGGCAACCGGGGTGCGCGTTTATACCGCCACTAGTTCCCAGGGGCTGTTCTATATGCAGGAGGTAGTTTTTAATATCGCTGGTATGCGCCTGCCTATTGTGATGACCTGCGCCAACCGCGCGATAAGCGCTCCTATAAATATCTGGAATGACCAGCAGGATTCCATATCTTTGAGGGATGCCGGATGGTTCCAGATTTACGCCGAAGATAACCAGGAAGCGGTAGATTTCCATCTTATCGCTTACCGTTTGGCTGAAGATAAACGCGTAATGCTTCCGGTAATGGTTTGTATGGACGGTTTTATTTTAACCCATGGCATGGAAACAGTGGATATGCCGGAGCAGGATAAAGTTAACAAATTCCTACCTGTTTATAAACCTTTATATAAATTAGATACTGCTGATCCTATGAGTATGGGGCTTTTGGCTGACCCGGATTACTATATGGAGACGCGTTTTGCCCTCCAGGAAACAATGCGGGAATCCATAAGCTATTTGTCCGAGATAAGCAAAGAATTTAATAATGTTTTTGGCCGGGATTACAAGGATTTATTGGTTGAGGAGTATCAGCTTAAAGACGCGGATAAGGTAATCGTGGCAATGGGTTCAGTTTGCGGTACGATCAAGGAAGTGGTAGATGAGCAGCGGGCAAAAGGCAAGAAGGTAGGACTCCTGCGGATCATCTCGTATAGGCCTTTTCCGTATGCGCGTATTTATGAAGCCTTAAAAGATGTGCCGAAAGTAGCGGTTTTGGATAAATCAGTTTCCTTGGGTGCTTATGCGCCGATTGCGGTTGAGGTAAAATCAGCATTCTTTGGCAAAAAGAAAGGCCCGAAGGTAATCAGTAGTTTTGTCGCAGGCTTAGGCGGAAGGGATATTACCCCGGATACTATACATGAAGTATTCAGAAGGCTTTCCGCCAAAGAAATTAATTTTGATTTTGTAGATTTAAAACCAGAGTTGCTTAAGGAAGAATATGGAGAATAGCCCTTTATTTAAATGTGGACACACCGCTTGCGCGGGCTGCGGACAGGCAGTTGCTGCCCGCTTAGTCATTGAAGCAGCGGGAGCAAATACGATTATCGCCAATAGCACCGGTTGTCTGGAAGTTTTTACCACCAAGTATCCGGAAACCGCTTGGGGCGTTCCTTGGATCCACTCTTTGTTTGAGAACTCTGCTGCCGTTGCTTCAGGTATTGAGGCGGCGTTGATATATTTAGGTAAGAAAGATACGACTAATGTTATCGCGCAGGGCGGGGATGGCTCAACCGGAGACATTGGTTTGCAGGCTATAAGCGGTATGCTTGAGCGCGGCCATGATATTTTGTATGTTTGTTATGATAATGAAGCTTATATGAATACCGGAGTGCAGAGAAGCGGGCTTACTCCGTTTGACACAAATACTACTACCAGCCCTGCTGGGGCGCTTTCTTCAGGTAATCTGCGGCCGAAAAAACCTGTGCCGGAGATTTGCGCGGCGCACGGGATTCCTTATGTGGCAACAGCTTCAGCAGGATTTCCCCAGGACCTGATACGTAAAGTAAAGAAGGCCATTTCTATTAAGGGGCCTAAATATATCCAGATACATGTGCCTTGTCCTTTAGGCTGGCGTCATGAATCAAATCAGATGTTGCCTGTAGCGAAAATGGCTGTTGAGACTGGGCTTTATCCTTTGTTTGAGTATGAATTTGGAGTAATTACGGCACGCAAGCAGATTGTGCCTAAACCAGTAGAAGAGTATTTAAAGATGCAGGGAAGGTTTAAACACCTCCTCAATAATCCCGGAGAGATTAAGAAAGTACAGGATGTTGCGGATAATAATATAAAGAAATATAATTTGAAGTTAGAGGCGCAAGGGTGAGACACCCCGCGCTAATTGGATTTGCGCGGGTGTTGTCTTGGTAGACAAGGAGGGTCACTATGGGAAAGCAAGCAAGAGCAATTGTGGATTTAAGCTTAAAGGACCTGGTTAAAGATTTAAATAAGGCGTATTGCGATGAATGGTTGGCATTTTATCTCTACTGGTATATGGCGCAGACGGTTTCTGGCCGGGCCTATGAAGATATTAAAGAGATGCTTGAAAAATTAGCCAAAGATGAGTTAGAGCATGCGGGTGAATTAGCGGATTTGATTACGAAATTAGGCGATGTCCCGGTAGCCAATCCTATGGATTTGGAAAAGGGCGCTAATGCCGCTTATCTTATGCCTCCGAGAAATACCGCTGATATTAACCGGATTATCCGTATTGTTGCCGAGGCCGAAGCAGGCGCAATTGAGGTGTATAATAAGATTGCAAAGAAGACATTTGGTAAAGATAATGTTACTTACCAGTTAGTTGCGCATATATTGTCGGAAGAAGTAAGCCACGAAGAGATGTTTGAAAACCTTTTAGAAAGATAACAACACCCCGCGCGCTAAGGCACCCGACGCCAATAGGTATTGCGTCGGTGTGCGCTATGTAGCGCAGTGTGCCCTTCTGGGCTAGGAGAATAAATATGTCAAAAGTTACGGTTGATATTTCTACATGTGTAGGTTGTGGTTTGTGTGAACAGTCATGCCCGGAAGTCTTTGAGGTGCAGGGTGATGGCGTTGCTCATGTAAAGGCGCAAGTATGTGCAACTTGTAACCTGCAGGAAGTAGCGGATTCTTGCCCGGTAAATTCAATAAAAATAGGCGCTTGATAGAAATAAACAATAAAAATAAATGGGGCCAGGCTAAACCTGGCCCCATTTATTTACCCTGCGATTATTTCTATCTATTGCGCTTTTTTCTTGGTCTCCTCAATAAACTTACCAAAAACCTTGTTTTTCTCCTGGGATAATATATTATCGCTAAGTTCTTTTTTATCCTTGGTGAACTTATTTTCGTCAACAGGCTTAAGGGTTTTAAGCTTGATGATATAATAGCCACTGGCGTCGGAGAGTATTTCGCTTACTTGCTCTTCTTTTAATTTCTTCGCCGCCTCCCAGAACATCTTTGCTTGTCCCAGGTTGTCAATCTTATCGGTGGATTTAAAGAACTTAGTTTCTTCGACCTTAAACCCATGCGCCTTAGCTGCGCGGTTAAGGGGTTTGTTTTTCAGTTCATCCGCGCATGCCTTTATTTTACTCTGCACGGTTTTTCTTGATTCTTCCTTTATTATGATTTCTTTAATCCTGTCTTTTAATTCTGACAGCTCCGGGATGCGTCCCGGTTGTTTTTCCTTAAGGGCAAAGACATAGTATGTTTTATCTATTTTTACCATTGGAGCAGGCTGTCCAACCTTTAGGTTTGAAACCGAGTTTAAAGTCTCCGGGGGTATTTTTAAACCAGCAGGAGGGGTGGATTGTTTGAATAACCCGGTTTCTTTCTTTGTTAAACTAAGCTCCTTGGATATCTTTTCCAGGTCGTATTTCTTGTTTATTAAATCAGTTATTTTATTTAATTCTGCATCCGATTCAGTAAGGATATATTCCAAATTCAAGCTCTGGGGTTCTATGAATGCATCTTTATTTTTATCGTAATAAGCGGTGATATCTTTATTTGTCGGTTTAACCTTCTTGGCAAATTCCGCAAATAATCCGGCGATGTAATAGATACTCAGTTCTTCGTTATTTTTTAACCATTCCTGGCGGATTTGGTTATCATCTATCTTTACGCCGTCAGTGATCTGGTTATAAAGTTTAGCCAGAATCAGGTTCTGCCGCATTTGCTCCTCAAAGGTGCGTGGTTGCAGGCGGAAGACATAGCGCAGGATTTCTACGTAGGTCTTATCATCAAAGACGGATTTCTTTTGAAAATAAGGAGCTTTCTGAATGGTGTCGATGACATCCTGGTCGCTTATACTCAGCTTGCGTTTTTTTGCTTCCTCCAGAAGTATTAACCTTTCCCAGGCCTGTGACTCTAAATTCAGGTATTTTTCAACCTTAGGGAAGTTGTCCCCGAACTGCAAGATGGCAGCGGTTTTCGCAGCGGCCAGGGATTTTTTAAATTCCAGGCTTGAGACGTTTTTACCGAATATCTTGCCCG
Organism: uncultured Planctomycetales bacterium; assembly: GCA_964427405.1. Lineage (GTDB taxonomy): Bacteria > Omnitrophota > Gorgyraeia > Gygaellales > Profunditerraquicolaceae > UBA6249. The sequence continues at coordinate 3,076 of CAYRUB010000008.1, read as the reverse complement.
CAGGCATATTATCTTCGCGGCTGCGGCTTGAGCTACCGAATCCCCAAAGGGTAAAGGCAGGGATGATGATTATAGCCAGGCCGATCCAGATTTTTTTAGCTGTTTTTTTATTGCGTAGAATCCTTAACATTTTAACCTCCGTTATATTCATTAATTATAAGTCAAAATCTGCGGATTGCAATAATCATTTGCTCATTAAATAAAACTTGACAAGAAAAGATTAGGTAGTAAACTTAATAGTGACAGAGATGTCAATAAGGTAAAGAAGCCCCAGATTGTTTGGGGTTTTTCTTTTTTTCAAAGGACAAGGTTGCCCTTTTTTAGAGCAGAGCATGCTCTTAAAAAGGGCTCAATTTTTTTAAAGACAGAGGCGTCTTTTACTCGAGGAATTAGGGAAGAGACGTCTTTTTGTTTTCTACCACCTGGTGGACACTCACGCAATTCCAATTAGCGTGAGGTGTAGCGCCACCTGGTGGATACCCACGCAATTGCGCTACGTAGCGCACACCAACGCAATAAATATTAGCGTTGGGTGAATCTCTTAGCGCGGGGTAACCTGAGGATTAAAATATGAGTTTTGAAGAGTTAAATCAAAAGTTATCCCCAACCATAAAAAGGATTGCCTATCGGTTAAATGGGTGCTATCGTTCGTTTAACCATGACGACCTTTATCAGGAGGCGTCAATCCACCTTTGGAGTAATTTCTTACAAGGTAAGCTTAGCGATAAAACAGATAGCTATATTTTGCAGGGTTGTTATTTCCACCTGAAGAACTATATCCGTAAGGTTAATGAGCGTTCTAATGTTGTTAGCATGGATGCGGCTTTGAATGCGGATGAGAATACAACGGTGGGGGATTTTCTTGGCGAATCCTGGGCCACTGAAGACTGCCGTAAGGATCTGCATAACAAGTTTTTAACCCAAAGTATTCTCAATAATGGTTTTAATCCCAGGGAGAAAAGGCTGCTTGAGTATCTTAGCCTGGGGCTTACTACCAGAGATATAGGTAAACGCATGGGTGTTTCACATGTCAGTATAGTAAAGATGCTGCAGAAGGTTAGAGCCAAGTCGCAAAGGCACCTGGATAAGATTTAGTTACCAGCTTTAAATATAGGCGTCTAAACCGTTTTTAAGAGAACGGCACAATATCCTTTCCTCTAAGGTGTCCTGCTTAGTTCAAAACAAAGTATGGATATCCCTAAATCAATACGTGAAGTAGTCGAAGCGATTCCTTTTGTAAAAGATACGAGAACTAAAGAAAAATGAGAAACAAAACTTTGTTGCGTTTAGCAATTGCGCAGATAAATTCTACTGTCGGTGACCTGCAAGGGAATGCCGCTAAGATCATTCGGTATATCGAGAAAGCAAAAGATTATAGTCCCGATATAATCTGTTTTCCGGAATTGGCGCTTTGCGGATATCCTCCGGAAGACCTTTTGTTAAAACCAAAATTTATCAGCGACAATGTTAGTGCTTTAAAGAATTTGGCAAAAGCTATCAATGGTAATCTTGTCGCGGTGGTGGGTTTTGTTGACGGCAAATTTAAAGAAACATACAATGCCGCAGCAATAATTTATAATGGACAAATTAAGGGGGTGTATCGTAAGATTTTTCTACCCAATTATGGGGTTTTTGATGAAAAACGCTATTTTGACTCTGGGGGTAAATCGCTGGTTTTTGGGCTTGGTGACTTTATCTTTGGGGTAAATATCTGCGAAGATATTTGGTATCCGGACGGGCCGACAAAGTCCCAAGCGGCTGCCGGTGCAAAATTAATCTTAAATATTAATGCCTCTCCTTATCATGTGGGGAAGCTTAAAGAAAGGCAGGCGGTGATTGCCTCCCAGGCAAAGGCTAATAGCGTATTTGTTGTTTACGCTAATCTTATCGGTGGTCAGGATGAATTGATATTTGACGGTCAGAGCATGATTGTTAATAATCATGGGAAGTTATTGACCAAGGCCAAGGCTTTTACGGAAGATTTATTAATTCAGGATTTAGATATTCCTGTAAGTAGAATGAGGCCTTCGAAGAAGGTAATTAAAATTGCCAGTACTTTATCCGGTCCAAAGAAAAATTTAGTTATCCGGGAAGAACCTAAGACTTTAGAACCAGAAGCCGAGATTTATCAGGGTTTGGCTTTAGGGCTAAAAGATTATGTGTTTAAAAACGGTTTTAGAAAAGCTATCATCGGTTTAAGCGGGGGGATCGATTCTTCTTTGGTGGCGGCCCTGGCGGTTGATGCTTTGGGTAATGAAAATGTTACTGGGTTATTTATGCCTTCTCGTTATACTTGCAGCCAGTCGCGAGAAGACGCTATGTTGCTTGCGAAAAATTTAGGGATTAAGTTTATCGTTATTTCCATTGAGCAAATATTCAGATTTTATTTGTTGGTGCTTGAGTCGCATTTTGCCGGATTGGGAAGAGATACAACAGAGGAGAATCTGCAGGCGCGTATCAGAGGTAATCTCTTAATGGCCTTTTCCAATAAGTTCGGCTGGTTGGTTTTGGCTACTGGGAATAAATCCGAGATGAGCACCGGGTATGCTACCCTTTATGGCGATATGGCCGGCGGCCTGGCGGTAATAAAGGATGTGCCAAAAACCTTAGTTTATAAACTATCCGAATACAGGAATTCTGTCGGTAAGGTCATTCCTGGATCGGTATTTACGAAGGCTCCCACGGCTGAACTCAGGCCTCACCAGAAAGATCAGGATACTTTGCCGCCTTATGGGATCTTGGATGATATTTTAAAAGCTTATGTTGAGGAAGACCGGGATTTAGCCAAAATTATCGCCGCGGGTTTTAATAAAGAAATAGTCGATAAAACCGCAGCTATGGTCGATAGGAATGAGTATAAACGCAGACAGTCTCCTCCGGGCATAAAGATTACACCGAAGGCATTAGGCAGAGACCGGAGGATGCCGATAACGAATAAATATAAGGGATAGAAGTTTCCAATCCGCATAGAATTTTACTTGTAGTGATGTAAAAAAGACATAGGCGTTCTGATATGATATTATATAGGTAAGCGTATGGGTGTATCACATGTTAGTATAGTAAAGATGTTGCAGAA
>CAYRUB010000007.1:0-98819 GCA_964427405.1 uncultured Planctomycetales bacterium | reverse complement strand
CGGATTTAGCGGGAAATGTCTGGGAGCATATGATTAATTGCGATAAGAATTCCGGTACAACAGTTTTAACCCCGGCTAACGGGGATGGCGCTTTACATAGTAGTTACTTAACTGATTTAAGTTGGTCAGATGCGGCATTAGGAAAGGGCCTCCGTGGTGGCAGCTGGGGCAACGCGTCGAGCAGCTTGCGTGTCTCGGATCGCGACAACGCTGGCAGCACGTACACGTATCGCTACTACGATGTCGGGTTTCGCGCTGTCAGGACTATTGAGTAGTTTGGTTGTTTTGCTGTTTTGATGTTTGTAGTTTTGGTTTTGAGCAAATTTTTTTGGCCGCCTCCCGGGAGGAGAGTCCTTGTGTTTACGGACACAAGGAGAGAGCTCTTTGAATAGTCCAATAACTTATTCCTGACCCATGAAACTTTGGGCGAATAGGAGCTGAGTTTATTCAGCAGCTTTTGAAGGGAGCAAGTAGTTTTTTTACGAAAGTTCTCTTCAGGAGAATTTTAAGGGTTGATCATATAATGATAACCGGGGATAAGTTAGGTTAATGCCGTGGGCATCCGTGGTGGCAGCTGGAACAACGAATCGAGCAACTTGCGTGTCTCGGATCGCAACAACGCTGGCAACACGAACACGAATCGCAACAACAATTACGGGTTTCGCGCTGTCAGGACATTCTTAAAAAAGGGGAGGCGGCCCTTAGCGTAGTGTTGAGGTGAAAAATGAAGCTCAAGCTTAGGTCATTATTAAGGTATATTACAACAGGAATTCTTTTCCTGTTTGTTATTTACTATCCAATATCTTCTATCTTGGCTAGCCCCCCTTATGACGGAGGAGCCGAAGATGGTTGGGGGGTGAGTATTTCTTCTGATACATCTTTAGGTGGCCCAAGAATTAATTTTACTTCTCAAGCTAGCCAGAGTTTCTTTGTAGGTGATGCAGCCACAGCCATATCTAGTATTACCATTTCCCAGGAGGCTTCCTCCGGTATTACCGCGTTAAACGATATCTGCATTCGTATTCCCTCGGATCTGGCAATGAACTGGGATACTACGGATACTACGGCGACAATTACGGATGTAGCATTAAACAAGGTTTCCTCAACAGTGAGCTATCCGGATAATAAAACCTTGCTTATTAATGTAACTAGTGATTTCTTATCAGGCGATGCGATTGTCATCTCGGATTTAGCATTTAAAGATTTCACCGCAAGTTCAAGCGGGAAATTAAACCTGAATATTTCTGATTCTGATATTAAGCAGTATTGGGATATTAAAGATAAAAGTATCGGGACTCTTTATACCTTTGGCGATGGTTGGGCTTATGCTGTTTCCCGAAGCAGGCGTTTGACTCCTCCTGCAATTACCGCGCCTCAAGGAGGAGAAAGTTGGATAGTAAATAGTGCGCATAGTGTTACCTGGTCAATAAGCGGATTTTCCGGCACAACTTTAAAACTGCAATATTCCAGAGATAATTTTTTAAGCGATATAACCAATATTACCGGAGCTTCTTCATTAACGGTAAGCGCCGGGACTTTTAGCTGGACAATCCCTGATGATATTTATCCGGCGGCGGTAAAAGTAAGATTTGTGGATAATGATAATCCTGATGTTACCGATGCCTCAGAAGGATTTAAGATTATCGGCGCTTTTGATATAACTTCTCCGGATGGAGGAGAAAACTGGGCAGGTAGAAGTACTCATAATATTACCTGGACAACTACCGGCACAATCTCTCTGGTAAAGTTAGAGTATTCTTTAGATAACTTTGTCTCGGATATCCATACTATTGGCACACCGCCCATCATTAATGAAGGAAGTTACTCCTGGATACTTCCTGCCATTGTCTCCAGCACGGTTAAAGTGCGGGTTTCCTATGATGAGGATTCTACTGTATATAATACCTCTGCGTCTAATTTTGCCATTACCGGCCTGCAGCTTACTTCACCCAATGGCGCAGAGGAGTGGGAGAAGGGTTATACCCATAGTATTACCTGGAAGTCAGCAGGCACAATAGCCAATGACATCATGCTTAAGTATTCAGTGGATGGCTCCACCTGGAAGTCTATTGACTCAGGACAGCCGGCAACCGGCAGTTACCCCTGGAGCGTGCCTAACGATGTTTCTACTACGGTAAAAATAAAGGTTTATAGCTTTTCAGCTGAGGCGGCAATTTATGATGTTTCTGATAGCAATTTTACGATTGCGGCAAATCCCAGGTTTACTATTACCAGTCCCAATGGCGCAGAGAGTTTGGAAGTAGGTAAGGCCTATGACATTACCTGGAATAAAACCGGCCGGCTATATGATACAGTGGATTTGTATTATTCTATCAATGGAGGAGGTAGCTGGGTAGAGATTTCTTTGGCTGAGACTAATTCAGGAACTTATTCTTGGGGCGTGCCGGATGCAGTTGGCGCGCAGGTGAAGGTCAAGGTAATTGAGGCAGGGGTGCCGGCTGCCAGAGATACTACGGCTAAAGTAGAGGATGCCTCAGATGCCAATTTCTCTATTATTGAGCCGACGATTACCATTACTTCACCCAACGGAGCAGAGGCCTGGGCTTATGGGGATACAAGAAATATTACCTGGGCAACCATAGGAGCAGTAAGCAGTAATCTCTTATTGGAATATTCTAAAGATGGCACAAGCTGGACGGAAATTTCTACGGGTGAGGCAAATGACGGGGCGTATTCCTGGATTATTCCTGATGACCCATCGGAGACAATTAAGGTGCGTATTACGGATAATAATAGAACCCAGGTTAACGATGCTTCGGATAATTATTTTACTTTGCTCACCCGGCCGCGGATTACTCTTACTCAGCCAAATGGAGGAGAGCTATTAACTATCGGGGATTCTTATTCCATTAAGTGGAATATCGACGGCCAGATTACCTCGCATTATGTAAAGATTGAGTATTCTAAAGACAATTTTGTCGCGGATACGCAAGCCATATCCAATTATACTCCTGATGATGGCGAGTTTACCTGGTTGAGTATAGCCGATGATACTTCTTCTACAGTTAAAATACGGATTACGGATTTACAGAGTGGCTTTAGTGATGTAACAGATACCTCGGATAACTATTTTGAGATTAAACTGCCTTCAGTAACGATAACCTCGCCGAATGGCGGGGAGGTTTGGTATGCCACTGGCGTATATCCGATTACCTGGACAAAAGAAGGGGAAGTGGGTGATCTGGTCTTAGAATATTCGCTGGATAATGGAGGAAGTTGGGCTACGATTACTACAGATGTAAGCGCGGATTTAGGCACTTATGCGTGGACACTTCCCAATAACTTTGGTAGTCAATGCTTGGTCAGGATTAAGGACCCAAACAGGGCAACCACCATTGATACCTCAAATGCGTTTTTTAGCATTATTGTTCCTTCCCTTACTGTAATTTCTCCGGATGGACAAGAGGATTGGGTTGTGGGGACCCAACATAATATTACCTGGTCGGCCATCGGTACAAATGGCTCGGTGCATAATAATCTTACCCTGCAGTATTCTACTAACGCAGGCTCAAGCTGGACCAATATTGCCACGGGTGAAGCAAATGATGGCACTTATAGCTGGACTGTGGCGGATGCGGTTTCCAGCGCTTGCCGGATAAAGATATTTGATGCCTCGCGTACAGAAACAATGGATACTTCAAATGCGGAGTTTACTATTTCTTCGCCTACTATTACCGTAACTTCGCCTAATGGCGCGGAACAATGGGTAATCGGCACGGCGCAGAATATTACCTGGGCATCAGCGGGTTCAATCTCTGCCAATAATCTGAAATTGGAGTATTCTATTGACGGAGGCTCAACATGGAATACAATTGCCACGGGTGAAGTAAATGATGGCGCTTATAGTTGGACTGTGGCGAATGCGGTTTCGGGAACCTGTAAGGTAAGGATTACCGATACCGGCCGGACAGATGTTCCCCAGGATACTTCGGATGGAGTATTTGCAATTTTGGTGCCGCAGATCACGGTTACTTCGCCTAATGGCGGAGAATTATGGACAGTAGGAGATACTGAAGCCATTACCTGGAGCGTGGTAGGGCAATTGACAGGTAATTTAAAATTAGAATATTCTAAAGATAACTTTATTTCAGATGTCCAGCCCATTGTTACGGTAACTAACATTTCAACCTCTTATAACTGGGTTGTGCCTGACGATGTTTCTACTACAGTAAGGGTCAGGATTACAGATTTGGATCGAGCCGCCAGCACGGATAAATCCAATAGCGACTTTACAATTTTGCCTACCCCGGAGATTACGCTTACTTTGCCTAATGGCGGCGAATCCTGGATTATCGGCACTCAACATAATATAACCTGGATAGATAATGGCGGGCCGATCAGCAATAATTTGGAATTGGAATATACGGTTGACGGCTCAAATTGGGTAACTATTGCTACGGGAGAGGCAAATGATGGTAGTTATAACTGGACCGTGCCGAATAATGCCTCTAGCACTGTGCGGGTAAGGATTACCGATGCCAACCGGACAACCACAACCGATGTTTCCAATAATTATTTTATTATTGCGGTGCCGACACTTACCATTACTTCGCCTAATAGCGGTGAGTTCTGGGCAGTAGGAGATTATGCGCCGGTTACCTGGATTACTGTAGGCAGCGTTAGCAATGAGTTGGTTTTATATTATTCTGTGGATGCCGGCTCAACTTGGGAGACGATTGCTACCAATGAACAGAATGACGGCAAATATACCTGGATAGTGCCGAATGAGCCTTCTTCTTTGGCGAGGCTGAAGATTGTGGATGGGGCTCGTCCGGCAACAAGTGATACCTCGGATGCCAATTTTACTATTATTTCTGTGCCGACACTTACTATTACTTCTCCTGATGGGGGAGAGACTTATGTCTTAGGCGATACAATGAATATTACCTGGTCCTCAAAAGGTTTATCTATCGGGTTGTTAAAGATTGAATACTCAGCAGATAATTTTGCTACCAGCCGTACTATTGCCCAGGATATTTCAAATACAGGCAGTTATGGCTGGACCATACCTGAGGCCGCGCTTAGCGGCGCAACCATTAAGGTGCGCATCACTGACCAGGCCCGGCCGGCGATTACTGATACTTCAAATGCTAATTTCAGAATCAGGGGTGGATTTACGATTACCGCGCCAAATGGGGGTGAGAGTTGGGGAGCAAAGTCAACCCAGGCAATTACCTGGACAACCAAAGGCACAATTGCCAATGTGAAATTAGAATATTCTTTAGATAGCGGAACAACCTGGAGCACGATTATTTCTTCAGTAGCTAATGCCAATAGTTATAACTGGACCCTGCCCGATGCGCAAAAAGCCGCTTGCCGGGTGAGGGTTTCAGATGCGAGTGATTCTACGGTTAATGCGCTTTCAGCGCAGAATTTTAGCATTGTCTATTATACGATTACCTGGAAGGTTTTGGATTATGACAATTATAGTGATTTAAGCAGCCTCAATGTTAATTGCGGCTCGGGTTGGACAGTATCCGACGCCTCTTTAACTTCGCCGGTTACGCATGCTTATCCTTATGGTAATTATACTACCTTTTGGTCAAGGGATGGGTATATTGAGCGTTCAACTGCCTGGACCGCGGATAGCGATAAATCTGTTACCCTGTATTTAGAATCAAGTATCTCTGCCCAGATTGAGTGGCATGTACTTTTAAGCACCACTTATACTGCGGAGACAGACACCTTAAAGACAAATTCCTGGTTGGAGAGAAGAGGAAAGATGGTTGGCCTTACTGATGTTGAGCGAGGTGACCTTACAAACACTATTTTACAAATCTTTGATGGCGATACCTTACTTAAAGAGATGAGTTCTACTACGCCGAATAGCCAGGGTGTGTTTTCTTTTAGCTGGGCAAGCACCGGCTTAGAAGCAGGCAAGACCTATTTTATTAAAGCGCAGATTGAATATCGGGAGGCAACCTATACCTCAGGCGGAAGCATTGACGTAACTTCTGAAAAGGAGCTCTATGAACAAAAGGTGCAATTGCAGGCCCTGCAGACATCCTTAGAGATTAATACTATTGAGATAAAGACGGCTGTAGGAATTCAAGCTACAAAGACACAGGAAAAAATTGCTGAAGTAAAAACCGAGGCCGACAAGATTTTGACTGCTACCGGGACAACTATACCTGCGCAGATAGCTGCTGCGCAAGAGGCGATATCTGCTACGCTTATTACTGAGGTTACGCCGCATATTAAATCAAGTATCCTTAATACCGAGAACCTGGTGAAGACAGGGGAAACATTGACTATCAGGTATCGTACCTTTTCCGGATTAAGTCCTACCGTAGATGTTTACAATGCCGACAATAAGCTGAAAATAAACAAGGGGGTAATGGAGGAGATCGGCAGTACGGGGATATATGAATATGATGTAGAGTTTTCACAGAACTGGGGCATAGGTGATTTTACCATTATCTGTTCCGAGTCCACTAAAGGAGTTACGGATGCTTTGACTATTACAGTAACTAAAACAAACACAGAGGATGTTTACAACCAGGTAACTATGATCTTAGGTTCAACCGCAGAAATAGGCGATTTAAAGGATGTGGCAGACGCGATGAGCAGCCAATTCTCCGTTATTAAGACTGCGTTGGAGAACATAGATAAAGATTTATTGATGAAAAGCGTAAAGAATGATGCGGCTGGCTCGAGCGCGGCCTTAAAACCCATATTTATGCAATTATCTGGTTTAACCAAGCAGGTAAATCAAATTTCCGAAAAAATCGGGGTCAACTTAGAAAAAATCTATGAGGTTTCCGCGGATAAGAAGAACGATATTCTCTATCTAAAGAATAAGACGCAGGAATTAAAGGCGGTTATGGAATTGACCAAAAAAATGGTTGATAATATCGCCAATAAACCGGTTGTCCAGACCTGGTATGAGTATAAAGAGATAGAAGCGTAATCTTTAGAGAAAGAGGGAGAAATGAATAAGTGTAAGTTTTTTGTCTTATTTTTACTTTTTTCTATATTATTTGCAGGCGAGGCAAGGGCAAATATTGTGCTTAAGGTCGTCGCGGTTAATCCTTCCAAGGAACAGGTTCAAGGAGTGACGGTAAAGACAGTCTTGCCCAAAGAAGTAAAGCCCGATGATGTCGTGGATAAGGGCGATCTGGAGATCGTCTATGATGCGCAGGAGAGTTGTTACGTTGCTTACGGCAGGTTTAAACTTAAGCCGGAGGAGACTCTGGAAAGGGGCATCGAAATACGCAATATATGGATTATTTCGAACAGCGAGATTGAAGATGTGAAAAAAGATTTAGCCAAGCTCTCGGATTTGCTGACCAATACGCGTTTTTCTGAAAGGCTTGCATTTTTGAAAAACAGTATAGAATCAAAGCTAAACCAGATTATTGAAAACCAGAAGGATTTACCTTCTAACCCCGAGCAGCTCATTTCAAATTATCGCGAGAATTTAAATATCTTAGAATCAGCTAAGGCAGATTTAGTCTTGATTCGCAGTTTTTTGACACAATTAAGGGTATTTCCGGCAACAACTATCTGGGGTATTATTATCTTTATTATTATTTTTTTGGCCCTTTTGGGCACCGGATTTTGTCTTATCTGGCAGAAGAAAATCAAAAATACTGAAAAGCACGATACCCTTTCTGTATTTGAGAAAGAAGGAAATTTTGTTGTCAAGCCTAATCCGGACAGTCGTGAAGAAAAAGAGGAAAAAGGGAAAACTTAAGCCCCAAACAAACTATATCTCTAACGAAATGTTCGCCTGCCTTAAACGCTATTGGGGCTACACTCAGTTTCGCCCCTGGCAGGAAAACACTATTTTGGCCATTCTCGGCGAGCGGGAGAGTTTGACCATCCTGCCCACCGGTGGAGGCAAGTCACTGTGTTTTCAGCTTCCTGCTTTGCTTAAAGAAGGTATGGCCGTGGTCGTCTCGCCTTTGCTTTCCCTGATGAAAGATCAGGTTGATGGCCTCAAAGAGATGGGTATTCCAGCCGAATGCCTCAACTCCAGCCAGACCGCAATACAGCAGCGTGTCGTCGTCGAGCGTATTTGGGGCGGCCAGGTTAAACTCCTGTACATCTCTCCTGAACGCCTACAAACCGAAGAAACCCGAGGATTATTAAAATCAGCCGCTTTGTCTTTTTTTGTTATTGACGAAGCCCATTGCATCAGCCAATGGGGGCATGACTTCCGGGATGAATATCGTCGGCTTGGTGTCATTAAGGATGATTTTCCGGGAATAAATATCCACGCCTTTACCGCCACCGCCACCAAAGAAGTCCAGGAAGATATTCTCGTTCAGCTTAGGGTTGCTTTCCCGCGAATTAATATCGCATCAGTTGACCGCCCTAACCTAACTTACCGGGTTATACCTCGGCAGAATATCATCTCCCAACTTACCGAAATATTAGAAAAACACCCACGGAAAGCCGGGATCATCTACTGCCTGCGGCGCAAAGACGTGGACGATATCTCCCAAAAGCTGAATAATTTAGGATACAAAAATCTGCCTTACCACGCTGGTTTGAACGACAGAGAGCGCTATGCGAACCAGGAGCGTTTTATCCGCGAAGAAGTTAATATTATCGTCGCTACTGTAGCTTTTGGCATGGGCATCGACCGTTTGGATATCCGTTTCGTGATCCACGCCGCTATGCCCAAGAGTATTGAGAATTACCACCAGGAAACCGGACGCGCCGGCCGGGACGGTTTACCTTCATACTGTTATATGTTTTACAGTGAAGGAGATTTCCGGATCTGGGAATTTTTCTCCAAACAGTCCGTTAATAGCCAGGTCATGCTGGATAAATTAAACATCATGTATAATTTTTGCACCCAGCTTCAATGCCGGCACAAAGCTTTAGCCAATTACTTTGGTCAGGAGTATCAACAGGCTTCCTGCCAGGCCTGCGATTATTGCCTGGGCGAAGTGGATATGGCTGATGAACAGGGTTTTGGCGTTGATACTTGGCCAATCTTTTAAGCTTACCAATACCTGTGTCTATGGAGCGGTGTAGAGGACGGTTTGGTTCCTAAAAATAAACTAGAGACGTTTAGGAGGTTTTAATCCTAAGTCCTAAAAGGGGTGGGATTTTTGGTTGACAAGCATATTGGCAGGGGTACAATGAAGTAACAACGGTTATATAGCTATACACCAAAGTCGCAATTAGAGGGACGGTTTCTAGAAAATAGAGCTGTCCTTATTTTTCTATAATTATAGGGAGAGATATTATGGTAGAGATTAATCAGGGCAAATTTACTCCTCCAATAAAATGTGGACATTGCGGTAATAAAGCGCCCATGGAGATTGTTGCATCTTTTAGCAAGATTCAAGAGGAATATGATGAATCTCTGAAAACGTCTTTTGATCAGGGGCCTATATGGGAACTACTTTTATGTCCTGCTTGTTCTGATGTGATTTTGCAAAGGACAGATTATCATGAATTATTCATAGAGGAATTACAGCCAGAGATACTTTATCCAATGAAGTTAAAACCAATAATAGGGCTGCCAAAAGGTGTAAGTAGGTCCTATGAAGCAGCATTGAAAGTTCGTAATATTGATACTAATGCTTTTGCTGTTTTGCTGGGGCGGGTGTTAGATAAGGTTTGTTTAGATAGGAAAGCTCGAGGAAAATCTTTATCAGAGAAATTGAAATATTTAGCAGGGCAGGGAGAAATCCCTAGTCGTTTAGCAGAAATGGCTCATCAATTAAGACAATTGCGTAATATAGGGGCTCATGCAGATTTAGGGGATTTAACGGAAAACGAAGTTCCTATATTAGGTGCGCTTTGTAATGCAATTTTAGAATATGTCTATACGGCACCAGCACTTATAGACCAAGTAAAGAAGAATTTTGAAACTCGAAAATAAGAATGGCAAGGTAGTTAAGATATATTTAGAGATTAAAGCTATGTTGGAGAGAAATAGATAATGGTAAGGTTGCTGTATTAGATTTCTAAAGATAGGAATACCCATGTTATGTAAGACAGCTATTATCGTTTTACGCAATTCGAGGGGCGGTTTTTTAAAAATAAAACCGCCCTTTTTATTTTATAACCACTTTTAGCAATTTATATTAAAGTTATTTAAGATAATTATTTAGAAGGATAAGAATTATGAGATATAAGAAAATAAAAGATTTAGTAGAGAAAATAATTGGACCGGCAATCTATTTTATTAGGAGGTCTAGAAAAAGAAAAACCATGCCTTTTAAGGAGATTGAAAGTATCATTAGAATATTTTTCCCTAAGACTAAATACTATAAAACTGGAAGAGGTTTTTTTTAAGCATGTATATGTAATTTATTCCGATAGAAGAAGGTTGGTTCTAAAAATAGGTAGAAGTAGAAAACATATTCGTAAGGATTATATGACCTACCTAAGCTTGCCAAGAAACATCCGGAATAGATATTTTGCTAAGATATACTGGGAGCATGGATTATTTATGTTACAAAAATATGGGAAAGAGGTAAAGGTTCCTCCCAAGGAACTTAAATATTTAAAGAAAGTGGGGAAAAAATACAAGCTTAAAGATATCAGGGAAGCAAATATTATGAGAATCGATAATAAATTAAAGATCGTTGATGCTGAAAGAAAATAGAAGAATGGAATATGGATATCGAAATGGAATCTCTAATACCTAAAAGAATTGAAATTATTAGTGTAAATATAATTACGTTACGTGTCGAGTTTTTGTATTTTAGGAGACCGTTTTAGGTAAAAAAAGGGGGTAGTATATGACATTGTCTATTCAAGAGCGTGATGGGTTTATTAGAAGATTAGAAAAGGAAGGTTTAAGAAAAGTCAGAATTGAATGGGCTAATGGAGAATACCAGAATAAAGGCAGTTGGTTGCCTTTAGTGTTAGAATGGATTCGTATAAAGGAATTTGAGGGAACTTATAGAGTAGCTAATAGGGCATTTTATATTTCTGCATGTGCGCTTTTCGTATCAGTTCTTACTCTCTTTTTTAAATAATAAATTTTCTAGAGTTTCGATAACCTAGCATTTATATTTGGATTATTATAATAAGAAATAAAACAAGGAGGTGTCAAAATGGCAAAGTTTTTTATGTACGGTAAGTATAGTAAGGATGCACTGGGTGGCATTTCGGCCGATAGAACCACGAAGGCGCTTGATGTAATAACCAAGGCTGGCGGCAAAGTCAACTCTATGTACGCGCTTCTGGGCAAATACGACATCGTGTTGATTACGGAATTTCCAGGTATTTCCGAGGTAATGAAAGTTTCGGTTGCGTTAAATAAACTGACCAATATCTCCTTTACCAGTTTTCCCGCAATCACTATGGAGGAATTTGATAAGGTTATTGCTTAAGGATTACGTTAGCTAAAAACTACAAAGTGTTTGAACCCAAGCCCTAAAAATGCTTGGGTTCTTACTATTTATAGGTATAATAAAAACATGGGTAGATTAGAAGAAGCTGAAAAGCAACTGCGCCGAGGCGCGGATAAAGAAAAGGCTAAAGGATTGCAGCGTTTCTTTAAAACCGGGCCAGGCGAATATGCCGAAGGAGATATTTTCCTCGGCTTAACAGCTGCTCTTACCAGAAATATAGTAAAAGAGTTTCAGGATCTGGCGCTTTCAGATTTAATCAAGCTTTTGCATTCAAAGATTCATGAAGAAAGGGCTTTGGCGCTTTTAATTATGGTACGCCAGTTTAATAAGGCAGATACCGGGGCTAAAGAAAAAATATACAAGGCATATTTGGCAAACACAAAATTTATCAATAATTGGGATTTGGTTGATCTAAGCGCTCCCCAGATTATCGGTGGATTTCTTATAGATCAAGACAGGAGAATACTTTATAAATTGGCCAAATCTCCTTTGCTCTGGGATAGGCGGATAGCGATTCTGGCTACCTTTACTTTTATCCGGTTAGGGGATTTTAAAGATGTTTTCGCGATTAGCAAGCTTTTGCTTGGCGATAAAGAAGATTTAATTCATAAAGCCTGCGGATGGATGCTGCGTGAAGCAGGTAAACGCGATGCATTAGCTGAAGAGAATTTCTTGCGTAAGAATTGTAAAGTTTTACCGCGGACAATGCTGCGTTATGCAATAGAGAAATTCCCGGAGAAGAAAAGAAAGTCTTTTCTTAATGCTAGGTGAATTCCGGGAATATAATTATTTTATGAAAATAAAGTCGGCGAGGGGTTAAATAGGAGGAGGTTGGTTATGGAAATATTTCTTAAGCAAATTACCCGTTTAGTTAATCTAGGTATTATGGTATTGATTATCGTCGGATGTGCGACTACAGAGCAAGCGCCAAATGCGCAGATGTCAGGATTTCTCGGCGACTATACGCAATTTCACCGCGGCAAGGGCGGGCAGGCTGAGTATGTTTACCGGGATATTAACGTGGATTTTAGTAAGTACCAGAAAGTTATCCTTGAACCGGTGCAGCTTTGGGCCGCTGAAAACAGCGAATCCGCATTAAATAGTTTGTCTAAAGAGGATCAACAGTTAATCGTGGATTATCTTTATGTTTCGCTCTCGGATGCCTTTAAGAGAGATTATGTTATTGTTAATGAGCCCGGGCCGGATGTGATGAAAGTTAGATGCGCTATAACCGAGGCCAAGGCGACGAGCCCGGTTAAAGAGATACTTTCTACTGTTACTCCTTATGGGCTGGGGATTAGTTATGCTAAACACTTTATGCTTGGAACGCATAGTGGTGTGGGAGTAGTAAGCGTAGAAGGGGAATTGTTGGATAGCGTTACCGGCCAGCGTCTGGCTGCTGTGGTTGACCGGAGGGCAGGCACTAAATCATTGGCTGATAAATATACCCGCTGGGGCGATGTGCAGGATGCTTTTAGTTTTTGGGCGCGCCGGATGCAAACTAATCTGGCATTACTTCGCGAGCATCAGGTTTAGGCAGCCGAAAGAGGAGGAGTTTAAAAAAATAAAATGAAAAAAATATTCCGTGGGATAGTATTTTTGGTTATTCTTATAGCAGCTTATTTGATCTATGTGCAAGTAGGATTAAATAATAAAACTGCTATTTCAAAAGACGGAACAAAGATTGTTTATTCCGTATTCGGCAAAGGCGAGCCGGCATTGGTCTTTATACACGGATGGTGTGGCAGCCGTGCTGTCTGGTACAGGCAAGTGCCGTATTTTGCCAAGAAATACAAGGTGATTGTTTTGGATCTGGCCGGCTACGGCGCATCCGGCCGTCAGAGAAAGGCCTATACCCAGAAAGCATTTGGCGAGGACGTAGCCGCGGTCGTGAATGCGGAAAAAGTTGATAAGGCTATCCTTATCGGCCATTCCATGTCAGGCACAATAATATTGGAGGCAAACCGGATTCTTAAGGACAAGGTAGTCGGGCTTGTCGCGGTTGACACCCTTGAGAACTTTGAGTATATGGCCACTCCGGAAGATAAAATAAAATACATCGAACCTTTAAAAAAGGATTTTGTAAAGAATTCCGGGCCTTTTATGAGGGATATGTTCGATAAGAACGCGGATCCCAAACTGGTTGAGTTGGTAGTCAGGAATGTTGCCCGGTCTAACCCGGAAATCGCGATTAATACCATGGAATATTATTTTGATACTCCGATTATTCCGCTTTTAGCTGATGTGAATGTGCCATTGTGGTGCTTAAGCGCCGACCTTTGGCAGCAGTATCAGCATCCAGAGATTAACAGCAAGTATCTTAAGTCATATCATTTAAGGATAATGCGGGGAGTAGGGCATTTTCTGATGATTGAGGCCTCGGATGAATTCAACAAGCAATTAGAAGATATCATTAATCAGATCACAAAATAGTGTATGAATCAAATATTATGATTATCTTATTTCTTTTAATCGGTATATTGTTTGGTTTTATGCTGGCTGTTTCTTTGCGTCAGAAAAAACCTTCTCAGCCTCAAGAATTTCCGCAGCAGGAACCCATCCCGCAGCAGAACTCGTCGTATTTAGAGGACAAGATCTGGTATGAAACAGAGCTGGATTTCCTGTTTAAATTCAATGAAAAGTTGATTTCAGCCTTTGGCTATCAGGATGCAGTGCGCTGCATTACTGAGGCCGCGCATAATTTCCTTTCCATTGAACGTACTGTTTTTCTTGCCTGGGACAAGAATTCAGAGCAGTTCACTCTGGCCTGCGCAATGGGCTGGGGCCGCGATCGCAGCCAGAGCCCTTTGGTAATAGGCAAGGACAGCATATCTGGGCTTGTGATACATAACCGGGAATCATTGGTAGTTGCTGATTTGTCCAAGGAGTCGTATTTAAATAAGCTGAACAAAGAGGAGTACCTGCAAAAGGCGTTTATCAGCGTGCCGGTCATATATAAAAATGAAGTCTTAGGCGTGTTGCATGTTTGCGACAAGAAGTCTCCCGGGCCTTTCACGCAGAGGGAAGCCTCGGTAGTTATGAGTATCGCCCGCGTAGGCGCGATTACCCTGCAGAACGTCCGCTTGTATGAGCAGGCCTTAAAAAGAGCGGAGGAATTGAGGATAGCTTACGATGAATTAAAAGAAATGCAGGATAAACTGACTCAGATGGAGAAGCTCAAGGCCATCGGCCAACTGGCAAGCGGCGTGGCCCACGATATGAGGAACCCGCTGGGGATTATAATACAGGGGGTTTCTTATTTGGAGCAGTTAATTCCTCCGGCTGAAAAAGAGCAGTTGGAGACCCTGACCATGATTATGGACAGCGCGCAAAGGGCAGACGGGATCGTTGCTTCGCTTCTGGATTTCTCCAGGGCCACAAAGTTGGAATTGCGCCCCGAAGACATCAATTCTATACTGGAAAGTTGTTTGAACCTGGTAAAAACAGAATTAAAACATGTTAAGGTAACCAGGCAGATTCAGGAAGGCCTGCCAAAGGTTCCGGTAGACAAAAATAAGCTGATGCAGGTATTTATTAACCTGTTTGTGAACGCGGCTCACGCAATGCCCGGAAGCGGGGAACTTACCATCCGTTGTTTCCTCAAGAAAGCGGAAGAGGTTATTATCGTGGAAATTGAGGATACGGGCACTGGGATTTCCGAAGAAAACCTGAAAAGGATATTTGATCCTTTCTTTACTACAAAAGGCCCGGGCAAAGGGACCGGCCTTGGGTTATCGGTAAGCCAAAATATTATTCATTTACATAAAGGGCTGATGGAAATAAGCAGCCAGGTTGGAAAAGGGACTAAGGTCAGCGTTACTTTGAGAATCTCTAAACAGGAGGGATAGATGGATAAAAAGAAGATATTGATCATTGACGACGAAGAGAATTTCTGTAACCTGGTGAAGAAAAATGTGGAAAAGACGAATGAGTTTGAAGTGTATACGGCAACAAACGGCGATGACGGGATTAAGTTGATTAAGGAGGTAAAACCGAATTTGATATTGCTTGATATAATAATGCCGGGCTTAGACGGCGGAGACGTTGTTTCTCTAATAAGGAGCGATGACAGCATAAAAGATACCCCTATTGTGTTTTTGACTTCCCTGGTAAGAAAAGATGAGGTTGGCGCGGGTTTTACCAAGGGGTATTCGCTTTTAGCAAAGACAGTAACTGTGAGAGAACTTATAGCTTGCATTAAGGAGAATGTCAGGGGATGAGCATATTTTCTTGGCGGTATGAGGGAAAAATGAATAAAGTATTTTTATTATTTATTTTTATATTAATTTCATCAAGTCTTTGTTTTGCTTTAACTCTCGATGATAATGGTTATGGGTGGATCGCTGCGTCCAATGAGGAAAAGGAATCTGCTGGCAAGGAATTGTCAAAAACAAATGGCAAAGATAGCGCCTATTGGGTTGATATGCTTAATGGTTTTTACAGTATTGATAATTGGAGCATCATGTCATTGAAGATTAAAAAAGTAGCTGATCAAGTATCATTGCCTGAGCAGTCCTCAGGTATAAAAGAAAGGGGTATTAAATGAAACGGTATTTTTGTTTATTTTCTATTTTAGTATTTGCATTAGTTGTTTGTGGTTGTGCGACAAATAAAACGAGAGTAGGCGAAGGGGCTGGTATTGGAGGGACTGTTGGTGCGATAGCAGGTGGAATTATCGGTTTTCAGAGTGGACATCCCATTCAGGGTGCCGCAATAGGCGGAGTAATCGGTGGGGGTACAGGAGCATTAGTGGGAGCGCAGATCAAGAAGCCAACCCAGAATGATTCATCCCAGGTGCCGGCGCAGCTGACCATGCAGCAGATAGTTGATTTGACTAAGCAAGGAGTATCCGGCGATGAAATCATCGCTAAAATTAAAGCTGCAAATTCCAAGTATTCTTTAACCGCGGATGATATTAGCTATTTACAGAAACAGGGCGTAAGTCAGCGGGTTATTGAAACAATGCAGGCTTCGGGAAAATAGAAGACGTTAGTTTGGAAGGAGGTGGATAAGCAAGGGTAAGCTTGGTAGTTATTGGTGTTATATCAAAGAGGAGGGTACCGTGAGTAAAAGATTAATACTCAGTGTGTTGCTTGTTTTAAGTTTAGCGGGTATGGTTATGGCAGAGGATAAACCTGTGCAGTTGGCGTTATTTAATCCGGTTCAGCTGGTCCCGAAAACTGAATCAATCAAAGGCGTTAGCCTTGGTTTGATTTATGCCGCCAACCAGAACGTTACCGGCCTTAGCTTTGTTTTTTTTGGGGTCAACGAGGCTAAAGGGGATGTTCAGGGCGTAGAATTTGGCCTTGGCAACTGGGTTGAGGGTCTTTTTCACGGCTGGCAAGCTGGTTTTGTGAATCGTGTCGGATCCCGTTTTGTTGGCCTGCAAAGCGGTATTTTAGATATTACCAAAGGAGATTTAACCGGAGCGCAGCTTGGCGCGGTAAATTGGGCTGAAGGATATGTGCATGGCGCCCAAGCCGGGTTATTTAATTACTCAACCGGCCGCTTCATTGGCGCGCAACTTGGTGCGGTTAATATGGCTAAGGGAGAATTTAGCGGAGCAGCTTTAGGCATAGTCAATTATGCCGAAGGCTCAGTAAAAGGTTTTCAGGGAGGCATAGTTAACTCTGCTGCTGAAATGCACGGATTGCAACTCGGGCTGGTTAATTATACTAAATCTCTCGACGGACTCCAGATTGGCCTTGCTAACTACAATGGCAATAAAGATCCTCTGGAATTCATGGTTTTTGTTAACTGGTCATTTTAACTGCTTGTAATTGGTATAATATAACAATGGAAAGGGGAGTATGGAGTTTTCCAGAAAAGGGATAATTAAGTTTGTGGTAATGCTGGTTTTTGTATGCTGTACGCTCTTTGCGAATTTTTTCGCGCTAAGAATGATAGTTCGCTATGGGGTAGATACATATTTTTATGACAAACTTCTGGTTGCTTATACTATCGGCGGGCCGGCAGGCCTTAAGCTAGAGCTCGGTAAAATACCGGTTACTGATAAAATGGCCCGCGAGTCAATGTTAGCTAGGGATTTTACTGTCCGGCTTGAAACCTTAACAAATCCCGGAACATTCTTGCAGGACAAGGTTGATAAGAGCAAAAAAATGCTTAATTCCGTTAAGAGTTTACGCTCCGCAGCAATTTACATTATATTTATATTATTTGTCTTGCGGCTGGTTGTTAAATCTATCAATAGGCCTAAATCCAAAAAAATTGGCAAAGCATAGGTTTATTCATTGACAACTGGGAAAATACTGCTAAGATTATTTTAATTAAGCGAGAGGGGGTGAATCAAGATGAAAAAAGTAATATTTGTTATTTTAGCACTTTGTTTCGCCAGCAGTTTAGCTTTAGCTGGAGAAGCGGCTAAGCCTGCTGATGAGAAGGCCGTGGCAACAGAAGCAGCACCGGGCGTGGTTGTCGTATCAGATGAAGCAAAGACCGATGCTATAGTTGCTACTGAGGAAGTTAAGGATGAAGCAACCTTAGAGAAAGAAGCAGCAGATAAAGCAGCAGCAGATAAATTAGCGGCTGAAAAAGTAGATACGACTGCAAAGAAGTAAGTTTTAAGCATAAGGCACGAAACGCTGACAGCAAGTTACAAGTATCAGTTACTGCCAAGCAGGTTGGCGATGTGTTGAGCCTAGTCTCAATCAAAAACCAGAAATAATCCATTCATCATAAATAAAAAGGCCTCTTTTGAGATTTGAAAGAGGCCTTTTTATTTGCTGTAAGGTAAGAATGGACTTTACAAATGAGTAAGAAATATGGTATACTTCTATCAAAGGGGGAATATGTCTAAGCCACGGGAACCCCAATATTGCTGGCAGTTTTGGTCGTGCGTAAAAGCTGTCAGAGAAAAGTGCCCCATCTACCAAAAAAACTACGGCAAAAGGTGCTGGTTGTTGTCCGGGTGCGTTGCCATGGTTGAGCGTAAATTCAAAAACTGCTGGGAATGCCCTTGGTATATTGAAACCAGTTTTGCTGAAGCTGAAGGAAGAATTTAGTAATCCTGCCTGTGTAATTTCCATATTGCTAAGAAAAAATAACAACTTACGTTTGTATAAAGAAGCATAATATTCTTTATGAAAAAAGTTTACTTGAGTTTCGCGCATGAAGATGCTTCAAGAGTGGAAAAGCTGATTTCTTTTCTGCGCGGCCAGGACTACGAACTTGATTTCTATGAAGGCCCCCTGGATTTGGATTTTGATGCGGAAGGGGCTGAAGCTGTCAGGAGGGCGATAGGAGAGAAAATAGTAAAATGTAACATTGCTGTCTGCCTTATAGGAGAAAATACTCATAAAAGCAGGTGGGTTGATTGCCAGTTGCGTAAGAACAGGAATAAGGGGAATAAAATTATCGCTATGGCCTTAAAAGGGGTCCAGGATGCTGTCCTGCCCGATGTAGTTAAAGAGGAATTTCTTACTTTTTATCCCTGGGATCCGCAGAAATTAAAAACACTGATCTTTTCCTGAAAAAGCGGGCACAATGAACTTAAGGAGAGTTGTAGATGGATGGCGGAGAAATTAAAAGAAAGGCTAAAAGAAAAATTTTCCCTTGCGAAATTAATGCGCGTTTTCCCGGGCAAGACAATTACACTGTTTTAGCGGTTAAAGATATCAGCGCATTGGGCCTGAGGGTTATAGTAGTAAGATTAATTAAGGTAGGCGATTCTTTAGAAATTAAGATGTGTATCAATGGCCGGGATATTCAATGTAAGGGCAAAGTCGTTTGGGTCTTAATGTTAAGGCCCGGTTTAGGCAGGATCATCTCTTTTGATGCCGGAGTAGAATTCTATGAGATGGATATAAAAGATAGAGAATTCTTAGCGAATTTAACCGAAAAGTAGGGTGTATTCAACATTCTTAATCCCGGTAAATTTATACTTGGGATTTTTGCTTTATTGGAGTAGAATAGCATTATGGTTAAGAAAATATTGATACTCTCCGGCAGCCCCGTAAAAGACGGCAATACTGCCCTCTTGGTAAAATGGTTCGTAGAAGGCATCCGGCCAAAAAGCGCTCAGGTTGAAGTTGTGCAGACTGCTTTCCTTAAATATAAATCTACCGGTTGCACATCCTGCAGGGCCTGTCAGAAACTGGTTAAATATGAATGTGTTATTAATGATGAAGCCAGTCCTGTCCTGGCGAAGATGATAGAAGCGGATGTAATCGTGATGGCCACCCCGCTATATTTTTACGGAGCAAGCGCTCAGCTAAAACTGGTTATGGACAGGATGTTTTCGCTTTATAAATGGGATAATCAGGCCGGGACAACGCAGACACCGCTAAAAGGAAAGACCCTTGTTTTAATCGCCAGTGCCTTTGAAGATATCGGGTTGGATGTTCTTGAGAAAACATTTGCCATAACCGCGGATTACTCCGGGATGAAGTTTGAATCTTTGCTCGTTCCAAACGCAGGTGAATCCGGAGATATTAAGCATAAAGATGATATCCGTAAACAGGCGGTTGCTTTAGGCAGGAGAATTACTTAAACAGGAGGAAGGGATGAAAAAATCTATCGGAGCCATCACCATTGTTTTTCCAACCCCGGTTTTTGTTGTAGGTACATACGATAAAGAAGCTAAACCGAACGCTATGGTTTGCGCCTGGGGAGGGATATGTTGTTCTGACCCGGCCTGCGTTAGTATCTCTTTAAGAGATGCTACTTATACTTACTCTAATATTTTGGAAAGCAAGGCTTTTACTGTAAATATTCCTTCTGAAGCATACATCAAAGAGGCAGATTATTTCGGTATTGTTTCAGGCAGGACGGAGAATAAATTTACTTCAACCGCTCTTACCCCGGTAAAGAGCGAGCTTGTAAATGCCCCTTATATCAAAGAATTTCCCCTGGTTTTGGAATGTATTATGCTGCATGCGGTTAAGGTAGGGCTGCATACACTTTTTATCGGGCAGATTAAAGATGTGAAAGTAGAGGAAGAGGCATTAACAAAAGAAGGATTTCCTGATATCGAGAAAATAAAACCCATGATTTTTAATCCCGCCAGCCGTACTTATTATGGCGTGGGTAACCGGTTAGGCGATGCATTTTCTATCGGTAAGAAAAAATAGGCGTATCTTTATGTCTATGAAAAGAATCGCAGTGATAGCGATATCTTTAGTCATGTTTTTTAGCGCGTCCAGTTTCGCGGGTACGCTTAGTTTTACCTATGGCAATGGCCCTTATAATAGTTTGCCTGAACCAAGGCTTAGGTATCCTATTAATGATACGGCTGTTTTAACCGGGCAGGATAACCTGGAGTTTAAATGGTGGATTGAGGTTGTGGGTTTGCGTAAATTCATCTTTAAGATCTATAAAGGTTATAAGATGTATTTAGCAAACTTAATCTATAAAGAAGATTTACCGCCTGACACATCATCCATAAAGATCAAGTCGGATTTATTTGAGGATGGCCAAGTTTATACCTGGTCTTTAATCCAGATTTCGTATTCCGGTTATAAAAGCGACAGGAGCTTTAATTCTTTCAAGGTAATTAAGGAGCAGTAGAATAAGATGAGAAGCAAAAATTTGTTTTTTAAAAGTTTTTACGTAAAAGTAGCGTTATCTTTTATTCTTTCCCTGTTATTTGTGGCGATCCTGAGTAATTATATCCTTTTGGAGTTCAGTTTACAGTCTCAATTTAACCAGCTGCGGGATAAGCTTAAGGTA
Source organism: uncultured Planctomycetales bacterium (assembly GCA_964427405.1). Taxonomy (GTDB): domain Bacteria; phylum Omnitrophota; class Gorgyraeia; order Gygaellales; family Profunditerraquicolaceae; genus UBA6249. The sequence goes on along the minus strand of CAYRUB010000007.1, from coordinate 77,784 downwards.
ATCGCGCAAACTGCCGTACTTTCAGTGGATGGAGACGAGCTGAGTAATATCCCGCTCAGCCCCGAAGGGGTAGATACGCCTTCCTTCGAAAATATAGCCTCCCGGTTGTTAAAAATAAAACAAGCTAACCCGATGATCAGGAGTATTTACATAATGGCAAAAACAGATAAACCGGGTATTTATCAGTTTGTGGTTGATCCTGATGCGCTTATGGCTAAAGTTGCCAGGAAAGGGCTGACTTCTTACCCGGGCGATAAATACAATGCCCAGCGTTTTCCGGAGATGCTTAAGGCTTTTGATGGCCCGAGCGCGGACACCAAGCTGGCTGTTGATGAATGGGGCAATTTTCTTTCCGGGTATGCTCCTATTTTTGATAAGAATAACCTTCCCGTTGCCATACTGGGTATAGACATAAATGCCAACGACGTTCGTCTTGCCGAAAAAGATTTGTTATACAGGGGGATATTTGTTTTGTTGATGGGGATTGTTTTTTCCCTGTTACTCGGTTCTATATTCTCGATAAGGATAATTTCTCCGGTCAAGAGGCTCATTGATGGCACAAAGCATGTAGCGGGAGGCGACCTGAGCTACCGGGTGAAAATCCCATCCCAGGATGAGATTGGCCAGCTTGCTTTATCTTTTAATGATATGACCGCCAGCCTTGCGGATGCCCGGGAGAAATTGCATGAATATTTTTACCGCATGGTACAGGCTATGGTGCGCAGCCTGGAAGCAAAAGACCCGTATACGCGTGGCCATTCAGACAGGGTCAGCGAATACTCCTATGAGATTGCGATTAAGATGGGTATCGCCACTAAGGAAGCGGAATTATTAAAGAAAGCAGCTCAGATGCATGATATAGGTAAGCTGGGTATCCATGATGATATCCTGAATAAAAAAAGCAGTTTGTCGCAAGGGGAATGGGATCTTGTGCGTAAACATCCCGAGGTAGGGGAAGAGATCTTAAAGCCTGTATTCCTGGATTCGCAGATGCTTTCTGTGATCAGGTCGCATCATGAGCGCTATGACGGCACAGGTTATCCCGATGGGCTAAAGGCAGACGATACTACTATTTCCGCCCAGATTGTTTCGGTCGCGGATGCCTATGACGCGATGACTTCTTCCCGTTCTTATCATGTGGCGTTGCCCAAAGAAGAGGCGCTGGAAAAAATAAAATCCGGTTCCGGGACACAGTTTAACCCCGCGGTTGTCCAGGCGCTTGTTAAGGTATTAGGGTAAAATAAAGGAGCAAACTATGAAGGTTCTGGTTGCGGCTGTTGCGGATCATGCATGGGTTGAAAATGGTTGCCTGACTTTATGCAGGGCATTTGATAGTATTAATGTTGATAAGTTTCCGTATGTAATACCGCGCATGAGCGTTGCTTTACGCCTGCTGATTAACAGGCTGGAGGTAGGAGACCATAAATTAAACATCTCTTTAACTGATGCCGATGGCCAGAAATTAATGAATAGCGATATAAAAATAAACTTTCAGCTTCCTCAGAGCCTGGTGCCCGAAGCCTCTTTTTCCTTTGCGCTTAACGGGCAAAACGTTGCCTTTCAAAAACCCGGTGATTATGTGGTTAATATATTAGTTGATGGCAGGGTTGAAGCGAGTATCCCGCTTTACGTAAGAGAAGCCAAGGGCGGCAGTAATTTGGATATCCCGGACCGGATTTAAATAGCAAAATATAATATTCATATGGGTAGAATTAAGCTGGATTTGCATGATATTTATAGCAATGGCAGGGCGATTGAGGCTGAGCTTAAGCGGGTAATCGATGAGGCGGCAAAGAAAAGGATTAGCGAAATCGAAATTATCCCGGGTAAGGGCAGCGGCCAATTAAAGAAGCACGTCTTACGTTTTCTTGAGCAGCCGGAGATAAAGCAGCGTTATCACCGCTTAGAAAAAGACGACAAGAACTTTGGCAGGATTTTTGTGCATTTTAGGCATTAATTAAATAGTTAAACTTTTACTGGACAAATACACAAAATGTGTTATACTCTTTTTCGTAGTGAATAAAGGATTAGAAGTTTGTAGGCCGCGAGGTTTAGAAAACTAACCTTCGCGGTTTTTTGTTTCTGCCGTTATTTGCTAAAATTTCATAGGAGAGGGGGTAGTAAATAATGGCAAAGGGAAAAGTAAAGTGGTTTTCAGACCAGAAAGGTTTTGGGTTTATCACACCTGAATCCGGAAGCGATGTATTCGTTCATCACAGCGCAATCCAGGGTGAAGGTTATAAATCATTGGCTGAGGGTCAGGAAGTAGAGTTCAACATCGAAAAAGGACCTAAAGGCGAACAGGCTACTAACGTAGTCAAGCTTTAATACTGGTAAAAATAGCCTGGCCTCTAATTTTTGAGGCCAGGCTATTTCTTAAAAAGGAGTATAAATGAATACAGGAAAAATAAAGAAATTAGTGCGCGACAGAGGGTTTGGTTTCATCAGCGATACCGACGGCAGAGAAGTATTTTTTCATCAGAATAGTTTAGTTGAAGTCAAATTTGACGCTTTGACCGAAGAGCAGGCAGTTACTTATGATATCGAGAAATCCGACAAAGGCCCGCGCGCAATCAACGTGCATATCGCCTAATTAAATAAATAGCAGTTTTAAAATCCCAGGTACTTAAATGTATTTGGGATTTTAAGCTAAAACATGTATAATCATAACTTATGAAAAACAAAAAAACAACAGATCAGGCTATTGATTGTAAGAAATGCAGTAATCAGGCGGATTGCTGCCGGCTTGGTGCCTGGATTGATTTGGAAGAGGCCAAAAAGATACTGTCGCTTGGTATAAAAGGCGACTTTTTCCATTTAGAAATAGATAAAGATTTTCCTTCCGGGTACAAGGTAGGTACCAGCTATGAGGATGAGCAATGTGTTTTTCAGGATCCTGACGGGCTCTGCAGAATACACAAGATTGATTATGCTCTTAAACCGGTGACCTGCAAAGAATTTCCCTACGAGGGCAAAAAGATTGCCCCCATTGCCGATGTCTTGTGTGTGGTGCATAAATCGCGCATAAAAAAAGTTAAGTCAGCCAGGAAAAACAAATAGTGGATAATCAAGCGCAGAAAAAATGGTATTTCAAGACCTGGTCATTGATTGTCTCTTTCTTTTTCGTAGGGCCTTTTATGCTGCCTTTAGTTTGGGTTAATCCCAGCTTTAGCAAGAAGAAAAAGATCATCGTGAGCGTAGCCGTAGTTATATTGACCTTTTTGTTAACTGCGGTTTTCTTAAAATCTTTAAAATCCTTAAATAACTATTATCAGTTTTTGCAAAATGAAATATACTAAAGGTTCAATCGGCAGGGTTTTCCTTATTAAATTTGAAGATAACGATATTTTGATTGATAAGCTGAGCCTTTTGGTCAAGAAAGAGCGTGTAAAAGCGGCGACGATGATCTTTATCGGCGCGCTTAGAAAAGGAGACTTGGTTACCGGGCCCAAAAAGCCGGTAATCCCCCCGCAGCCAAATAAACTAACTTTCAAAGATGGCTGGGAGGTTATGGGTATCGGCACAGTTTTTGTAAACTCCAGCGGCCCGCAGATACATATCCATAGCAGCATGGGTAAAAAGAACAGGGTGCTCACCGGATGCCTGCGCGGTAAGTCAAAGGTATTCCTGGTTATTGAGGCAGTGCTCCTGGAGTTAAAAGGAATCAAAGCCAGTAAAGAGATCGATCCTCAAACCGGGCTTAATTTATTAAGAATCATATAATTTGCCCCGGGCTTGAAATTTAGCAAAATATAGTATATACTTACTCTGTAATTGTCCTGCCACGGTGATAAAGGTGTTTTTGGTGGAAACCTTTATAATCGTGGCTTTTTACTTTTGGGGGGCAACTTGTTTAACCGCTACTGGGGTAAAGACAGGCGCAGGTTCCAGCGCTTACTTTTAAATTTAACTGTTTGGTATAAAGTGCGCACTCCTGAGCATCTGCGGGTTGAGTTTGGCGAGAAAGATATGGAGGCCACCACCCTGGATTTAAGTACCGCGGGCCTGGCATTTTTATCCAAACATCAGATTCCGGTCTGGTCTAACTTGATTTTGAAGTTCATTTTTTTTGGCTCAGATGAAGGCTCGGTAAATATAGTTAAACCGGTTGAGGTAGAGGCGGAGGTGAGAAGCTGCCTGCCGTATGAAAATGAATTTCGCTTAGGTGTCTGTTATAAGGGCCTTGACCAGGGGCGCCGGTGTGAGATCTTGCGTTTTATCGGGGCGACTTTGCGGCCATATAAAGAATTTTAAAAATATGTTTTAATTGTTTTTAGCTATGTTATAATAACAAACAAAGGAGATCCCCATGGACTTTAGTTCCCTGAGAAGAAACATGAAGCAGTTTAGTTTTGAAGATCTGCGCACTGATTGTGATAATCATTTCGAGGGAGTTATTATTCAGCGGGAGCTGGAAAAACTTCACCTGCAGCTAAAGAGTTTTATGGGGGAGCCGGTTTTTCCTTCAAAATCCAGGTTGCCGCATAAAGTGCAGGAAACGGTCAATGGCCTTGGGGGGATTATGCCGGGCCAGACGCTATATTATAAAACTACTGGGACAGACAGTATCCTTGCCATGCTTTGGCCTTGGAAAGACGGCCAGCGCACCACGCTTAAGATCATCCAGCAAAATAATAATTAGAAAATGAGTTTTGCATATCTGCAGAAAATTCCCACGCCGCTTGAGATCCTCCAGCTTATGCCTATGCCGGCAAAGCTGAAAAAAGTAAAGGCAGCGCGGGATAAAGACATTTTAAATGTTATAAAAGGTAATGATAGCCGGCTGCTTTTAATTATCGGCCCCTGTTCAGCTGATAATGAAGATGCGCTTTCGAAATATGTATCCCGCCTTGCCGTACTTCAGCATAAAGTTAAGGATAGGTTAATTTTAATTCCCCGTATTTATACGAATAAACCCCGTACAACCGGAAAAGGGTATAAAGGCATGCTGCATCAGCCCGAGGCCTCGGGTGATCCTGATATTTCCCGTGGGATCAAGGCTATCCGGCGTATGCACCTTAGGGTACTCAGCGAGTCCGGCTTAACCGCCGCGGATGAGATGCTTTATCCGGGAAACTATCCGTACCTGGAGGATGTTTTGAGTTATGTTACAATCGGCGCGCGTTCCGTAGAGAACCAGGAGCATCGCCTGACAGTAAGCGGCCTGGATATTCCCGTTGGCATGAAGAACCCTACCAGCGGAGATTTAAATGTCCTGCTGAATTCTGTGGAAGCCGCGCAGATCCAGCACACCTTTATTTATAATGGCTGGGAGGTCAAAACTGACGGCAATTCTCTGGCGCACTGTATCCTTCGCGGAGCGATTAACCGCCAGGGCCAAAGCATCCCGAATTATCATTACGAAGATTTAATTCATTTTGTTCAGCTGTATCTAAAACGCAATCTTGTAAATCCTGCGCTTATCGTTGATACTAATCATGCCAATTCAGATAAAGATTTCACCCAGCAGCCCCGGATAGCGGAAGAGATAATGAATAGCTTAGCCCAGTCTAAAGATTTAAGAAAGACAGTTAAAGGGCTGATGGTGGAAAGTTATCTGGTGGAGGGCGCGCAGAAAGTCGGAGGCAAGGTGTTCGGCCAGTCAATCACCGATCCTTGTTTAGGTTGGAATGATACTAAGGAGTTGATTCTAAAATTAGCAGAGTTGAGTAGGTAAGGAGATGAATATGAATCTAAAGTTTGATTTTAATAATATGTTTAGTTCTAACGTTGGCGCTCATGGCGTAAGCCAGCAGGATATTGATGAGATCCTTCCCGAGGCGCGACTTTGCGCGCTGCACTTAAATAAAATTATTGCTAATCCTCAGGCAAGGGTAAATTTAGGCCTTGAGTGGGCGAATCTTCATCAACAGGACAAAGAGGAGATTGCCAAGATCCAGAAACTCGGAAAAGAGATCTCTAAAAAATATGATAATGTTGTTTTTCTGGGAATCGGTGGTTCATATCTTGGTTTAAAAGCCGCGCAGGACGCGTTGTGCGCGCCTTATTACAATGAATTTAAGCCCTTAAGGAAGAAATCTCCGCGGATTTATCTGGAAGGCAATAATCTTGACCCGGATACCCTGCAGGTTTTATTAAAGAATCTTAAGCCCAGGAAAACATTTGTGATTGTTATCTCTAAATCAGGCGAAACCACAGAGCCTAAGGCGGCATTTGCCTTAGTTGAGGCTTGGCTTAAAAAGGGAGTCGGCAAGAAATACGGCAGGCAGATTTTGGCGATTACTGACCCGCAATCCGGTACTTTGCGCAAAAAAGTGGAGTCTGAGCAAAGAAAAGATGTTTTAAGTTTTCGCGCGTTTCCAATTTTAAAAGGCGTAGGCGGAAGGTTCTCTGAGTTTAATATGGGCCTAATGCATCTGGCTATCGTGGGCGTAAATATACCAGAGCTTTTTTCAGGTGTTAAGGAGATGTTTAATCGCTGCAGCCAGGAAGATATATTAAAGAATCCCGCGTACATGTACGCTTTGTTGCATACGATTCTCTACAGGAAGAAAGCAAAATCATTGGCTATATTAATGCCTTTTTCTCAAACGCTTAAATCAACGGCAGATTGGTATGTGCAGCTTTTAGCTGAAAGTTTAGGTAAAAAATACCACCGTAAGATTGAGGTAGGTGTTGATGGAATAGAGAGTTGGCTGGCGGATAAAAAATCTTTATTTAGCAAGGGCAGAACACCTATATCTGCCGCCGGAACTAACGACTTGCATTCTATCCAGCAAAATAATGTTGAAGGAGAAGATAATAAGGTTCTTACCTTTATCCGCGTAGAGAACTTTAAAACAGATTTAAGAATCCCAGGAACCGGGGATCTGCTTTCCGGGAAAAGTTTTAGCTCGCTTATGCATTTGGCCCAGGAGGCCACAGAGTGGGCATTGGTCAGCGAAAGCCGGCCGAACTGCACGATTATCATGCCCGAAGTCTCCGCGTATAACTGGGGAGCGCTTTTATTTTTCTTTGAGATGGCCACTGCCTTTGAAGGTGAGTTGCTTAACATAAACGCCTTTGACCAGCCCGGAGTGGAAGGGTATAAAAATTATATGTATTACAAGCTGGGCAAGCCCGGAATCCCGCAAGCGGTTACTGAGGAGATAAAAAGTAAACCCCTGGTTAAAAACCCCGAATACATACTTTAGAAGGGTAGATGAGCCTGCGCCATGAAATGCCCAAATTGCAAAGATAAGGATCTTGCTCCCGTTATGACCCAACAAGGGGCGGAGATTGACTTTTGTCCTCAATGTGAAGGCATTTGGCTGGATAAAAATGAAATCTATCTTTTTACCCGCGTTCCCACCTACTTAAAAGCAAAAATTGAAGAAGCGATTCAATCCAAGAAAGACTCCGCCCGTTTATCACCTGTAATTTCCAGGCCAATGGTAGAACTGCCTATTTTAGGGGGAGAAATACGCATTGATTATTGCCCTGAATCAGAAGGTTTCTGGCTGGATAAGGATGAGATTAATAAGCTGCCGGCAATAAAAACAAAAATCCAAATAGATAAAGGTATATTCGGGGATAGTAAGCAAGGGTTATCTAAAACTCTGCTTGTCTTACCTAATCTTGCCCTGCGTTCCGGGATGGTCTTGTTTGGTTTGTATGCTTTACTTACTTTATTCTTGATTGTCTTCGTGGAGCTGGGTAGAATTTCTGCTTCATTTGCTTTTGGGGTGGGGATAGTTTTTGCCGCATTACAGTTTATATTCGGCCCTTTTTTAATGGACCTTTCCTTAAAGTTCTTATACAAAATGAATTGGGTAAACCCTGAAGACCTGCCGCAGCATTTAAGGATCTTTATTAGTAAAAATTGCCAGGATGAAGGGATTAATTTTCCGCGCATAGGTATTATTTTAGACGGCGCGCCGAATGCCTTTACCTATGGGCACCATCCGAATAACGCCAGGATTGTAATTACCCGGGGGTTGCTTGATCTTTTAACCGAAGAAGAGGCGCAAGCAGTCCTGGCTCATGAGATGGGCCATGTTATGCATTGGGATATGTTAATTATGACTTTAGCTCAGCTTGTGCCGCTGGTCCTTTATTATGCTTATAAATCTTTAACCAGAAATAGATGCAGGGGTAACGGTAAATCAGCGCCTGCCCGTTTGATCCTGGCGCTTGTAGCTTATGTGTTATATGTTATAAGTGAATTTATTGTGCTTTGGTTTTCCCGGTTAAGGGAATATTTCGCGGATAGGTATTCCGGTCAGGTTACCGGTAACCCGAATGCTTTAGCCTCCGCTTTAGTCAAAATTGGCTATGGTTTAGCCGGAGACGATAGGGGAAAAGGGGAAGCGAATTATAAAGAAAGGCAAGCTACATTAAATTCAATTGGGCCGATGGGGATATTTGATTCTAAAACTGCGAGTATTCTAGCGGTTAGCGGCTATTCAGGCCCGCGCAGTATGGGCGGAGAGGTTGATAAGGATAAGCTAAAAGATGCGGCGAAATGGGATCTTTGGAATCCCTGGGCCTCCTATTATGAATTACAGTCAACGCATCCATTGATCGCTAAAAGATTAAAATTTCTAAGTAACCAGTCTCGGGTATTAGGAAAAGATCCTTATATAGAGTTTAATCAGCGCAGGCCGGAATCGTATTGGGATGATTTCTTATTGGATTTATTAGTCAAGGTTCTGCCTCTTATTGTTTTTATTTCGGCTATCGCGTTTGCTATAGTAAAGAAAGAAATGTTCTATTTCTGGCTCGGGGTGTCTGTTTTTGGTTACGCCTATTTAATACATACTGTTTTTTCCTATCCTGATTCTGATTTCGCTGTAATGAATATTAAGAACTTATTAAGCAAAATCAAGGTTTCCGCGATCAGGCCGGTGCCTTGCCTGATAAAAGGGAAAATTATCGGAAGAGGCGTCCCGGGGCTTATTTTTTCAGAAGACTTTGTCTTGCAGGATGAAAGCGGAATTATCTTTCTGGATTATCGCCAACCGCTGGGAATTTTTAATTTTCTTTTCGGGCTCTTAAGGGCAGCCAGCTACATAAATCAGGATGTGGAGGTTATCGGCTGGTATAGGCGTTCACCTGTTCCATACATTGAAATCAAGAAATTAAGAATTGCGGATAAAGAATCTACCTGTTTTGTATATAATGCCAAGTTCATTTTTTCTGTGGCCCTCATTATCGCCGGATTTGCCAAGGCGATATCAATAGTCAGGTAAAATATAAGATATTTCTATGCTTAAAATCGGTAACTTAAAATTGAAATCAAATTTAATCCTGGCGCCTATGGCCGGGATTACTGATTTGCCGTTTCGTATGCTCTGCCGGAGGTTTGGCGCGGAGTTAACATTTGTCGAGATGATTAACTGCCGCTCGATTTCGCATAAGAGCAGAAAAACCCGGCATATGCTTTCTACTTTGGCCAAGGACAAGCCTTTAGGTATTCAGATATTAGGATGCGAAGAGAAGTATATCCTAAAGGCCTTAGAAGTTTTGAAAACTTACAAATTTGATATTATGGATTTTAATGCTGCCTGCCCGGCAAAGAAAGTTGTCCGGCGCGGTGAGGGAGCGGCCCTGCTAAAAGAGCCCAGGAAGCTTAATAAAATACTTAAGCTAGTGGTAAAGAATTCTCAGATCCCGGTAACCGTAAAGATACGTTTAGGCTGGGATAAGGACAGTATCAACGCCAGGGAAGTAGCACTTTATGCCCAGGATGCCGGAGTCAGCGGTTTATTTATCCACGGAAGGACTAAAACTCAGGAGTATGGCGGTAATGTAGATTATGATATAATAGCTAGAGTGAAGAAGGCGCTGGGCATTCCGGTTATTGCCAGCGGCGATGTATTTACAGCGCAGTTAGCCAAAAAAATGCTCAGTGAAACAAATTGCGACGGATTAGTTATTGCCCGCGGTTCATTTGGTAATCCGTGGATATTTAAGGAAATAAAAGAATTCTTAAAAACCGGTGAGGTTCTTCTGAAACCGGCAAGAGCCAAGGTAATTAAAATAATGCTGGAGCATTTAGACGCCTCGATAGCTTTTTATGAAGAAAGAAACGGAGTAATCTTATTCCGCAAATTCTTTGCCTGGTATACCAAGGGGGTCCGTAACATCCGTCCCTTAAGGGAAAAATCCTCCCGCGCCAAGACAAGAGAAGAGATGGCGGGGCTTATTGATTTGTTGCAAGACAATCTTTAATAAATGAATAAAAAACAACTAATCATAACTTTGGTAATTTTACTTCATTTTCCTGTTTTTGTTCATGCCGAAATTTACCATTTAAAGCTTCCTCATAAAGAAAAGCCCGGTGAATTCGCGTCTCCAACCGGGGTATTTAATTTTAAACTTGGTGTCCCTGCCGATGAAGAGTTTGTTACTAAAGGATCATTTTCCAGTAAATCAATGTTTAAAAATGTAAAATCCGGAGAGTTTAGAAACCCCAGTGGTATTGCTAACCAGATCAGCAATGAATTCAGGAGTTCAGGTTTAATCTTTGAGGGCCAGCAAGATGAGTTTAACTCGGATAGATTAATTTCAAACGTAGAGCAGAAAAAGTCTGAAAAAGAGTTATTTAAATCTCCGGATCAGGGTGAGTTTAAGCCTTCCTTACCTAAAAAAATAGATAAAAATTGATAAAACGTTTTATGTAATATCCGGTGAAGTTATTTGCTTTATATTGTAAATGGTGTATAGTAGATAAACAAAATATGATCAATTGAACCGTACAAAAAATAAGGAGCCAAATGAAGAAAATATTTAAACGTAAGAGTCCCGCAGTTGAACCGCTTGTCCAGCCGGATCTATCCGGTACAATTGGCAGAATTCAACAGCAACTAACTTTTCTAGAGCAGAAGATCGATACCTTGATCGCTCAATCTGCGCAAAAGCCTTTAGAGAGAAAAGAATACGGCAAGCCTTTTCGGCGCTTCGATAACTCTTTTCGGCGCGACAGAGGTGATCGGGAAAATAGTTTCCGGGAGAGAAGTTTTACCAAAGCTATCTGTGCGGAATGCAAAACTGAATGCGAGGTCCCCTTTAGGCCTACCGGAGACCGTCCAGTATACTGCAAAGAGTGTTTTGCCAAGCGGCAAGATAGAGAAGGAGCTCCTGTTAGAGAAGACCGCAGTCCAGCTGGAAGAAGAAAGCCGGCTTTCCGAAAGCGCAGCAGAGACCGCGCCTAATCAATTCCCCTATTCCTTTCCATTCATTAAAATAATCTAAATAATTATCGGCGTAGATAATTTTTTTAAGTGAGGTTTTATGGCATTAATCAGTTTACAGGAGATTAGTCTAAAGTTCGCCGGCCCGCTTATCTTTGATTGCTTAAACTTGCAGTTGGAGCCAGGGGAACGTATTGCCTTGCTGGGACGTAACGGCGCGGGGAAAACGACTTTAATGAAGGTAATGACCGGCCAGCAGCAGGTTGATTCCGGTAATGTGATTACGCAAAAAGGAATTCAGGTTGCCCATCTGCCGCAGGAAGTTCCCGTGGATATTACGGGGAGTGTTTTTGATATAGTCCTCTCGGGGCTGGGGCCGCGCGCTGAACTATTAAGCCAGCACCACCATCTTACCCATCGTCTGCAAACGCAGCAGACTCCGCAATTATTAAGGCAACTTGATGTGTTGCAAGATAAGCTGAACCATACCGACAGCTGGGATGTGAATAATCAAGTGGAAGAAGTTATCGCCAAGATGAAGCTTGACCCGGATAGTGATTTTGCCAAGTTATCCGGCGGCCAAAAACGCCGGGCGCTTTTGGCCAGGGCATTGGTGCTTAAGCCGGAGGTTTTACTATTGGATGAGCCGACCAACCATTTGGATATTGACTCTATGCTTTGGCTGGAAGGATTTTTGCTTAATTATTCCGGCACGGTTTTTTTTGTAACGCATGATCGGATGTTTATGACGCGGCTAGCTACGAGAATCATTGAACTTGACCGTGGAAAAATATATAGCTGGCCATGTGATTATAAGACCTTCCTTGAACGTAAACAAGCAGCATTGGATATTGATGAAGCGCAGTGGGGGCATTTTGATAAAAAATTAGCGGAAGAGGAGATTTGGATTCGTAAGGGGGTCAAGGCGCGCAGGTGCCGTAACGAAGGACGGGTCAAGGCGCTGGAGCGCTTAAGGGAAGAAAAGAAGACCCAGCGTAAGGCGGTTGGCCAGGTGCGTATGCGGGCGCAGAAAGCTGACCCTTCGGGCCATCGGGTAGTTAAAATTTCGCAACTGAGTTTTAGTTATGGTGAAAAATGTCTGGTCAAGGATTTTACTACTCAAATAATGCGGGGTGATAAAATCGGCGTGATTGGTCCCAACGGCAGCGGCAAAACAACATTATTGCGTCTCTTGCTGGGAAAACTTGAACCCCAGAGAGGCAAGGTAACCTTGGGGACGAATCTGCAGATTGCTTATTATGATCAGCTGCGCGAACAACTAGATGAAGAGGCAACTGTGGCCGAGAATGTTAACGGAGAATCCGACACCATCGTGATTAACGGCAAGCCCAAACATATCATCGGATATTTACAGGATTTTCTTTTTACTCCTGATCGGGCGCGCACACCGATCAAGAGGCTCTCGGGTGGGGAACGCAACCGCCTTTTTCTGGCGCGACTTTTTTCCCAGCCCTCGAATGTTTTAGTTATGGATGAGCCGACTAATGATTTAGATATTGAGACCCTTGAGCTCTTGGAAGAATTATTACTGGAGTATCCCGGCACGCTTATTTTGGTCAGCCATGACCGGGCTTTTCTTAATAATGTGGTAACCTCGACCATGGTCCTGGAAGGAGATGGCCTGATTAATGAGTATGCCGGAGGTTATGATGATTGGTTGAGCCAGCGTCATCCTGAAATATCCTCTGAACCGCCAAAGATCAAGGTCAAAAAAGAACCCATCAAAAAAGAAAAACCGATTATTCCGCGTAAGCTTACCTTTAAAGAGCAGAAAGAATTAGATGAGTTGCCTTTAAAAATAGAGAAAATGGAAGAGGAGCAAAAAGCGCTCTACGCGTTATTCGCGGATTTGAATTTTTACCAGAAAAGCCCTGAGGAGAGAGCTCAAGCCGAGGCGCGCTCCGAGGAACTCTCTTCTGAATTGGACAAAGCCAACCAGCGTTGGGAATACCTTGAAACCCTCCAGTTGTAGACAGCCAGGGATTTTTTATTTAAGATTGACTTTCTTGGTAACCGGTATAACCTATAAGAATAGTTTTCATTGAGGATAATTAACAAGGGGGTTTCATGAAACCATCTTATAAATTCAATAAGCTCTGTTTAACCTTTTTAATAGGTGCGCTGATTTTCTCTTTAGCGGGATGCTCGACATGTTCAAAAACCGCAGTCAAAAATCAAAGTCAGCTTCAGGAATACCCGATTGCTACTGATGTTTTTACGACTCTCCAGAGGACAGTCGTGCCTGGCCCAAAACCTGCTGAGGCGGTTCGCCTTGATGAGATTTCAAAATACAAACAATACGGCTATGGTAGCTGGAGCTTTGGCGATCCTCTTAAATCTGAAACCCGGACCGATATCATGCTGGCTCTTTACGATGCCTCAACAGCCGTTAAAAAAGCAAAACTCCTCAATTTCTTTACTATAACCGACATCCATATCACCGACAAAGAAGCTCCTAATCAATTGATCTATCTTCAAAACTTGCATCCAACATTGCCAATTGGCGCTTCACTGCATTCAGGGATTATGTTGTATACAACTCAAGTTTTGGATGCCGCTGTTCAGACGATAAATGCCCTTCATAAACAAAGCCCATTTGATTTTGGAATTTCTCTGGGAGATACCTGTAACAGCACGCAGTACAATGAGCTTAGGTGGTATATTGATGTCTTAGACGGTAAGGTAATTTTCCCAAGCTCCGGGGCTCATCTTGGAGCCGGGACTATCGATTATCAAAAACCTTTTCAGGCAGCAGGGCTGGATAAGACAATCCCCTGGTATCAGGCTCTCGGCAACCATGATCATTTCTGGATTGGTTCCATTCCTGTGGATTATGGCCTGCGAAAGGATCTTCGACAGTCATATATCAGCGATGAAGTCTTTGCCACGGGAGATATCCTTACAAACCCCGCGACAATAAACAAACATGATTATTATATGGGTGTACTTGATGGCTTGACACCTTATGGTGATGTCAAATACGCCGGACCCGCAGCAGACTTTAAGAGCCCGCCAAAGGTTGCAGCTGATCTGAATCGCCGTTCACTTAAGAGAGATGAGTGGATGAAGGAATTTCTTATAACCACAACAAACCCGGCAGGCCATGGTTTCAACCTGGTCGATGCCAACAAGGGTTTTGCCTGCTATAGCTTTGTGCCGAAGTCGAATATACCGCTTAAGATTATCGTGCTTGATGATACCCAAAAGGAAGACGATGGTTCTGCCGACATCCATGGGCACGGTTTTCTTGATTCAGCGCGTTGGGAGTGGTTAAAGAAAGAACTTTTCGATGGAGATGCCGCTGGCCAGCTGATGATTATTGCCGCGCACGTACCGATAGGCGTAGAAGTGACCGCGCCTAATTCCGAGATGGGTTGGTGGACTGACCCTCAAAACGCGGTAAACTTTCCGGATTTAATTACTGAACTGCAAAGCCATCCGAATTTGATTATGTGGATTGCCGGGCACCGTCATTTGAATACGGTTAAAGCATTTATCTCACCTGATCCGGTTAACGCCCCTGAAAAAGGCTTCTGGCATGTTGAGACTTCATCATTAAGGGATTTCCCGCAGCAGTTCCGCACTTTCCAGATATATCTTAATAGCGACAATACAATTTCAATCGTTACGACTAACGTTGATCCGGCAGTCAAGGAAGGATCATTGGCTGCGGCATCGCGAACATACGCCATTGCGGCAGAGCAGATAACTAATGCAAATATATATGATTATAATCCTACAAATGATCCAACTGTAAAGCCAAGGCCTAATGGATCATATAATGCAGAGCTTGTAAAACAACTGAGCACTGCAATGCAGGAAAAATTGTCAAAATTAGATTTGGTGCGCATTGATGATCCCTTGCCATCCTGGAATGATACAGCGCCGAAAAAGGCAATTGTCGCTTTTGTTGAAGAGGTGACCAGGCCTGGTTCTCCTAATTTTGTGCCGGTTGAGGAACGCATTGCTACTTTTGACAATGACGGCACGCTTTGGAGTGAACAGCCGATGGTTTTCCAGGGTTATTTTATTTCTGATCGGATTAAAGCCCTTGCTCAAGAGCATCCGGAGTGGATGAGTAAAGAGCCTTTTGTTTCTATACTTAAAGGTGATCAGAACTCTGCGTTATCCGGAGGAATTAATGAACTTTCGGAAATGATTATCGCCACGCAGTCCGGAGTAACCTCGGATGAATTTGAAAAATACGTTACGGAGTGGATTGCTACCGCCAGGCATCCGGAGACTAAGCGGTTATATACAGAGATGGTATATCAACCTATGCTTGAATTGCTTGTTTATTTGCGCGCCAACGGTTTCAAAACCTACATTGTTTCAGGCGGCAGTATGGATTTTATGCGCCCCTGGGCGGAAAAGGTTTATGGTATTGTGCCTGAGCAAGTCGTCGGAAGCAGTATAAAAACCCAGTTTGAACTTCGTAACGGTATTCCAGCGATTATGGGTATGCCGGAGTTGAATTTTATCAACGCCGGAAGCGGCAAACCTGTCGGTATCCAATCCCACATCGGCCGCCGCCCGATTGCTTCTTTCGGCAATTCCGATAATGACCTGGCAATGATGCAATGGACTGCCGCAGGCCCCGGAGCACGTTTTTGTCTTTATGTGCATCATACCGATGACCAGCGAGAGTGGGCTTATGACCGTAAGTCTGCGGATCCTTTTGACAAAGGACTGGATGAAGCTTTGGCTAAAGGTTGGACAGTCGCGAGTATGAAGGATGATTGGAAGACTATCTACGCGGGTGATCAACAAAGAGGGAAATAATGCGCAGAATTATGCATCTCTTTTTGTGCCTGGTTTTATCAATTCTGAATTTAATATTTATTGGTTCTGCATTTGCCGGTGAGCAAGGGCATTATGCTCCTGCGCCTATGGCGCTGAGAGATTATGTTATGCCGTCCAAGGGTTTTTATTTGATCGGCTATGATACTTATTATCATGCAGATAAAATGAAAGACTCAAGCGGGAACACCTTTGATTCAGTGAGTGTTTCAGGTTCATGGAGGGGGACGGTTAAATCAGTACCTATTACAATTACCGGTACTCTTAACGCGAACCTGGATTTTAGTATACATAGCGCGATGCAGACCCTTGCTTTTGCCTGGGCTACCGATAAAAAGATTCTGGGAGCTGATTATGGATTTATGGTAATACCGTCCTGGGGCTATACGAGCGTTAATGTCGCAGTCCAGGGGACAGCATCAGGTACGATTAAGGTAGGATCGCATTCCCGTGATTTTTCCATGGGAGAAGAAGTTAAAATTAAGGGCCAGCAGTGGGGGCTCGGGGATCTAATTGTTCAGCCTCTGTGGCTGGACTGGCGAGGTAAGAGGCATGATGTGGCTTTTAGTTATGCCGTAACGCTTCCGACCGGCGCCTATGATAAAGACAAAGTCGCTAACGTTGGTATGGGATTTTTCTCGCAGCGCCTGCAGGCGGCTACATATTTCTATCCCTTTGAAAATAAAACCACGGCTTTTATGTTTACTCCTACCTATGAATGGAACAGCAAGAAAATCGATACGGATATTCAGCCGGGCCAGACCATGACCATTGAATATGGCGTAAGCCAGTATGTGCATCCGCGTGTTGAAATTGGGCTTACCGGTTATAATCAGTGGCAGATTACTGATGATTCCGGAAGCTCGGCTACGGATAAGACTAAGAATGCTATTAGCGGTGTTGGGGCGCAGATTGTTTACTGGGCGATTAAAGATAAATGTTCTCTTACCGCAAAGGTGAGCCAGGAGTATGCCGGGAAAGACCGGCTTGAGGGGCTTTTTGAGTCTTTGAACTTTGTGTGGATTTTCTGAGCTCATTCAATGTTTTTTTTGTTGTTAGATTCCGTCACTTCCTACGTCAATTAAATAAGAGAGGATAATATTGACGATTAAATAGGGAGGTGCTAGAATGGAACAAAATGAAAACATTATTAATCTGCCTGCGATAGTTATGCCTACCACAACTATAGAAAAATCAATTAATAAGAAAGATATCTTTAATTTGATTAAAGATATTCCCGAAAAGCCATATTTTGTGGATAAGAAACACAGTGTTGTTCTTTTTAATAACGATTGTTTCGATATTCTTTCTAAGCTACCTGAAAACTCAGTAGATATGATTTTTGCTGACCCACCATATTTTTTGTCAAACGGTGGGTTTACTTGTCATGCTGGAAAGAAAGTCTCTGTAAATAAAGGTAAATGGGATGTTTCAAAAGGTATTGAAGAGGATTTTATCTTTACTCAAAGATGGCTTAGAGAATGTCAGAGGGTTTTAACCCCTAATGGCACAATTTGGGTTTCTGGAACATCACATATAATTTATACAGTTGGCTCAGCTATGCAAGGATTGGGCTACAAGATATTAAATGATATTGCTTGGTTTAAAGTAAATCCTCCGCCGAATTTAAGCTGTAGGTATTTTACTCATTCCACAGAAACTATTCTTTGGGCAGCTAAGAGTAAAGACAGTAAGCATTTTTTTAATTATCCCTTGATGAAGAAAATGAATAACGATAAGCAAATGCTAAGTCTTTGGTCTATTAAGGCCCCGGGCTCGGCAGAGAAAATATATGGTAAACACCCAACTCAAAAACCCCTGGAATTGTTAAATAGGATTGTATTAGCCTCCACAAAGCCGGGAGATATAGTATTGGATCCCTTTACGGGTAGCTCTACTACCGGCGTCGCGGCAGTAGGAGGAAAGAGACAGTTTATAGGGATAGAGTTAGAACAATCATACCTGAAAACTTCTATAAAGAGGCTTAATGATTTAGGGAAAACATGAAAACCTGCTCAATACTATGAAGATTATCACACGCGCAACAGCAATAAGTAATTTAAAAAAGTATATCGGGCAAGATTTAAGAAAGTTAGCTTTAAAATATGGCGTTACTACCTTTGAAACCGGGAGACAAAACAAGGGTTGGAAAGGCCTAATTTTAGAGCGCTTGGCTGGATTGGAAACAAATGTTTCTAAAGCTCCTAATGGCCTTACTTATGAATTAAAATCCGTCAGCTTTCATTATGTAAAAGATAAGCTTGTGCCTAAAGAGACGATGGCTATCACCATGATTAATCCCGAAGAACTAAAGGCGAACTCATTCTTTGAGAGTCATTGTTGGTCGAAACTCAAAGCAATTATTTTCTGCGCTGTAATGTGGTATGGAAAGAATGCGGAAAAAGCCGAATTATTGGAAGTTACGAGCCTGGATTTTGCCAAAACAGATGAACTTATCCTAGAAGTTAAAGCTGATTATGATTTCATTCGCAATAAGCTTATTACTCAAGGGTTTGGGAGTTTGACCGGTAAAGATGGCAAGTGGATACAGGCACGCACAAAAGGGTCAGGGCATGGTTCAAAGACTCGTGCGTTTTATGCGCGGCCGGTATTTATCAAAAAGATATTAGGAATCTAAAATAGTATAAACTACACAAGGAGCCCTTTATGGGGTTCAAGAATAAACGACTATAAGGCAATCCTCTAAAATAGGGGGTTGTCTTTTTTTTGTTGGTTGGGTTAATTTTTGTATAGTTCAGTATTTTGGAATATATCGACAAAAAAATACGAGCATTTGATATGAAAACTTTATTAAGGCAATCCGCTATAACTAAAATAAAATGGATCGGAAAAGAAGTGGTACTATTAATCCCGATTTATTTTGTTCTATGGTTGGGGCAATTTTATTTTAGTAAGGTCATGAATCTACGCACAGAACAAAGTGTAGAAGACCTTAAGATTATTATTACAGTTATTGGTTCTATTATTGCTTTGGGGGCACTGTCATTTAGCGCATCTAGGGCTACTAAAGATGCAAGTAGGAGCAGGATTTACTGTTTTGTTGGAGAAAAGCTGTTCCTCTCTGCGGTATTTATTATCATTTCTTTTGCAATATTATATGCAGCCAAAACAATCATTAGGGATACATATTTCTATCATCCTCAATTTATATCCAAAATGGCAACATGGTTTAAAATAATTATCAAAATTTTCATTACTATGTTTTCTTCATATTTTTTTACTTTTGCGATGGTGCAAGTAAATATTGCTTTTAGGCATTTGTTGGAACTGTTCTTTATAAAAGTATTTTTTGAGACATACAACATAGAAAAAGATATAAAGCAATAGGGAAGTTTCTTTAAACTAAGCGTCGCTTTCGGAGTTTAAGTGGGCGCGGCCGAGGAAGTAAAATTTATAGAAGGTAGCCAAAATAAGAAAAATAGAGATGTCTCCTTTATTACTTTGGGGTGAAGGCTGGGGGTAAATAAACAGTGTGTTTCTGGATTTCAAAATAATCGAGAGTAATTCTTAAGGAGAATAAAAAATATGAGTAACATTATTCCGTTACAAGTTAAAGATTTGACTAGAAGTAATAGGAGAGAAAAATCCGGTATTAATAGAGAGTATGGTTTGTTTAATGTCACTTTTAATTTAAACTATGGCGATATGATTTTGCTGATAGGGGCAAGAGGCGCAGGTAAAGGCGCCGTGATAGATTCTATTGATAAAAAAGGAGAAGATGTTAAATTCGCTAAAGGGATTGTTAAATTACGAATAAATGATGTAAACGAATTAAAGAATAAAGAATTGGGAAGAAATACTTTAATTTTAAGTGAAGGCCATAATTTTGCAAAACAAGAGCCGATTATATTTGAAGCAAGGAGAAATGGTTGTATGCTGCTTGCTTCTATGGATAGGGATCAAGTAACTATCAGGGAAAGGTTACATCTTTTTACATATATTATGTTACTAAACGAGGGGAATCTGGTAATAGTTGACAACCCTGGGTCTTTTTTTAAAAAATTACCTGAATTAATAGCGAAATTACCAAATTTAGAAAAAGATTTTCATGAGTTGAAAACTTTGATTAACACACAGTTTTGTAAAAGTGGGCATTAAAATGGGAAGATTTGATAGCGGAATTTCAAGGAGAATAAATTAGGGGATGTTTCCGGGGTTAAAGTGGGTGCGGCCGAGGAAGTAAAAACTATAGAAGCGAATGATTATTAGCCATAAATATTGTATTGAATTAGGCTCTATTTATTAGAGAAAATGGAGGTAGGGTATGAGTAATATAATAAATTTAATACTTTTAGCTTTTTTTATTCTGCTTATTGTTTTAGGAGGTTGGTTGTCATACGAAAATAAAGCTAGTGCTTCTTTGACGCCATTCTGTGCTGCTTTTCTATGCTTAATTTTTCTTTGTCCCGACACAGTTAAATCTTTTAAGGGGCTTGGGCTCGAAGTTGAGCTTCAAGAAAAGATTCACAGAGCAGATGAGCTCCTAAAATATTTACACGATTTGGCTGTTCCAGTTACCGAAATGAATATTTCTACTATGATGCGTATGGGAAGATGGGATTCGAGCATGCCTAAAGAAGAAGCCGCACGTTATTATGAAAAAATCATAACAATTTCCAAGAGGTTAAATTTTAGTAATGCTGAGATTACGTCAATATCTCGAGATTATCATTTCTATAATATTTTTGATTTAAAAAACAAGTTGTATGGGAGTATGGCGCAGTTTTTTGATCCTATCGAGAAAGACCTAAACTTAGAAAATAACAATTTTAAAGTTGTAAATGATAAAAATCGAGAAGCATATGATCTTTATATCAAAAGACATAGAAATTACTATAGTCAGAAAAATAAGTTTGAGGGGTGGTTGCAGAATAGAAAATTAACTAATAACGCAGATGAATTTATAAATCTGGTTAATAATTTTGATGAATTTAACAGTGAAACAAAAACAAAGATATTAGCTGTTGTTAATGAAGATATTCAAAATCTGCGTTTTTATGAGGAAAATAGCAGATTTAGAGATTTTAAAGTTAATAAATAAAACTAAGTGTCGTTTCCGGGGTCAAAGTGGGTACGGCCGAGGAAGCAAAAACTATAGAAGCTTCCCTAAGTTTTATCGGAATGTCATTTGTGATGAGAAAAAATGAAACAGGTTTAAGCGGCGGCATACAAAAGATTGTTTAAGAAGTATGGATAATTCAAATAGAATTTCTGCAGTTACATTGGGTCAGCTTCCTTGGACAAGGGAATCTTTGGAGAAAGCTTACTTCCAAGATTTTATTCTGACTAGAGAGGCAATAAAAGAACATCCCGGGTATATGTACCACGCAGAATTGGCAAATTTAAGTCTTTCTTTCGATATATTTTCTGATGCTGTAGTAAATCTATTTGATTCAATTGATACCTTTAAGTCTGAAGAAAATACTGAAGAGTTTTGGTTTCCTGTTAATCGTATACGGATTGCTCAACTTGAATTAGCGATTAGGAGAGGTATGTTTTCAGCCACCACTAGTGCAATGGCGTTAGTAGATATGTCGAGAAATGCTATTAAGAAAATCCCAATAGATGGCTACCAAGAAAAAATCAAGGAAGTGTTTCTTGATAATCCAGAGCATCATTTCGTTCAAGAATTGAGGAATTATATTTGTCATAATGAAATGGTAAGAGCCAATTGGCAGGTTTCATATCCATCGGGAGGTGGGAAGACTATTCACTTCATCGTATATTCCAGAGACTTGCTGGCTTGGAAAAACTGGAACGCTCTCAGCAGAAAGTTCATCTCCGATTCTGGATCTATTGATATTGAGAAAGTCTTTACGTCTTATAGGGAACAGGTGGCGCGCTTTCAAAAGTGGTTTCAGCAGAAAATTGAACTAGTAGGTGAAGTTTCTCTTAAGGAATACAGAGAGTTTGAACGGTTTTTAAATGGTATTGATGCTCAATGTTGCTGGAATCTTATTCTTTCTCAAGCAATTCCTCAAAAAATAGACCCTTATAAGTATCTGCATCAGTATCTTAATAAAAATGAATTGGTTGAGATTTCTTTATTGCCAAAACAATCGAAAGTTCAAGTTGATAGGATTATTAAGTTGATAGATGAGTACAATGCATGTGATGACGAATTAAGGTGTAAAATTTATACTTTATTTGGAGTGATAGTTAAGGCGTAGTCTATTATGAGGGTTGTTAATGATCACTATTGAAGTCGATAAGAAAACCTGCGCCGGAGATGGAAAATGCGTTGAGGTTTGCCCGATGCATATATTAAAGATGAATGCAGAGCGGGTGCCGGAATTTATACCGGGAGGCGGGGAGGCTTGTATTAACTGCGGGCATTGTTTTGCTTTTTGCCCGAAGGGTTCGATCAAACTCTCGACAATGGATGTTAAAGATGCCATGCGCTTGGATTACGCCAGTCTTCCGAACGCCGAACAAACAGAGCTTTTCCTTAAAAGCCGGCGCTCGATTCGTAACTATAAAGATGAGCCTGTAGCTAAAGAATCCATTGAGAAACTCTTGGATATTGCCCGTTATGCTCCCTCCGGGATCAATCGCCAGCCGGTGAGTTGGATTACGATTATGGGTAAAGATAAAGTGCATGAATTAGGTGGTTTAATCGTTGAATGGATTGAAGAGCTTTTGGAAGCCAAGAATCAGATGGCGATATCTTTTCGTTTTGACCGTTTACTTAGCGCCTGGAAGAATGAAGAAGATTTGATTTGCCGCAACGCGCCTTGCATAGTTATTGCCCAGGGTATTAAGGATGACCCGATGGTTCCTCAGTCATGTACGATAGCGGCAACGTATTTGGAACTGGCGGCATTTGGCTGCGGTCTGGGCGCTTGCTGGGCAGGTTATGTGAATATGGCAATCAATATGTCGGAAAAAATAAGAAAGTTTACAGGTTTATCTTCACACGCGATAGCCGGGGCGGTAATGATGGTTGGCCATCCGAAATACCGTTATAGCCGGATACCTATGCGTAACCCTGCCAAAATTACCTGGAAGTGATCAAGAAAGAAAATATGAAATTTTTCACTAACCAAACAATAGTCGAAGATCAACTTCCGGGGAACCTTGATATAAATGATGAATTCAAGTCGGCGTTTGATCTTATGGAGCGCACCAAGGAGTGCCTTTTTATCACCGGCAAGGCAGGCACCGGCAAATCCACTCTTTTAAAATATTTTAAGGCCAATACCGGCAAGAATATAATCGTTTTAGCTCCGACAGGTGTTGCCGCGGTTAATGTCGGCGGCCAGACTGTTCATTCTTTTTTCAGGTTTCCTCCCAAGATCATCCAAAAGGATACGATAAAGCACCTCAGGGATAGAAGTATATTTGAGAATCTCGATATGATAATTATCGATGAGGTCTCTATGGTTCGCTCAGACCTTATGGATGGTATTGATTACGCGTTACGTCTTAATCGTGGCAGGATGAAGTCGCCGTTTGGCGGAGTCCAAATGGTATTTTTCGGTGATCTTTTTCAGCTGTCTCCGGTGGTGGAAAATGAAGCCAGGCAGCTTTTGGGAGAGCGTTATTTAAGCCCGTATTTCTTCAGCGCTAAAGTATTTGACGATTGCCATCTTAGGACAATTGAGTTGTCGACTATCTATCGGCAGAAAGATAGCTCGTTTATGGAGCTTTTAAACCGGGTAAGGAATAAAGAGCATACCGATGAGGACCTTAAGATATTAAACAAGAAGGTGCAAAAAGATGTGACGGCCTCCCGGAAAGACTCAACCGTGATCCTGACTACGACCAATAGCCTGGCCAACGCGATAAACCAGGAGCGTTTATCCAAACTTCCCGGTAAAGAGATTGCATATAAAGCTTATGCTACCGGTAAATTCGAAGAGCCGGCATATCCTACCGAAGCATCATTAAAGCTTAAAAAGGGCGCGCAGGTAATCTTGATAAAAAATGATCCGGATAAGCGCTGGGTGAATGGCACGCTGGCCAAGGTGGCGGCTTTATCACAAGATTCCATTGTTGTGGATATTAATGGTTTTGAGTATGATGTCCCGATTACGAAGTGGGAGAAGATCGAATATAGCTACAATGAGGAGGAGGATAAGATAGAAGATGAGGTGGTGGGGGAATTTGCGCAATACCCCCTAAAGCTGGCCTGGGCGATAACCATTCACAAGAGCCAGGGCCAGACTTTTGATAAAGTGATCATTGACCTTGGGCATGGCGCATTTACCCATGGCCAGTTATATGTGGCGCTTAGCCGATGCACTTGCCTGAATGGTATCAAACTTAAACGTCCAGTGGTTCATAGTGATGTCATATTTGACGAACGCATCTATGAATTTAACGACCGCTTCGCCAGTCTAGTTTAAAATAAAGGGGACGGTTCTATTTTTTTATATAGAAGTGTTTTTAGGTTCTACGGAAGGTGCAAAAAATAATGATTGAAGAAAAATTCGCAATGGATTTTGCCCATGATTGGATTAACGCCTGGAATAGCCATGACCTGGCGAAGGTTCTTTCTCATTATAGTGATGATTTCGAGATGATTTCTCCGATGATCGCTAAGGTTACCGGCAACTCTTCTGGTCTGTTAAAAGGAAAAGACGCGGTGGGTGATTATTGGGCTAAGGCATTAGAAATGGCTCCTGATCTACATTTTGAGTTAATGACGGTTTGCGCTGGAGTAAACAGTATTACAATCCAGTATCGGGGTGTTGGCAGCTTGATTGCCGTTGAGGTTTTTTATTTTAGCCCTGATCGTAAGGTAATCAAGGCGCAGGCGCATTACGAGAAAAAGAAAATAGGGGAATAAAGGGGACGGTTCTATTTTTCTAGTTAGATTTATCCTCCTTTTACGTCTATTAGCAGTAGAAGGAGGGTTTTATGCCAAGAACAAAGAGGGTTATTCCACTTAATGCGGCTCTACATATTATCTGCAGGGGCAATAACCGCCAGAACGTTTTTCATAGTGATAACGATAAACTAAAATATTACACTTTATTAAGGCAATGGAAAGATTATAATGCGGTAAATATCTTACACTATTGCCTTATGGATAATCACGTTCATTTAGTTCTGCTCATTAATTCGCTAAGTATGTTATCCAGATTTATGAAGCAGGTTAATTTAAGCTATTTTTACTATTATAGAAAGATCTATAGTTATTGCGGGCATTTATGGCAGGATAGATTTAAAAGTAATATCATTGAGGCAGATTCTTATTTATTACAATGCGGCAAATACATCGAGCTTAATTCTGTCCGGGCGGGCATAGTGACGCATCCTTCAGAATATCGTTTTTCCAGTTATAACCTTTACGCGAAAGGCATACCAGACAGTCTTCTTACTCAAAGTCCGGCTTACTGTGGTTTATCCGATTCTGATAGATCCCGGCAGCGGCAATATGCTGATTTTGTGGTTGACAGCAGTATAATAAATTCAGAACTACTTGAGAATAAATTATATATTGGTAGCCAAACCTTTGTCAATAAGCTCCAAGAATATTATCAGATAAATAACAAAAGGGAAAATAGAGGAAGGCCGTCAAAAAATAAAGGGGACGGTTCTATTTTAAATAAAGGGGACGGTTCTATTTTTAAAGATGAAATGTCGCGAGGAGTGCGAAAATTACAAGAAAAATAGAACCGTCCCCTTTATTTTAGGGGCAAAAGTTTTTTCTTGTTAACGTCGGTAAATTTACTATAATACTTATTAATAATCGTTCACCTTTAATATTCACATATTTACGCGCGGGGGGTCTACGCATAACATTATGTTGAGAAAGTTTTTGATTGTGTTTTTCATTGTGGGTTCGTTATTGTTGCTCGTTTCCACTGAACAAGCCTTAGCCTCTGGCCAGGCGGTTGAATACCTTTGTGAATCAGGGATAAATTATTACAAGCAGGGAAAATACGAGGAAGCCCTGGCGGAGTTTGAAAAAGTATTGTTTGCCGATCCGGAAAACCAAACCGCCAAGAAATACGTGAATGAGATTTTTGCTTCCTCCGGTAATCCGGAAATCAAGCCTTCCGCTGCATCCAGGGAGGAGGCGTTTGATAGCGTCTTGAAGGATCTCGAAAGCCAGGAATCCGGCCGTCAGGCAACCGAACAGTCCGTGGATCCTTTAAAAACAGAGACTAAACCACTTGATAGATATGGAGATAAGAAAAAACAGTCCACGGAGTGGATGAAGATTAGCGGAGAGGCCCAGTTGAGTTTCGGGGTTAGTTCCAACGGCGACTTCATCTGGAATAGTTCCAACTACGATTTGAACGAGCGCAACTGGAGGATGCAGTCTTACGACGCGTTGAACAACGGTTTTAATACTTACAATAAGAATGTCTATCAAAGCCTTAACTTGAATCTGGATACTACCAATAAAGATGACGGTTTCAATGTGCACGCCAACTTGGTTGTCGATCCCTGGAGTTTCGCGGGGAAAAGCGATACGATGTCTCTTACCACTGCTTACGACGATAAAGTTGATCTCCAGCTTTTATACAGCGGGAGCACCCAGTATACCGTCAACCAGATCGCTTATTCCAGGATTTTCGGCAATAGTTTCGCTTTGCCGGAGGCGAAAATAGTTAATGGTAAAGTCGTTTCTTTTGACGTTTCCGGGAATTTTTATCCTTATCCGGATACTTTAACTGTTCCGGAGACAAAGATAAGCACCGGGTTTCAGCCGATCAGGGAACTTTGGGTTGATTATGTCAACGGCAGCACCAAGGTAAGGGTGTTTCCGATAGCTTACCAGGATCAGGCCTTGACTTCGGATGACCCTTTGAATATTACCAATCACCATAAGTGGTGGGAGAACAGTCTTTGGCTTCGCCGTTATCAGACAGGCAACGTGAATACCAGAACCACCCCTGTTGATTTCACCAAGGGTTATTATGACAATTCTCTGGCCTTCTTGTCTAAGGACGGCAGCGGGACTTATCTGACTGCCTTGCGCGGGGTTTCTTTTTCCAGCCAGCCTACGGAGACTACTTCTCTCAGCGCGACTGTGGCCACTCCGAAACATCTCTGGCAGGATTACGGCGAGGTGGATAACATTATCGCCGCCGTCCGTCTCAAGCAGGCTCTCGGTGAAAGGGCGGTAGCTGGCGCGACCTTTACATCCCGTCACGGTTTCACTACCGATAGCAGTATGGATTTGGACAGTGAAAACTATGTCGGCGGCCTGGATTTAGGATACGAAATATTCGATGGCCTGAAACTGCAGGGTGAGGTGCTCACCTCGTTTTCCAGATACGACCTGACCAACGCGGAATATAAAAGCGATGCCCGGGGAAACGCTTATTATTTTAACCTGGTCAACCGTTATCCGCTGGAAAGCCTTAAAGACGTGGAGTATGGTTATGACGGCATCAGGAAGAACAAGGAGGAGGATTTCCTGGTAAAGACCAAATTTTACGGCGCGCACATGGACCAGAATTTCAATTCCGAGCTTTCCTCTTTCGCTAATACCCGCGACGATATGTTTTGGTCCCGTTATCTTACTTTCCGCAAGCCGTATGGGCGTTTTGGCGGGGGCACAGGTTCGGGGGTGAATTTTGACGAGTTGTGGGCTACTCGCATTGGAGACGGCATAGATGTCGGCAGGAATACTGTCGGTTTTCGCACAGAGTTCCAGTATCAGGATAGCCTGACCAACCTTTTTGACATGCGCAACGTGCATAATGTTAACGGCAAGTTCATCGAGAATGTCGCGCGGGATGAGATAACCCTGAAGGTAGGCGACAAGCTGACCGTTAAGGGGCTGGGTATATACCATTGCCTGCCGCTAACCAAGGGCGGGGTGGACCCTTTTCTTTATGATTCCGATACGGGTGAATATTTTCTTAATAGTGCCGTTCCCGACGGAGAAGACCCCTCTCTGGTCACGGGTTCACTGGGCTTGGAATATGCCTTTTTCAATTGGATGTCTTTGAACGGAGTATACGAGATCACCAACGATTATTACCTGACCTACGGCAGTTATCCCAACGGTATATATAATTCCAGCAGCTGGACGACGTATTCCCAGAACGGCAAGCTTTACCGCGAGAAGGTCGCCTATCTCTACGACCAGGGATATTTCCCTCAAGCGCCGTATCCTTATTATAATATCTATAAGACTGGCTTAAGATTAACCCCTATACCCGATAAGTTCCAGATTTATTTCGATTATACCAACAATGAATTTCAACTCGCCGGGCAGAACTCGGAAAACATGAACCACGGCGGCTGTGAATTCGTGATCACCCCTACGGAAAGAATCGGCATAGTCCTGAAATATGTTTATTCCATGCTCAAAGACGTCGATAATCTTAAGGCAGGGAAAGACAAGATGATCGGACACCACAATTTCTTCTCGTCGTTTTATTATTCTTTTTCCAAGGATGCCCAGCTGGTCCTGGAATACGGAGAGGGGTATATTAACAGCAGTAGTATTGATTATACCCAGGATCCCTTCGGGGGCAGTCTTACTACACTCGATACCCAGCACATTATCCGCGCTTACTACCGTATGAAGTTTTAAGGGGGTTGCCATTCATTAAATTGTCATTTTAAAATTAATCTTTTGAAATAATGTAGGATCCCATGATTAAAACAGTCTGTATTTTTGGCAGTTATAAAGATTTAAGCAAGAAAGAAAAGGCGGAGGTTGTCCGGTTGGGGAAATTGTTGGCGCAGATTGGCCTAACCGTAATCTCCGGAGGTTTCGGCGGAACGATGGAGGATATTTCGCGCGGGGCTAAATCTGCCGGAGGTTCGACCATTGGGGTAACCTGGTATAAATGGGAGAAGCCTTTATACAAAGGCGCAAATGAATTTATTGATGAAGAGATTGTCGCCGAAACTTTATTTGAGCGCATCGATATTATGCTTAAGAAAGCCGACGCTTTCATTGTCCTGCCGGGCGGAACCGGGACATTATTAGAATTATCCGCGGTGCTTGAACATCTGAATAAGGGATTAATCAATCCTAAGCCGATAATTATGCTGGGCGATTTTTGGAAGCCGGCTTTGTGTTGTTTAAAGAAAGAGCCGGTGCTTAGCGAGAAAATTAAAAGTAAATGCAAGGTTTCTTGTTGTAACGAGCTGGTTACTTTTGTGAAGAACGTGGATGAATGTGTTAAAAGGCTGAAAATAACAAATGTTTGTTAGCCGGAAGAATGGGGGAGAAATGACGAGAAAACAAAGTGGGGTAATTTTTATCGCGGTAATCTTATTTTTGGCTTTAGGAGTTAATCTGTCTTTTGCCTGCACGGATTTTCAAGTTAAGGCCGAAGACGGCACGGTGGTGATCGGCCGCTCCATGGAGTTCCCGGTTGATCTTCATTCTAACGTTGTCATTGTCCCTGGCGGAGAGAAGTTTACCAGCATAGGCGATAAAGGTGTTAAAGGTATATCCTGGATGAATAAATATGGTTTTCTGGGCATAGATGCCTATAATCTAAAGAATTGTTATGTGGAGGGTTTTAATGAAAAGGGGCTGGCTTTTGGCGCGTTGATGTTTACAGGCGCAAAGTATCAGCCGGCAGAGGCAGGCAAATTTGTGACTATTGCTGATATAGGTTCATGGATTATGGGAAATTTTGCTACCGTCGAAGAAGTGAAAGAAGCTTTACCTAAAATTAATGTTGCAGGTAGAAGCTTAAAAGAAGCCGGCGGCCAGCTATATATGCATATTGCTGTGCACGATGCCAGCGGAAGGAATCTGGTTATTGAGTTTATTGATGGAGAAGTGAAGGTTTATGATAATCCGCTCGGGGTTATGACTAACCGGCCGGATTTCCAGTGGCAGATCAATAATTTGAGAAATTATATAAATTTAGACGCGCATGACAGAAAAGATAGGATGCTTAACGGCTTGAAATTAGAGCCTACCGGCGTTGGCAGCGGATTGCTTGGTCTGCCTGGTGACTGGACGCCTCCGTCAAGATTTGTGCGTGTTGCCTATTCCCTGGATGCGGCTTTGCCTGTGAAAGGTGTTTCCGGGGCAATAAATTTGGCAGAGCATCTCTTAAACGTTGTCGATATTCCCAAAGGCGCGATTAAAGAAAATCCCGCTCCGCTTGTCCATATGGAAGGATACGCTCAATGGGTAGTTATCAAAGATTTGACAAACCTGACTCTTTATTATAAAACTTATGAAAATACCGCCTGGAAAAAAGTGGAATTAAAGGCATTTAATTTTGAGCTGGGGACTCCTGTAAAGTCTCTTGCAATAGATGATAGGCATCAAAATTTTATTGACGTAACCGGTGAGTTGAAATAAGAGCATGGAAATATTCGAAAAGTTTCTTAATACTGTAGACGGCTATGTCTGGGGCGTTCCCATGCTTGTTTTGCTGATGGGCACGCATATTTTTCTTACCTTCCGGCTCGGGTTTGTGCAGAAGTATATTTTTAAGGCGATTAAAATTTCTTTTAAAAGAGAAAAAGAAGGCCGGGGAGATATAAGCCATTTCGGAGCCCTTACTACCGCCCTTGCCGCGACCATCGGCGCAGGTAATATTGTCGGTGTCGGCACGGCTGTCGCCGCCGGCGGCCCGGGCGCTGTTCTTTGGATGTGGCTGACCGGTGTTTTTGGTATCGCTACCAAATACGCCGAAGCGTTGCTTTCAGTGAAATACCGCATTAAATCAAAGAAGGGTATGATCTCCGGCGGCCCGATGTATGTCTTGGCGCTGGGTATGAAGTCCCGCTGGCTGGGGGCAATGTTTGCTTTCTTTGCGGCTATCGCGGCATTTGGCATCGGCAATATGGTGCAGGCTAACTCCATAGCCGTGCTTGTAAAAGACACATTTCATATTTCGCCCTGGATCACCGGAATAATTATTACTATTTTCACGGCAGTGGTGATAATCGGGGGGATACATTCTATTGCCAAAGTTTGTGAAAAATTTGTTCCATTAATGGCGGTATTTTATGTTTTGGGTTGTCTGGTTATACTGGCGCTTAAATTTGATACGATACCGGCGACAATAATGCTGATTTTTAAGAGCGCCTTTACCGGCCAGGCCGCCATAGGCGGTTTTCTTGGCGCGGGGATGAAAGAGGCGGTTCGTTTCGGTGTGGCCCGCGGGCTTTTCTCAAACGAGTCCGGTTTAGGAAGCGCGCCGATTGTTGCCGCTGCCGCCCAGACAAAACATCCTGCCAGGCAGGCCTTGGTTTCTTCAACCGGAACATTCTGGGATACGGTGGTAATTTGCGCTGTTTCAGGGCTTGTTTTGGTTAATTCCAATGTCTGGACCAAAGGCTTAGACGGAGCCTTGCTTACTAAAACAGCTTTTACCGCGATACCGATGATTGGGCCGATTGTTTTGACTATCGGGCTCTTAACCTTTGTTTTTAGCACAATTCTTGGATGGTCGTATTATGGAGAGAAGGCAGCGGAATACCTCTTTGGCCATGGGGCGATAAAACCGTATCGCTGGTTGTGGGTAGTTGTGGTAATGGTTGGTTCTGTGGCAACAGTTCCTATTGTTTGGTCGTTTTCGGATATCGCCAACGCTTTAATGGCCCTGCCGAATCTTATTTCATTGCTTGTTTTAAGCAGTGTTGTCCATGCGGAAACAAAAGATTACCTGGCTCAAGAAATGGAAAATAAGGAGGATTAAGATGATGCAATTTTTAGTAAGATGGGGAATTAGTTCGCTGTCGATTTTTATTGTCGCGCACATTGTAAAAGGAATAGAAGTTTCAAGCACCGCCACTGTCCTGGTGATTGCTTTGATATTAGGGATTATTAACGCTTTCCTGAGGCCTTTGATCATCCTGATTACACTGCCGATCAATATCGTTACTTTGGGAGCATTCACTCTTTTTATCAACGGAGCTCTTTTTCTTCTTGTCTCTAAAATTGTCAAAGGCTTCGTGATTACGGGTTTCTGGCCGGCTTTCTGGGGGTATATACTTTTTAGCATTATTAGTTTCCTGTTAAGCCTTTTAGTAATTTCTGCTTAGATAAATGTTTATTAAAAAATTAAAGGATTGTCCGAAGTTTATTTCAGGCGATAAGGCGATTTTACGCGAACTCCTGCATGTTGACAAAGGTAATTTTAAATTCCGTTACAGCCTGGCGCATGCGGTAGTCAAGCCGGGAAAAATTACAAATCCCCACAAGCTTAAAACAACAGAAGTATATTATATCTTGAAGGGGACGGGTTTAATGCATGTAGATAAAAAAATTTCAAAGGTAAACAGCGGCTGCGCTATTTATATTCCGCCAAGCTCAACCCAGTATATAAAAAACACCGGTAAGTCAAATTTGGAGTTTTTGTGTATTGTTGATCCTGCCTGGCGTAAAGAAGATGAAGAAATAATTTAATTTGGAGAGTTTAAAAAATATGCCAGTAAATATAAGCGCGGTTAAAATATTGCGCAGCAAAAAGAGGAGGCGCAGCGTAAGCGCGCGACTGGTAAGGGATACTCTTGTTGTCAGGGCTCCGGAAAACATGCCGGAAATCCGTTTGCAGGAAGTTATTGCTGAGCTTAAAGCCAGAATTGAGCGAAAGCATCTAAAAGAAGAATTGAATAAAAGTGAAAATCTCGCCTCCAGGGCAGAAAAATTTAATAAGCGTTATTTTGAAAATAAACTTAAAGTCAATTCCATTGAATACGTCACCGGCCAGAAAACCAGGTTCGGCTGCTGCAATTTCCGCACCGGTTCTATCCGTATTTCGCACCGCATAAGCAGTATGCCGCAATGGGTAAGGGATTATGTTATTATCCACGAGCTGGCGCATTTAGTAGCCCCTGACCATAGCAAGGCATTCTGGGATATTGTAAACCGCTATAAGCTCGCTGAGAGGGCTAAAGGGTATCTTATCGCTGTAGGCAGTTTTAGATTGTAAGTTGGATTGTAGACAGTCTACGTAACTCGTTGGAGATGATATTATTGCGTAACAAATACGCGTCAGAAACAATGCCAATAATAACCATAATTTTAGTTGAAAAACTAGAATAGAGCGATAGAATAAACTCGACCTGAAAAAAGGGGCGTTAGTATGAATTTAGATAACAAAATCTAAAAGCAATTCTCTAGAAAATAGGGGATTGCCTTTTTTTTAAACGAAAGGGGGAGGAAATGAGATTAAACAGGTTAGTGCCGGTGTTTTTGATTTTATTCCTTTGTGGATGCGCTACAACTCCATATTCTATTCCTTTGAGCCATAAAGCTAAAACTCAATCACCTGGTAAAGGGATACCTTATTACCTGCCGCATCCTTATTTAGTGGTAACAAAGAATCTTGTATGTGTAACAGCTGAAAAGTCCGGATCTACGGCAAGCCAGGCTTCTGACCAGGCTGCCAGTAAACAAGATTCCAGTAAACCAAAAACTACCTCCAGCGATAGTTCGTCTAAAAATGATACTGTTTCAAACAAAGATACTTACTCGATGCAGGTAATCTATCTGCCTGATGCGGATCAGAAATATGCTCTTTACTATAATAGGGGAACAGGTACTTATGATTCAGCCGTAACCCTTATAGATGGCTGGAAATTGACTGGTTTGAATACGAAAGGCGATTCTAAGACGACAGAAATCATTCAGGCTGTCGGTACAGCCCTGAAAGATACCGCTTCAGCGGCAACTTCAGTAGCAACTGGCATAGCTGCTTTAAAAGTAGCTATTCCGGGGATGGAGGAAGAGGTCATAAAGCCATCCGTTGCAGCGGAAGCCCCCAAAGTCGTCGGTATATGGATTTATGATTTGATGGGGGATATTCCTTTTCGCTGTGTATTCTCCTGGGAGAAATAAAACTTATATCATTATATAGCAGATACGCATGTCTGATAATCAGCCCTGGAGTTTACCAGGGCTGATTTTATAATTGATTAATTGTTTTATAAAACAATTAATTTGCTATAATAAAGTACGGCTATTTAAACTGCAGCTGTAAAATGAGGGAAAAGATAAAAAGGTTTCCGAACTTGAGCGGGCAAAAACAGACGGGTGGAAATTGTGATTTTGCCTCCTAAATTAAATAAAGTAAAGGCGCAATAAGCTAGCTTTCCATGGAATTTAAACTAAAGACTGAGTTTGTTGAGTTAGATAATGTTTTAAAGGTTCTTGAACTTGTTGCCAGTGGCGCTGAAGCTAAGCAGCAGATACAG
Source organism: uncultured Planctomycetales bacterium (assembly GCA_964427405.1). Lineage (GTDB taxonomy): Bacteria > Omnitrophota > Gorgyraeia > Gygaellales > Profunditerraquicolaceae > UBA6249. Next base: position 43,714 of record CAYRUB010000007.1, on the reverse strand, counting down.
GCGAGTTTGGTTAAAGTCAACGGAGCTGTTGAATCACGCATCCGCCGGAAGGTACGCTCAGGAGATTGCGTGGAGTTTGGCGATCAGAAGATTGATATTGTTGCGTAGAGACGTTTATTCAATGATTTTATCTTTTTTAGGAACCAAAACCTTGATTGCCTCCGGAATGACTTTGATATGAAGAGGTATTTTTTCTAATATTTCACCATCGCATTGAACCGCTTGCTTGGGGCTTGAGAAGACGCTGATATCCTTACTTTGCCAGTGCTCTACTAATTCCAGATTGTCCGGACGCTCACGTTTAAGCAGGGTGACAACTATAAGTTTCAACAGGCTGAGATTCGCTTTCCGCACGACAACAACATCCAGGAATCCATCGCTGACATCTATATGTTTATCGAAAGATATGTTACTGAATCTGAGATTACCTGTATTAGCAATAAGACACATTAAACCTTTAACTTTATGTTCTTGCCCATCGATTTTTAAATGGTAAACGGTTTTTTTAGTTATTTTTAATGCCGCGGTCGCTCCAAAAAGATAGGCGAAGATGCCAATCTTATTTTTGGTCTGGCGATCCGTTCCTCTGACGATATCCGCTTCAAAGCCAAGGCTTATTCCTACAATAAAATAGCGCTTATCGAACTGCCCCACATCAATGGTTTTTGTTTCTAGTGGTTCCTGGTTCAGGAGCATGCAGGCTTCTTTAAGGTCGGCGGGTATGCCAAGTTCGGTGGCCATGGCATTAGCCGATCCTCCCGGTAAAATTAACAAGGGAATCTCTGATCCAATCAGGCCGGTGATTGCTTCCGTGAGTGTGCCGTCTCCGCCGTAAACAGCGAGGCAATCTACTCCAGTTTTTACGGAAGCCTTTGCAAATTTGATCGCATCGCCTGCCTGGTGGGTAATAAATGCCTCCCACTTAATGCCGGCTTCTTTCATCGAGGTATTGATAATAGGCAGGATGGATTCTCTCTTTCCTGCGGCGGGATTAATAATGATATGAATATTTTTTATTTTCTTTTCCATAGCCTTTTCTCTTCTGCGAATATCTTACTCTTGAGTTATTCATTTATTATACGCGAAAATAGCAAAATCATGCAATTGTACCTAGGTACAATTGATTTAATTCTGCCAGTACCTATAATAAATTCAATAGTATTATTTTATCACGAACCTAGGGAGGGGCGAGATGAGAAAAAGTTTATATTCGTTAATCATATTATTAGCTATAATTTTATTACAGGGATGCTCATTTTTATCTCCTTCTATAGGCTAGTTCTTCGGTTTAGCAGGCTGAGCGCGCGTAACGCAGTAATAAATTATATTAAAAAGCATAAGGAGGGATACAGTGAAAAGCAAATTATTGTTCCTTGTTTTATCCGGTATTTTTTTTCTATCGGGTTGTACTTACATTCAGAAATCCCGCAGGACAGATGAGCTGGAAGCCGAAAATGCCAATCTAAAATATAAAATATCTCAATTGCAAAAGGAAAACGTTAAAGCTGTTGAGCGTGTGGCTGAAGAAAAAGACAAAGAACTTTCCGAGCTTGAAAGGGCAAAGCTTGAGCTTGAAGCGTCTCTGAAAAAAGAAATTGGAGAATATAAAGCAAAACTAAAGATGACTGAGCGTGGTCTGGTTATAACTTTTGTATCAGAGGTTTTCTTTGATTCGGGGAAGGATAAAGTGAAACAGGATGGGAAGTCCGCACTTTTGAAGGTAAGTGAAGTTTTAAATAGAGATGTTCCGAGTTCCGAAGTAGCAATTGAAGGTTATACTGACAATGATCCAATAAAGCATTCCGGTTGGAAAACCAACTGGGAGCTATCTTCAGCCAGGGCTTTGGCAGTTTTACATTATTTCGTTGATGAGTGCAAGGTGAAACCGCAGCGGTTATCTGCTAATGGTTACGGTGAATTCCGACCGGTAGCGCCCAACGATTCAGCGCAGGATAAACAGAAAAACAGAAGAGTAGAAATTGTTATATTGCCTTCTAAAATAAGCAAGGTTAAAAACTAGACTAGTAGACAGTTTATGCAACTTGCTGTAAATAATATTGTTACATAACAAATACACTTGTTTAAAATCAGCCCTGACGTTTTGTCAGGGCTGATTTATCTTAAGGATTAAATTGTGCTTTGATTAACAAAAAAGCCCCGTCTTTTCCCGGGGTTTCTTTGTAGGTGATAGGCCTAATAGCTTTCGCTATCGTTACTATCCTCCTTGTTGCATGTTCTGTTTCCTAATACATAGTAAGTATGCCACATAAATAGACAATTATCAAGTACCCCTAAAAAATATTTTTGGAGCGGGTTTTTGGTTTTTTATAGTATAATAAACCTATGCAAGGTACATCCATTCAATATCTTAAAGGAATCGGGCCAAAGCGGAAAAAAAGTTTTTCTGACAGGGGCGTAGATACCATTGAAGAGTTGCTTTATTATTTTCCCCGCCGTTATGAAGACCGCACGAATTTCTCCAATATTTCCGAGCTTAAGGAGGGAGAGGTTTATACCATAAAAACTCAGGTTTTAACCGGGGGCCAGCGCAACTCCTGGCGCAGGCGCGCGTTTAGCATAACCGAGGCGGTGCTGGCGGATAAAACAGGTAAAATTAACTGTGTTTGGTTTAATCAGCCGTACTTAAAAGAGTACCTTAAGACCGGAACTTCTTTGATCCTTTTCGGTAAGGTGGAGATTTACAACGGCAGGATGCAGATGAATAACCCGGAATTTGAATTTATTGATGGGGATGATGATTCATTAAACATCGGCCGGATTGTCCCGATTTATACCTTGCCTCAAGGATTTAGCCAGCGCAGCATGCGTCATCTGATCAAAGGTGCCATGGATGAATTTTTACCTAAAATTAAAGATTATCTGCCCTTTGATTTACGCAGCCGCAACAACCTGCTTAATTTAGCGCAGAGTTTGTTAAACATTCATTTTCCGCAAGACCTGGAACTGCAAAAACAGGCGCTGATGCGTTTAAGTTTTGAGGAGTTTTTTATCTTTCAGCTGCCGCTTGTCTTAAGAAAGCTAAGGCATAAAGAAAATAAAGGAATAAAGCATATTGTTAACGCTAATCTAATCGAGGATTTTATTTTCCAATTACCTTTTAAATTAACCTCCGCGCAGCAGAAGGTCCTGGATGAGATAAAAGCGGATATGGCTTCCGGTCAAGCCATGCAGCGGCTCCTGCAGGGTGATGTGGGTTCAGGTAAAACCGTGGTAGCTACTTTGGCTTGTTTGATCGCTATCCAAAGCGGGTATCAGGCGGCTTTTATGGCGCCGACAGAGATACTTGCCCGCCAGCACTATGTAAAAATAACCTCTCAGTTGGCGGGGTTAGTTTTTGCGGGGCGTAAAATACGCGTGGGTTTATTAACCGGCCAGGATAAAGAAAAGGATAAAATATACCGGGAGATTAAAGAGGGGAAGATTGATTTGGTTATCGGCACACACGCCCTTTTGCAGGAAGAGTTAAGATTTAAGGCCTTGAGTTTTATCGTCATTGACGAGCAGCATAAATTCGGCGTGGGACAACGAGCGCTTTTGCCCAAGAAAGGCAATAACCCTGATGTATTAATTATGACTGCTACCCCAATCCCGCGCACCCTGGCGATTACACTTTATGGCGACCTGGATATTTCGGTAATTAATGAGTTGCCTGCCGGGCGTATTCCTGTAAAGACAATGCATTTTAGCCAAAAGAACAGGGAAAAGGGTTTTGCGATTGTAAAAGAAGAGTTAAGTTATGGCCGTCAGGCTTATATAATTTATCCGGTGATTGAGGAGTCCTACGCTTTGGATATCGCCGGGGCGAAAAAGATGTTTGCGGAATTAAAAGAAGGTGAGTTTAAAGATTTTCGGCTTGGGCTGGTTCATGGAAAGCTTAAGACAAAAGAACAGCAAGAGGCAATGCTTAAATTCAGGAACAAAGAGTTGGATCTTTTGGTCTCGACTACTATTTTGGAAGTAGGTATTGACATTCCTAACGCAACTTGTATGATTGTTGCTCATGCTGAACGTTTTGGTTTAAGCCAGTTGCATCAGCTGCGCGGAAGAATCGGCAGGGGAAACCTGCAGTCATTTTGTATTCTTATATCTGACGCACAGACCGATGAGTCAAAGGCGAGATTGCAGGCGATGGTTTCTTCAAGCGATGGTTTTCGTATTTCGGAGGAAGATTTAAAAATCAGGGGGCCGGGGGAGTTTTTCGGAAACCGGCAGCATGGCTTAGCAGAGCTAAAGCTTGCCAATCCGCTCACCCAGATGCAGCTGCTTAAGGCAGCCCGGGATGAAGCGATAAAACTGCTTAGCCAGGATCCCCGTTTAGAAGAGCGGCCGCACCAGCTATTAAAAGAAAAACTTTTGCAGAGATTCCCGGAGTATGAGAAATTAATCTTAGTGGGTTAATATGCGTATAACTACAGGAAAATATCATAATCGAAAATTATTTATGCCCAGGGGGATCCGTCCTACCCAGGATAAGGTGCGTAAGGCAATTTTTGATATATTAGGTGATGTGGAGGGGCTCTCATTCTTAGAACTTTATGCCGGTTCCGGGGCAGTGGGGTTTGAGGCGCTTTCCCGCGGGGTAATTGAGCTGACTATGGTTGAGTGTAATCATAACTCCGTATTGACAATAAAAAAGAACATCGTCCTGCTCAAGGCTCCTGCCTGCAACCTGTATTATCTGGACGCGGAGAAAGCAATCAAACTCCTGGCTCGGGATAAAAAGAGTTTTGATATCATATTTCTTGATCCCCCGTATCATGAGGGGATGGCAAAAAAAATCTTGCATACCCTGGAGGGTTATGATATATTAGCGCCCAATGGTTTGATAATCGCGCAGCATCCCAAGACAGAATTGCTGCCTGAATCCAGCCCAAATTTTAGCTTAATTAAAGAAGCCAAGTACGGAGATACCCGGCTTTCTATTTTCAGGAAGAAAGAATAACTATGTGCCAGGTGGCTTTATATCCAGGAACATTTGACCCTGTAACTAACGGGCATATTGATTTGATCTCTCGTGCGCATGAGATCTTTCATGATGTCATCGTGGCGGTGGCGCATAATCCGCATAAGAAACCGGTTTTTAGCGTTGCCGAGAGAATGGATATGCTTAAACAAGCTACTGTCGGTATGGATGGGGTAAGTGTTACGCATTTTGACGGCCTGCTAGTAGATTTTGCCCATAAAATGAAAGCCAAGGTCTTGGTGCGCGGAGTGCGTATGCTTTCAGATTTTGAATATGAGTTTCAGATGGCCTTAACTAATCGTAAGCTCGCCAGTGATATCGAAACAATTTTCCTTATGCCGCATGAATCTTATAGCTATTTATCGGCAAGACTGATTAAAGAAGGTGCTTGTTTGGGAGCGGATCTTTCAAGTTTTGTGCCGGATTTTGTGGCCAAGGCCTTGCAGAAAAAATTGCGCCGGAAAAAGTGAAGATAATAATTAATCAGGTTCCTGCAGAGGGCCTGTTATTAGAAGAAGAGATTAAACCGGCAGAACTTGAGCTTGAGACCGAGCTGATAAAATTCCGTTCCAATTTGAAAATTAAGGCGCATGTTTCTCGTGTGATTAGCGGGTTGATCGTAGATTTGAATATGCGCTCGATTCTTTCTGCAGCTTGTTCCCGCTGCCTTGAGGAATTTGAGTGGCAGTTTAATAAAGATGTGCAGCTAAGTTACCCAATTGATAGCAGCGCCAGCTTTATTGATTTAGGCCCTGAGATAAGAGAAGAAATAATATTAGATTACCCTATGAAGCCCCTGTGTAGTTTAAACTGCAAGGGACTTTGCGCAAAATGCGGTAAAAACAAAAACGAAGGAGGATGTAACTGTGGCTCTACCTAAGAGAAAACATTCAGCACAACGCGGCCGAAAACGTCGTACGCACTGGAAGATTCAGAAAACTACTTTAGTTCCTTGTCCGCAATGCAAACAGCTAAAACTTACCCATCGCGTTTGCCTGGTCTGCGGTTTTTATGATGGCCGTCAGGTTGTGGAAATAAAAGTTAAGGAAAAAAAGAAGAAAAAGTAAGCACCTTATAGATTTTATTTAGCGAAATCCCCCGGAGCTTGCGAAGGGGGAAGGAAGTAATATTTAGGAGAAAAGAATGAAGATAGTTGTTGATGCTATGGGCGGCGACCATGCCCCTGATGTAGTGGTTAGCGGCAGCTTGGCTGCGTTAAAAGAGTATGAAGTTGAGATTATTTTGGTGGGGGATCAACCCAAAATCGAAGCTCTTTTAAAGAAAGCCAAATATACCGGTAACCGGATCAGTATACAACATGCTACGGAAACTATCGAGATGTGTGAACCTGCGGCAAATAGTGTCCGTCGTAAGAGAGGCTCTTCGATTGTGGTCGGCCTGAATATGGTTAAAGAAGGCAAGGCTGATGCTTTTTTCAGCGCCGGCAATACCGGAGCAGCGGTTTGTGCGGCGACTTTAGAATTAAGGCTCCTGCCGGGAATTGAACGGGCAGGTATCGCTGTTGTTGCTCCCACCTTAAAAGGAAATTCCCTGATTATTGATGTTGGCGCCAATATTGACCCTAAGCCTTCTCAATTATTGCAATACGGGATTATGGCTGATGCCTACTGTAAGAATATTTTAAATAAATCCAACCCTACCGTAGGGTTACTTAATATAGGTGAAGAAGAGAAAAAAGGCACGGAGTTTATTCGTGAAGCTTATGAACTTTTGGGAAAGAGCAGGCTTAATTTTATCGGAAACGTAGAAGGTAAAGATCTTTTTAGCGGAAAGTGCGATGTTATTATCTGTGATGGTTTTGTGGGTAATGTCGCTTTAAAGGTTGCGGAGAGCGCCGCGGAAGCAATGCAGACATTCCTGAAGCGGCATCTTTTAGGCAATATTTGGGGTAAGATCGGCTTGATCTTTATGATGCCCAGCCTTAAGCATTTTAAAAAAGATATTGATTACGCTGAGTATGGCGGAGCGCTTTTATTAGGGGTTAATGGCGTGGTGATTATCGGACATGGCCGTTCTAGTATAAGGGCGATTAAAAATGCTATTCGCGTAGCTAAAGAAGAAGTTGAGCGGCAGGTTAATACCAAGATTCTTGAGGCACTTAAATAAAGGGATTTGATTTGAAAAAAGTAGGCATTATCGGGGTAGGTGAATACCTGCCTGAGAAAATATTAACTAACGCCGACCTTGAAAAAATGGTTGATACCTCCGATGAGTGGATTACTACCCGCACCGGTATAAAGGAAAGGCATCAGGCAGCAAAGGGTGAGGCTGCGTCAGATTTAGCTTTTAAGGCCGCTGAAGTGGCGTTAAAAAACGCCAAACTTTCCCCCGGAGATTTAGACCTTATAGTTGTGGCGACAATTACCGGCGATATGCCTTGTCCTTCAGTAGCCTCTATCCTGCAAAATAAGCTCGGCGCAAAGAAAGCCGCTAGTTTTGATATTTCCGCTGCCTGCGCGGGTTTTGTTTATGGGCTTTCCGTAGCCCAGCAGTTTATAGCCTCGTCTACCTATAAAAACGCGCTTGTTATCGGTGTTGAAGTTTTGACCTCTGTTACCGATTGGCAGGATCGCAATACCTGTGTTTTGTTTGGAGACGGCGCCGGAGCAGTGGTTTTGTCAGAAGTAAAAAACAGGGGTATCATTTCTACCTATCTGGGTTGCGATGGTTCAAAATTGGGTTTATTAAATATACCTGCCGGAGGCTCGGCGAACCCGGCAACTACCGAAACAGTAAGGAACCGCCAGCATTTTATAAAAATGCAGGGTAATGAATTATTTAAGATCGCGGTTAATACTATGACTAAAGCCGCGGAAACTGTTTTGCAGCAGGCAGGTATGACTTTCGCTGATGTGGATATGATTATTCCGCATCAGGCAAACGCGCGTATCATTATGGCTGTTGCCAAGAAATTGGGTATTCCTGAAGACCGGGTTTATCTGAACATAGAAAGATGCGGGAATATGTCCAGCGCTTCCACAGTTACCGCGCTTTGTGAAGCGGTACAAGAAGGCAAAGTTAAAAAAGGGGACATTATTCTTCTGGATGCATTTGGGGCGGGCTTAGTCTGGGGTGCCTGTGTCATTGAGTGGTAGGCTATCTTTTTGCCGGCCAGGGAAGCCAATATGCAGGCATGGGTAAAGATTTGTACGAGTCTTTCCCGGAGGCGCGTAAGGTATTTGACAGGGCAGAGGAGTTGCTGGGTTTTGAATTAAAGAAGCTTTGTTTTGAAGGCCCCGAAGAGAAACTTAAATCTACCGATGTATCTCAGCCGTCGATCGTAACCGCAAGTATCGCGGCTTTTGAGGTTTTTAAATCTAAATCAAATCTTGTCCCTTCTTTTACCGCGGGCTTAAGTTTAGGTGAATACTCCGCCTTAATTGCCGCAGGCGCCTTAGCTTTTGATGACGGTATTCGTTTGATAAATAAAAGAGGCCAACTGATGGAAGAGGCCTCCAAGAAGCACCCTGGAAAGATGGCCGCGGTTTTGGAGTTATCCGTAGAAAAGCTAAAGGAAATCTGCCTGCAATCCGGAGCTGAAATCGCGAATCTTAACTGCCCCGGCCAGATTGTCATTACCGGAAAGGCGGAAGCGGTAAATCAGGCTATGGAGCTTTGTAATCAGGCAGGGGCAAAAAGGGTGATTCTCCTTGAGGTCAGCGGCGGCTTTCATTCTTCCTTAATGTCAGAGGCTGCGTTAGAATTAAAGCTTATTCTTGATAATATACAGATTTCTGAACCCAAGTTTCCTGTAATCAGCAATTATACTGCGCAGCCGCAATATAAAGCTGGCCAAATAAGGGAGAATCTGGTCAATCAGATAAAGGGTTCAGTGAGATGGGAAGAATCGATGCGTTTTATTTTATCTGAAGGGGTAACTAAATTTTATGAATTTGGCCCGGGAAAGGTTTTAAAGGGCCTGATGCGCCGCATTGAAAGTAACGCGCAAGTTATAAATATAGAAAAGAGCACGGATATGGATCAGGTGGTTAACACCCGGCCTTAAAGGAAGTGGCCGGTGTACCCTCGTGGGTTAGGAGGATAAAATGAGACTAAAGGATAAAGTAGCTTTGATTACAGGTGGAGCAAGAGGGATAGGCCAGGCGATTGCTTTGACATTTGCCAGAGAGGGCGCGGATATTGTTGTAGCTGATGTAAATTTAGAAATAGCCCAGAAAACGGCGCTTGAAATTGAAGGTTTAGGCCGTAAGGCACTGGCTTTGGAGATGGATGTAACCAATTATGAGAAGGTAGAAGAAGGCATAAATAAAATTCTTGACAAAATGGGAAAGGTTGATATATTAGTTAACAACGCTGGGATTACTAAAGACAATCTTTTACTTAGAATGTCCCAGGCAGATTGGGATGCGGTAATTAATGTTAACCTTAAGGGTACATTTAACTGCATCAAGGCCGTAACCCGGCCGATGATAAAACAAAGAAGCGGACGGATCATTAGCATAGCTTCGATCATCGGTTTAATGGGTAATCCCGGTCAGGCAAATTACGCCGCTTCAAAAGCGGGTATAATCGCTCTTACAAAGACAGTAGCTAAAGAATTAGCCAGCCGTAATATTAATGCTAATGCTGTAGCTCCCGGATTTATCCAAACAGAGATGACCGCCAAGCTCCCTGAGGATATAAAGAAGAAGATGCTGGAGGCAATACCTTTAGCTAAGCTTGGAACACCTCAGGATGTAGCGAATACCTGTTTGTTCTTGGCTTCTGATGAGTCAAGTTATATCACCGGGCAGGTAATCACGATTGATGGCGGCATGGTAATGTCATAAAGTATGTGTTTCTACACAAGGAGGAAAAGAGAATGGCAGTACAAGAGAAAGTAAAATCTATCATAGCAGAACAGTTAGGTGTAAAACCCGAAGAGGTAACTCCTGAGGCATCATTTGTTGATGACTTGGGTGCTGATTCACTCGATACTGTAGAGCTGGTTATGGCTTTAGAAGAAGAGTTTGGTATTGAAATTCCTGATGAGGACGCGGAGAAGATCACTACTGTTGGCGATGCCATGAAGTACATTGATGAGAAAAGCGCCAAATAATAATTAGATAGAAAAACAAACAATTTACCCCGCATTTTAGCTTTTGCGGGGTAAATTTTGTTAGAATAAATATGAAAAAAAGAGTAGTAATTACAGGTTTAGGCGTAATCACACCGGTAGGTAATGATGTCCCTAGCTTTTGGCAATCTTTAAAGGATGGCAAAAGCGGGGTCGGGCCGACTACCAGTTTTGATGCGTCAGCTTTTGATTCCCGTATTTCGGCGGAAGTAAAGAATTTTGACCCTACTCATTATGGGATTTCCCTTAAAGATATTAAAAGAACGGCAAGGTTTGTACAGTTTGCTGTAGCTGCCGCTAAACAGGCAATGGAATCTTCCGGTTTAGATTTAGATAAAGAGGATAGAACCCGCCTTGGTACGATCATTGGTTCAGGTATCGGAAGTTTGCATACTGTTGAAGAAGAACATAAAGTTTTGCTTAGCAAAGGGCCTTCCAGGTTATCACCGTTTCTTATTCCTATGCTTATTGTTAATGAGGCAAGCGGCCTGGTCGCGATTATTCATGGGTTAAAAGGCCCGAATTCTTGCGTAGTTACTGCCTGCGCTTCGGGTTCGCATGCCATAGGCGAGGCGTATAGGACGATCCTTTATGGAGACGCGGATGTAATGCTTACCGGAGGTACGGAAAGTTGTATTGTGCCTACCGCGGTGGGTGGTTTTTGCGCGTTAAGGGCGCTTTCTACCAGGAATGATGATCCTCAGAAGGCCAGCCGTCCGTTTGACCGCGACCGTGATGGTTTTGTAATGGCTGAGGGGAGCGGTTTGGTTGTCTTGGAGACCTTAGAACATGCTCAAAAAAGAAATGCCAATATTATCGCTGAAATTGTTGGATACGGTATGAGTTGTGATGCTTACCATATAACCGCGCCTGATCCTGATGGAGCGGGGGCTGCTCAGGCAATAACTATGGCGTTAAAAGACGGCCGGATGAATCCTTCCGATATTTCTTATATAAACGCGCATGGAACTTCAACTAAATTAAATGATAAAATCGAGACCTTGTCTATAAAGAAGTCATTTGGCGATTATAGCAAGAAGGTAATGGTTTCTTCCACGAAGTCTGTAACCGGGCATCTTTTGGGAGCGGCAGGCGGAGTGGAGTTTGTGGCCTGTTGTTTAGCGATTAGAGACGGAGTTGTTCCTCCTACTATCAACTACGAACATCCTGATCCGGAGTGCGACCTGGATTACGTGCCTAATATAGCGCGCAAAGCGAACCTAACAGCCTGCATGTCTAATTCTTTAGGATTCGGTGGGCACAACGCCTCTCTTATAGTAAAGAAGTTCAAAGGATAAAAATAGAAACGTCCTCTTGATTTTAAAAATGCCCTACACTATCGCGGAAAAAATCTTATTAAAGCATTCTGGCCAAAAGTCAATTAAGCCCGGCGAGTTTACCCAGGCTAAAGTTGATGTTGCCTTGGCTAACGATATCACCGCGCCTTTAGCTATTTCAGAGTTTAAAAAATCAGGTTTTAAAAAAGTTTTTAACAAAAATAAAATTGTTTTAGTCCCGGATCATTTCGCCCCGGCTAAAGATTTAAAAAGCGCCAATCAATGCAAGGTTTTGGCTGATTTCGCCAAAGAGCAGGGGATAAAGAACTATTTTGAAATCGGATGCATGGGTATTGAGCACGCGCTGCTTCCTGAAAAAGGAATTGTCCTGCCCGGAGACCTGATTATCGGAGCGGATTCCCATACTTGTACTTATGGGGCCTTAGGTGCTTATGCCACTGGTATGGGCTCAACTGATTTAGCCCGCGCTTATATTGACGGCAAGTGCTGGTTAAGGGTTCCGGCATCTATAAAGTTTATATATAAAGGTAAGCTAAACAAATGGGTAGGAGGCAAAGACCTTATTCTTTATACCATTGGCCAGATTGGCGTGGATGGGGCCCTATATAAGGTAATGGAGTTTTGCGGCCCGGTAATTCAAAGATTAGGTATGGATGATAGATTTTCTATGTGTAACATGGCTATTGAAGCCGGAGCAAGGGCAGGTTTAATTGAACCTGATGAAAAAACTAAAAAATATGTCGCGGGCTTTAAGCGTAAACCTAAATTTTATTATTCTGACAAGGATGCCCATTATGAGAAAATATATGAATGGGGTGTTACGAAACTTGAGCCGCAAGTGGCCTGTCCGCATCTGCCAAGTAATACCAAGCCGGTTAATAGCCTGAAAAACATAAAGATCGATCAGTCAGTTATCGGCTCATGTACTAATGGCCGGATTTCAGATTTACGTATTGCTGCTTCTTTACTTAAGGGTAGGAAGGTGGCCAAGGGGGTAAAATTAATTGTTTTTCCGGCAACACAAAAGATTTATTTACAGGCGGTTGAAGAAGGCTTGGCTGAAATTTTTGTTAGAGCCGGCGGCGTATTCTCAACCCCGACCTGCGGGCCGTGCTTAGGCGGGCATATGGGAATTTTAGCTGATGGCGAGGTCGCTATCGCTACGACTAACAGGAATTTTCTGGGAAGAATGGGCAGCCCGAAATCATTTGTTTATCTTTCTAATCCGGCGGTAGCCGCAGCCTCGGCGATTACAGGAAGAATTACGCATCCCGATAAAATATGATTATTAAAGGTAAGGTTCATAAATTCAGCGATGATATAAATACTGACGATATTATCGCGGCTAAATACCTGGTTTCTACTGATGCTCAGGAGTTAGGCAAGCATTGCATGGAAACTATAAACCCCAGTTTTTCTCAGGTGGTCAGCCCGGGGGATATAATTGTCGCCGGAAATAACTTTGGCTGTGGCTCAAGCCGTGAACATGCGCCTTTAGCAATTAAAGGGTGCGGGGTTTCCGCGGTAATTGCCAAAAGCTTCGCTGCCATATTCTTTAGGAACGCTATAAATATCGGTTTGCCGTTTTTAGAATCGGCGGATGTAGATAAGATTAATCATGGGGATATTGTTGAAATAGATTTAACAACAGGCACGATTAATAATATAACGCAAAATAAACAATATAAAACACAGGCTTTTCCGGAATTCCTGCAGCAGATTGTGGAGTGCGGAGGTTTGATTAATTATATTAAAAGACAGACAGTAAAGTAATGACAAATATCCCGCTTCGTATTCAGCTCCAAAATTTTCTTCGATAATTTTGGAGCACTCCGCGGGATTTCGCTAGATAAAAACTAAGAGGTGCTTATGTATAAAATCGCGGTCATACCTGGTGATGGAACCGGTCCCGAAGTAATTAATGAAGGTTTAAAGGTTTTAGAGCAAGCCGGCAAGAAATTCGGTTTTAAATATGAAACCAAATTCTTTGATTTCAGCGGCCAGAGATATTTAAAAACCGGCAAACTCGTTGATGATAGCGATATCGAGGAATTAAAAAAATACAACGCGATTTATCTTGGCGCGGTGGGTGACCCTGAGGTTAAACCCGGAATTATTGAGACGGGAGTATTGCTTAAGCTGAGGTTTGCCCTTGATCAGTATATCAACCTTAGGCCGGTAAAACTTTATAATTCCGCGTATTGCCCTTTAAAAGATAAAAAACCGGAGGATATTGATTTTGTGGTCGTGCGTGAGAACTCCGAAGGCCTATATAAAGGTATGGGGGAGTTTAAAGATAAAGGGAGTAAGGATGAGGTGGCAATTCAGATTTCTTATAATACGCGTAAAGGGGTAGAGCGTTGCATCCGTTATGCCTTTGAGTGTACTCGCAAACGTAATAAAAAGAAAAAGCTGACCCTTTGCGGCAAGACTAATGTTTTAACTTATGCCTGGGATCTTTGGCAGCGCACATTTAATGAGGTAGCTAAGGAGTATCCGGATGTAACTACTGATTACGCGCATGTGGACGCAACCACCATGTGGTTTGTGAAGAATCCGGAATGGTTTGATGTGATTGTTACCGACAACTTATTTGGAGATATTATTACGGACTTAGGGGCAATGATCCAGGGCGGTATGGGAATTGCGGCAGGCGGGAATATCAATCCGCAAGGCGTATCCATGTTTGAACCTATTGGCGGTAGCGCTCCAAAGTATACCGGTAAAAATGTGATTAATCCGTTGGCCGCGATTTGCGCTTGTGGCATGATGCTTGAAAATCTTGGCCAAGAGAAAGCTGCCAAAGCAATTGAGCAGTCGGTAATCGGGATTGTAAATAAGGATATAAAATCGCTGGCTGCCGGAAAAATGGGTTATTCGACCACTGAAATCGGTAACCTGGTGGTTAAAAACTTGAAGGGGTAATTTGATGAAAAAATATAATGTTGCGGTTATCGGCGCCGGTGTTGTAGGTGTTGAAATGCTGCGAGTTTTAAAACAGCGTAATTTTCCGGTTAATCAATTAAAGGTCTTCGCGCGCTCAGCCAGAAATATGGAAGTGGATGGCCAGGTATATGCGGTTGAACCAATTTCAGCAGATGGCTTTAATGGTATTGATATCGCTTTATTCGCCGGCACCGAAGGTGAAAAAGGCGCTGCGGTAACTTATGCTCCTGAAGCGGTTAAAAGAGGGGCAGTGGTTATTGACAATGGAGCTGACTTTCGCATGGATCCCAAAGTTCCGTTAGTAGTTCCTGAAGTAAATGGCGCTGATGTTAAAAAACACAAAGGAATTATCGCCAATCCTAATTGTTCCACTATCCAGATGGTTGTGGCGCTTAACCCTTTACATAAGAAATATCGTATTAAGAAGATTATTGTTACTACTTTGCAGGCATCCAGCGGAGCTGGTAAAGCCGCTGTTGAGCAGTTAAATAATGAAAACGCTAAGATTGCCCAGGGTGGATTTAACAGTGTACAGGCTGATGGCGTGAATAAGACTATGCCGCAGCAATTGGCTTATAATTGTTTTCCACATATCGGTAGTTTTGTGGAAGGCGGCTATACCAATGAAGAGTGGAAATTGGTTAATGAAACTCACAAAATTATGCATGCCCCAAAGATTAAAATCTCTGCTACTACGGTGCGTGTTCCGGTAAGGACAGGCCATTCGGAATCCGTCTATATTGAAACTGAAAAAGCGATTGATCCTGATGAGGCAAAAAAAATCCTCGCCAAATCAGCCGGTATAATTGTTATGGATGATTTGAAAAATAATCTTTATCCTATGCCTAAAGATGCGGAAGGCAAGGATGAAACTTTTATCGGCCGTATCCGCCAGGATGCTTTTAATAAAAAAGGTTTATGGTTGTGGGTTGTAGCGGATAACCTGCGTAAAGGTGCTGCTACTAATGCCGTGCAAATAGCTGAATGTTTAATTTCAAGCTCGAAATAGAATACGACGGCACAGCCTATCACGGTTGGCAGGTACAAAATAAAACAAAAGCCAGAGCGCATTACCAGCCTAAGAAGACAATTCAGTATGTTTTAGAGCAGGTTCTTAGAAAGCTTCTGCAGGAAAATATTAAGCTGATTGTCGCCGGGCGCACAGATTCAGGTGTACATGCTCTTTCACAGGTTGCTAATTTTAAAAGTTCCTCCAGAATGCCTTTACAGAGGTTGCGTTGGGCCTTGAATTGTTTATTGCCTGAGGATATTAAAGTAACCCGGATAAGTAAAGTTGGGCCGGATTTTAACAGCCGCTTTTGCGCTAAATCCAAGCTTTACCGTTATACAATCTTAAACCATAAATATTCATCTCCGCTTTTGGCGAGCCGGGTTTATTTTTTTCATCATCCTTTGGATATAGGGCTAATGCGCAGTGAAGCTAAAGCGCTCTCGGGAAAGCATAACTTTACATCTTTCCAGGCCACTGAGTTAAGATACAGAAATCCTGTACGCACTATTAAGAGTATTAAAATTACCAGGGATAAGAACCTTCTGCATATTGATATAGAGGCGGATAGCTTCTTGTATAATATGGTCAGGAATATTGCCGGCACATTATTAGAGATAGGCAGGGGGAGGTTCCTTAGGGGCAGTATGCGAAAAATTTTAGAATCGCGCAACCGCAAGCTTGCCGGGCCGGCGCTTCCGGCAAAAGGATTGTGTTTAGTCAAGGTAAAGTACTAAAAAAAGATTTGACTTTATTCATTATTTTGCTATAATTATCTTTCTATGAAAAAGACCTATACAGCAAGACCAGAAGATATCAAGATGAAGTGGTATATTGTCGACGCCAAGGGCAAGATTCTTGGAAGGTTGGCAGCTAAGGTTGCCTCTATCTTAAGAGGTAAGCATAAGCCGATTTTTACTCCCCACATTGATACCGGTGATGGAGTGATTGTGCTTAATGCCAGCCAGATCAAGGTTACCGGACGTAAACTTAAACAAAAAGTCTATAGCAGGTATTCCGGTTACCCCGGAGGCCAGCGTGAGATAGTTTTGGAAAAGCTTTTAGCTAAAAACCCAACTACAGTTATACATTTAGCTGTGGAAAGGATGCTTCCTATTGGGCCTTTAGGCAGGGATTTAATTAAGAAATTGAGGGTCTATGCGGATGATAAGCATAAATTGACCGGAGCAAAACCGATTGTCTTGGAGGTTTAAAAATAAATGACTGATTCAACTAAATATATAGCATTAGGCAGGCGCAAAGAATCAACCGCCAGGGTACGTATGGAACCCGGTACGGGAGAGATTACAATTAACGGCCGTCCTTTTGAGAAATATTTTTTGCGCGAAACCGACCGCATTATTGCTAAACAACCTTTGGCGATTACGGAAAGCGCGGCTAAATTTAATGTCGCGGCCAGGCTTAATGGCGGCGGGTTAACCGGTCAGGCAGGAGCTTTGCGTTTAGGTATTGCCAGGGCACTCTTAATCGCGGATTCTAACTTTAAGGATATATTTCGTAAAAACGGATATTTAACGCGTGATCCGCGTATGAAGGAGCGCAAGAAGTACGGCTTAAAGGGCGCGCGTAAGCGCTTCCAGTGGACGAAGAGGTAGGAGGAACAACTCCTTTTATATAAAAATAATTTTCGCAAACGATCCCGCTCAGAAAGCGGGATTTTTTGTTTGTATAGGGTTTTTGCCGTCTGCTACGAAGTCGGGAACCTTAAGAATTGGTATGTTATTAACGGGTGACGAGCCTTGAACTCGAACAGCATCTCAAAAATGCGAGCGGGCACGGTTGCCCGTAATAAATGTCCCGGCAGAGCGAGAATTTTTGCTGAAGCGAAGATTTTCCACGCTGGGGAAAATCAAGCGGTGCTGCGAGAGGCAAGGCTCGTCAGGACCCGTTAAACCATATCTTTGATTCCGACGAGAAAAATCCTTGACGGAAGATGGATTTTATTCTAATATGATTTAACTATTGAATTGTCAATTTATCGATATAAAAGGCTTTTTTAAAAAGCGTGGAGAATAAAATGATGATCAATGTTGGCATAATCGGCGCAACCGGGCATACGGGTGAGGTGCTTATTGAGCTCTTGCTTAATCATCCTAATGTCAGGATTACCCATCTTTTTAATTCCGGCAAAACCGGCCAGGGCGCTCAAGTTATCTCCGATGTCTTCCCAAAATTTAAACACCGGCTTGATTTGGTTTGTACAAAACCCGACTGGCTCAAGATTAAGAAAGATTGCGACCTGGTTTTTCTGACCCTTCCGCATACTGTATCCATGAAATTTGTGCCAAAGCTTTTAAGCCTGGGTAAAAAGGTTATCGACTTAAGCGCTGACTATAGGCTTATTAATCCGTCGGTATATGAGAAATTTTATAAAGTTACTCATGCGGATAAGGCTAACTTAAGAGACGCGGTTTATGGATTGCCTGAGCTTTACCGGGCAAAAATCAAGACCGCCAACCTTCTGGCTAACCCGGGGTGTTATCCTACTTCAATAATCTTAGCGTTGGCGCCGTTGTTGGCGGTTAATCTGGTCGATTTAAACTCTATAATTATTGACGCTAAATCCGGTGTAAGCGGCGCGGGCAAAAAGCTGGATAAAGAGTTCTTGTTTTCTGAAATACAAGGTGATTTCAGGGCATATAAAGTCAATGTGCATCAGCATACTCCTGAGATAAATCAGGTGCTTTCAAAAGTATCCGGGAAAAAAGTGGATGTAGTTTTTGTGCCGCACTTATTGCCGATCGAGCGGGGGATACTTTCAACTATTTATGTTAAGAAAGCTTCCGGAGCAAAGCTTAAGGTTAAGAGCCTTACAGATTTATTTAAGAAATTCTATAAGAACGAGCCTTTTATCCGGATTAAGCCGGATGGCGCTTTTCCCAGAATTAAGGATGTAGTAAAGACTAATTTTTGTGATATCGGGGTTAAGGATTTCGGCAAGACGATTATTGTTATCAGCGCTATTGATAATTTATTAAAAGGCGCTTCCAGCCAGGCAGTGCAGAATATGAATATTATGTATAAATTTCCGGAGACTACGGGATTATTATGAAGAAAGTATTAAAAGCCATTTTACCTGTGGGATTTAAAGCAAGTGGCGTTGCCTGCAGATTAAAAAAATCCGGCAAGCTGGATTTGGCTTTGCTATATTCTGAAACTCCGGCGTTAGCAAGCGCGAAATTTACCACTAACAGTATTATCGCCGCTCCGCTTATTGTTTCTAAAAAACATCTTAACTCCGCGAAAAAAATTCAGGCTGTATTGGTTAATAGCGGAAACGCGAATTGTTTTACCGGAAAGGCGGGGGTTAAAGATGCTGAAGCAACAGCCGGCTATGTTGCTCAGGAGCTAAAAATCGCCAAGAACAGTGTATTAGTAAATTCAACCGGCATTATCGGCAAGAAGCTGGATATCGCTAAGATTAAACAGGGGATCCCTGAACTGGTTTCCGGTTTATCCTTCTCTGGTATACAAAAGGCCGAAAAAGCGATTATGACTACGGATACCTTTGCTAAAGAGGTAAGTGTAACTTTAAAAATCGGAGCTAAACTGGTGCATCTTTGCGGGATCGCTAAAGGGGCGGGCATGATTGCTCCGGATATGGCGACCATGCTTTGTTTTATTATGACCGATGCCAGTATTACTAAGCAGGCTTTAGATAAGGCTTTGAGCGTTGCCGTAGAAAAATCCTTCAATTGTATTTCTGTTGACGGCTGCATGAGTACTAATGATACAGTTTTGGTCCTGGCTAATGGGGGTGCGGGGAATAAGGTTATCTCCGGTGGTAAGGGTTTAGATGATTTCTCAAAGGCATTAGATTTAGTTTGTCTGGATTTAGCTAAAATGGTAGTTGAAGACGCTGAAGGAGCTACTAAGTTTATTCAGATTGATGTTTGTCAGGCGAAGAATTATCAAGAGGCCAGGAAAGTAGCTTTAAACATTGCTAACTCCGCGCTTTTTAAAACTGCGGTTTTTGGCGAAAACCAAAACTTTGGCCGGGTAGCCGCGGCTGTCGGGGCCAGCGGGTTTAAGATTAAAGAAAACCAGCTCAAAATAAACCTGGGTTCATTAAAACAAAAACAAGTAAAACTGACAGTGAGTTTATCCCGGGGAAAGGCTGGCGCAACTGTTTATACATCGGATCTTACCCCGGAATATATAAAGATAAACGCGCAGTACAACTAGAGAGGAATTATGGAAGAGGCGATCAGGAAGGCAGAAGTTTTAATTGAGGCGTTACCTTATATAAAGAAGTTTCATAAAAAGGTCATTGTGATTAAATACGGCGGAAGTATGATGGGTGATGAGAAAATCCGCAACGGAGTCCTGGAAGATATTGTTTTTCTGAATTTTATGGGGTTGCGTACGATCCTTGTGCATGGCGGCGGGCCGAATATCAGCGACCGTATGCGCGCTTCAGGCAAGAAGACGGAGTTTGTGGAGGGTATGCGCGTCACCGATGAGGAAACCTTGCAGTTGGTTGAGGAGGAGTTGTTAGTATTAAATGAGATGATCGTAAAAGAGATAAATGAACTGGGGGCAAAGGCGGTTGGCCTGAACGGAAAAGATAATGATTTGATCCAGGTTGAGAAAAAAAAGACCAAGATAGATATTGGCTTAGTAGGTAATATCAAGGAAATTAACACCGAGTTATTAAATGAAGAGCTTAAGAAGGATAAGGTAGTTGTAGTTTTGCCTATGGGCAAGGGAAAAGACAAAAAAACCTATAATGTGAACGCGGATGAGGCAGCTGCCAGCATTGCCGCCAGTCTTCCGGCGGAAAAGTTTGTTTTGATGACTAATGTTAAAGGGATTATGCGTAATGCGGAAGATAAAAATTCTTTTATTTCAACTTTAACGGTTGCCGAGGTAAGCGGGTTGATTGAGAATAAAATTATCCAGCAAGGGATGATCCCCAAGGTGAATGCCTGCGTCGCGGCATTAAGCGGGGGAGTAAAGAAAACGCATATTATTGACGCGCGCACGCCGCATGGATTGCTGTTGGAAATTTTCACTGACAAGGGTATTGGAACCGAGATTATAAGATGAAAGTAGAAGAGATATTCCAGGTTTATAAAGAAAATATAATGCCCACCTATAATAAGGTGCCGCTGATTTTTGTTAAAGGCAAAGGTTCGCGGCTTTGGGATATTAATGGCAAAGTTTATCTTGATTTCTTCCCGGGTTGGGGCGTAGGTAGCTTGGGGCATTGTCATCCTAAAGTGATGCAGGGCCTGAGGGATCAGGTTAGTAAGTTGATCTTTGTGCCGAATAATTATTACCATCCTTTCCAGGCAAAGCTGGCTAAGGAGTTAATTTACTGGAGTTTTCCGGGCAAGGTTTTCTTCGCTAACTCCGGGGCAGAGGCTAACGAAGGGGCAATCAAATTAGCCAGAAAATTCGGCGCCCCCTCTGATAGATATGAAATAATCACTTTTGAGAATGCTTTTCATGGCAGGACCCTGGCTACGTTGGCAGCTACGGGGCAAAAAAAATATCAGAACGGTTTTTGTCCTATGCCGGAGGGTTTTAAGCAGGTTAAATTTAATGATATCGCTGCTGTTAAACAGGCGCTTACGGATAAAACCGTTGCCGTGATGCTTGAGCTTGTTCAGGGCGAAGGCGGGATAAATATCGCCGAGAAAGATTTTGTCCTGGCGCTTAGAAAAATATGCGATGAGAAGAAGCTACTTTTAATCATTGATGAGGTGCAAACCGGTATTGGCAGGACAGGCAAAATGTTCGCTTATCAACATTATGGCATAACTCCCGATGTAATGACTTTGGCTAAAGCTTTAGGCGGAGGCTTGCCTATTGGGGCTATGATTGTTAAGAAAGAATTTAGCGATCTTCTGACCCCTGGTATGCATGCTTCTACTTTTGGCGGTGGACCGGTAATCTGTAGAGCAGCACTGGGAGTGTTTAAGGCAATACAAAAGGAGAAACTGCTTAAGAATTGTCAGAATATGGGTGAATACCTTTTGGATAAGTTGAACCTTTTAAAAGTAGCTCATCCGGTAATTAAGGATCTCAGGGGAATAGGGTTGATGTTTGGCATAGAGCTAAGCATTGATGGAAAACAGGTCTTTGAGAAGTGTATAGAGCGGGGTTTATTAATTAATTGCACGCATGAGAAAGTTTTAAGATTGATGCCGGCGTTAAATATCAGTAAGAATGAAATTGATAAAGGAGTAAAAATTTTAGAAGAAGTCCTTAAGGAGTGCGCATAATGAAAAAAGACTTGCTTTCGATTGGGGATCTGAATTTAGCGGAGATTGATTCCATTTTTAAGCTTAGCCAGCAGCTTAAGAAAAATAAGAAGAAGTTTGCCAAATCTTTGTCCGGAAAGACCCTGGCTCTAATTTTTCAGAAGCCATCGAACAGGACGCGGGTTTCTTTTGAGGTTGGCATGTATCAGCTGGGAGGTAATTCCCTTTATTTGTCACCTCAGGAGATTAATTTGGGAGTCAGGGAGACTATTGGGGATGTGGCAAGGACCATCTCTCGTTATGTTGATGGAATAGCCTTAAGGACATTTGAGCATAAAAACTGTCTGGATATGGCAAAAGCTGCAACTGTGCCGGTGATAAATGGTTTATCGGATTATTCGCATCCTTGTCAGGCGTTAGCCGATCTTTTTACGATTAAAGAAAAACTTAAAGAGCTAAAGAAGGTTACCCTGGCTTATGTCGGCGATGGCAATAATGTTTGCAACTCTTTACTTTTTGCCGCGGCTAAAACCGGAATGAATATTTCCGTGGCTACTCCTAAAGGATACGCTCCTGCAGATGGAGTTATAAAACTGTCGCAGGCGGCCGCCAAAGAGACCGGCAGCCGGATAGTGATTACTGAAGATCCGTTTAGTGCGGTTAAGGCTGCGCAGGTAGTTTATACCGATGTCTGGGCGAGCATGGGCCAGGAAGAAGAGATTAATAAGAGGAAAATTATCTTTAAAGATTTTCAAATTAATGCTAAACTTTTATCCAATGCGGCAAAAAATGTTTTGGTTATGCATTGTCTGCCCGCGCATAGAGGCGAAGAGATAACTGATGAAGTTATGGAGAGCAAGAATTCAATTGTTTTTGACCAGGCAGAAAACCGTATGCACGTGCAGAAGGCGATTTTAATAAAATTGCTAGGTAAAAATTAGCGGGTCCTGTAAATTTATTCAAATTAGGAGAGGGATGATGAAAAAGGTAGTGTTAGCTTATTCGGGTGGGTTAGATACCTCTTGCATAGTCAGATGGCTGAAGGAGAGAGGTTATGAGGTAATCTGTTTTGTGGCTGACCTGGGCCAGGGCCTGGGCCAGGGTGAAAGCTTTGAAGCAATTGAGGCGCGGGCTTTGGCTGCAGGGGCGACTAAAGTTTATATCCGCGACCTCCAGGAAGAATTCATTAAAGATTTTATCACCCCCGCTTTAAAAGCGAATGCTGTTTATGAAGGTAAATATCTTTTGGCAACGGCATTGGGCCGTCCATTAATCGCCAAATATTTGGTGCAGATTGCGCATAAAGAAAAGGCCGAAGCAGTCGCGCACGGCTGTACCGGAAAAGGCAATGACCAGGTAAGGCTTGAGGTTGCCGTAGGCATACTTGACCCGAGATTAGAGATTATCGCTCCGGTGCGGGATTGGGAATTTAAATCGCGGGATGAGGAGATTGATTACGCGCTCAAGTATAACATCCCGATAGATGTAACTAAGAAAAAACCTTATAGTATTGACCGTAATATCTGGGGCATAAGCATTGAAGCGGGTATTTTGGAGAATTTGGAGCAGGAGCCGCCGGAAGATGCTTATATGATTACCAAGAGCCCGACGCATACCTCAAGTTACCCGCGGTATATCGAGGTGACTTTTGCCAAAGGTGTGCCTACTAAGATTGATGGTAAGCTGCTCAAATTAAAAAATATCATTAATTATTTGAATGAGGTGGGCGGGCAATTTGGAGTAGGTAGAAGCGATATGGTTGAGAACAGGCTGGTGGGAATCAAATCCAGGGAGATTTATGAAGCCCCGGCTGGCACTATCCTTTATACCGCGCATAAGGAGTTAGAGGCACTGGTTCTTGATCGGGAACTGGCGCATTTTAAGGAGATGATCAGCCTAAAGTATGCGGAGCTGGTTTATTATGGTTTGTGGTTTTCCGCTTTAAAAGAAGCATTGGATGGTTTCGTGGAGAAAACGCAAAAGCTGGTTAGTGGAACTATCAGGTTAAGGTTATCAAAAGGTACTTGTGTTGTCGTGGGAAGAAAATCTGCCAATTCCCTTTATAAAAAGGAATTAAGCACTTACGGTAAAGAAGACAAATTTGACCAAAAGTTAGCTGAGGGTTTTATTAAACTTTGGGGGATGCCATATAAACGTTAGATAAGTATGGCTAGTAGGGACTGTCCCCGCAGGGGACTGTCCCACGACAACTTAAGCGTTGGCCGCGAGAAAACAAAAGGGGACGTAATGGCGAAGAAACTTTGGGGAACAAGATTTAATAAGAAGACAAATGCCTTGACCGATAAATTTACTTCATCAATAGCTTTTGACCAGAGATTGGCTAAATATGATATTCTAGGTAGCATTGCCCACGCTAAGATGTTGGCTAGGCAGAAGATTATTCCTCAAAAGGACAGCCGCAAGATTGTTACGGGTTTGAGCTCGATACTCAAAGATGTAATCAGCGGTAAATTTAAGTTTGATCCGGCTGCGGAAGATATTCATTCCAATATTCAGGAGCTTTTAAATAAAAAGATCGGCGAGCCGGCGCATAAATTGCATACTGCCAGGTCGAGAAATGACCAGATTGCTTTGGATACCAAGATGTATTTGAGAAGCGAGATTGATAACTTGGTAGAGTTTAGCGCGCAGTTGCAAAAGGCTATACTGAAATTTGCTGCCAGTAACTCTAAAGTGGTTATTCCGGGTTATACGCATATGCAGATTGCCCAATGCGTGCTCTTGGCCCATCACTTATTGGCATATGTAGAGGCATTAGAAAGAGATAAACAGAGGTTGTCTGATGCTAAAAAAAGAATTAATTCTATGCCGCTGGGTTCCTGCGCGTTCTCTGGAACAGGTTTAAACATTGACCGGGATTTTGTAAAGAAGGAGCTTAAGTTTGCAAGTCAGACTGCTAACAGCATTGATTCGGTTAGCGACCGGGACTATATAATTGAAGTGCTGGCGGATTTAGCCATACTTTCTGTGCATTTATCGCGCATCGCCGAAGACCTGATTCTTTGGTCGACAAAAGAATTTAATTTCATTGATATCGATTTTTCGTTTTGCACCGGCTCCAGCATTATGCCGCACAAAAAGAATCCGGATATATTGGAGTTGATCCGTGGTTCAGTGGGCCAGATCCAGGGGAACCTTTCTAGCGTAATAATGCTAATGAAGGGGCTGCCTACTTCTTATAATAGGGATATGCAGTTGGATAAACCTCCGCTTTTTGACGCAATTGATGCGATTAAAGATGTACTCGAGATTTTTATGGCGCTTTTTGCCAATATTGTAATTGAAAAAGAAGCGATTGCCGCCAAGGTTCAAGACGAATCTTTATTCTCGGTGGATATCGTGGAGTATTTGATTAAGCGAGGTGTTTCCTATCGGCAAGCGCATGATATTGTAGGCAGGATGGTCAGGGATTGCCTGGATAAAGGCAAAAAGATATCTTCTTTGAGTGATAATGAACTGAAGAAATATTCTCCAAAGCTTAAAGCGGATGCAAGAAACATACTTAATGCCTGGGCATCGGTTAACTTAAAGAAATCTTTTGGCAGCACAAATCCTAAACTGGTTAAGCAACAGTTAGCTGTTTGGAGCAGGAAGTTGAAGTAAAAGTTAAGAAAGGCAGTATTTGCGGGTGACTGCCAATACGAAGACCTTGCCGCGCGCAACGAAAGTGAGCTTAGGCAGAGGTGGATTGGCAGTCAGGACCCGTAAAATAAAATTTAAAATGCACGATTTTCTATACAAGAATAATAATTTATACTGCGAAAATCTAAAAGTTCAGGATTTAGCTGTCCGCTTCGGCACTCCGCTGCATATCTATAGTTACAATACTCTCACAGACCATTTTATCAAACTGCGTAAAGCCTTCTCCGGTATCCAGCCGCTTATCTGCTATTCAGTAAAAGCTAACTCTAATCTGGCTATCCTTAAGGCCTTAGTTGATAAGGGCGCTGGATTAGATATTGTTTCAGGGGGAGAGCTTTTTCGTGCCTTGAAAGTTGGCTGCCCGGCCAAAAGAATTGTTTATGCTTCAGTGGGGAAAACCGAGGCGGAAATTGCTACGGCGATTACCAAGGGCATACTTTTCTTTAACGTGGAATCGCTTCCGGAGTTAAGGAGCATTGACCATATCGCTGGCCGGCTTGGTAAGATTACCCGTCTAGCTTTACGCATAAATCCGGATGTAGAAGCCAAAACTCATAAATTTATTACCACCGGTAAAATTACTAATAAGTTTGGTATTGATTTAAATAATGCCTATAAGATTTTGCTTTTGCGTGATGAATTCAAAAACGTCAGGATTTCCGGACTGCACATCCATATCGGTTCGCAGATTACCGAGAGCGCTCCTTTTGTAGCGGCGATTAAAAAAGTTTCAGCCTTTATTAAAAAGTTAGAATCAAAGGGTATAAAACTTGAATACTTGAATATCGGAGGCGGCTTAGGGATTATTTATGATAATGAAACACCCCAGACTGCCCAGGTTTACGCGGATGAAATTACTCCTCTTTTAAAGAGTACGGGCTTAAAAATAATCATGGAGCCGGGAAGGTTTATTGTCGGCAATGCCGGGATATTGGTTACGAAGGTTTTGTATATTAAGAATACCCCGAAGAAGAAGTTCATTATTGTTGACGCAGGGATGAATGATTTAATTCGTCCTGCGCTTTATGGGGCATATCACAATATTTCGTCTTTGCGTAAAATCACTAAAACTGAGAAAGCGGATGTCGTCGGCCCGATTTGTGAAAGCGGTGATTTCCTGGCAAAAGAGCGTTTAATCGCTAAAGTCAAAGAGGGGGATTACTTAGCGGTGATGAGCTCCGGGGCTTATGGATTTAGTATGTCCAGTAATTATAACTCGCGTCTTAGGGCCGCTGAAGTTATGGTAGCTAAGAATAAAGTATGCGTAATCAGGAAAAGAGAAACTTACGCGGATTTAATCCGCAATGAACTTAATTTTAGAGGCTAAATAATATGCAGAAAATTAAATTTACTAAAATGGTTGCTTCCGGTAATGATTTTGTGGTTATTAACAAGAAGCCGGCAGGTTCTTTGTGCGCTTTAACCAGGGCATTATGTGATAGGAAATTCGGCGTAGGAGCTGACGGATTGTTATTAATTGGTAAAGCTAAGAACGCGGATTTGCGCATGCGTATTATTAATGCCGACGGTTCAGAAGCGGAGATGTGCGGTAATGGTGCGCGCTGCGCCGCTTTATTTAGCGGTAAAAAGAAAGCCAGAATACTCACTCTCGCCGGCCTGATTAATACCCGGGTTTACGGCAGCCAGGTGAAAATCCAGCTCACCGATCCTAAAGAAATTAAGCTGGATATCCCTCTAAAGGTAAACGGCCGTTTAATCAAAGTGAATTTTATTAATACCGGTGTTCCCCATGTTGTGGTTTTTGCGCATGGCCTGGATACGATTGATGTCGCTGCTATCGGTTGCTTGATAAGGTGGCATCTTAAGTTTGCTTCCGCTGGGACAAATGTAAATTTTGTGGAAGTAAAAGATGATAATCTTATCCGTATCCGTACCTATGAAAGAGGGGTTGAAGGTGAAACCTTGGCCTGTGGCACAGGCAGTACTGCCGCTGCGCTCATTTTTGCTTTAAAAAATAATTTAAAAACCCTAGTCAAGGTTAAAACACAAAGCGGTGAGATTCTAAAGATATATTTTAATAAAGAGAAAGATAAATTTAAAGATGTTTGGTTAGAGGGCAGCGCTAAAATAGTTTACAAAGGAGAGTATCATGTTTAAAGGCTCAATCGTAGCCATAGTCACGCCTTTTCATAATGGCAAAGTTGATGAAAAGAAATTAAGGGAGTTGATTGATTTTCAAATTAAAAACGGGACCAGCGGTATTGTGCCCTGCGGCACGACCGGAGAGTCGGCAACGCTTACTTTTGACGAGCATGAGAAGGTGATTGAGGTTACTATTGATCAGGTTAATAAAAGGGTTCCGGTAATAGCCGGAACAGGATCAAACTCTACGGAAGAAGCGATCATGCTTACTAAGCAGGCAGCCAGCTCTGGTGCGGATGCCTCTCTGCAGGTTTCGCCATATTATAACCGTCCGACTCAGACAGGGTTATACAGGCATTTTAAAGCTATTGCTCAGTCAGTGAAGATCCCGATTATCCTTTATAATATTGCCGGACGTACCGGAGTAAATATTGAACCGGAGACTATTGCCAATTTAGCCCGGGATTGTAAAAATATTGTGGCGGTAAAAGAGGCATCCGGAAGTCTGGATCAGATGTCGCGTATTAAGGCGCTTTGTCCGCCAACCTTCCAGCTTATTTCCGGAGATGATTCTCTTACTTTGCCTGTATTAAGCATTGGAGGTATAGGGATTATTTCCGTAGTCGCTAATATTGTGCCGGCTGATGTGGCGGGATTGGTTAGCGCGTTTGAAAAAGGCAACATTAAGAAGGCTCAAAGCCTGCATTATAAATTACTCCCGTTAATCAAGGCTTGTTTTATTGAGACTAATCCTATTCCGGTTAAGACCGCGATGGGTTTATTAGGGATGTGTGAGCCGGATCTGCGGCTGCCGATGTGCGAGATGTCGCAGGATAATCTGGGAAAACTTAAAAAAGCACTCAAAGATTACAGGCTACTTAAGTAAAGGAGCGGGAATGATAAAATTAGGAATTACCGGTGCCTGCGGAAAAATGGGCAGGCGGATTTTTGAGTTTGCCGCTTTTGACAAGGATTTTGAAGTTGCTTTAGCGCTGGAAAAGAAAGGCACTCCTTTAATCGGTAAAGAGCTGGGCAGGTTAAAAGTTTCGTCGAACTTAGACGGTTTATTCCTGGTCGATGTCTTGGTGGATTTTACTTTGCCTGAGGCAACTGATGAACATTTGGATTATGTAGCTAAATATAAAAAGGCGCTTGTGTTGGGGACTACGGGATTAAGTGATGCGCAGAAAAATAAAGTAGAGGAGATTTCCAGGATTGTTCCGGTGGTCTTTACCCCGAATATGTCCATAGGTGTAAATGTTTTGTTTTCAATTCTCCCCGAGATAGCTAAAAAACTAGGGGCCGATTACAGCGTTGAGATTATAGAGGCGCATCATAAGGCCAAGAAAGACGCTCCCAGCGGTACAGCGAAGAAAATGGTCGAGCTTATTACACAAGTTACTAAAAAGAATATTCCTACGCATTCTATCCGCCTGGGGGATATTTTTGGAGATCATACTGTGGTTTTCTGCGGAAATTCCGAGCGTATTGAGATTAAACATCAGGCGCATTCGCGCGACTTGTTTGTTGTAGGCGCCCTGAAGGCGGCGAAATGGGTTTTTCAAAAGCCAGCCGGGCTTTACTCAATGCAAGATGTCTTGAAAGGATAAGCATGTTTAAGTTATCAAAAAAAGTCCAGTCATTACCGCCATATCTATTTTTAGAGATTGATAAAGCAAAACGCCAGGCGGCTAAAGAAGGAAGGGATATTATTGATTTGGGTATCGGGGATCCGGATCAACCTACTCCCAAATTTATTATCGAGGCATTGTATAAAGCAAGCCAGGATCCGGCCAACCACCGTTATGCCCTGGATCAGGGAATGCCTGTTTTGCGCCGGGCAATCCGGGGTTGGTATAAACACAGGTTTAATGTTGGCTTAGACCCGGATACTGAAATATTGCCGTTGATTGGTTCAAAAGAGGGTATCGCGCATTTTCCTTTGGCGTTTCTTAATCCCGGGGATATTTCCCTGGTTCCTGATCCATGTTATCCTCCTTATAAAGGTGGAACAATATTGGCGGGTGGCAAGCCTTATATAATGCCCTTATTGGAACAAAACAATTTCCTTCCGGATTTAAAGAAAATCCCGCTTTTGGCCCGCAAGAAAGCGAAAATTATTTTTGTTAATTACCCTAATAATCCCACAAATGCCTGTGCCAGCGAAGATTTTTACCGTAAGCTTATTGAATTTTCCTCCAGGAATAATATTATAATTATTTCAGATTTAGCTTATTCTGAAATGGCTTATGACGGCTATAAGGTGCGCAGTCTTCTGGAATTTCCAGGTGCAAGAGAGGTGGTAATTGAGTTTCATTCTCTTTCCAAGACTTATAATATGACCGGCTGGCGTGTTGGCTGGGCAAGTGGAAACAAGCAGCTAATTTCGGCTTTAGCTAAGGTAAAATCAAATATTGATTCAGGAATATTTTCCGCGATCCAGTTGGCTGCAGTTGCAGCCATTGAAGGCCCCCAGGAATATGTAAAGTCTATGTGTGATATTTATCAGGAGCGGCGCGATATCCTGGTTGAAGGGCTTTCTGCTTTAGGCTGGAGCGCGATAAAACCAAAAGCTACATTTTATGTCTGGATTAAAATTCCCGCTAAAGCTGATTCGATAAGCTTTGCCGCAAGATTGCTTAAGGATGCTGATATTGTAGTTACCCCCGGAGTGGGTTTTGGTAAATATGGCGAAGGATACATCCGTATGGCATTAACTGTACCCAAGGAGAGGATCAAAGAGGCTTTGGCTCGGTTTAAAAAGATATCTTAATGGCGATTTGCTATCTTGGATTAGGGGCAAACTTGGGTAATCGTAAAGAGAATATAAAATTGGCGATTGAGAAGATTGATGCGTTAAAAAATACCCGGGTGCTTAGAAAATCCAAGATTATGGAAAATTTACCTGTCGGCGGGCCGGCCGGGCAGGGAAAGTTTTTAAATGCTGCCCTGAAAATAGATACTAAATTGCCTGCTTTGACATTGCTTAATAAATTAAAAGAGATTGAAAGTCAAATGGGCAGAAAAAAAACAGTGCGTTTCGGCCCCAGGATAATTGATTTAGATATCCTGCTTTACGGGGATAAGCTTATGCGCAGTAAAAAATTAATTATTCCGCATCCAAGGATGTTTGGCCGGGATTTTGTAATTAAGCCTTTGGCGGAGGTTTTATGAAATTTATCCCTGACCTTGAAAAATTAAGTATTGCAACAGCAAGGATTAAACTGTTTAAAAAGCGCATAGGTTTTGTGCCTACGATGGGGGCCTTACACGCCGGACATTTTAGCCTGATTAATCAGGCGCGTAAAGAGAATGATATAGTAGTAGTGAGTATTTTTGTCAATCCAGCGCAATTTGGGCAGGGGGAAGATTTTAAGAAATATCCACGTTCTCTTGAGAAGGATGTTGAGTTTTGTCGCAAGCTGGGGGTAGATTTTCTATTTCTGCCGCATAAAAATGATATGTATCCGCAAGGGTATTCTACCTTTGTCAACGTGGATAAATTGGGAGATGTTCTCTGCGGCGTAAGGCGCCCCGGGCATTTCCGCGGTGTGGCAACTGTTGTGGCCAAGCTTCTTAATATTATCCATCCGGATGTACTTTATCTTGGGCAGAAAGATGCCCAGCAGGCAGTTATTATTTCCAGGATGATTAAAGATTTAAATTTCCCGGTTAAGGTAAAAGTTATGCCTACCGTGCGCCATAAGGATGGATTAGCATTAAGTTCACGTAATTCTTACTTAAGTAAAAATGAAAGAGCCGGGGCGGTAATTTTATTTAAGGCCCTGCAGCTTGCGGAGGTTTTAATCGGTAATGGCCAGCGTAATTCCGATAGGATCATCAACAGGATGAAACAGCTTATTGAGAAAAATAAACAAGCTAAAATCGATTATATCGCGATTGTTGATCAAAAACAGCTTAAAGAGATAAAAAGGATTGAGCCGGGATGTTTAATCGCTTTAGCGGTTAAGGTTGGTAAGACCAGGCTTATTGATAATATGGTTATTGATTGTGTATAAAATGAAGCGACGAGCGCGGCTTAAAATTGGTATTGTTGGTTGCGGGGCGATTGGCAGTTCCTTAGCAAAGGAGATTGTTACCGGCCTGCGTGAAGATGCCTGCCTGGTGGCCCTTTATGATATAAAGACAGATAAGGCTCAAGCGCTTTCTAAAAAGCTAACCCGGAGCCAGAAGTTGTGCGCGGGTAGCTTAAAGGATTTAATCAAACGTTCGGAGCTGGTAATCGAGGCGTCTTCCGCTAAGGCCTCTTGGGAAATTGCATCACAATCATTGACCGGAGGATGTAAGGTTATGGTCATGAGTGTGGGCGGGATGGTTGGCCACTTGGATGAATTGTATGCTTTATCCAGAAGGAACAACGCAATGGTTTATTTTCCCAGCGGCGCTATTTCAGGGGTAGATGCTTTGAAGGCGGCGAATATAGCGGGAGTAAAGAAAGTAACTTTAACTACACGTAAAAATCCTAAGGCGTTTAGCGGGGTGGAATATGTGGCAAGACACTTTAAGCTTGCGGGTTTAAAACACGATAAACTGTTGTTTAGCGGCAGCGCCGCTCAGGCGGTAAAATATTTTCCGCAGAATATTAATGTCGCAGCAGTCCTGGGGTTAGCTGGCATAGGCATACAAAAAACCCGGGTGCGCATAATCGCTTGCCCTGCGGTCGATAAAAATATCCACGAAATCGAAATTGAATCCAAGGCAGCTAAAATTTTTACGCGTACCGAAAATGTCCTGCATCCGCAGAATCCCAAGACCAGCTTTTTAGCGGTACTTTCGGCAATCGCGACTTTAAAACAGATTTTACAGCCGATAAAGATTGGAACGTAAGTTAACATAAAGAGAGGGGGTGAATCAGAAAATGGCAGACAAAGTACTGAAAGTAGGAGTAAAGAGGGAAAAAGGTTATCTCTATTACATTGACAAGCAGGGCGATGTCTCTTGCGCCAAAATGGCCAGAGGCTCTAAAAAGGGAGGTAGCCCCAAGAAGGTAGCCAAATGCGGTATCAAAAGAAAAGTAGGCTATCTTTATTTCTTGGATAAGAAGGGTGATGTCTCTTGTGCTAAGATGAAGAGAGGCGGAAAGAAGAAAAAGAAGTAATCTTTCGTCTTTTAAAACTAGGGGGACGTTTCTATTTAATAAGATAGAAATGTCCCCCTAATGTTTTTATTTTTTATGCTATAATCTAACAATGAATAAGTTTTTTATACTGGTTTTATTCTGTATTTGCCTGTTTATCTACGCGGGTTACCTGAATAACGGGTTCGTCTTTGATGATAAGATCCTGGTTGAGGAAAACCCGTTGATTAAATCTACGCATCTTCTGCCCAATGTTTTCAAGACCGGCATATATGACTATTGGTCCGGGGTACAGACTTATGACCGCATGTTCCGGCCGCTGCAGATGTTTTCATATTATCTGGATTATAATCTTTGGGGCCTTAATCCGGCGGGTTTTAGGTTGAGCAATATACTTTTACACCTGCTTAATTCCATCCTGGTATTTTATCTGCTTATCCGGCTCTTTAATAATAAATTACTTGCTGCTGCAAGCAGTATTTTATTCCTGGCCCATCCGGCGCAGATCTCTTCAGTGGCGTATATTTCAGCCAGAGGAGACCTGCTCAGCGCGTTTTTTATCCTGGCCTGCTGCGTTTTATTTCTAAAATTCCTTGGTTCAAAGAATTATGCTTTTTATTTTCTGAGTATTCTTGCGGCAGCCCTTGCGTTTTTAAGCAGGGAGAACGCTTTGCTTATAATTATTTTCTTAACCCTGATTTCCATTATTACTAAAGGTAAAGCTAAGCTTAAATATTTATCCGGTTTTTTGATTTTAAGCTTAGCCTATCCGGCAATAAGATTTATTATTTTTGGATCAAGCGGGATAAATACTCACGCGGATTATATTAACGGGGCGCTTTCGTTGGTTAATTTTCTTAATATAACCTGGCATTATATTTTATTACTGTTTTGGCCGGTTAATTTGCGCATGTTTAATTCCACTGCTTTTATTAATCAGCTAAGTATTCCGGTGCTGTTTTTATCTATTTTAGGATTAATATTATTAGTGGTTGTGATATTAAAATGGCAGAAAGTTAAGCATTTGCCTCCGGTAGTCAGCTTTGGTTTATTTTGGTTTTTATTGGGGATTATCCCGGCGTATTTTTATTTTGATGCCTATCCGGCTTTGGGAAGGGCGCTTATGGCGGAAAGCTGGCTTTATTTACCCAGCATTGGATTCTGCACGGGTTTTGTTTATCTATGCTTGTTAAGCAAAAGAGGGAAGTTAATCATCTTTGTCTGGGCGTTAATTCTGGGAAGCCTTGTGGTGGCTAACCGGGTTTATTGGCGCAATGATGTAGCTTTTTATGAAAGGACATTACAATTTTTGCCTGAAGATAGTATTATCTTAAGAAATCTGGCTACTGCATATATAGAATGCGGAGATTTTCCGAAAGCCCATAAGGCGATAAAAAAACTTGAAAAATATTACGCGGATACTCCGGTTATAAATTTGGCTTGGGGGCAATATTATTTTGCCCGTAATAATCCGGCTGAAGCATTAAGATATTATCAGCGGATATTGAGCAAAAGTTTTTTTAGTAACTATTCCGTAAGTTTATGTTATGCTGAATTAGGGGATTTTGATAAGGCTATTGAGTTTAGCCAGGCAAGCTTTAGCCAGAATCCTTTTTTTCAAAAGAATATCATACGGTTAGCCGGCCTTTATGAAAAAACCGGACAGATGGAGCAGGCAAGCAAATATTTGATTTTAGCTAAACAGCTTGACCTAAAGGCTAAGTACGTTTTATTTAAATGAAAAACGAAAATATAATTATCCGAGGCGCAAGGGAACATAATCTTAAAAACATTAACCTTGATTTGCCGCGCAACAAACTAATTGTTATAACCGGTTTATCGGGATCCGGAAAATCCAGCCTTGCGTTCGATACGATTTACGCCGAAGGCCAGCGCAGGTTTGTGGAGAGCCTCTCCAGCTATGCCCGTCAGTTCCTGGAGCAGTTGCAGAAGCCGGATGTGGATTTTATCTCAGGTTTATCCCCGGCAATTGCCATTGAACAGCGTTCTGCCGGCGGTAACCCCCGCTCAACGGTTGCTACACAAACAGAGATTTACGATTACCTGAGGTTGTTATTTGCCAGAATAGGAAAAGTGCACTGTTATAAATGTGGCCGATTGATTCAAAGCCAAAGTGCCCAGGAGATAGTTGAATCCATTATGAACTCTCAAGCAAATAATGATGTGCAGATTTTGGCCGGTTTGATCCGGGGGAAAAAGGGTGAGCATAAAGATATCTTCTTGCAGATTCAGAAATCCGGATTTGTGCGCGCCAGGGTAGATGGCAAAATTTATGAGTTGCCGGCCAGGATAAAACTGGCTAAATTTAAACTTCATAATATAGAGGTAGTGGTAGACCGTCTTCTTATTCAACCCGATGTTCTAAAGCGGCTCACGGATTCTGTTGAAACTGCCCTTAAAGTAGGAAAAGGTTCGATTATCGTCGCTAAATCAGGAGTTTCTCAGGACATAGTGTTTAGTGAGCAATATGCCTGCGCCAACTGCGGGATCAGCTATGCGGAGATTAACCCGCGGAATTTTTCTTTCAATTCTCCTTATGGTGCCTGTCCTGAATGTAATGGTTTGGGGAATAAGCTTGAATTTGACCCGGATTTAATTATTCCGGACAGGAACAAAAGCATTAATACCGGGGCTATTGAACCCTGGAGGCGCGGGGGCAGAGGGTATATTATGTATTATCGTTGGCTTATTCGGGAGTTAAGTTATCGTTTGAACTTTTCTTTGGATGAGCCTTTTAAAAAATTGCCCAAATCAACACAGAAGGCAATACTCTATGGTTCGGATGAGGTAATCGGCAGCAAGCCATACGAAGGGGTTATTCCGCATTTAGAAAGGCTGTTTCATCAGACAGACAGCGATTACCTGAAAGAAGAGATCAGCAGGTTTATGTCCAGCCTTGATTGTCCGGCATGTAAGGGTGCCCGGCTTAAGCCGGAAAGTTTATCCGTGAAAATTAACCAGAAAAACATCTGGGAAATTTCTCGCATGTCCATAAAAGAAGCGATTAGTTTCTTCTCTGGGTTAGAGTTGACGCAAAAAGAGAAATTAGTCAGTTATCAGGCATTAAAAGAAATAACCCAGAAATTAAAATTCTGTGTTGATGTTGGCCTGGATTATTTGACTTTGGACCGTAAGAGTTCTACTCTTTCCGGGGGAGAGGCGCAAAGGATACGCCTGGCGACCCAGGTTGGCTCCGGGCTGGTCGGAGTTTTATATGTTTTAGATGAGCCGAGTATTGGTTTGCATCAACGGGATAATGAAAAACTTTTAGCTACTTTAAAAGCCTTGCGTGACCTGGGCAATACCCTGGTGGTTGTTGAGCATGACCAGGCTACTATTCTTAGCGCGGATCATATTGTGGATTTAGGCCCCGGGGCAGGCAGGCATGGGGGCAGGGTTATTTTCTCCGGAAATAAAGAAGAACTTATGAAGTGCGAGGATTCTCTGACTGCCAAATATATCCGCAAACAGCTTTTTATTGAACCTCCCCTGAAAAGGCGCCCCTGGCAAGATAAGAAGTTCATTGAAATTAAAGGGGCAACAGAACACAACCTTAAGAACATTGATTTACGTTTTCCTCTGGGGACTTTTATTTGCGTAACTGGCGTATCAGGGTCAGGCAAGTCTACTTTAATTACGGATATACTTTATCCGGCCTTGGCGCAAAAAATCTACAAGTCTAAAGTAAAGCCGGGTGCGTTTAAATCTATAAGCGGAATTCAGGAAATAGACCAGGTAATTGTTGTTGATCAGCAGCCGATCGGCAGGACCCCGCGTTCAAACCCGGCGACTTACACCGGGATGTTTACCCAGATAAGAGATCTATTCTCTCAGCTTCCGGAGGCGCGCCAACGCGGTTATAAACCAGGAAGATTCTCGTTTAATGTTAAAGGCGGACGCTGCGAGTCTTGCGGAGGAGACGGGATAAGAAAGATTGAGATGCATTTTTTACCGGATGTATACGTAAAGTGCGAGTTATGCAGGGGGTTGAGGTTTAATAACGCGACTCTGGAAATAAAATATAAAGGTAAATCTATAGCGGATGTTTTAGAGATGACTGTCGAGGAGGCCCTGGGTTTGTTCAGTAATATTCCAAGGATAAAAAATACTTTGGAGTATCTAAATGATGTGGGGTTAGGCTATGTCCAGTTGGGTCAGAGTGCCACTACTCTTTCCGGAGGCGAGGCGCAGAGGATCAAGCTTTCTGCGGAGTTATGTAAACGCTCAACCGGAAAAACGCTCTATCTTTTGGATGAGCCGACTACCGGTCTGCATTTTGCCGATGTAGCCAGGTTGATATCAGTATTAGATAGATTGGTTGAGCGCAATAATACCGTTGTAGTGGTAGAGCATAACTTAGAGGTAATTAAATGCGCGGATTTTATTATTGACCTTGGGCCTGAAGGCGGGGACAAGGGGGGAGAAGTCGTCGCATCATGCAGCCCGGAAGAATTGATCAAAATAGATAAATCTTTTACCGCCAAGTTCCTTAAGGAAGCTTTGATGAAAGAATGAAAAGAACAATTGCCTGCGCTTTAATTTTGTTTTTGACTCCATTTTGCCTTGCTCAAGAAAGCCCTAAGCTAGAGGGCAACGGTTTGGCCTCCGATAGCCAAAGCCGCAAAGAATTAGAATTGCTTTTTATGGCCAAAAAAGCTTATGAGGATGGTTTTTATGAGGTTGCCTTGGGGATGCTGGAGAGGTTCCAAAAAGATTTTCCGGGTTCCGTTAAGACAAGTGAAGCGCGCCTTCTGGCAGGCCAAAGTTATTTTCATCAGGGCCGCTACCTTGAGGCATTAAATACGCTTGAGGCTTTATTGGTTGATCCCAAGGCCGCTAATTTTAAGGATGCTCTTTATTTCTGGATAGCGGAATTGCATTTTAAAGGCAATAACTTTGAAAAAGCCGTTGTTTTTTATCAGAAATTAATCAATGATTTCCCTCAGTCATCTTATGCGCCGGCAGCATATTATTCATTGGGATGGTCATTTTCGCAGATGGGTAAATATAGCCAGGCTTTAGCAAGCCTGAAGAGTTTACTGGAAAGTTTCCCCAGCGAGCCGCAAAGTAAAGACGCTGCCTTCAAATTAATCGAATGTTTATATAATCTCAAAGAGTATTCTGAATTAAAGAATAAGATTAAATCTGTGCTTAAACTTTATGCCAATGATGCTCTTCGCCTGCCATACTTGTATTTTTATCTAGCGGAGTCCGAATATTATCTGGATAATCTTAATGAGGCTGCCAAGAATTATCTTAAATCTGCGCAAACCTTTAAGGATGATAAGGCTAAAGACTTGGCAAAATTAGGGTTAGGCTGGTCTTACCTTAAACTAAAGAGATATGACGAGGCCGGAGAGATCTTCGCTGAAATAAAACAGAGCAGCCTGGATAAGAAAAGCCTGGATATCCTTATATTGGGCCAGGCAGTGTTAATGTCACAGTCTAACCGGGCCTATGAAGCAAAAAAACTATATCAACAGCTTATTGATATTAGCAGTGACCCCTTAATACGCCTTCAGGCTAATATAGGTAAGGCTGATGCGTTTTATGGTTTAGCCGAATATGCCCAGGCGGTTAAGGCGTACGAAGAAGGCCTGGATGATATCTTTAAGACAGATAATCAAACCAGCGGGGCAGGTGAATTGATTGATAAACTGCGTTATAATTTAGGCCTGGCCTATATAAAACTAGGAGAGGCTAAATCCGGGATAGCCGTATTTGAGGATATCGCCGGTAAAAGCATTGATCCAGCTGTAAAAGCTGGGGCGCTTTGTCAGATAGGCGATATTTATCAGGATACCGGCGATTACCTGAAAGCGGAAGAAGTTTACGCGAAGATTTTGAAACAATCTCCTGACTCGTCTTTTGCGGATTATGCGCTATACCAAAGCGGGCTCTCACAGCTAAAGAGACCGGATTACGTAT
Organism: uncultured Planctomycetales bacterium; assembly: GCA_964427405.1. Lineage (GTDB taxonomy): Bacteria > Omnitrophota > Gorgyraeia > Gygaellales > Profunditerraquicolaceae > UBA6249. The sequence goes on along the minus strand of CAYRUB010000007.1, from coordinate 5,336 downwards.
CTGCGATTGCCTCATTTAAACTCTTGGCAAAAGATTATCCGCAATCAAAATTCCTGGAGGACGCGGTTTATTCTTTAGGGGTTGCCTATTTCTATAAACAAGATTATGGTTTAAGCCGCGAAGTCTTAACTAAGTTTCAAAATGAATTTAAAGGCAGCCGCCTGTCTGGCCAGGCAATTTTTATGCTGGGCCTAACCGTACTTAATTTAGGTAAAATTGATGAAGCGCTCAATATTTTCAAGGATATTATCAAGCAGTATCCACAAGAGGTCGAATTAAAGCAGAAGGCGGAATATGAAATTGCTGATTGTTATTATAAACTGGGCCAGGAAAAAGAAGCGGTCAAGCGATTTGAACTCTTGCGTGTTAAATATCCTGATTCAAAACTTACTCCGGAGATTATGTGGTGGCTGGGCCAATATTATTACCGTCTGAATGATTTAAACCTTGCGGCCAGGTATTTTAGTTCTCTGGCAAAAGATTTTCCTGATAGCAGTTTAGCTGCGGATGCGTTATATGCTTTAGGTTCAGTTTTTAAGGGTGAGAATAAATTTGAACAGGCGCTGGATAACTTTAAAATGACGGTTAAGGTTGCAAAAGGAGAGCTAAGGGAAGAAGCTGCCTTAGCCGTAGCGGATATTTATTTCCAGCAGGGAAGATTTGAAGAGGCGATCGGCGAATACAAGCAGATCCTGAAAACTTACCCCGATTCAGGTTCCTTGGTTTTTCCCAGGATAGCTAAATGTTATTACAAGGCGCTTGATTATGAGCAAGCTGAACTCTTCTTCCTGAAAGCTTTGGAGCTGATTGATGTTGAGGATTCCGGCGATATCAGGTTTAGTTTAGCTGAGGTATATGAGGCTAAGAATGAACTGGATACGGCAATTGCCGTATATCTTAAATTGGCGGATATTTATAGTGATAATGAACAGTTGTTAATCCGTGTGCTTTTACGCGCCGCAAAAATCTATGAAGACAAAGATGATTTTAAGAGAGCTTTAGGTATATATGTGAAAATCGCGAAGGATAAGACTGAGGAATCAAAATTCGCTCAGGAGCGGATTGAGTGGATTAAAACGAATATTAAATAAAGTAGTTGACTTATCTCTGTTTGTTTATAAAATACATTCATAACCTACCAGCCGGTAGTCATAGAGGAAGGAGAAAAAATGATAATTGAAATCGGAATCGTCGCAGGAGAGATTTGGCATTATTTGGATCAGTATGGAGAGGTAAATTTTTCTGATCTAGTGAAGGGGATTGAACGTACTCCTGATAATGTCTTGATGAGTTTAGGCTGGCTTGCTCGTGAAGGCCATGTTATTTTGGTTAAGATTAATAATGATTATCGCATTTCCTTAAGGAAAGATGCTTAAAAGCAATAGAAAAGGGATGATCCTTTTTATTGTTTTAGGGACCATCATGGTGGTCTCTATCCTGAGTACTGTTATACTACGAATTATACTTACCCAATCGCGCTTAACCCACCATCAATTAAGCCGGATTCAAAGTCAATATGCTGCCAAGGCCGGAATTAACTATGCATTAGAGATGTTGCGTGTAAATGATTCTAATTGGCCTGCTACGGGAGAATATACAAGGATTATGCGCAAAAGTGGCTCAAGCTTACCTGATTTTAATGAGCCTAACCTGCCTGGTTCTGTAAGTAGAGTGGAAATTACTGTCTATGGTGTAAATTCAGGACCTATTGCTGGCACGCGTAGAATAAGCGCTAAAGCTATCTACACCTACTCTCCTTAATTCAACTCAAATTAATCGCGTAAGTCCGTTATAATCTAAGTAAGTCTATAGTATTTTAGCTGCCCGAATCTTATTTTTTTGATGCGAGCTAGCTGTCTTTTGCTTCCATCTATCCTCGGTAAACCACTACTATAAGTAAGTCTGAGTAAGTTTATATAAAAAAACACTTGACAAAATATGTGTATTATGTTTTAATTAAATCCACAGTAATTTATAGCTAAAGGAAGTAAGACTTATGGCAAGACTAATAGATATCGATGAATTAGCGGAATACCTTAAATTAAAGAAGCAGACCATATATAATTGGCTTAACCAGGGTAAAATCTCTGGCATGAAGGTGGGGGGGGTTTGGAGATTTGACCGCAATGATATTGATACTTGGTTAAGGAGCAAAAAACGTAGCTCCCCTCCTAGGGGAACTTCAGGAGAGCAGACATGAACTCTTTAGGTATATATTTTGGGACTAATTCAATTGGCCTGGCAGAGGTAAATAATAAAAAACTGGTAAATAGCGTAGTTATTCCCCAGGCGAGTATGTTTTCCGGTGATTTCGAGGAAAAGGTCCCCACGGAAGTAAAGATAATCGCCATGATTAAGGATGCTTTGCGTACCAACCACATAAATGTCGAGCAAGGCTCTATCTGTATTTCCGGGCAGGATCTTATAATCCGCACTTTTGAACTTCCCAGGTTGCCGAGTAATGAGCTGCAAAGTGCGATTAATTTTGAAGCTAAAAAATACATTCCTTTTAAGCTGGAAGATCTAGTCTATAATTTTCAAGTTGAGTCTGATAGTAAGAATAAATTAAATACCATTTTGTTTGTTGGCATAAAGAAAGAAATACTGGAAAAATATATTTCTATATCAAAGCAGCTAAGTATCAAAATTAACGCTATTGAGTATTCCGCTTTCAGCCTTTTACGTTTTTTAAGGTTATGCGGAGCAAGAGATGGCGGGGTTGTGGCCAGTCTTTGTTTTGACCTGAATAATGATGATGAAATAAATTTCATGGTGTCTGAAAACGGGTTCCCATTCTTTAGCCGTGATATAGTGCTTAGTTCCGGCCTTAACGATTTGGATGGCGCTGCCGTTAATGATCAGATGAAAAAGTATGACAAGCTAAAGAATGAGATACGCGTTTCCCAGGATTATTACCGCCGCAAGTTTCCGGATAAGGCGATCAAAAACATTTATGTACTTTCCGGCCAGGATATGCGCGAAGATCTTCGGAACTTCTTTTCTGGCTCTGGCATTTCAGCGAAATTTGTTGATACCAGCAGGGTTCTAGGCAAAGGAGCAACTTACTCTTCAATTCTTGCCAAAAGTGTCGGGGCGGTACTTTTTAAGGATTTACCTTTAAAGATAAAGATCAACCTTTTTAGCACCCGGCTAAAAGCGGATGGCGCTAAAGGCAAAGAAGACATTTTTGCTTTTATGGAAGGCGTAAAGATTGATTTTAAGGTTGTCTTCCTGGGTATTTTAATATGCGCAGCTACCTTTGGCTATGGTATATACAGGACACAGCCGGTGCGCGATGAATTAAACTCTATAAAAGCTAACCGGCCAAAGGTTGCTTCTGTTTCCGCGGGAGAAGATTACGCGATTTTAGCTGCCCGGGATAAAAACCTTAAAAAGAAGCTGAATAATTTAGACAGTTTGATTAAAGACCAGCTTTATGCCACTTACTTTTTAGATATTATACCGCGGGCTTTGCCGGAAGGCGCCTGGCTTACTAATTTTACTTCTAAGCGGAAGGAAGATGGCCGGCCCGAAGTTATAATTGACGGGAATGTTTATTTGGGTGATAGTGATAAAGAATTTGAGGCAGTAAACACATTTTTATCCAATCTTAAAAGCAATCAGTTCTTTTCTAAAAACTTTAAGGAAATAACCATTACTTCTGTTGACCGCAGGGTAATTTTGGATAAAAGTGTGGCTATTTTTAGTATTGCTTGTAGAAATTATCCGGAGAAAAAGAAAAATGATAACGATGGACTTCTTCAGCAAGAATAAAAACAAAATTATAAATGCTGGAGTTATATTGCTAGCAATATTTATAGCTCTTTATTTGTATGGTATGCAAAACCAGCAGCTTGATTCTTTAGTGGAAAATAAAAATGAGGAAATAAAAAAAAGCGAGGTAATCGAAAGTTTAAACCGGGTGGAGAAAAGAATTGATAGCTATAAACAAACTTTTAGCAGGAAAGACCTGGGGTCGGTTATTGGCGCAATGACGGATATTGCGAAGGACACCAGGGTTAAAGTAATTTCAGTTAAACCTGGGGCTGAACAGCAATATGCGGAGTATATAAGGACTTCATTTTTAATAGTGGTCAGGGTCGCGGATTACCATGCCCTGGGGCTGTTTATCAGCAAGGTTGAGAATTATAAGGATTTATTTCTAGTGGAAGATGTCAATATCACTACGGTTAGCAATAATCAGGCTGATAAAAAGGCGGAAAAGGATCTGGATATCAGTTTGAAAATAAGCACAATAACTTGCCTATAAATATGAGGAGCGTGGATAAGTTGTTAAAGTCCATCTTAATGGTACAGAAAAGCATAAAACACTTTTCCGTACCACTGCGAAAATCGCTTAAAGTCTTTACCAAGGGCAATTTTCTTGTTTTAGTGTTACTGGTGGGTTTTGCGCATCTGGTTTTTGCGGATAGCAATAACGATGGGGTAATTTTACGTCCAGTGATTGAATATAGCTCCGGGGATTTACGTGATCCATTCGGTGACTTGTTTCAGTTAGCTGCAGAAAGAGAGAAAAAAGAAAAAGAGATGCAAAGTATTCAGTCGCCGCAAGAAACTACCGAGCCGGAGAAGCCTTTGCCCAGCTTGGATAAATTTCAAGTACAGGGGGTGGTCTGGGGGGGTAAATTTCCCCAGGCAATCATTAATAATAAGATATTAGGGGTTGGTGATTCAATAGAGGGTGTTGAAATAGTAAGTATAGAGAAAAAAGGAATTACTTTAAACTTTGCCGGAAGGATGGCCACTCTGGCTACCCCCGGTAATGTCCCTGTTTTAGGTAAAGGGACTAAGGAGGAAAAATGAAAAAGACTTTCTTGATTTTTGTTTTTATTTTCTCAATCGTATGCGTATTTTTTATCCCGCATCTAAATGCGCAGTCACAAGAACCCAGTCCGGGTTCTGAGCCGGTCATCTCTATGGATTTTCAGGATGTCAATATAAAGGATATGCTGAAGATGCTTTCTATACAGTCAGGGTTGAATTTTATTGCTTCCGGGCAAGTGGCTGACAGAAAGGTGACCCTTTATCTGGATAAGGTACCTTTGAGCCAGGCAATGGATAAAATCTTTAGCGCAAATAATCTTTCTTACGAACTGGACAGCAAGGCAAATATTTTTGTGGTTAAGGATTTAGGGGATATCGGGACTGAAACAATTACCAGGGTATTTTATTTGAAACATGCCAGTGTTTCGTCTTCTTCCTTGAAGGAAGAAGAGTCAAATAATATAAGTAGTTCTAATTCTTCTGATAGTAGTAGTTCTAGCAGTAGTTCAAGTGACACTACAAGTGGCAAATGGAAATCAGAAGAGGAGTCC
>CAYRUB010000006.1:0-114949 GCA_964427405.1 uncultured Planctomycetales bacterium | reverse complement strand
CGACTTTGGCGCGCATAGTAATCGGATCAACATGCAGTTTCGCCATTTCAACCGCAGTCCAGTTCAATACCAAGCCTACTACTTTTTTACTCCTCACCATAACATCCTCAACGCTCATCAGATTAAAAATTTTCAACCCTACCTGCATTGCTTTAGAACAAATAGTTGATACTGACTCAACAGAATCCGCTAAATAATAACCCGGTTCATAACGCCTGCTTCTAATACCAAATTCATCGAGAATGCCCTTAGCCCTATCCTGCACCACTATTTCATTAAACATGATCCCGCCGCCCCACATGCCACCGCCAACCGAAAGTTTTCTTTCAAAAAGAACAACTTTCTTCCCTGCCTTTGCCAGATAATACCCGCATACCATACCGGCAGGGCCAGCTCCGACTATGGCAACATCAACATCAAGTGCCTCTATTAATTTCTTATTATATGATTCAATGATTGCCTTGGAAATTTTAATTTCATCTAACTGCATGGGCTTCTCCTTTTTATTAATTATCCCTATTTTTATCAATAAACTAACGATAAAAAAAACCCTTATGCCAATTGCATAAGGGCCACAAATTAACTCCTTCCCTCCGCTGGCATTATCCAGATCAGGTTATCAGGGGTCATTCACTCTTGCACCTTAAGGATGCGCACGAAACTCTCAGGCCGCTATACGACCTCCCCCAATGCTATATTCATTAAATTATACTAAAGGAAACTTAAAAAATCAATTTGTTTTTCGCTATTTATCCGGCTCAATCATCCCTTCTTCTTTAATCTTATTAAATATATTCATTGCCATTACCTCATATCCTTTTGCATTACAATGGCCATCACGCACAAAAAAATCATCCCTCTTTGCGCCTCGATCAAGAATTTCCTGAAAGATTCTGCAATTATCCACAAAGGCTATATTATGATCTTTAGCTATTTCAGATAAGAAAATGCTGTTGAAATAAACTACTTTTTCTATATTAATAGCAGGAGGAGGATAATTCTGTAAAATTATTTTTATCTTTTTATTTTGGACAATTCTGATAATTTCCTTAATATCTGACTCTATCCAATCGTAAATTTCTTGATTTCTCAAAAATATAAGGTTTTCTGAATACTCAGGGTTAGATTTTCTAAATTCGTCCATAAATTCATCGATTAATTTTCTTACTTTTTCATTCCCTGGACACCTATATACCATGCTAAGTAAAAAATAATTTTTATTTCCCTCTCCATTTCTTCTATAGCCGGGATCTGCTTTTATACCTCTAATAAACCATTCTGCTGCCTCCTTATGTTTATTTTGGAAAAAATAGATATCTCCTATAAAACGATAATTATTTACTTCACAAGGGGAAAATGCTACTTCCCCCTTAAGAAAATTAACTGTTTCTTCAAGTTTCCCCTGATCAAGGGGGCTCATTTCTTTAGTTATCTCAAGCAGCCGAAACCGCTCGATTATTTCCGAATAATAGGGATCATGTTTTTTAATCTGCAGATTTTGATTCGCACTCCGTTTCTTCATCTCATGAATTAATAATAAACTTAATCTATAAACGCGGCTACAATATAAAAAATCATTTAGGTAAAAAATGGGCTTCCTGAAAAATCCAACGCTACGCTTCCTCTCTAAGTACATTTTATATTTATATTGATTCCAGAAGTTGGGCTGTCCGGTTTGAAGAATTATTAAATCCGGATTCCACCTGATAATATTGTATTCCAGCATGCTCAATAATTCCGCTGAATTTTGATTGCCTACGCCGGCATTTATAACTTTCACCTTTTTACCCTTAGTTTTTTTATTAAACAGTTTTTGCAATTGACTTGGGTAACTTTTCCCTTTAGGAGCTCCATAGCCAGCTGTAAATGAATTCCCCAGACACAATATGCAATATTGCTTTTCTTCTTTACCGAGTACGGAAATCGCTTCAGGCGCTAGATTGTTTCTAGAAATACCCCCCACAATGCGCAAGCCAATCTCCAGCAAAAACAAAGCCACGATTAATCCAGTAAAGAAAATCAGGATGATCTGTTTTTTATTATTCAATTATCCCCTCTTATCAACCACATAATTTTCCAATACTAAACAATCCATCTCGCTTTTTATAAAACTATTTATAGCATCTTCCGGTGAACAGACAATAGGTTCCCCTCTTAAGTTAAAAGACGTATTGATCAGAATCGGTATCCCCGTTATATTCTCAAAATCTTTGATTAACTGCCAGAATTTCTGATTTGTATCCTTGCTTACAGTTTGCACTCTAGCTGTTCCGTCAACATGTATTACTCCCGGGATGAGTTTCTTTTTTTCATTTCTTACTTTGGGAGCTAACAACATAAATGGCGACTTACAGCGCATTTCAAAAAATTCATCAGACCTTTCTTCCAATACAGCAGGAGCATACGGCCTAAAAGGTTCCCTTTTTTTTACTTTAGAATTTAATAGTTCCTTAATCTGCGGATTACATGGATTAGCTAAAATAGAGCGGTTACCAAGAGCTCGGGGCCCAAATTCAGCCCTCCCCTGGAACCAGCCTACTATCTGGTTCTTTGCCAATCTCTCCGCAACATGCCTAGTTAATTCGCTTTCATTAAATTCCTGAAAACTCAAGTTAAAGTTCAATAAGCTTCTTCTTATTTGATCTGCTGAAAAAGCAGGGCCCAGGTAAGGATGCGTCATAACATAGTTCCTATTCTTTTTAAAAATGGAGTGATATATATAGGTAGCAACTCCTAAAGCTCCTCCAGCATCACCCGCAGCCGGCTGAATAAAAACTTCCTTAAAAGGACCCTCTTCTAGAATCTTATTATTTACAACACAATTCAAAAAAGATCCTCCGGCAAGGCAAAGTTTTTCCATCTTCGTTTCATTATAAATATTTCTTATAATAGTAATTAATGCCTCTTCAACAAACTTCTGGAGGCTAGAAGCTATGTCAGAATGCCTCTGCTCAAGGCTTTCATTAGATTTTCTATCTCTGCCGAAAGTCTTTATGAACTTTTTACTGTACATCAGGCCACCTTTATTAAAACTAAAATACCTGGTATCCAAAATGAAACTGCCATCAGGTTTTATAACAAAAATTTCCTTGAATTTATCCAAAAACTCGGGATTACCGCAACTGGCCAATGCCATCACCGTACCTTCTTCCTGGTTTGCGGAAAAACCAAGATATGCGGTTAAAGTTGAATACAATAATCCTAATGAATGAGGGTAACGCAGTTCCTTATAAATCTTTATCTGGTTACCTCTCCCAAGGCCACAAGTCAAAGTGGACCACTCCCCTATTCCATCACAAGTTAAAATAGCTGCTTGGTCAAAAGGCGAGACTAGAAATGCACTAGCCGCATGAGAAAGATGGTGCTTAACAAATAAGATTTTACCTTTAAAGCCGAGCTCTTTTTCTAAAGTAAGCGGCAAAATTAATCTGTCTTGAAGCCATTTTGGCATTGAATCTAAGAAATTTGAAAAAGAAAATGGCCATGTTTTCAAATAATCTAAGATTACTCGATGAAATTTAAGGAAAGGTTTTTCGTAAAACCCAATATAGTCGATATCATCAAAGGTAATATTTGACTCTTGAATACAATAATTAACAGCATTTATCGGAAAGCAAAATGAATTTTTTATACGGTTAAATCTTTCCTCTTGAGCGGCAGCTATAATTATACCGTCCTTTATTAAACAAGCGGCTGAATCATGATAATAACAAGATATTCCTAATATATTCATAATCTACTAAAATCCGGCATAAATAAATGTAGTTATTACGGCTGGACCAATTGAATAAACTAAAAAAACCAATAAAGCAAGCATAATAAATATTGGGGCTAAAAACACTAATTTATGTTTCTTAATTAAATAAAAAAACTCCTTAAGCATATAAATAATCTTCTTCAAGAATTCCCCCTTTGCTAAGACTGCCTTAAGCTATTATCAATATCTGCTTCATACCCCTCGGCTATATCCCAAAACGTAGAATCTGAATTATATTTCTTATTTAAAGCCTTACGATTAAAAAGTGCCAATAAAAATAAAGTAATCCCAAAACCAAAGAAATACAAAATAGTTAAAAATACTACTAAAAGCAATCTTTGAACCCCCCTGACTAAAAACTTATTTATTTCTTGTATTTTCTTAATGAAATGCTTCATTTATATGTCTTCTTTTTTGTGGACTTGCCACATTGACTAATTAATGTCAATTTTAATACGAGTTTCCTGTTAATCGTCAAATCGATAACCTAATTTTGATGCAATTGAATTTAATAATTCTTTAGAAAAATTAACCTCTAAATTCTTTAACGCCTCTTCCCTGGTTAATAATCCTTCCCGGATGAGCTTACTCATCTCAACATGATAATGTGTATAGCCGTAATTCTTCATGGCGTTATAAACAGAAATAAAATTCAAATAACAATTAGTTGAATTTGCCGGATAACTTAATTTTGGCAATTTCCATTTTAGCTCTTTTTTTATTATTTCAACGTAAACCTCTGAATCAAAAGGTAGAAACCAATGCGGTGACAAAACAACGCATTTCTGCCTCATTTTAGCCCTCGTCAAAACTTCTTCCATGCTTTTAGGAAAATTTTTGTATTTAGGGTTGTTTATCATATAATTGTTTAGAAAATCATTGGTAGATTTAGCCATAGAGTGAAATTCGGATTGATGTATACTACAGCCGCATCTTGACATTAAGGGTTGTTTTGTAGATTGACCTTTAGTCCAACCCGCAATAATTATAGGAATGTTAAATCTGGCTGCCATTTTAAAAGTAAGATCCATATACCAAATTGAACAAAGATGGCATATAACAGCCTTACTTTGAGTTTTAACAATTTCGGCGAACATCTCTTTCATAAAGTCGGTTTTAAAAAACAGGAAGTCCACTCCTAATATCTCTACGGCGTTTCTTACATTTTCCATGGCATCTTCTGTTTCAAATCCATGGTCAAATGTAAAAGCAAGCGGATTCAATTTATACCTTTTCTTCATATAATACAGCGCCGAGGTACTGTCCTTGCCTCCGCTACACATGACAAGACAATCATATTCACCCCTGCTCTTATACATTTTTAATAATTTAACAAAATCAGTCTCCAGGGGTTTATCTATAGACTGTTTTACTTTCTCATATTCTAAACACACATTACAAATGCCTTCTTCATTAAGCCAAATATCTGGCCTGCTTTCTGGTAACACGCATTTCTTACATATCATCGACTCCTCCAATATCTATGGCTTCATCCATCTGCAAAAAGCACGAAACAGACAAGAAAGTATTAATTGTTTTAATTATAACACGAAGGGATAACCAGGAGAAACAGTTTTTGGCATATACAAAGCTATGAACTCTGGCAGTAAAAAAACGTAACCACCTAAAAATAAGGTAATTACGCCTAAATTATTTACACTAGAGAATTATTAAAACTCCTCTTAAATATCAAATACCGATGAGAATGATACTGCTAAAATCCCCCTCATACTTTATGGGAATGGCCACCTGCTATAGTAAACCCAAGCAGTTCCTCCACTATCGATACAAGTAAAGCAGATTGCTTGGAAACAGTATCAATTGCTTTTTTTTGCTCCTCATTAAGAGCTCCATATGATCCGTCTTGGAGTAATGATGTTTTCCCGCTGATTACCCCAAGCGGTGTACGCAGTTTATGTGAAATAAGGGTTAAGGTATCCTGCTTCAAAAATTCCTCCACGCGCTCTACGGTAACATCACGCAAAATAAAAACAATACTTAGAAGCTCGCCGGATGAGTTTTTTATTAAATCCAAATTTGCCGCTAAATATAATACCTCTGCCGTTTCTGATTTCTGGCGCACAACATTAAATGTTTTATGCGCAATCGCTAAATCCATGAGAGCTTCTTTACTTATAGAAACTGAATAATTTGTAAATAGCGTTTCGACCAAATTAACATTTGCCGGATCGGTAATATTTAAGTACCTTAGAATTGCCGCATTGCTGTCTTTGATTAGATAATCCGGGCCGCAGACGGCGATCCCATCGCTTATTTTATCAACTACTTCCTTAAATTTATCTTTTTCATCCAGCTGCTTAATATAATAACTTATTTTGAGTATAGACTTAACTCTTGCCAATAGTTCAATCTTATCAAATGGTTTTGAGATAAAGTCATCGCATCCTGCCTCAAGGGCTTTTACCTTATCTTCAGTTTCTTTAAGTGCAGTTACCATCACCACCGGGATCGCCTTAGTTTTTTCATTGACACGTATTTTCTCCAACACCTCTAATCCGGACATCTTAGGCATCATTATGTCCAGTAGAACCAGATCAATTTGATTATGAACGAGTTTTTCCAACGCTTCTTCACCGCTTGAAGCCTTAACAATTTCATAACCCTGCGGAACAAGATGCGCTTCGAGGAGTTCAATGTTTTGATACTGGTCATCAACAACTAAAATTGCTGGTTTGTCTTTCATCCTCTATCCCCTAATAAATTTACTGATTTCTGTCACAAAGGTACGTGTATTTATCGGCTTGGCTATAAACCCGCTATTAACTATGGCTTTTGTTTCCTTCAATTCACTTTCCATAACCGAGGCAGTCACAAAAACTATTGGAATACCGCTTGTCTCCTTATCCTGACGCAATATTTTAGCGGCTTCGCTACCGCGCATATCCGGTAGCCGTACATCCATAATTATAATATCCGGTTTTTCTTTTCTGACAATGGCAATTCCGCTAGAAGCATCTTGAGCTACAAATACTTCAAAACCAGCGACCTCCAAAAGGTCCTTCTCCAGCGTCAGATTATTCCCATTATCATCAACAATTAAAGCTCTCTTACTCATCTCACACCGCCTTTCTGGATATAATCGGCAAAGTAAACCTAACTTGGGTGCCTTTATTTAGCCCCTCTGATTCTACAGAAAACTTCCCACCATGCAGTTCAACTAACTTTTTAGAAAGCGGCAAACCAAGTCCGGTCCCCTCAGTTACCCGTGAATACGGAGTATCAACACGAAAAAAACCTTCAAAAATTTTGCCCATGTTTTCAGCTGCAATACCCGCCCCCGTATCCCAGACCTCTATTTCTACCTTGGAATCAACTCTTTTAGCCCGCATGCCGATTTTACCACCCTCAGGTGTAAATTTAACTGCGTTTGAAAGCAGGTTGTAAAGTACCTCTTTTACCTTGAGCTCATCCGCCTCAATATTCGGCAAATCTTGCGCTATTTCAAGCGACATTTCAATCTTTTTTTTGCTGACCATATCCGCTACCAGCAGTGAAATATCATTCAATAGGCTTTTCATAGGTAAGCTGGACAAGATCAACTTCATCTTTCCGGCTTCAACTTTTGACATATCAAGTATCTGGTTTATCAGCAAGAGAAGGTGCTTTCCACTGGTTAAAACATACTCAACGTATTTTTTCTGCTTCTCATTAAGCGACCCAAAAGTTTCATCGTATAAGATCTCGGAAAAACCGTTAATGGAGTTAAGCGGAGTTCTGAGTTCATGCGACATATTAGCCAGGAACTCGGATTTTGCCCGGGTGGCACGCTTTAACTCAGCGGCCAACTCCTGCAACTCTTCATGGGCTTTTTCCAGACCAGCTTCTATCCCCTTACGCTCGGTAATATCCTCGATAGCCAGAAGAATAATCCGCTCTTTACCCAGCACGCGTTCAATTTGCCGGGCATTCAAAAGCATTATACGCCTGCCGATGGTAGCAAAATCGTGTTCAACCTCATAGTTATCAAAAGTTGTTTTTTTGGGAAGGATGGTTTCCAGTAGTTCCCGCAGCTTAGGGATATCCCACTGTTTGTTGCCCAGGTCATAAATAAGCTGTCCCACGGTCTCTTCAGGCTTTACCTTAAAAACGTCATAGAAAGAACGGCTAACCGTGACCACCCTGAGATCTTTATCCAAAGAAATTAAGGGTTCACGTACGGTATTAATGATGCTTTCAGCGAATTCACTAACTTCATCTGCGGATTTCTTAATAACCTCCAGCTCTTTGCGAGTCTTTTCCAGACCAGCTTCTATCCCCTTACGCTCGGTAATATCCTCGATAGCCAGAAGAATAATCCGCTCTTTACCCAGCACGCGTTCAATTTGCCGGGCATTCAAAAGCATTATACGCCTGCCGATGGTAGCAAAATCGTGTTCAACCTCATAGTTATCAAAAGTTGTTTTTTTGGGAAGGATGGTTTCCAGTAGTTCCCGCAGCTTAGGGATATCCCACTGTTTGTTGCCCAGGTCATAAATAAGCTGTCCCACGGTCTCTTTGGGATTTACCTTAAAAACGTCATAGAAAGAACGGCTGACGTAGACTACTCTTAAATCCTGGTCCAGAGCAATTAAGGGTTCACGTACAGTGTTGATAATGCTCTCGGCATAGTTACGGGCGGCATCTTCGGAGACTTTAGTTGTTTCCAGTTCCTTGCGGGTTTTTTCCAGTCCGGATTCTATCTCCTTACGCTCAGTAATATCCTCGATGGAAAGTAGAATAAGCTTTGTATGATTAAATTTTCTATAAATTTTACGAGCATTTAAGAGCATTATGCGCTTTCCAAGATCAGGAAAATCATGCTCAACCTCAAAATTATCAAAACTTGTAGTTTTAGGAAGGATATCCTCTAATAGCTCTCGTAGTTTCGGAATATTCCATTGCTTATTTCCTAAATCATAGATGTGTTGCTTATCGGTATCTTCGGGTTTGACCTTAAAAGCTTGGTAAAAGGAACGATTGGCTGAAATTACTTTTAAATCTGCATCCAGAACAAGTAAGGGATCACGCACAGTATCTACGATATCCCGGGAGTATTCGTAAGCATCTTGAACTACCCGCTCTACTTGTTTACGCTGTTCAATCTCATTGTGCAGTTGTTTATTAATTATTCTTTCTGTAGTTGCATGGGTCTCCAGCTGATTACGAAGCTTTTGAGGAACTTTCTTCAATTCTGCCTTTTTACGTTTAAGGCTAGATTTTAAATTTCCTACCTCTGATATCTGTTTCTGCCAAAACTTTATTCCCTCGAAAAACTTTTTTCCCTTAAGCAATTCCTTGTTTTTCATTTTATCTTTCATTGTTTATCCTTTATACAAAGATAAGAATTATTTCTTAATTTTATATCCTTGCATTAATAAGGAACAATTAACTATACCTTTAATCTTTATTTTAAGCGGAACCCGCGGGCTATTTTTATCGATCCAGAACTCAAATGTATCAGGCACGCTTTTAAAATGGTAAGCCTGAAATTTACCTGCAGGAACCGATATTTCATCTATAGAAAGTAATTTTAAATCATATTTCACGAGCTTAAGTTCGTTGAGGACCTTAGCGGTAAAATGCCAGCCTATTTTAAGGTCAGCCTGCTTACGCAGATAAAAAAGAAGAGTGTTCATATTTTGAATCGGCCCGTCTGTCTTGATTAACTGCTCTTTTACCAACTTTTTGCCTCTAAACTTTTTTATTAAAACTGTAAATCTACTCTGGTCGTATTCTTCTGTTCTATAGTCTTTGATCCAAAAACTTGAATTGGTGCGCTCGGTTTTATATGGCAAAGAGTTTTCCGGGTCGTAAAAAATCTTTTCCATAACCTCGACAATTAATATCCTGCTCTTAAGCGTTACCAGGCTTGCTTTCAATCCGTTTAAATCAACGCTCCCGATATTTTTATATTCTGATTTTCCTACAGGCTCTATACGATACTGGATACTTTCGCCGGTATAATCATAAATAACAACTTCTGACTCTAATAAATTATTACCTACAAAAAACATTAGGGCTATTACTAATACAATAAATATTTTATTAATTTTCATATTTTTGGGGTAGTAGTATCCTTAATCTTGAGGGGTTCTGTTTTCTGAAAACCCCCCTCAAACACTGATCTAAGGACGGATCTAATATAATTGCTGCAAATATCCCACTCCGCTTTCATCCGCCACAGAATTAGATACCGCGAACTATTTTTCTTGCCCAGAGAAATAGACCTTCTTGACCTGATTTTATCATAAATCTCTAGCATATGTTGAGCAGCAGATTTAATCGGGTATTTCTGCACCGTCATTCTTACGAGCTGCTTGATGGTTTGTATCTCTTCCGGAGTTCGAGAAAAAGCCCAAGTTAAGGCATCAACAAAGCTTTGCTGATCCATTTCCTTAAGCAGGCGGCCATTGTGATAATCTTCTATAACATCCCGAGCTCCCGGAGCATCCAATGCCACAACCGGAAGACCCGCTGCCATAGCCTCAATAAGGACAATCCCTTGCGTTTCGCTTAATGAAGCAAACGCGAAAACATCCATGGCAAAATAAGCGTCAACCAAATCCTGATAATGCAGAACCCCGGTTAAATGTAATCTTTTTTCCAGGCCAGCCTTGCCAAAGGTATCCTTGATCATTTGTTCCGATGGGCCAAGGCCCACGATTAGAGCATGAGCCCGGGGATCTTTTCTTAATAATTCAACCAAGCAGTTTGTCAGGAATTCCAGATTTTTTTCCGGGGCCAGGCGGCCGGCATGACCGACCACTTTGGCATCGGGAGGAATCTGATTGCGTTTTCGAAAAGCAAGTCCATCTCCTTTTGCGAAACGTTGCGCGTCTATCCCTGTAGGAATAACCTCCATAGGAGTCTTGACACCCCTTTTAAACAATATATCTTTCACGCTTTCACTAGGAGTAATAACCTGATCCACTAAATTGGCATATCCGGCGGCAAGCTTAACCATAAACCGCTTTACTCCCTCATTTTGAACCGGCCAATCATGCACGTACTGTTCGAACATCGTGTGATACGTAAATACTAACGGTATGCCGTGCTGCCTACTAAGGCGTAACGCAAAATCTCCCATGAAGAACGGGCCATGGCTATGCACTATATCCGGTACGAATTCTTTCATATATCTCCTTAAGAGCCCTGAAATCGGAAAGTTAACTGAAAAAACAGTCCCGCCAAACTTTTGGAAAGCCGGAATTCGAATAACACCCGGTTCCTCTGCCGGCATACCCCCAAAGGCCGGAGTAACAATCAAAACCTCATGCCCCAAACTTTTAAATTCTTCACTAAAGGAATGGACCGATTGCTCTAGCCCCCCCACCATCGGAAAATAGGTATTCGTCATCATTAGGATATTCATTATTTTTCCTTTAATTCTATAAGCGCTTTTCTAGCCGCCAGGCCTATCGCTTCATAACTATTCTGCGCACCCATGGCCAAGCCTTCTTTTTCTAAATCTTCAGGGAGAAGCGGCTTGCCGAATCTGACTCTAATCGGGTGGCATTTGGGATACTTTGCCGTACTGGACCATGCTTCATAAGCTCCTTCGATAGCCACAGGCACAAGCTTTGCCCCTGTTTCCTTAGCCAGGATACCAAATCCTTTTTTGAATCCTCCAATTTCACCAGTAACACTACGCAACCCTTCCGGAAAAAAACACAAACCCTTGCCGCGTTGTAATACTAAATAACTTGCTCGTAGCGCCTCCAAAAAATGTGTCGAATAATCAAAGGGAATAAATCTTATCATCTTGATGAGATTCCTTAATGCCGGAGATTTTACATAGGGCCTAAAAAAGAAAGGTATAAATAAAAAGTAAAAAAGCTGAAAAACTGGCCTACGCGGCAGACAAGCGGTAATCGCTGGCCCATCAAGATCACTGGTATGATTAGGATATAAAATATAAGCTCCTTCTTCGGGGACATTCTCCGCTCCTTCAACTTTAACACTAAAAAACAATTTAAAAATCAGATAATCTACAGCTGCTACACTAAATCGAAGCAACCAACCAAAGAAACCGGGACTAAATTCCAACGCCCCCAAATGTTCTTCTTTCGGCAAAACTTGTAAATGTTTTTTCCAGTAGCCTGGCTCTAAAGGCACTGCCTGATCCTCCGGAGCAATCTCTTTAGCTCCTTTCAGCGCATCTGTTATCCCCAAAATAAGATGCTTTACACTAAAGGCTCGCGAGATTGCCTCATCTTCTATACTCACCTTGAAAGATAACTCCAAGCACGAAGCCAACTCTATTCTGCCTAATGAATCTATGCCAAGGTCAAGCTCTAAGGAATCCTCAAGTATTATCGGTCTTTTAATACCAGATATCTCCTTTAAGCATGCTAAAGTTTTTATACCAGTCTCGGATACTATCAACAAATGGTCGTCCACTGTTAACTCACCTGATACCGGCAGAGCGCCTTCTATTCCGGCAATTACCCTAGGTTCATATATTTCTTTAACCGCGCCTCTTTCTATCTTACCAAGCAGGTCATGCGGTAGATCCGCTAGTGTAATTGTAAAACCTTTAAGTCTTTTATGAATAGGAAGCGATTGCGAGACATTGTCAAATCTCTCTTTAATGGCTAAATGCAGATTCACTGAGGCAAATTTCCTGAAATCTTCAAGATCCGGCTGGATAACCGCCCAAAGAACTTTCGATCCCCCTGCGCCTTCCATCCCGGAAACGGTAAAAACACACATTTCTTTAATCGGAGCAGCTTTTGTATAAAACTCCTCAATCTCTTCAGGATAAATCTTCTCCTCGAAGCTCACTATAATAAAATCTTTAAATCTATCGATAAGGGTTTTGCTCATTTACTTACCTCATATTTCAATTCGAGAGAATTTGTTGCCGATAGAATTCTTACGCTCTTAAAACCCGGTAATTGAATATCAATCGGTGGCTCCTGCGCAAACCAAACTCCGTGCCATTCGATACGAATATTTTGGCCTTGCGGTTTTATGGAAATTTGAATATCTCCAAAACTTGTTGGTGCAGGCCCAAAAGCAATTGTTTCATTTTTTTCAAGCCAAACCCGCGGAATTCCAGAACATAAAATTAATCGATTATCTTCTTCGCGCACAAAACAATTTCTGATAATCATTACCCATTCTGCTGAGGCCCAAACATGCTGTCCGTCCCCCATGCATCCGCCTCCGGTGCGCGGATGTATAGACTCCGGCCATTGCCCTGTCGGTGAAGCCAGTTTGCCCACCGCGGACATCAAACTAAAATATCTGGGGTCCCCCGCACGCAAAAACACTTGCGCCAGATGTAACGTAAGATAAGGATTAATCCCCGAATGAGTCATATCATGAAAAAATCCGCCATGCACTAAACATTTTTTCATTAAAAAATTAGCCGTATCTAAAACCCTTGGATCAAGCGGCTCAAAAATGCGCAGCGGATAGCCGGCCGCTAAAGAGCCAATCGCTCCCGAGTCTAGGCGCCGATGGGGAGAAGCAGGCATCGCTAATCTTTTTAAACCAAACTCTATTTCCTTTAAACTTTTGTTAATACACTCTAGTAATTCCTGTGATTGACTTCCAAATAAAAAAGCCTGATCATTATTTTTATAGGCTTTAGAAAAAAATGCTGCTGCTTTTAACCCCGCAACGGCCCAAAAATCATCCCAATAATAAAAATCATTGGGCCCTAAATGCTCGGCACTAAATCCCGCAGGTAATAAACCAGCATGGCCAGATAGCGAATTACCAGGAAGGCGCTTTTTCTGAATCCACCTGCCTGCTTTATTAATTGACTCTTTCCATTCTTCCGGAGGAAGACTTCCCGTCATTTCACAATACTGGCGCATAATCCACAAAGCCTCGCCATTAGAATCCCACTCTCCTTCCTGGGAGAGAAAATATCCTTGAGCTGTCTGACGTGAACCAAAACAATCCAAAGCCCGTCGAACACGATGCTTCAACCCAACCGCTAACAAGGCATGTAATATAAAGGAGGCATCGCGAAACCAAAATCGACGATAAATATACGGCCCCGGATAAACTTCCTTAGGAGAATGCAAAATCATGGTGGCAATAGCCGCATCATAAAGAAACTGGAAATGTTTATCAGGAATTTGCAATACACATACGCCTGTAAGGCTCTTCTTCCACGCTGATTGAGCAATTTCTTTATATTCCAAGTAGGATGCTTTTTTGATTTTGCCTTTACTTAAGGGCAGCGAAATCGTAATTTCTTGTGCAATTCCTGCTTCTAATATAAAAACGGCAGCTGCGCTAGCCATACCGACTTTACAGGAAACTTCTTTTTCATTCCCATCCGATAACAAACGGCTATAAACATCGCCTCGCTGATAATCCGAAAATACATACTTGTCCGGAAGCTTATCAAAATAGACATAATTTTTTTGATTTACTTGCCAACCCAACGAATCCTCCAGAAGCGTAATACTATTTATGAAACTCACGCCTTCGGGGTTATATGGCCTAAGTGAAATAACCAACCGCGCCTTGATGCCGGCAGACCCTGTGATTTTAACCTGACAAACTGGTGCTTGAGCAGAACCGATAACTTTGGCTTCCAATTGAAGTTTTAATTGCGCAAGCTGGAATTCTGTAATTACACAAAGATTGCCATTTATAACTATCTTTTGAGATACGCTTGGGCTACCTGCTTGTCCCTGCCCGTCCGGCAGGCGGGCGGCAGGCAGGCGTGAAGGAATTAATGACTCACCTTCTTCTGGAACAATCCAGAAATCAATTGACCAGCTATCGTAATAGGGAGTAATCAGGCCACGAGGATCAACAAGAGGAAATTCGGTACTGTCGGGAACACCCAAAGCCGTCCAATTTCTATGAGTGAGATTAATTTGAGTTAACGAAAAGGACCGTGGGATAAACGCATCATTCGCCGGGTTATATTGGCATTCCACCCAATAAGGCCAGATCCAATCAAGGTTATGCTGGATGGCTAAACTATTGATTAAACCACGCGCATGCATAACTACACCTGAACGCAACAGTTCCATCGGAGCGATCACCTCTGAAGGTTGCGCAAAATTTTGCATCTTAGAGATAAGTTTAATCGGATCCAGAAATCCCTGTCGACGTGCAACTGTCCTTACTACAAATCTCAACGGGAGCCATTTCCACCACACATAATGAAACCCCTCTTTCAACAAAATTCTAAAAACCCACCATTTAAAACAAGCAAAGGTGAATAAACCGGTTAATGCTGTGGCAATAATCAAAGCTACCCAAACAGACCCAGGCCAAAGATTAAGAATACCTTGATTTACTAGGACATTAATAGCTAAAGCTGAAAAATTAATTACTGCATACCGGACAACTTCAGCAAACGATAACGGTGCATTATGTTTAAACGTCCAAAATTTAATAAGAAAATACCCTAGGATACCAGCGCAGGTAAAAGAAATTCCTTTAGCTATACTAAAAGATAAAAAATGAAATAAAATATAATAAATGCTAAAATCTGTTACATTGACAATCGACCCAGCCATTATAAACCGGACAATCTCTTTTTTATCTTTCATATTATTTGATCTCAAACAAAAACCCTCTTACTTTCGCACTAAACCTGAAAACCCGACTATTGCTGTGACAGCTCCACAAATCAAAAGCCAAAGTGCCTTATCTGTAGGTGCACCCGTGAAAAAACGGGAAACATCGGAACTAGCCGAATGGTAAGCGTTAAGCCCAAAGACTAACAGGATAACTCCTATAGCTAAAAGTGCTGCTGATATACCTTTATTCATATAACCTCCTTATTTGCCCTTTTCCACAAGTCCCGGCGGAGCCTTGTGCCACCTATACCCAACTGCCGCGTCGTCATAACCGCGCTTAAAGAGCCTGCGCATTTCCTGCTTATCAAACATCTCTTTTTGATTAGGCATAAAATCTTCCGGAATATACGCTAAATTATAATCCCATCCTTTTTCTTTAGCGAATGCGTAAAGCTTAAAAGTATCCCCAGCCATTTTTGCCGCTGTATGAGTTTCAATCAAACGCGAGGTTATTGCCGTTAGATTATCTTCTACTTGCCTGGAGTGCGGCGACATATAGCAGCAATTTAGAACATATAAACGCGTTCTAAATCCTAAATTTTCTATTAACTGATCAATATAAAAAATCCCGCCAACAACTCCGCCATCAGCATGCATTTCATCATAACGCCTGCCGCCGGCCTCAACTTGAAAATAAACCGGAGGAAGTGTGGCCGGAAACGAACATGAGGCCAGAATTATCTTGCGGAACAACTTCAACGAATCAGGGCCTCCAATAGAAGCAAGCGCTCCCATATCCCAAATAACAAACTCCTGGGCGTCAAGATCCGTGGTTCCCACGTAAAGCCGGCGCCCCTTAGCATGCTCCTGGGCGATCCTGGCCATTAAACCCTCATCCACAAGATCATCGATTTTTTTAGCAAACAGGGTCGAACTATACAAAGAGTTTCCAAATAGAATATTCAAAATGTTTTTTTGCCTAATAACATCTTTGGTCGATATAGAAAGAAATAACTCCGCAAGCCGGTCTTCATAGTCTTTTCCTGAAAACGTGGCAACAGCGATGATGGATCCACTCGAGTAACCTGTAACTATTTTAAATACCGGACGAGACCCTTGCTTTAACCACCCATTCAATAGTCCTATGCCGTAAGCGCTGTTGGATACACCCCCTCCAATAAGAAGCACGGGATAAGTCTTTATACCATCAGCTAAATACTCTAATTTACCTTCATCTTTAAACGAATCTACCAGGCTTTTCCGCATAAAGAGAGAAACAGACTTATCTGTATAGTGACGCATATCCGGCATACCGACAACGACGGCCGTCCCGACAAAATTTTCCGGTACAGCATGCCGCAGATGAGCGCATCCCGATGATGCTAAGAGACAGATTATTATAAGTAAATAATGTATAGTCTTTTGTCTCATTATGTCTTCTTGCCGATCAAGAAATAAAGCACCATACCAACAACAGGCAAAACAAGTATCAGAATAATCCACAATGCTTTTTTGCCTGTGTCCATGGAACTCTTTAGAGCATCAACAATGGCGATAATATCCAGAACTAAGACTATAAGCCCTAATAACCCTCCCATAATTCCTCCTGCTTAAAAGATCCATCCTATTAAACCACCAACGAGCCTAAACGGCAAGGCAATAACCCAACCAATCGCATGGACAGTAGAACTTATAAGTCCAGGATGTCCGGGTTTCGCTTCGGTAGCTGTATCGGTAGATGTAGTAGTCGTCTCGCTTTTCTGTGAAACCGAATTGCCTTGTTGATCATTTGATGTAACTACTGTCGTTGTGTTATTAGGATACGTTTCTATGGTTTTTGTTGTCGTTGTTTCCGTTGTCTTCTTAGTGCTAGCACACCCTGTACCTATAACAACAAAAAGAAACAGGACAAGACTCATATAAACACTTCGCTTAAAGTCATATTTTAATTTTTGTGAACCAATTTTCATGGCAACCTCCATTGTGCTTTAACTTTTTTTATAATTTATTTCCCAACATCCTGAAGATGCGCTCCTGTATCCGACAAGTCTTTTCCTGCACCTCTAAAGGCGTTACATCCTAAAAGCGAAGTCATTAAAATCAGGGCTACCAAACAAAACAAAGTAAATCTTTTCATAAAGTTATCCTTTCTTTATTTTTTGTGAAAAAGCTCTTTAAACTCAACCTTCCCCAGTAATCTATACGTTCCTTACGACTAATCGTGTCAGGCCCACTAAAACCACTGCGCCGGCGAGCGCAACCAAAAAGACACCGATTGAACTACCGGGATATAACCCAATTACTCTGGCCATCCATCCACCAAGCATAGCTCCGACAATCCCGATCACGATGTCTCCGAGAATCCCAAAACCCCGGCCCCTGATAATCAGCCCCGCCAACCATCCAATTACCCCGCCAATGAAGAAAAACCACACCCAATATCCTACATTATTATTTTCCATATTTATCCGCTCCTTCCCATTCTTGCCCGTTATTGTGTTACAGTTGTACTTGTTGTCGTTGTTGTGGTTGTGCTCGTAGTTTCCGGAGCTGATTTAAGCAGCGTAATTGAGCGCGCATGCCGTTTTCCATCTTTCACCACGAATTCAACCTTCAACAGGTCGCCCGGATTTAACTCTAATTGCACAGGCTGCGTACTCGGATTTTTCATAACAACAATTTCCTTTGGGTCAAAGACAAAATAGGTTAACTTGCCTTTTCCTCCTTCATTGGGTAACGGTTCCTCCGCTATAATAAGCGTTCCGGCTACGACATCTATAGCCTCAAGCTCGCCAGTTGCTTCTTGCAAGACAGGCTCCGGCATAGGTTCAGCAATGATCTTTCTAACCAATGTCTCATCAGGGCCATCGATTAGTTGAATTGTAACATGCTGGCCTACCTGTAAATCCTTAACTACGAGAAACTTTTTATCTGAAGGATCAGTCACGCGAGTCTCATCCTGATTAATCCTGTACTCCGCTATCCCTCTTGTATCCTGGCCTACATCACTTTTAAGCTGCAGTAATCCAAGCTTTACATCAATCAATGAAATTTCTCCCGAAACAGTACGCATCTTTGGAGTAGATTCTACTGGGGCAGCATAAACTTGCGCTAACCCACCAAAGAACATAATGCCCAAAGCCACAATCAAAACCGCCTTAAATTTCCACATCTGCCGCCTCCTTTTAGTCATTAACTACGTTATCTCTATCCGCAATATCACCTATCTTTATTCTCAAACGCAATATTAATAAGGTCAACTAAAGCTTGATCATTAAACGGTTTTTGTAAGAAACCCACAGCTCCTGCTTTTATAGCCTTCTCGCTAAGCCCTCCGTTCTTATCCGCCGAAATAATAATTACCGGACGGCTAGATCCTAACGCAAGAAGATGTTGTAGCGTTTTCCATCCGTCTAATCTCGGCATATGGATATCCAGGATCAGGCAACCGGCAACGCTATTTGGCACAGCCCAAAAAAATTCCTCGGCGCAAGTAAAGGTATCCACAATAAACCCGTACGTAGCCAGCAGGATGCTGAGCGCGCGGCACACTGATTCGTCATCATCAACAATAAAAATTTGTTTATTGTCCAGCAACATTTTATTTGCCATCCTTACGCCATACCTTCTCTTGCTTCTAATGCTATTATTTACATTATTTAAGATTATCTTTTTGTTCAGTAATTTTATTAGTTTTAACTCCGCCCTTGAGATCGATAGACTCTATATATTCATATGATGGTTGCGCATAAACCCTGTCTTTATCGCGTTGCACTACCTTACCATGAAGAAAAAATACTTTTGAATAGATAATACCCAGCGCATTCATTTTCTCTGTTTTTGACCTGTTATTATTCGGATATTCCCAAACCTCATATTCTTTATTGTCTACTATCATCGTACTTATTTTTTGCGGCTGGCCAATCTTGCTGATTACCTCTTCTTTAGACATACCATAGGTTAAATCCTTATGTTCCCCCTGGTCAAAATTTTGAAAGACAAAACCACATCCCGATAACCCCATCAACAATAAAAAAATTATTATCTTTTTCATATCTAGTCTCCTTAAGTAAGACGGTAAATTAAAAACAATCTTATGATGTGATTATAGAAATATATTCAAATTAAATCAATTGTACCTGGGTATAATCGTTAGGTTCTAAGATACCGGAACATCATTCTTTGTTTTCAGGTTTATTTTCAAGCGTTGCCAGCGCCTCAGCGATCTCACTGCTTAATGTCGCGCAAGCCGTACTTAGCGTTTTGGCTAAACCGGAGTAATTCTGCGGCTTGATCAGCTGCCGGAATTCTGATCTTTTTATAATCATAGTTTTTGTATTTTGCGCATCAATAACCAGCCATTGCGCAACAAGAAACAGATCCTTATCAAGCTCGCTATCCAATTGAACAATTTCCACAACCACCTGGTATTTAACTGCAATAGTTAAATTCCAAGGATACAAAGTAAATTTTGCTCCCGGAAGCATAACTGTGAGATCCTCCGCAATCAGGCGCTCTACCCCAAGGTCAAGAGATTCCCCCCAGCGGTCAAATTGAGCAAATTTAAGCGTCTCATCTTTACCCTGGGTCACAATTTGCGGCCTATCCTGATATTCCGGGATTTTAACCGGCCCGACGCCAATAAGCACATCAGAAGCGATATCCATTCTTTTACTTATTTGACTTTCGTTTATGGCACTAAGCATATAAAACCGCGGAGTTGGACTATTTTGAACAGATATGCAGCCGCTTAAGACCAAAACTAGACACACGCCACTCATAACCCTGCAGGAATTAATCCTGATCCGCTTCATCTTATTCTCCTTTAATAACCGGTTTTCCTTTTAAAATCGCTTCCGGATGCTGCTCAAGATATTCGGTAAGTAAACGCAATGAACGCATTGCCTGTTTAGTCTCCTGAAAGGTATTGCGCAGTTCGTAAAGGCTTCTTGGTAAATCGCTTGAATTTACCAATCTATTAATCCCCTTGGCAGTAGCTTCTAGATTCTTCGAAATTTCTTTAATCGGTATTTCATTCATAAACTCGAAGATGTCAGGAGAAATAGGAAGTGTCGGCAACTCTGGATAAGGTTTCAGGATGCCGCGAAGTTGGGCCGGTTTATCCGGATAAAAATCAAATGAAATCATCAGCTGGCTGGTTAAAAAATTCTGCACTTCAAGCTTAGCCCGCAGGCCAAGTTCAATCATTTTCTTATCTCCGCCCATTTCCCCAAAACTGGGGGCGCCCTTGATACGCCCCTGTTCAATCTCGACAATTACAGGAAGCATAATAGTACCAACCTTCGAGTCATAAATCAGGCTAATGTTCTTGACGCTGCCTATACTAACGCCCCGGAACATAACCGGGGCTCCTATGGAAAGGCCCTTAACGGAACCATCAAAGTACAAAACAAATTTATTGGTGCGTTTAAAAAGCATTCCCGAACCAAAAACCACTATTCCTATCATCAACAATACCAATGCCCCTACTACAAATAACCCAATCACTGTTTTGCTCACCTTGCTCGCTCTTCTACTCATTGTTTAGGCTCCTTGCAATCTGGTCCTCTGGTTAAAAATTGAATAACCCTGGGATCCTTAGAATTAGCCAACAAAACCTTAGGGTCACCTGTAGCGATCATAGTCTTACTTTCCGCATCAAGAAACACGGAATTATTCCCGACAGCAAAAATACTGGCGAGCTCATGCGTTATAACGACTACCGTAGCGCCCAAACCATCTCTTAGCTCAAGAATCAAATCATCAAGCTTGCGCGCGTTTATTGGGTCAAGCCCGGATGACGGTTCATCAAAAAAAATAATATCCGGATCCAGCGCGATTGCCCGCGCAAGGCTGGCTCTTTTACGCATCCCTCCGCTTATTCCCGAAGGGAAAAAATCCTCGTATCCTTCCAGCCCCACTAGCGAAAGTTTTAACGCGACTATTTCCTGTATCTGTTGACTAGATAACTTTGTATACAGCTGTAAAGGAAGCGCAACATTCTCCCCGACTGTTAAAGAACTCCATAGCGCTCCGCCTTGATAAAGAACCCCGAAGCGCCGCATAATATTATGTTGGCCTATTTCATCTTCATCCCAAAAGCTCTTTCCGGAGTATAAAACCTTACCCTTGACCGGCTCCTTAAGACCAATTAAACTCTTAAGCAAAGTGCTCTTGCCGCATCCGTTTACCCCCATGACAATAAAGATATCGCCTTTATTCACGCTAAAGCTAAGATTACGCATCACATCGTAATCTTTATACCCTAAATCAAGATCCCGCACTTCAATAACCGCTTGCATTGAAGAATCCATAATTTATACTCCCAAAATCTGACAAATAAATGTGATGATTGCAGTTGCAATTACAATACCGGTTATGCCAGTAACCACTGCCGAGGTAGTCGCAATTCCCACGCCAGAAGCGTTTCTTTCGCACTTAATTCCCCGCAGGCACCCGGCAACTGCGACAATCACACCAAAAACAAAACTGTGAATAAGCCCCACCCACACATAACTAAGCTTTACAGCCGCCTGAGTACGGTTCAAATATTCTATCGGATTAAGATGAAGCATCCCTACGCTGATAACAAAACCGCCTAAAATACCCATAAGATCCGCATAGATGGTCAAAATCGGCATCATAATTACTACTGCCAGAATGCGCGGTATGACCAAGAATTCAACAGGAGAAACGCCTAATGTTTTAAGCGCATCGATTTCCTCATTTGCCTGCATCATCCCTATCTCCGCCGCGAAAGACGCACCGATACGGCCGGACATAATAATACCTGTCATCACTGCAGACAATACGCGCACCATAGCGATTCCGACTATATAGGCGATAAAAATTTGCGCCCCAAACATTTTAAGCTGAATTGAACCAACAAAGGCAAGGATCATCCCCACTAATAAGCTTATCAAAGAAACAAGCAATAAGGTATCAACCCCGCATCTTTTTACGATGAGCAAAAAATCATCCCAGCGAAAATATGATTTACCTCTGATCAAGCGGCCGAGCGAAACAGCGATATCCCCTAAAAAATCAAGTCCGGAATGCAATCCTTTGATATTTTGCAAAACTTTCTCACCGAATCTTTCAAAAAATGGTTCCGGCGCATCTTGGGAATAAATATTTTTTTCATGTACCTTTAAAGCTAACACGAGCAGTTTCTGCGCTTCCTGCGGTAGTTCTTGACGAACAACCTGAATATTCTTATGAGCGCATTCTCTGATTAATTTAAGTAAAAAAGAGATCAGTCCGCTGTCCCATTTTAACTCTTCTGAAACACTAAATTTAATTTCTGTAATATCCGGATGGCTAGCTAGTTGTGAAGTAACTTCATTTACGGAGAGAAGACCCGCGGAAATCTGCCAATCTCCGCTTAGTTTGATAAAAAGTGTTTTTGGTATTGAATAATCGAAGGCAAGTTTTTCCGTTAGCATGGTACTATTTTTAGCAAGATAACGGAATTAAATCAATTGTACCTGGGTATAATCTTCAGAAGGAAGTAATGCCTGCTTTTTGGGCGAAGTGGATGAGCTCAGTTACGGTTTTAGCCTGCATCTTCTGCATAACCCGGCCACGGTGGACCTTTATCGTCTGAAGGACAGTTCCCCGCTTTTGAGCAATCTGCTTACTGAGCATTCCCTTGGCTACGAGTCGAAAAACTTCTAGCTCTCGTAAAGACAAAGTTTTAATGCGGCGCTTGATTTTTGCTATTTCGGCTTGTTTTTTATTTTGAGTTTTACTTTTCGATATGGCTTGCGCAATAGCATTAAGTAGTTTCTTTTCAGTAAAGGGTTTGGGAAGAAAATCAATAGCTCCTGCCTTCATAGCTTTAACGCTCATGGGAATATCGCCATGACCGGTTATAAAAATAACGGGAGTGAAAATCCCCTGTTTAGCCATTGCCTCCTGAAGAGCAAAACCGTTGATATTCGGCAGTCGGATATCCAGGACCAAACATGATAACACCTTAGGATGCTTAAAAACTAAGAACTCTGCTGCGCGAGTAAACGTATAAACCTTAAACCCATGTGATTTTAACAATAAAGACAGGGCCCTGCACACAGAGACATCGTCATCAACGATATATATGATAGGGCCACGGCTGTTCACTTAAACATCCTTTATATCAACAGGAATAGTAAAATAAAATGTTGCTCCGCTATCAGAATTATTTTCTACATCCAAACGTCCGCCATGCAACTCAATAATGGAACGGCTGATAGACAACCCCATACCCAGACCATCTGGCTTGCTCGTAAAAAAGTGAGTAAAAAGCTTAGGTAAATTTTGTGCAGGAATTCCGCATCCGGAATCCTTTACCGCCACCATAATTGTATAAGCATCTTTACACATTGTACGAATCAAGATCTCGCGGGAATCTTGGCTATTCTCCATGGCGTCAAAACTATTACTGATCAGATTCAGAAGAACCTGTTGCAGTTGTATTCGATCGCCGCGGACGAGTGGAAGATTAACATCCAATTCAGTTTTAATAACACTTCTCCTTACAGCGGCATCAGTAGCGATAAGCTCAACAACCTCATTAATAAGGGCATTTATATTTAGTGGCTTACTTTCAGGTATGCTCTTCTTTAACAGTGAACGTAATCGCTTGATCACCTCGCTCGCCCGCTGGTCATCATTAATGATATACGATAAAATCTTTTGTAGCTCAGGTTCCCTGTCTGAGAGCATACGTTGAGCAGCCTGGGCGTAGGAAAGAATGGCCGTAAGAGGCTGACTGATCTCATGAGCCAAGGATGAGACAAATTCCGCAAGTTTTCCTACCCTGGTGACGTGCAGAAGCTCCTCACGCTGTTCATCAATCTCTATCTCCTTCTCTCTCATCAAAGTAACATCTGTCTGTATACCTACATAATGAGTGATGGCACCCCTGGAATCACGCACCGGCGCAATGCGCAATAAATTCCAATATTTCTTACCACTCTTTTGGAAATTAAGCATCTCTCCGTGAAAAGACTTTCCTTTACGCATCGTGTGTTTAATTTCATTGACTATACGGGGATCGACACCTACTCCATAGAGTAGAAAATAATTTCGGCCCAGGATTTCGCTTTTAGCAAAGCCTGTCATCTTCTGGAAGGATTGGTTGGTATAGATAATAGGAAAATCTTGATTTTGGGCATCAATAATAAAGATACCATCAGCAGTCGATTCCATCGCTTTAGTACGGATATGAATCTGCTCTTCTGACCTTGCCTGTTTCTCAACCCCATTCCTCAATTGCCCATTTTTAACTTTTAGTTCATCAGCTTGTTGCTGGACTAACCGCTCAAGACGCACACGCTTCCCATTTCGGGTTATTTTCTTAGCTATGGGCTTTTTCGTTTTCTTTTTCATCGTGAATACACACCTCTTTTATTTATTTTACTATATACAAAAAAATCTTCAATAAATTTTTATAAAAACTTGGGTATCCAAATCCCACTATTTAATAAACAGCGTTATTTAGAAAGGCTTATTGGATAGTTTGTGATGCGGGTTTATTCCTTATTCAACTTCGTGCAGCCTGCTTTCGGCTTCTTCAAGTGCCTTACGTGCCTGGTCTCTTACGCTAACCCAATTATCCTGAGTAGCGGCATTTGCCATCTCCAGATGTTTGGAAAGAACTTGCTTTGCTTGTTCAAGTTTACTGATATTGGCCTTAACTTTTTCTGCCTGCCCTTGATTCTGCTGTTGCGTTATATAATTATCCACAAGCTCAATTTTTCTTTGCAATAATTTTATAAATTTTCCCCTTTCTTCAAAGGGGTAGGTTTTTAGGATTTCAAACACAAGTTCCCGGGAGTCGCTTTTGTCGCCCTCTTTATTGTATTTTATTTTACACTTAGAGGAATCCGCAAGATTATAATAATCCTCCGTTTCACAAAGTTCTATCGCCTGGACTTGACATAAAAATTGTGACCCTAAAAATAAGACTGCGACTGCCGCATAGAGTATCTTCATTTTTCCTCCCTTGCCTTATTATCACTATGCCTTGCCTTAGGACTTCTTTGCCTACCTACTGGCTTAATGATAAGTATTGTAGAAGCATTTAAAATGGATTCAATTGTACTTAGGTATAATCGCAGGATCTTACTCTCTCGCTTAGGAAGATTTTATACAACCTCCCTATTGTTTGCCTTTGAGCTTTATAACCTCTTCCCTTATACCAAAAGCTATTGCCTCATATCCATCCTTGGCCCCCAACTTTTGTCCCTCTTTCTTAAGTTCTTCAAAATCAAAAGGCCTGCCGAAAGTAATTTTGATCGGATGTATCCCCGGGAACAACTTTGCCCTCGGCCAGGATTCGTATGAACCTGTGATTAATACAGGAACTAGCGGAATATTCAGCTCTTCTGCCAATATCCCGACTCCTTTTTTGAATTCTTTAACATTTCCGTCGATAGTTCTTTGACCCTCTGGAAAAATACAGACTATCTTATCATTCCTTAGAACGTAAGAAGATGCCTGCATAGCTTCCACGAAATGCATACCTGGATCGATTGGGATGACCCTGATATATTTTACGAGATTTTTAATGAGGGGTTGTTCGAAATAGGCTCTAAAACCAACGAAGAAAACACCCTTTCGTAAACTCGCGGGAATAGAAGCATCAACAATAAAGGCGTCCAGGTAACTGCTGTGATTAACGCAAAGGATGCACTTTCCCGCTTTCGGAATATTTTCTGCTCTAAAAACCTTCAAGCCCCAGACTACCTTAAACACAAGGCGTAAAATTTCAGCCAGTAGCAGCATCCCTAAAATTGTCATCCGGTTTGGCGATAGATTTACCTTTTTTATTATATCTTGAGCGGGATTCTTGTTTAAAATTTCGCTCCATAAAGTTTGACTCTTAACCTGTGTAACAAACTCTCTTTGAACCCCTTCGTCCGGAACCAATTTCTCTATCTCGAGAATAAGATCTTTAACAGTAAATACTTTAGTCATTAGCTCATTTGGTATGCGGATGTTAAGCGCCTGCTCTAATGCTATTATTAATTCTATGCGGCCCAACGAATCAATACCAAGATCCAATTCAATATGATCGGCCGGATATATCTGTCTTTCTAGCTTTGCGCATTTATTCAAAGCCTCAATTATCTTTCTGCCAACATCGGAAGAGAGCAGTCTGAGATCCTCATCTGTAGCGGGGATTTCCTCCTCAACACCTTTTGACTTTATACCCTTAAGTTCATCTAAATATTTGTTTTTAACTTCATACCTTTTTATCTTACCCAGACGCGTGCGCGGCAGTCCTTCCTTTACAATAATATAGCCCTTGATACGTTTATAGGGAGCAAGTTTTTCTGATAAATTTTCCAACTCCCACCTGATCACACTATTAAGATCAACCTCCCCGCCCTTTCGGAAATAGTCAGCGTCAGGCACCACCACGGCGGTCAATTTCTCCTCCTCAACTGTACCGACACCAAGGACGCATATTTCTTTAATAAAGGGGCTCTTAGTATAATGGAATTCTACTTCTTCAGGATAGATGTTTTTCCCGGAGCTTAAAACAATTACCTCTTTCTTTCTCCCTGTAATATAAAGATAGCCGTCCTTGTCTATAAACCCTAAGTCTCCGGAGTAAAACCAGCCGTCCTTTAAAACACTGGCGGTATCATCCGCTCTTTCATAGTAGCCTTTCATGACATTGGGGCCCTTGATCACCACCTCACCCATACCGCTTGCATCGGGATTATCGATTTTCAATTCTACATCCGGGATCACTTTACCGACAGATCCAATCTTCTGCCTCTTTAAAGGGTTAAAGGTTACAACAGGCGATGTCTCGGTAAGTCCATATCCTTCGAGTATTGTAAAACCAGTCTTGACGAGAAATCTGACCGCTTCTTCATTTAACTTAGCGCCGCCACAGGCAAAAAATCTTAAAGCCTGCCCGAATGGCCAGTGTATCTTCGATAGAACCAGCTTGCTTAAATTTATTCCGCTAAATCTTCTTATCTGCCACAATATTTCTATCACTCCTAAAAGAGGCATCCTGAAGAATAATGGTATCTTTTTCATCTTCTCTAATATATTTGCAAAAAAGAAAGAAAAAAGTTGCGGTACCCCTACCAATACTGTTACCTTGGCCTCTCTCATCAAATCCAACAATTCATCGCTTCTAAGACTTGAAGTATAGATGACTCGTGCTCGACAAAAAAGAGGTGTTAGCAACGTAATCATAAAAGGATATGCATGATGCAGTGGTAATATTGATATAAAAGTATCTTTATCCGAGAAGAGTTTCAGCTTGTCGATACTTTGAAAATCAGAGCAAAGATTCTTATGCGTAAGCATTACCCCTTTGGGCTTGTCAATGGTGCCTGATGTATAAATAAGCGAAGCAACATCTTCGGGAAAAACCTCAGGCCAGGCGAGCCCTTCGGACAAAGTAGATTTTACCTGCGCCAGCCCTAAAAGGCGTTCTTTTTCAATATCCAGATCCAGTATAACAATTTTGTTCAGACCGGCTTTTATCTTATTAATATTTTTTGACTGAAAAACAGCGTTGGAGACAAAGATAATCTTTGCAGAGCAGTCATTGATGAGATTTTCTATTTCTTGTTCCGTCAACTGTGGATCTAAAGGAACACAAATCAAGCCCGCAGCGATTATGCCTAAATAAATTGCTGCCCATTCCGGCCGATTCTCTATACAAAGCGCAGCGAAGTCGCCCTTTTTAAAACCCTCCTTAATAAGAAATGCCCCTATTTTTAGAGAGAGATCTTCTGTTTGCCCATACGTCCATCTCTCCCAGGTAGATCCTTTTTTTATTTGCAGGCATATCCTATTTGAAAATCGAGAAGAAATTTGAGCAAATATCTTATGGATAACTAAATCTTCCCGTTTCATCAGCGTATTAAGAAACCAATCCTTTACTTCTGCGACGAATTGATCGGGATAATCCCGCATTAAGTACTCTGCGTGCGGCCCATTTTTGATAAAAATTATTTTCTTCAAGCCGACTGCCCTTTGGTAAAGGGCCTGGGAATGCCACGGCCTGATTACCCAATCCCGGCTGCCGTGTATAAACATAATCGGGATGTTAATTTTACCGACGTTATCAATAGGTTTCTTTTTGGCAAGCCAAAATGGCCCTGGCCGTATTCCTTTACCGATCCTTCCCTTAGAATTCAATATGTATACCACATCATTTTTCCAATCAAGGGCCCACACCCAATAATCAATTCTCGACATATCCGATGGAGCGCTGACACAGATAAAACTATCCACACGCTTATCATTGGCGAGTACATTAATACTGATACTTGCACCCATAGAAAAAGCAATCAATCCAATCTTAGGATAAAGCGGCGCAATAAAATCTAATACCGCGCCTAGATCAAAGCCTTCCCGGCTCGTCCAGGTAAATACGCCGCTGCTTTTGCCATGCCCGCGAAAATCAAACATAAAAATATCATACTCTCCCCCAAGCGCCTGAGCCAACTGCTGTAAAACCAGGCACTGTTTACTATTATAATATCCATGCGCAATAATGATAACAAAAGGGCATCCATTCTTAAAATGCTGGAACGATATTTTCTGATGGTCAACAGTGGTAAGCGTACCGCTAACTACCGCAGGAACAGCTTGGAGGCCCAGCGTTTTCATCGTATTTATCCTATCTTGATTTTATCCGGCACCATAAAAAAATTTATCATTCTAAATATTATCCGCCACAAATTTACCAGGCAATACGCCTCTTATCCCTAAAGAATCCACCTGTCGGTCCGTTGTCCGGCTGCCTGGCAAGCCACACGATAGTCCCGGCAGCTTCCTCGGTAGATTGCGGCGCTTCTTGCCCTCCTATATCGGTGCGCGTCCAGCCGGGGCAAACGGAATTCACCGCAACATTGCTACCGCGAGCAGCATCCGCAACCATGCGTGTAACCGCATTTAAGGCCGTCTTAGACATCTGGTAGGCGGGAACTTTATCTTCATCAGTCATATCATTTAACTGCCCCAAACTTGAAGAAACATTAACCACTCTACCGTAGCCAGCCTTCAACATCAGCGGAACAAAGGCTTGGCACATCTTCAAGGCCCCCAAGGTATTAATTTCAAGAGTAGCGCGGACGATATCTATATTAACCTCAAGGATACTCGGACCTTCTCCGAATCCCTTTCTTTTTGGGATTTTTTTAATCCTGCGACTTAAAAGCCCTTCAACTTTACTCCTGCCAGAATCAAGCATAACTCCGGCACTATTCACAAGGAGATCAATGCGGCCAAATTTATTCAACACGAAAACTTTTAATGCACGAACATCTCTTTCATTTAAGAGATCCAGCTTTTGATATACAACATTTAATCCTTCCCTGCTGAGTTTAGCCGCAGCAACTTCCCCTTTTGCACGATCCGGGCTTGTGAGCACAATTTTAAACCCAAGTTCTCCGAGTTGGCGGCTGACCTGAAACCCTATGCCCCGGTCGGCTCCGGTAATTATAGCGACTCTTTCAATTGTTTTATTCCCTGCTTTCTTTTGTTTTAAAGATATTCCCATTCTTTTCCTGATACTTAGCTCTTTTTACACACAATATTCGGTGTTGGCGATGCAAGATGATACTGACAAGGCCATACTATCTCTTTTTTTAATTCCTGCGCAGCATGTAAAGGCCAATAAGGATCGCGCAAAAACTGCCGCGCTATTATAATAACGCTGGCCTGAGCGCTCTCCAATATAGTTTCTGCCTGCATAGCCGATGTAATAATACCAACGGCGCCGGTCATAATACCAGCTTCCTTATGAACGCGCTCAGAAAACAACACCTGATACCCTGGACCTATAGGTATTTTAGCGTCGGCAACCATTCCGCCTGAAGAACAATCTATAAGATCAACTCCTTCTTTTTTTAGAATACAGGCTAATTTTACTGATTGTTCCAAATCCCAGCCTTGCGGCTCCAGCCAATCCGTAGCGGAGATGCGGACAAACACAGGCAGATGTTCAGGCCACACGTTCCGCACTGCACGCACAACTTCCAAAGGTAACCTGATATGATTCTCAAAAATCCCGCCATAAATATCAGTGCGCTTGTTAGCTATAGGCGAAAGAAATTCATGAATAAGATACCCGTGCGCGCAATGTATTTCGACTATGCGAAATCCGGCTTTTAGCGCGCGCTGGGCAGCCTTTACAAAAGAATCTATAATCCTCGTAATATTATCAATGCTAAGCGCTTCAGGCAATACGTAATTATCGGCAAAAGGTATAGCACTGGGAGCAACTACCGGACGCCAACCTCCCTCTTTTTCGCTGACCGCCCCCTGTCGCTTATCCCATGGCCTATAGATAGATGCTTTTCTTCCGGCATGCGCCAACTGAATTCCCGGTACAGCTCCTTGAGATGCAATAAATTTCGCGACTCTCTGTAAGTTCGGGATATGCTCATCCTTCCAAATACCTAAATCCTGAGGAGTGATGCGGCCGCCTGCTTCTACTGCCGTCGCCTCAACCATAACTATACCTGCCCCGCCCACAGCGCGGCTTCCCAAATGGACTAAATGCCAGTCGTTAGAAAAACCATCTTCATATGAATACTGGCACATTGGAGAAACCATTATCCGATTCCTCAAAGTTATCTCGCGTATTTTAAGTGGTTCAAATAGCATAGTGTTTTATCACTCCTTTAATTTTATGAATGTCTCTCAACGCCATTCTTCAACCTGTTGTTAGGCCGATTGCTTCTTGGCTACTTCCGCAACGTGGCGTCCCTGAAATCGGGAGATTTTTATTTCGTTTTCTGACGGTTGACGACTGCCATCGCCGCCAGCCAGAGTGCCCGCTCCATAAGGTGATCCACCGGTGATTTCACTCATATTCATAATCTCCTGGCAAGAATAGGGAACCCCCACAATAACCATACCATGATGCAGCAAGGTAGAGTGAAACGAAGTAATCGTGGTTTCCTGTCCCCCGTGCTGCGTAGCCGTAGATGTGAACACGCTTCCCACCTTACCAATCAAACTGCCCTTCAGCCACAACCGACCGGTCTGATCAAGAAAATTACGCATCTGTGCGCACATGTTACCGAAACGTGTCGGCGTACCAAAGATAATTGCATCGTAGCTGGACAACTCATCCACCACTGCGACCGGTGCCACCTGATCAAGTTTAGCACCAAACTTTCGTGCCACATCTTCCGACATTAGTTCCGGCACGCGTTTGATGGTCACCTCAGTATCCTTCACAGCACGCGCGCCCTCAGCTACCGCCTTCGCCAATATTTCAATATGCCCATACATACTATAATATAAAACCAAGATTTTGGTCATTGACAACCTCCTTTTATTTTTATCCTTCTAATATCGTTAATCAACAGCGAAGTACAAAAGAAAAAAATCACTTAACCTTGGCGATAATGCCATGTGGATCGATAACGAACTTCTTCGGCACGCCAGAATCAAAAGCAGCATAACCCTTCGGCGCGTTATCCAAACTGATGACCTCAACCCCAACGATCTGGGCAATTTTAATCTTATCCCACAGGATTGCCTGCATCAGCGCGCGGTTGTAGCGCATTACCGGAGTCTGGCCGGTATAGAAGTTGTGCGACTTAGCCCAGCCAAGGCCAAAACGTATGCTAAGATTGCCGTGCTTGGCAGCAGTATTAACTCCACCCGGATCGTCCGTAACGTAAAGGCCGGGAATGCCGATTTTGCCGGCTGGGCGCGTGATTGTCATCAGCGAGTTCAGCACCGTCGCCGGAGCCTCAACCTTAGAGTCGTGCAAACCGTGGCCGTGCGCCTCGAAACCCACGGCGTCAACCGCACAGTCTATTTCCGGTTCACCGAGGATCTGGTCAATCTTATGTCCACGCGGATCTTCAAACTTCGGATAATCAATGTTTTGAACTTCTACCTTATTCTACCCCAGATAGACGACACCCCGATTACAGCTCATTGCGCTCTCCCTTCTTCCATAATTCACAAGCCTTTTTCTTGATGCACTCCGCTACATCTTTCTTGCAGCATGAGTTTCAGTAAATTTAATGATCTGATTCATCATCTCAACGCATTCTACAGGATACAAGCCAACTGCGGTCTCCGCAGAAAGCATCACATAATCCGAACCATCCAATATGGCGTTAGCAACATCTGAAACCTCCGCCCTTTCAGGGATACGATTCTCAGTCATGCTCTCCAGCATCTGGGTAGCGGTGATAACAAACTTTTTTCCCCGGTTACATTTTTTAATTATCTCTTTTTGGACTACCGGCACCTCATATATAGGGATAGAAACGCCCATATCGCCCCTGGCGACCATAATTCCATCGCAAACTTCGATTATTTCATCAATATTCTTGATCCCTTCCCGATTCTCAATCTTGGCAATAATCTGATATTTATACGGATAATTTTTGAGATATTCTCTAATAATAGAAATATCCTCTTTGCTTCTTACAAAAGACTGGGAGATATAGTCAACTTTATTCTCCAGGCAAAAACGGATATTCTCCTTGTCTTTCGCGGTCAACCCCTTAAAGCTCAGCTTGATATCGGGCATATTGATACCTTTACGTTCTTGAATTAACCCGGGAATAATTACTTTGGTCTTTAGCCTGTTTTTCTTCCGCCCTAGGACTAAAAGAGAAATATTGCCATCATCAATATAAATGTGCTGGCCAATTTTAATTTTATTTAAAGAATCTCTATAATCAAACGGTATAATACTGCCTTCTCCCAAGATATTCTCTTGAGTCAACCAAACTACCTGCCCTTTCTCCACCTTAATCGCCCGGCCTGATTTTAACCTGCCCACCCTTATGCGATATCCTTCTAAATCCCCTAATACCCTGATATTCAAGCGGTATCTCTTATTCAGTTTTCTTATGAGTTGTATCCGGGCCAAATGAACTTTTAAGGTGGAGTGGGAGAAATTTAACCTTGCCACATTCATGCCGGAACGCATCATTTTTAAAAGGATGATTTCTTTTGTTGACGCAGGACCCAAAGTACAAATTATTTTAGTCTTTGGCATTTATGGCTTTTAACTTATAATCCGACTTCTTTAATCGCTTCTTTAATAGCATTGGCAGATTTCTTAAGCTCTTCCTGCTCTTCTTTAGCCAGCTCGAGTTTTAAAATCTCCCTAATGCCGTTTTTGTTAACTACGGCGGGAAGGCTTAAATATACATCGCGTATATCCAAATAATCGGCAATCAGGCTGGACACAGGTAAAACTGCGTTTTCATCATGAAGAATTGCCTGGGTTATCCTAACCAAAGACAAACCAATCCCGTATGAAGTCTCCCCTTTTTTCTCGATGATTTTATAAGCAGAATCTCTAACTTCGGAGAGAATTTCATCTAACTCTTTTTCATGTTGGCAGGTATGGTGGTTACCGTACACCGAACAATAATTTTTAAACAAAACTCCGCCGATCGTAGCATTACTCCAAATAGCCGATTCGCTATCTCCATGCTCGCCCAGAATATAAGCATGGACGTTATGTGGGTCTATTTGACAATACTGAGCTAAAAGGAACCGAAAACGCGCCGAATCCAAAACCGTCCCGGCACCGATAACTTCATTTGCCGGTTTAGAGGAAAATTTATAGGCTGCGTACGAAAGTATGTCTACGGGATTGGTCACTACTAAAATAATCGCCGCAGGGCTATATTTAACTATTTGGGATACGATCTGGCGGTAGACCTCTACATTATCTTTAGCCAGCGCTATCCTGGTCTGACCAGGCGTTTGTTTCTTACCGGCGGTGATCACCACTAAATCCGAATCTTTTATATCCGAATAGTCTCCGGCAATAATTTCAACCGGCGAGACATAAGGGGCGCCGTGGGATAAATCCATAACTTCCCCTTCCAGCCGCTTTTTATCCATATCGGTTATAACAATACTTCTGGCAAGCCCTTTCATGATAAGCGCGTAGGCATAACGCATCCCAACACTACCGCAACCGATAATTGAAACCTTGGGTTTTAATTCAGTAATCTTTGCCATGCCTACCCCCTTACCATATTAAAGCTTTCCCTTACATCACTAATCGAGATTATCCGCCGCAAAACTCCAATTGATCAATTTATCGATAACGGCGTTAACATAGTCTACACGGCGGTTCTGATAATCCAGGTAATAGGCATGCTCCCAGACGTCAATAGTCAAGAGAGGTTTCATACCCTTGGTCAAAGGTGAATCCGCATTACCAGTCTTGACCACCTTAAGTTTATCTCCATCCAGCACCAGCCACGCCCAACCACTGCCGAACTGAGTAGTTGCCGCAGTCACCAGCTCTTTCTTACAGGCATCCAAGGTAACAAAGGAAGCTTCGATCTTTTTCTTCAACACTGCCGATGGTTGACCGCCGCCCTTCGGAGTCAAACTGCTCCAGTAAAACGTGTGATTCCACGCTTGCGACGCATTATTAAAGATTGCAGCCTTATCCGCTTTGCCGGCTGCCTCAGTAATGATTTTCTCTAACGGCAGGCCAACAAATTCAGTTCCTACTATCAGCTTGTTCAGGTTATCTACATATGCCTTGTGATGTTTACCGTAATGAAAACTAATCGTATTTGCGGAGATTACAGGATCCAACGCATTATCCGCGTAGGGCAGAGCCGGTAATACAAACTCAGATACACTTTTAATCTTGTCATTACTCTCCATCATTCCTCCTTTGCAGTGACGTAATAACTACAGCCATACCTACTAACCTAACAAAACAGATATTTCTGTTACATGTTCTTGTTCATCAAGAATAATATGACGAACCTCATGTTCCAGAGTCTCAAAAACATAGGGTAAGGCGTCTTTATTCTCAATTATTTTATTATAAATAGTTTTATAAAAATCAATCGCCGTCTTTTCGTCTTTTAGATTTACTTTAAGTATAGTGTTTATATCCTTGGCCATATGCGTCTGGGCGATACCCATCGAAGGCTCTGCTTCCAAATAATTTCCGATCATATTACGGAACTTACCTTCATGTTTTTCTTCATCCGAAGCAATTTCTTTTAAGCGTTCAATAATACTCTCTGCGTTGATGCCTTTAACCAATTCCGCGTGCGCTAGATACTGAATCCGGGCCGCATGTTCCAATTCCAAAGCCTTATTTAACATCTTGATTAATTGTTCTTTGATATTTTCCATTTATTACTCCTTTGTTATATTATTTTTTAATCTTGATTTTTACAGCTTTCTCAGCATGCAGCCAATAATTCAGATCACGGCCATGTTTACGTCCGTCCTGCTCCCATAATTCATAAGCCTTTTTTCTGATACACTCCGCTTCATCTTTTTTGTAACAATTGTGTTCACCCATTATATTCACCTCCATTTTCTAAATCAATTTCCATAGGTTACAATTCTCCAGCCTTGTAATAGTATAGAAGTATCTAAAATGGAATCAATTGTACCTAGGTATAATTGAAAGGAGCAAAAAGGCTACTGACCGTCTCCGATCAATAGCCTTCAAGTGACGCTTAATATATCAATTTTTCCGTAATCCGCTACTGACGACTTATTATTCTACTAATTTAATAGATTGCGCTCTATTAACTTTCTTACCTACTGCATAAACTACAGTAACCTTATCGCCTTTCTTTAAATCACTTATGGCAACAACCTTTCCGTCTTTATCAGTGATAGCGGTTTCGCCTGATACTGCAAAGCTAGTATTCTTCCCATAGTCATCCATAACCGAAAGTTGTGATTTTATTCCCTTCGTAGAGTCCCCAATAATTATCGAACCAACCCTGCCGGTGCCGGTCATAGTTCTGATTCCTGCTGATGTTTGCGCAGTTTGGCTAACCGGTGCTGAAGCCTGTTGGGCAAAACACAAAGGGCTAGTAAATACAAAAACGAATGCTGTTAAAAGTATCTTTTTCATATCTCGCACCTCTTTCTATAACTTGTATTTTTATTAAAATAATAATCCACTCGTATAAACCAAAGAGAAACCCCTCTCTATTTATACAAGTAATTATAGGCTTGATAACTCAATATATCAAGGATATTGTGGATTTAGAGCGGGAATGTCCGCCTTGTCCGGTCATTATTGACTTGTAATTTATAACTCTCTGATAAGTCAAGAGATAGAATTGTCCACCTCTCCGGACCCGGACATAGACGATGAATCCCCATTTTTGATGGCATACCCGCTGTATCTATCGTAATAATTTGATTCGTTAAGCTCTTTCTTTAATGAATCAATTATGAAACCATCAATTCGTTTCCAAATGTAAGAGG
This sequence comes from uncultured Planctomycetales bacterium, assembly GCA_964427405.1. GTDB lineage: Bacteria > Omnitrophota > Gorgyraeia > Gygaellales > Profunditerraquicolaceae > UBA6249. The sequence goes on along the minus strand of CAYRUB010000006.1, from coordinate 78,466 downwards.
TAAATTTAACCGGGTTAGGATTCCCCTTCTTATCGCAGTAATTAAGGTCATAACTTTCAATTTTTTTATAAACGATAAGAATGGCTTCTGCTAATAAATCCTCTCCAAATGGCCAAAGCAAGGAAGAAAATGCTATTTTGCGAATTCTAAAGATTAGGAAACTGATATGACGGAGAACAAGTTCATCCTTGCTTTTCTTGGATCCTCTTTGAGCCTTGAGAATCAAACGTCTTTCTTCAGATAGGGGAATTTTAGGGTAGCGCCTAAGAATATTTCTGTATGATTCCCACATATCCCATAGAATTCATTCTGCTATTTTTGTAGGGGATTATTCGATTATGTTGATTGCTTTTACAGGGCAGACTCGTTGACAACCAGCAAGCTTATCGCATTTAGTTTCATCTGAAACCTTACATTTATTGCTTGTCTTATCTACATACAAGATATTTTTGGGACATAATTCAACGCACTTTGCGCAGCCAATGCAAAGATTTTCATTGATCAAAACTGTTTTATTCATATCCTCTTGCTAAAAGGTAACAACCTTGTCGCTCTCTTTAATAATTTCATACATATCCTTCATCGTATTAATCGGACACATTTCCGTACCTTCCTGATTCCGCGATTTAATGCACGTTCCGCAAGCCAGTATTTTACCACCAGACTGAAGCAATTCTTCCGCCTGCTCAATCGTGTTGAATTTTTCCGTGCTAATATTCTGGTATTCGACGCCTTTGCCGGTCAAAAATACCTTTACTTCATCCTTCTGCCCAAGGCAAAAATTGCCGTATCGTAGAGCATTCCAACAAGTCTCGGTATCATTACTGGAGATTATAACCCCTATCTTCATTATGTCCTCCTCTTTAATGACATCCATGTTGAGAGCAGGCATTCTCGACGGTTATTTCCTCAAGCCCACCTTTGGTAAATTGACTAACAATATCAGCAACTGTCCCCGGAATAGCCCGATAAGCCTTGATTCCGCCTTGATTAAGTCCTTGAACCGCCCGGGCGCCCATTCCACCGGTAACCACAGCATCAATCGACTTCCCCATTAACGCGTTCATCGGTTGACACATCCCATGCGCATGATGCTGGTTCGCATTGTCAATAATCTCTACAGCGTCTTTCTCTGTGTCAACAATGGTAAAATATGGTGCGCTACCGAAATGACCATAAACCTTTGCGTTCTTTCCTTCATTTGTTTCTGTTGGAATACATACTTTCACTTTACTACTCCTTTCTTAGCCACGATAACAGTCTGACATACATCTCTATAAACCTTAACCACCAATCCGGTTTTACGTAAGTATTCTTTTACAACCAACATGGACATTTTAGACGACGCATGACTATGCCCATCTAACGCATGGACTTTTTCCATAACACGCTGACCTTTTTGATTAATATCTACAATTACCAGTTTTTCCTTAGTAACTCTTATCATCTCCCTAATGCATTTACCGGGATAATCAGCATGGTGAATAAAATTTACCGAAATCACAAAATCAAAATAATTATCCGGATAAATTAATTTTTCGGCGTTCATTACCCTAAAAACAACATATTTATTTAACTTCATTTTCTTAAGGTTTAACTTGGCTGCACTTTGAGCTTTCTTGTCTAAATCAATCGAAATAAGTTTTATCCCTTTTCTTGCTAGAGCTACCGCCGTATGTCCTCTGCCAGTACCCACTTCCAAAACTCGACCCTGAATAGGCCCAGCTTTGGCAAGAATAAAATTTCTGGCTTTAGGGATATCATAACCATGCTTCTTGAAAAGCTTTAACCTATCTTGATCCTGTTTTATTAGATTATTCATTTAGCCTACCTTTTTAACCTTTCCGCCTTCTATCTTTAATGCTTTAGCGTTTAAAAGAACATCCGCTATTTTCCTGTGAGCTGAATTTATGATATTACCAAATGTCTGCCGGGAAATATCCATTTTCCTAGCACCATCCTCCTGATATAAACCTTCTAAATCCGCAAGCCTAACCGCCTCTAATTCATCCAGGGTAAGATTAACCTCTTCAAGCATATCCAAAGGGATGCCCCGAGGCTTAAAGTAATTCGTGTCAGGACTACATCTTATTCTTCTACATCTACAAGGTCTAGTCATATAGTTTCCTTTTAGTTATTGGCATATGCTAATAATATAATAAAACACTTTTTTTGTCAAGAAGTATCCCAGGTAAGGAGGGCAGTAATATTCGACAAGTGGAAGACCTCTCCGTTTACAGATATAGATGAATTTGATGTAGTGCGGAAGGTTTCGATATATGGCTAATAAATACAATGTCCTAAGCCCTACGGACATCGCCAGATAAAAAGGCCTACAACCGCTATTGCGATCATAGGCCTTAAACTCTCCAATACAGCGAGGAGAATGATATTACTGGGGTCCCTCTCGTATTCCACAAAGGGAAACCTCTCTAAAATTATTAGCCTAATTATATGCGTAATACCTTAATATATCAAGAATATTCTGGTTTTAGAGAAGGCTATTCCTCGCCAACTTGTCCGTTTTGTCCGGTATTTTTTGGCTAGAAATGACGCAACTATCAGAGAGACAAATGAATACAAAATGTCCGCCCTTGAGTGACGACATTTATAATTAAATCCAGATATTAACGTTATCTGCGCTGAAAAAATTTCTTTAATGCATAGAATAACAAAACGAGTACTAAAGACGAGACTCCGATATAAACTTTCTTTCTACTGATGGGCTGAATAACCAAACTTCCCGGAGTTATTTTATTTATTTCAGAGGCATGAATATCTAAATCTCCCCCATGCTCCAAACAGCTTCGATGAAACGTCCCGAAAACTTCTACGATATCTCCTTTTTTATGATAATTCCCGGCATAGAGAATATCTTGAACCATTGTCTTTGGAACCCAAATACCGATTGCAATAATACCATCATTCACATGTAGCCAAGCGAACTCTCCGCGGACCATTACTTCTCCTATGACCTCTCCTCTATAGTTAACAGTTTTACCGTCATACTGTTTGGCATTGTTTATCAATTCTAAACTCGTGGGTGTCTGAGCATAGCAGTTAGAACTAGAAACAGTCGGCACCAAGCACAACACCAATAATAAGAAAAAACTTCTCACTTTTATCTACCTTTCACATACGCTACAAAAAAACCAAATAACGCAAAAACCGACATTAACTCCAGTCTTCCTGCCCACATTTCTATTATATAGGTCACTTTTAATATTGCCGGCATACTTGTATCAGTTATCCCACAGGAAAGCCCAACATTGGCAGCCGCAGAAGTTGACTCAAAGAGAGATTCCAAAAAAGGATATCCCAATCCTACCCCTACTAAAGTACCTAATCCGTAAAGAAAAAGATACCCTAAGGTAACAATCAAAACTGCTCGTACCTGCTTATCTTCAATAAACATCGTTTTTATATGATGAAATTTCTGCACCACGATAGCACTTGGCGAAAGCATCATTGCTTTTATATCCTGCCTGAATGCCTTATAGATAATTCCTACGCGTAACATTTTAATTCCCCCTGCCGTAGAACAAGCGCAACCTCCCAGCGCCATAGAAAGAATTATCCCGCTCAACGCTAAATCTCCCCACTCCTTAATAAACTGCTGAGCATATATTGTCATATAACCGGTTGTAGTTTGTCCGGAGACAAGTTGAAAAAAACCCTTGCGAAAAAGTATCATTCCATCCGAATAAACACCCAAGCGCCTCAAGCCAGCCAGGGTAATCAAAGTAACAATCATAATCACAAACAAGAAAGTCCGCGTTTCGATATTCTTCCAAATTTCTTTAAAATTCCCCTTCCAGATTTGATAATGCAAATTAAAGTTAAATGAGCCGATGACCATAAAGAAAATTATAACAATTTCATAGATCAGGCTGTGATAATAAAGAATGTTTGGTGATTGCGGGGAGAAACCTGCGGTATCAAATCCAGCCATAAAAATACAGGCACCGTGAAAGAATGCGCTTTGAGGTTTCAATCCAATAGAGATCCCTACCAAACCTAACACAATGGTCCCTAGGATTAAGTACACTATGCTAATCACCCAAATAAACCGCGCCGTGTTGATAACATTAGGGACTAATTTTTCATCACGCCCTTCCCCAAGATACAGATTAAATGTCCCGCTGGTGCCCTTGACCAAGAATGAAATCGCAATAATAGCGATTCCCTGCCCTCCCAGAAAAGGCCCTAAATGACGCCATAAATTATGGCTCTGGGAAAGGTGATCCAAATCTTGCACAAGAGTCAGCCCAGTGGTGGTAAAACCCGACATGGTTTCAAAACAAGCATCAAGAAATGACTTATAGTGACCACTTAATAATAACGGGATAGCACTAAGGGCCATCGCGGCCAGCCATGAAAGAGCAATAACAACCATTGCCTGACCAGAATTTAGCTCCTTATTTGTTTTACACAGCCAACTTAAAGCCAAACCGATAAATATAGCAATATTAGCGCTGATCAAGAAATCCAAAGCAGGATTAGGCTCTCTAAATAAAACCAGCCCCGTAATAAACGGTAAAAACATGGTCAGGCCGATACCGAGGATTATTCTTCCCAGATAATAACCGATGTTCTTAATATCATTTACTTGAGGTCTAAGTATCATCGTATATACCGAAATGCTAATACAAATAGCCAACCTATGCCGATAATTACCATTACATACACCGCTTCCCAGAATATTCCTAGAGTAACAGTATAAAAAATAGCTATTTTCTTCATAATATTTAACAAAAAACCAGAGAATGAAACACTCTGGCACTGTGTAAAATCAACTTATTTTTGTATTTATTCTATTGGATTACGATACGCTTGACGGGCAAGGAAGGCAAGTCAAAAAAAGGTCAAAACGAGAATTTAATCATCAGACCTCATGCGGTAGCCCACGCCCGGCTCCGTAAGAATGTACATAGGGCGATCCGGGTTAGGTTCAATTTTGCTGCGCAGATTACTCATCGTTACGCGTAAAAGATGTAAAATACCCTCATAATCTTCTGTTTTATCCCAAATTTCACGCAGAATTTGTTTATGAGTAAGCACCTTCCCAGAGTTTAAAAGAAGAAGCTTGAGAGTGTCATATTCAGTAGGAGATAAATCAATCTGGTTATCTTCAACAGTAACCCGACGACTAGTAATATCCATCATAAGCTTGCCTGTTCGTAGGATTTGGTCCTTTTCTAGAGGCAAAAGACGCCTCATCACCGCCTTCAAGCGGGCCAACAACTCTCCGACAGAAAAAGGTTTGGTAAGATAGTCATCCGCTCCGGCATCAAGCGCAGCGATCTTCTCCAGCGAATCATCCCTTACTGATAAAATGATTATCGGGGTTTTTGTCCGTTTACGGATATTTGCAATGACCTCTCTTCCATCCATATCAGGAAGTCCTAAGTCAAGAATAATAACATCCGGATGAACACTAACCGACTCTGTTAGGGCTTCTTTACCTTTTGCTGCTTCAAAAACAACGTAACCGTGCGCCGAAAGAGATGTCTTAAGAAAACTACGTATGGATTTTTCATCGTCAACAACCAGAATTCTTAAATTGTTTTGTTCTGCCATTATACTTTTACTCTAGCGGAAATTCTATAATAAACGTGGTACCTTTACCAAGAACACTTTCTGCGCTAATATAGCCGCCATGAGCCTCAATAATATTTTTTGAAATACTTAATCCCAAACCAGTTCCCAATATATTTTGAGCGCACTGGACCCGGTAGAACTTGTTAAAAATACGTCCCAAGTCTTCCTTGGGAATTCCATAACCATAATCTTGCACAAAAATACGCGCCTTTCCGTCGATACAAGAAGCTCCGATTTCAATCTCCGAACCATCAGGGGAATACTTTAAAGCATTATCAATAACATTTAAGAACGCCTTGAGCATACACGGAAAATCTACGTTTACTTCAGGCATCTCCTTTGGAATATTTATTTTTATGTTTCGACTGCCTATCTTATCTTTTAGCTGTTCAAAACAAGCTCCTATAAAATCCCTTAAATCACATGGCTTTTTAGAAATCCGTAATACGCCGGATTCTGTCCTAGTCATATCCAGAATATTATTTACTATGTGATTCAATCTTTCAGATTCACCGCGGGCCGTTTCCAAAAGCCCATTCTTTTGCTGTTGGCTAAGCTTTGATGTATTATCCAAAATAGTGCTCAATGCCCCAGTGATCGATACAAGCGGTGTTTTTAAATCATGGGAAATTGAGTTCAAAAGCGCGCAATGAAGTTTCTCAGTCTGGCGTTGGATAATTTGTGCTCTTACTTTTGAAGTAAGCGTACTCACAATAAGACCAACTACCAGAAAAGCCCCAAAGGTAAAAAGATACTCAAAATCATGAACATTAAGGGTGAGATATGGCGGAACTAAAAAGAAATCAAAAGCCAGAACACTCAATATTGAGGTTACGATCGCTGGCCCCTGCCCCCAACGAATGGCAACTATTACTACAGCCAAAAGATAAAACATCACGATATTTGTCGGCTCAAGCTTTCTTTTAACAAACTCACCCAAAAAAGTCATGATTAAAACAAACCCTACGCTTATTAAGTAGGGGTAAATTCTATTCCCCGGCATCTTTGTTTTTTGCATGCTAGATATCTCCAAAGACATATTGTACCACTATCATTAGCAACCCCAAGATAAAAATCCTCGACAAGTTACCCCATCGAGGATTTTTTGTAGCTTATTGCGTAGGAAAATATGGGGTCCCACTCTCATGAGCAGAGTAGAAACCTCTCTGAATTTATTAGCCTAATTATATGCGCAATACCTCAATATATCAAGAATATTCTGGATTTAGAGAGGTAATTCCTCGCTAATTTTGTCCTATTTGTCCGGTATTTTCTGACCAGAAATTATCTAACTTCTTGAGGCATTAAGAGATACGAATGTCCGCCTCTCTCGACCCGGACATTGAAGAATAAACATCTTTAAATCAATTATTCGATTTCAGTTGGTTGTGTTGAGTAGTAATTCTAGCCATAAGGGATAGTGCTTGTTCTGAATTCTGAGATAATATAAATAAGTTGCTATTTGATTTCAAAAAGAAATCTGCAATCGGTTGGTTTAATTTGCGCTTATCTACTTTTATATGAATATTATAGCCCGCGAATACAAAAGAATACATCCTGGCTCCTTCACAGCGGAAAGACCACGGTTCAATATAAACTTTTTCTAAAGGAATATCTGGATTCTCTTTAAGTTTAAATATGAGTACAGAAAATAGATCTTCTCTGTCTAATGCTGGATCCTTTAATATATCTAATGCCATCTTTTCGAACTTTTGCCCTAGGCTCACATTTCTGAAAGCATTCATTGAAGAAATGGAAGCTCTCCAAATCAATGAAATAAAAAATAATCTTAGCTTTTCATAGTTATATGCGCTTGGAGGTATTTCATGCAAATCCTTATCTTTATGTTTGTAGATGCCTATATTTGTCAAAAATAGCTTTTGTGCTTCCTCGTCATAAACCCCTAATTTATTGTCGCAATCCGCACAAAGAATATTTTCATCATATATTCCTATAGGACATCTAGTTTCATAAGGCTTATCAGCGGCAATCATAAGAAGAGGATTTTGCACGTCTAAACTGAAAAACTTCTCAGGAACAACATGAGCTTTTATCAGTTTTTTACTCTGGCCACAAAATCTACATACACCTTCCACCATGCCCCCTAAGAATTAACAAACATTTCTTTTAAAGGATCTAATCGGTCTGCCTGTTGGCCAGCCCATGTTTTCCATTTATCAAATTCGCTTCCAGACTCAACCTTGCCATTCTTTTGGATATGCGCAGTAGTGGCGGCTTCAATATAAGACCGGATTATCTTGCTTTTATGCCACCCCATTGCTTCTTTTTCCAACATATCAATAAGCGCTTGTTCCTGTTGCCTTATTTTCTGTTCTTCTTCTCCTCTACGCTCATTCTCTTCCCATTCACGTTTTTCTTGCTCTCTTTTAAGTCTGTTTGCTTTCTGCTTTTCTGCCGCTAAAATTAGTCCATTAATGAAACTATCTAAACACGCCTCTAGTTTTTTTCTTTCACCATCTTTCCATTCACTGCGAACGCCATAAGGCGTATCTTTAATTCGTAGAACTAGGTTTCCGTTAGGAATATAGTCATACTGATTGTAGCCATACTGATCCTGGCCTTTCTTAATATTATTAATCTTCTCATACATATCAATAGCGAAAGTTTCTCCAAAAACATTCACGCTTGTTATGTATTTATAGTCATCCTTCTTGATACCGACCACAATCCCTTTCTTCTCAAAAGCCTTGAATAAAGTATCCATAATACTTAGTGCTCGATCCAGGCTATTGAGACTAACACGAATGTCAAGGCCAGAGTACCTGCCAATAATACAGCCCTTGTCTAAATAGGGTTTGGCACCGATACTTTTTCTTGTTCCTTCTACCAGCGGATGAAGATTTAAGCTGTTTTTCATTCTATTAAGAACCGGATTCTCCGGTAATCTTTTGCTTATAATGCTTTTCGAGCCCCAGATGATATGCATGATAATCTGGAGAATCTTCCTCTTTACTTAATTCTCCTAGCTCAAAAGACCTACCGCGCCTTTTTGGACCGAAAACCCGTGCAAATTCACCCTGAAAAGCATGAAATGTGTCCCATTCTTTATCACGCTCAGGCTTATTATCATAATCTGGATGCCAGGGTTTTCTCCCGTATTCATCAAAAGCATCTGCTTTTTTATTATCATAACCGATTAATATTTTTGATGAGAAAGTAACGGAACGAGGATCTGGCATAAACAAATATCCCTGCCCTAACTCTTCCCAACGTTGAGAGGGAATTTTATTCTCTGGATAAAGCCACTCTTTTTTAGCGGCTGCAATATACCTGTAAGCCCTCGTTTTTATCACATAATTAATTTCATTTACCTCTACATCAGTGAGGAATCGACCTGTTTGTATGTGAAGAAAGTTAAAAATTGTATCTCTAAAAGGATCAAAATTCGGTCTGGGCTTCCTTGGGTGACCATATGGATTACGTACCCAAGATAAGTTTGTAAGTATAAGGGCTTTATCTAAGCTTAGTGGAAATAATGTATGCGTACCGGAAAGAGCTATGTCAGGGTCCCGGTGACCAAGACACCACTTCGAATTGGGTAAACAAGTCTTGTTATATACCGTTACAGGTTGGTCAGAAAGAATAAACTTTGTATCTGCCTTAGTAGCATCAACAATACTCCATATGCTTTCTGTCCACAAAGCACAAAAAATATTTCTTAATTCTTGCATCTTAAGCAATATGAGATTTTTATCTAACCTAGGCAATATTTCAGATAAATAAGCTAACCCCTTAGGCGTACGTAACTTTTGTATACTCATATATGAAACTAAATTATTAAACGCCTTGCCATCAACACTAGGATGCTGGAAATTTGCGAAATATTCAATGGCCGAAGGAGCGTAAGAATCAACCTTTCCAAAAAACCTTTCTTCTATCTCAGTTGACTCCCAGTCGCCAAACTTAGTCGTATACAAATCGTCTTCGCAGAAACAACTAGGAGGACCCCATCGATGTAAAAACTTACGAACATACTGTCTTTTATTTGAGTAGGCAGTTTCAGGAGATAGATCCAGGTAGAAAAACTTCTTCTCTTTCCCGTCATTTAGCAAAAAACGACGCTGAAATCTATCAGGAACATAGTGATTTCTTCTGTAATCTGACATATTCTTTATAAATTATATAAACAACTTAAAAACAAAAACCCCCGCCGGCCACATTACGGCCAACGAAGGTTTTACTTTTTTAACGTCCGGGATTTACCCCTTCACAACTCGGGACGATTTAATCTACTTACGACGTTAATTTATCATAACTATTTGATTTGTCAACGCGTTTCTATGCCACTAGGCATTCCTTCTCAATCCCAAGAATGATATTACTGCGTCCCTATGGGAATGCCGTAGGTCAATCCTTTTGCTATTCGTTTGTTTATCATAAAAGATGGGCACTTCTTCTAAAACCCTATGCTAGATAATAATTTGTTTGTTTGCAGGAAAATCATATATATGCCGATATTCCATATTTTTAAATATTCGCTTACTTTCTTCAATCGCCTTTGGATCGCAATCCTTCATGGTTTTGTCAATCATTATAAAGTCAGTTGATCTGCCTTTTACTCCTAAATTCTCTGTAGCTACACCCAAGACATAATCCACATCTTGAATATTAAGCACGCAATTTACTATTGCACAAAGTTGAGTAATGCGTTCTTTTCTTGGGTGTCTAGAAGACAAAAAGACATATGCGGTATTATCTCCCTCTGGCATAAAACAAAAATAGTTAAACCCTTTCTCGCTTGTGCTTGCTTTCTGACATTTTTCTATCAATGTCTTTGATATTTCTCTTCGATAAAGACGTCTTATGCTACTAAGCTTTCTAGTAACTTCTTTTCTCAAAATACGTTCTCTTTCAGAATCTCTTTGAATAAAATCTGGTGAATAAGTAGATTGATCGGGATCTTCTTTGTGGATTTGTTTGAGAAGTAAATTAAATAATTCTGCCTGGTTATCCTCCTCAAGCTTTTCTTTATATTCTTTAGCATGTTTTTGAGTTAACCTATCCCACTCGCCAACAAAATCGTTTATTTTTACCGTAGGACCGAAATAATTATCATGGGTGAGGTAGTAAGCATAGACATTGCGCTCATCGTTCAAACGTGGCAAGGCCCATTCTGGAATCTCTCCCCTTTTATCCAAATAATCCATTAAATCGGGTAGTGTCATTAAATGTTGGCAGAGTATTGAAAAATCATCTAACGTTAGATAATGCAGCAGTATTTTATCTTTTGTTCTACGAAGACAAGCTGCCGACAAAACACTAGGATCTCCCTTATAATCCAAAATAATTATTCCATGTTTTGCCTTTAATGTTTTAGGGGGAAATTCAATTATACCGGTCCTAGGATTTTCAATAACAACACGATTAAGATTTAAGCTTCTTAATGCCCCCAAAATTTGTTTTGTAGCGTTAGCAGTCTCTTTTTTTAGCCAATCATCCGAATTTTTCCTTAATACGCCTTGCACTTTCAATTGAATAGGGATCGCCAATGGCTGATACTCTATAAGAACATCACATAATTCGCGCAAAATAAGTGCTTTTTTATATTTCGGCCTCAAATGCACATAATCAATGAGCAAGGGGTCAGCAACTAACGCGGCCAATTTATCTTCATATTTATTGCCGATATTCATTTGTTTAGAAAAGATAAAAACCTCCGCCGAGTATTAAGCCCAACGAAGGTTTTATTTTTTTAACGTCCGGGATTTACCCCTTCACAACTCGGGACGATTTAATCTACTTACGACGTTAATTTATCATAACTATTTGATTTGTCAACGCGTTTCTATGCCACTAGGCATTCCTTCTTAAGCCGGGCAGTAATATTGGACAAGGGGAAGCCCCCTCTGTAAACAGCTATGGGCAAATTTGAGAGGTATCCCCGGTAAGGACGCCCAGAAATACGGCGCGGCAGAAAGACTCTCTGTATACAGGGTAAATAATGTTACGGGAAGGGTATTTATTTCCTGCTCATTGTATTTTTCTTTACAAACTCCTGAAGACCGCCCTGCCATATTTTGGTTATTCGGTTACCAAAAAATGATTGGTATCTATTTTTTGCAGCATTATCATTTTTTACCACTACATTAATCTTAAGAGGGGGCTGATTCTTTTTTTTCCGTAACGCTAATTCGGAAACTTTTAATATATGTTTAAATTCAAAATCAGCATCTGGTAGTGAATAACCAACAAAGATCCATTCATTGCTTTTAGACAATATGCTTTGAGCATTATGCCAAATAGCAGGATAGGCAAATGTCCTATACGATTTTCTAAAACTAAAGGTAGCAATATGCGTTGCTAACATATTGTTGCAAAAATGACATTTTCGGCTTTGAGGAGAAGTCCCCAGCGCTTCATCGAAATGTCTATCGGTAAATCCTTCTCTAAATAATCTAAAATCTGCTTTTATAAGACCCATCATTTTATGAAGAGCGATTTTTGTACTAAGATCATAAAATATGCTTGTGCAGTTTTCACAATACACCCAATTGCTAGATCCATTTATCTTTGATACAAAAATATCGTCATCTTCAAAGTTTTTCCTACGTTTTGTATCCCATTCATAACACTCAAAACCATAGTTAATTTTATTTCTTAATGGTTGAAGATGGATTGCTTTTTCCAAAACAATATCCCAATTAAGCACAATAAACCCTGGAGTCCCTTTATTAAAAACCATCTTTAAAAAATGCGCTATTTCTGAAGAATTTCGATAGTTATAATCCAATATTTGAAAAATTCTATAAATCGTCATTCTTCTAATAGCTCTTAATTTTTTAGGAGTATACTGAATTCCTAAGTGGTGACCGGTGTTAGCCGATAAATCTAAACAAGTGAAATAGTCTTCCATGCTTGGAAATGGCTTGCCACGTCTCCATCCAAAAACATCACTAATAAACGCACTAATAACCTCTGTAATTGTTTTCTCTAAAATTGTTCGGGAAAGTTCTGGAGATAAAAGGAATTTAGAGAATTCACTCTGTATTGGTAAACCTGCACATCTAGAAAAACCAGCTCCTAATATTATGGCTGTTGACATAGCTCCCTCATTAGCTTATGAATTAGCATGCTCTTATTTATTCTAACGCAAAAGAGTTAAAATATTCTGTAGAATTGATATAATCCAATATCTGTACTATGATTGAAACAAAGAATCCCTCTAGCATTGTTGTATACTGTATATGTGAACCTGTTTGGGCACTGTCGCCTGTTACCCTGAGTAGGAGCTCGGCGCAGATACGTCGAGCTCCGACAGCACCTCGCTCCCCCGATAAACTGGGAGTCCAGGGAGTTGCATATCCCATTTTAATCTTAATTCATTCGTTTGACTATAAATTACGGGTGTTTCTATTTTTTAAAAGAAGTAACCTGCTTTATCCACGTCTCGCCAAGCTGTGTCTTTTTCAAAAAAGTCCCACGATTTTAGAGAAAGAGAAAAAGATTATTTTTGAATATCTCCTTAACATCTATACTCTAAAATAATTGAATATTTCAAACCATATGGATTAAAAAGATATTTCTCAGTGGATTTATAAAACTCTGGGTTCTTATGGGGATCATTAAATTCTTCAGCTGCAATATTCTCTACTATAAACTGAACGATATTTTTGCCTTTTTTGATGTATTGCGTAATAACGAATCTATGTAATTCCTCATATCCATGAACTCTCCCCAATCGTGTGCTATTTACTATTAATTCACAAAAATCGTCAACAAGTAAACATATCTCTGCTGAACGCAATTGCGCAATTTCAGAGTTAAAATCAAATTCTCTAGTAAATGTATATATTCCCCCCTTTAAAGCTTCCTCATTAGTTATTGTCGGGCGATCTGCAATCCACTTTGCGCCTTCTAATTCCGGCTGCCTCTGATCAAATTGCTTCCATAGAGGATGAATCGAAGCTTCAACTGATTTAATATTTGTCGGAAGTAAAATGACTGTACTTGAATTAACAAATATTGTTTCTTCGTCACTCAAAATAGAAGTTATTTTAAAAATACTTCTTAAATTCTTTTTTGCATCAGTTAACCAAAAAGCGCTTCCCTTATCTCCTTGATCGACTAGTTTCTTTAATATGGCTATCGCCTTTTCATAACGTTTTTCAGCCTCTGGCTTGTCTCCCGCATTCTTATAATCATGTCCTATGAAAAGATTTGACTTTCCATCTATTTCCGAACCCAATAACCCTTGCATTCTAATTAAAGACTCAACTTCTAAATAAATTGGCAAGCTTTCTTTCGAACCCTTTAAATGATTCGTATATATAGCTAAATTAAACTTTGCTGAAATATTGTTTTTATCAATCCTTAATACGTCCTTACAATGCTCTATTGCTTTTTCTTTACTACTTCTATCTCCGACCTTCTCACCGTATATAATACTCAACTGAATATGAAGACCTATATCATCGGGTTTTATTTTTAAAGCATCCTCAAAACAACCAATAGCTAAATCGTGTCTATTAACATTTTCATATTGTATTCCAGCCGCTACTAACCGGTGGAAATCTTTTTCTTTATCAGAAGTAACCACTTTTGTTTCTCCGGATTCCTCCCTTTCTAATAACTGCACTCCAGCAATGCTATTAATACCCCCTAAAATATCGCTTACAGGGTTGTCTGATTTTTCTGGATTAATTAATATGTCCTCAATACAAGATGATAATTTATCATAAAATTCCTGATTAGAAGTTCCATCTATTTTATACTTAATAGCCCGATGTCTGATAGTATAGAAAAAATGATCGGATTGACTTGAGCAAACCAATATGGATCTCTTGCCAAGCGTATGTCTTATGCCTAATTCATAGCTTACTGCTGGATTTCTACGCCTTAAATCTGCTATTACAATAGTATCATCTTTTAAAGCTAGTATCCCCTGTTTAGCTATATCTCCAGATTCTGAGACTAAATCTAAATAATAACAGTCAATAGCATAGCCACTATTAACTACACAGGGTTTGATTATCTCATGGAATACCAGCATATTATTTGAGTATTCTACAGTACCCTCTTTACCAATAGGCATTAACACAAAGCATTTGTAATGCTTGGTGTCTTCTTTCTGTAGTCTATACTCAATTTTTTCCTTCGATATACTGTATTGTTTTTCTTGTCTCTTATTACCTATAATCTTTCTTATCCACTTAATCATTTAGTAATCACTCCTTAACGAAATTCAAACTTTCTATTTTTCAAAAATTAGAGGCAGCTCCATTTTCATTCTTCATTGGAATTAAATAAGTTTCCAATTTCCCCGACAACTTTTGCAAATCTTAATCTGAGCATGCCAATCTAAGGCCCATTCCGAAGTTCGCTTAATTACCTCATCAAAGGTTAAACAGTCTTTATGAAAAGTGTACATCCCGGTCGCTCTTCCTTTCTTAAGATGCTGCTTATAATGCGCACAAGGTAGCTTATGAATCATTACTCTTTTATCGTAACCACTTGGGTGTATATTTAGAAACACTCCGTATTCAACTAATTTTCTAGCCATAACGCCTCCTTAAAATAAACAGGCAACCCCTTATTTTTAGGAGTTGCCTTAAAATTTTGCTATTTGAACCTCATTTACCACCTCTTTATGATGAGTTTATTCTATACCTCCTCTTCCCCATTGTAAATCATTTTCTGAGTCATCTTGGCGGACCAGAAATACGTCGCGACAGAAAAACTCTCTGTATGCAGGTAGGATATAAATTGAAGGTTCAGGGTTGTCCGTTCCTGCTTCCAAAATCAAAGAAACCCAGGGTCGCGGGATGCCCCGCCTCTTGCAGTCTGTGGTTCAAAACAAAAACATGGTGGCGGGCGTGGTGCGAACACGCCACCCTACAGCTACGCTCGCTCCGGCAAAATTTGGTGCGGGAAAATTTCTCCGCTTCAGAGTACAAAAACAGATATTTCAAGAAACAGAAATTAAACTTGAACTAAAATATCTAAAACAATATGGCTTAAAAAGTATCCCAAGTTTTTCGCGTTCTAATATAAGAGTCGTCGTTATAAAAAGGCGCGAATACTTCATTGAAGAAAGGAATATCTTCGCTCTCAGTCTGCATTGCTATGTCTTGTAGAGAAGATAATAGTTCAACCCAATACCTAATGATTTGAAGCACATATAGCTGGCGATACGAAACAACAGCTTTTTGCATTCCAGTTCTGCGGCTTGCATCTTCTACGTCCGTGATTTCGCTACCAGTCTCAGATGTATGCCTAACCATGACGTAGAGGTCAAGTATTGAAGCAATGCCAGCGGCGTTACTATTGATAGATTCCTTTTTCTTCTTTGATACGCGAGTCTCATATAATGGCTTATCTACTTCCATAAACCATAACGCGATAGGATCTCTCTCATGTTGCCTCCCCACAATCAAATCAATGTTAGAATAACGATCTCCTTGAGCGAACTCGGAGATAATTCTCAGTATTGATTGATGAATGGGATCATTTAGGTTGTTCAGAAACTTCATGGATATTGAACGTTTTGTAATCACCGATTGTGATTTTTCATAGATAACACATATATTGTGCCTAATTTCATTCTTCATATAGTTGTAATCAGGAAACTCACCATCATGATCAATAAAATGATCAAGCATTAAACAAAGTTTTCCGATCCTTTCAAATCCAGTAGAGAGACTTATAAATGCCTGGAAGTAAATGCCCTTAGTTGCGTAGGTAGCGTTTCTAATCTGTGAAGCGCCTGAGCCAAGTATTTCTCTGGTGAACTGTGCCTCATTGTTTAGGGCTTTAAACGTTTCACTAAACATGTATATTGACCCCCCATTAACAAAGGGATACTATTGAGCTTCCATTAGTATCCGTAATAGATTCACTGCATCGTTTCTCACTTCTCTACGGAATCTTATTTTATTCTTATGCAACACTGGAGCAATATAATTTAGAATTTCCAGAGTATATTGAGTCAAATCTCGAAAATCATTTGGCGTTATATTAGCAATAGCGTATATTTCTTTTAGGGTTAAATTTTTATCCCTATGTGCAAATAATTTATGTCTTAATTCTTTTACTTTTCCCCATATTATTATTGCTTGCTTCTTTTTTATACGAATATTTCTCTTATCTGTACTACTCAGTAAGCTTCTCTCGTTGATATCGTTAATTAAATGAAGAATACTATAAGATTCTTGACCTGAGTCATATAGTTTAAATAAATCTATAGTCAAACTCGTAATGCAAGAATATCCTATGGTTTCAAAGAAATCTTTATATTTTAGAAAAGTGATGAAATATTTACTTTTACTTTTCGTCCTTAGGTAGCCAAACCAAATTTCATAAAAATTTCTAGCATCAAATAAAATCCTATTCAATATTTCAAAATTATTAATAAGCATTTCATTTTCTGCCTTAAACCTTGCTCTTTCGTTAAAAACTATTATAGTTTTATTCATAAACTAACTAAGAATACCAAAAGTCCTAATCATTTTTTGTAACAATCTCCTTTTTGAAACCACCTTTGTTTTGGTAAAATTTAGTGTGGGGAAATTTTACCGCTTCAAAGAACGAATAGTTCAAAAGACAGACATTAGTGAGTAAAATTTATTTTTCATCTTGCTCAATGAACCCCTTATCTTCCTTATTATCACTCTCCACTTCATCCAATGTGTCCAATAGAACCTTTAACACTGGGTTTTTATAACTAAGCTTGCTCAACTGTAGTGCTGTATCTCTAGACGACCCTAAAATAATACCGCCACCAATGGCAGTCAACTTTTCGTCCATATCTTGCCTATCAGCCAATTCAATTACTCGTGCGATTGCGGTCTGGGAAGCACAAGCACATAATCCAGCGACAACTGCACTAAGAGAAACGTTGTCAAGGTTAGTGTCTTGACTTAATTCAAGAAGGAGTTGCTCTTTTTTTTCGTAGGGTGATTTTCTAGATGCAACTAGAAAATTCTGTTTCGCTTTTGAATTAAGATTATGAAAGTTATCCGACAATTTTTGCAAAACTTCATTACAATGTTGAAGAGTAAAAATACTCCAATTCCCTATTGCATTTAACACCTTATTATCTGCACAGCTTAAAGCGTGTAATGCTAAACGATTAAAATGCTCAGAATTCAACCACCAAATAATAAACGCTGCCTCTACTTGTGGTAAACAAAATATACGCCCTGCTGCAATAGCAATAAAATGGGCATCTAAAGTTGGCTCGTTTTCTAAAAGTGCCTCTGCGAATGGTTGCGCCAATTTTGTAGTTAGTGAGTTGAAAGCGGCGTTGAAAACAGCTTGAGGTAAAACAACTCCATGCTTCTTTGCATGGCTGAATATTTCGCACATTTCGTTTTCATTTATAGATTGAAGTTTATCTTCTGATCCCCGGAATGCATTATTCATACTTCCGAACTTCTTAAATAGAGTGGTTAGTGGATGCTTATTAAAATTATCCCGCGCTTGTCGGAATCCTTTCTGCAATTCGCTAGCATCTTTATAGCGACTCCTTTGTTCAGGAACAATTGATTTTTTAAAAACCGGATCAAAAAGATCTAAACGAGAATCATCTTTTGACCTTGAAAGTTTCCAATCTTTATCATTAAATTTTTCTCGAGCGAAAATTTTGCCACCTGAAAGCAAGTAATAGAGAATTTTACCAAGAGAATAAACGTCTACTTCAAAACCGACATTTAGTTGCCTGCCATCTTCCATTTCTGGAGCCATATAAAATCGCGAACCAATAACTTCTGAAGAAGGGGTAAACCTTGTTATGTCAACTATAAGGCAAAGCCCAAAATCAGCAATCTTAGGTTCATTTTTAAACATCAAAATGTTTTCTGGTTTAAGGTCACGATGAATAATTAAATTTGTATGTAAATATGCTGCACCATCGCAAATCTTATCAAAAATCAATAATAATTCATCGATTGAGATCACATTATCACAAATAAATTTCTCGAGATTTTGATCAGCTTTCATTATTACGAAACAAGGCTTATCAGGATCTCGATAAATACCAGAATCAATCAATGAAACAATATTTGGATGTACAGCTAACGATGTAATTGCTTTAAGTTCAACGTCAAAGCGATTCAGCCGATTAGGATTCTTGAGTTCCTTAAGAACATATTCGCCATTGAGATCTCCAGTGGTATCGGTAACCAAATACAATCGTGCCTGCCCTCCCTCTGCAAATGAAGGTTCATAAGAAATCCACCGACCCCATATACGTTTATGTTTTTTCAAGATATTCGACTTCCGATAAAAATGGTGATGTTTTATTTTAAAAAATTACAGCCGTCATCTTTTATTGCCCTAATTTATTTAACAACTAATTTACTTCGAGCCTTTTCAATTTCCGCAGCGCGATCTGAGCCAAGGATTCTAATAAGATTCTCTCCCGGTACAGCCCAGAAAGCTTCATAGGTCTTGATACCTTTTCCGTAGAGTGCCAAATATTCACCTCTTTCAAAGCCGATTGGTAGTTTAAGTAGATCAAGAGAGTCTCTCGGCACACCAACTTCTAATTGTTTTAGCAAAATATCTATTGACTCACCGGTCGGGCAACGATCAACTAAAATAAGACTAGCAATAGGTGCGACTGTTCTAAGATGATACCTAGTGGCATCCGCAAAACGCCGAATATCCCCATATCCTACTTTACCTTGGTAAGGGTTCATCGTGTATTCAGCCTCAATTCTTTCTGTAGGCACACCATTAATCCAGTCAAATAAAATGGCTACTCTTTTACATCGGGCATAATATGTAAACATCTCTCCCCCGGCAAACTTCTGTAATAAATTAACAACAACATTACCAACCCGGGCAGATGCTACCCGAGGCATTCCGCTTTCCTTGCTTCCTCTTTTGAAAAGTGGTGTATACGTATTATCTGATTCGGGTAACCCTTGGACAATCGCCATAAGAAACTCAGAACTAACCTGGATCATCCCTAAGGACTTTAATAATTCAACAAGTCGCATGGCAGATTGAAGCGATAACGAAGATTGACCACACACCCGACCCAGTAAGGTAAGCCGTACAAGATCTCCTTCTTGCTCCAAGAGACCTAGCGATAACATTTTTACCATTAATTCCTCTAGATGTTGTTTTATACTTTCTCGCCATCCCGGATTCTGGCGATTCGCTAAATATCCTCCGTATGTATTTGCCAGTAATCGCACAATATCATGTCGGGGAACCTCTTTAATTTGAGCCAACAACCGAATGATCCAAGTCTCAACATTCTCAGAATCGAACGAAGAACTTAATGCCTCCGGTTTTCCAAGTACGTATCGCTTAAAAAGAACCTGTGTTTCATGCATTTGTTCAGCCAATATAATTGCCTTGCCATCCTCATTAAAACCTAACCTGCCAGCTCTACCAGCCATGTTTTTATACTCTGCAATGGAAAATGGCCGGTTATCTTCACCGATAAACTCCTGTTCAGCCAAAACAACAGTTGATGCCGGCGTATTTATTCCAGCGGCCAGCGTTGTAGTGGCCACTAATACCCTGATCTTACCGGCGGGGTCTCGAAACGAACGCTCTATAATCGCTTTTTCAATTCTGTTAAGGTTTGTATTATGAAAAGCAACGCCTCCGGACAAACATTCCCGTAAATGCATAGATGTGGTTGAAAGATCATGATTCGGCAATTGTGCTATTACATCATTTGCCGGGAGCAATCCTAATTCACGACTAAGATATCCAGCGCATCCTTCAGCGGGTCCGCGAGTATTCCTAAAAATAATAACTTTCTCTTTAAGATCTTTCATTAAGAATTGCATCAATGGAACAATCATATCTTGTTGACTTGGATTCTTTCCCCGCTGCACAATATTATATGAAGAAATTAATGAAGTTATTTTAGTTTCTGCAATAGGAGTTAAAAATTGAAAATTACCGCTACGGTCCATAACGCCCTCTTCCAGGGGTACCGGACGCTCATACGAAATCATAGCCTCAACTCCGAGCCATTGATCAAAATCGTTTATACCGCCAATGACAGCTGAGAGGGCAATTATTTGAGGTCTAATACCTTTCTCAGCATTCGCTAAAAGAAAGGTAAGCAATAACTCAACTGTTATCCCTCTTGTCGGATCCGTAATGAATTGAGCTTCATCAAGCACGATTAATCCAATCTGACTTAATAACGTTGGATTCCCTAAGACTAAATTGAGAAACATTTCAAATGTCAATATAGCGATTTCATATTTACCACGGACAAATGGACCAGTTTCATCAGAATAATCTCCTGTGCATCGAAGTACACGAATCCCTAAATTGTCAGTATATAACTGAACAAAAGAATCATATTTCTCATTTACTAGTGCGCGGTAAGGCAAAAGAAAGATTACCTTTTCACCTTTAGATATTGCCTTTGCTGCGGCCATTTCTCCAATAAATGTTTTACCGGAACTTGTAGGTGCCACCACAAGCAAAGATTGACCATCTAATATCCTGTGCTTATTGACTGCTTCTAGTTGTAGATTGTTCAATCCGTTTTTAAAATTCCTAGCCCATTCTATAAGAATAGGTGCGGAAATCCCAAATGCCTGCAGGTCTGCGATCGCTTTACTAATCCTAATTCCTTTGCTCTCCGGAAATGCCTTATAAAAATTAGCTCCTGGCCTAAGAGAGGGGAAAGTTAAACCTCCCTCTATGAAACCAAACCAAACAGGCGTTTGTGTTACGCCAATGCGTGCAGCCTCAGCTCTCACCATCTGAGTAATTTTGTCCATTGCCGATGCTAAGTTAACCTGATCATCTGTAGTTTGTAATGCATCAATTAAGGCCTTTGTTAAAAGCCCATGACCGCACCCAGGTAACTCGAAGGCTGGCTCATTGGCGCTTGATGCCGCAATTAATATTCTTCCTTTACCGGCAAAGCTTTCAAAAGAAAAAGTATCTTGCCGGGGGACAGGGCTGTCTTCAATGACTCTTGCGGGGACAGCTCCGCTAAAACAGCAATCTAGGATAAAAAGAATTGCGTTGGCCTTAGATTTTCTGAAGAGACCAGCCAGCTCATCCATTGATACCGTGGTATCATCCAGAGCTGCCTTGGACGTATTATGGGTTACGAGACGATGGTGATTTGTGCCATGTCCGGAAAATGAAATGATAATTGTATCTTCTTGGGTAGCAGACTCAAGAAGAGAAGAAAGACTGTTTTTCACATGATCAAAGGTGGCGTGTTCATTGCAGAGAATGTCTGCCTGTATGGAAGGGACAGTATCAGAAAATAAGGACCATAAAACAGTTGCATCCTTAACTGCTCCCGTTAAGTCTCGGATACCAGGATCTAAATATTTATCGATACCTATAAAGCAGGATTTGATAGCCATTTTTGTTTCATATTATACCACGTAAATAAAAACTTAAGGGATAAAAAGGACGGTTTACGCTTGAAATCTTGCCTATAATCCGTGGGTATTTTTACGTATTCGCCAAACAAACGCTCCCAAGACATGTCACAAGAGGTAATTCCCTTAAGGTGACCAGAAATACGGAACGTCAGAAAGACTCTCTGAAAACAACCTCTAAACAAAAGCGCCACGGTTATAAGCCGCGGCGCTTCCTATTTTAACAGTATTCTATACCACTTATGCCATTACCATCCCCTTAATCGCTTCCACAGCTCCATCACAGTCATATAGAGGATAGTTCTTTCTCATGCGCATGATATTCAAATACGCTTGCGGCCTCGATTGTGGACTAAACTCACCACCTTGCTTTTTAAAATATGTGTAGCGTATTCCATCTGTAACAATTAATTTCTTACAATGATCCCGCCCTTTTACTCGCGCATAATCAGCAGCCTGTTCAAATGGCTTAAAGACTGAACTCCCAAAAGCTTTCGCCTCCACTACACAGCGAAGAAATGTATCTTTAGACGGCAGTCGATCAAACAGGGCAACGTCAACCCCATTCCATTCAATAGCAGTATTCTCGCGCATCCAGCCTAACGATTGAAGGAATGGAATAACCATGTAAGCAACCGTTTCATGCTCAGATGGCCGTTTTCCAAGTCTCTTTTCTTCATCTTTATACCATTGCGCTATCATTCGCAAGGAATTAAGTCTATTAACAACCTTATTAGTTCGCTCCATAGACAATCCAGAAGCAACAAGTCCTCTTTTTAACTCCTGAGACGAGAGACTAACTGATGGCTTAGGAAGATGCTTTAATTTCCTATGCAACACTTTAGAAGAAACTCTCACCCTTCCGATCCAACGAAGTACACTGGAAGCGTTAACTCCTGCAAAAGTTCTTACCTGCCCACCAAGCGTTCTTACGGGAAAACCCTTCGCCGTATTGGGGAACCATCTTACTCTGCGGACATGCTGCAAGTGATAGTCGTCAATGTCAGCGAATTCCTCATTTATAACAGGGCCGTCATCCGCTATTTCGCCAAGCGCAAGCACCTGGCCAGTGCCTAACCGTAAAACTACTAAATCGCCTTTCTTGGCATTTTGATAAAAACGCCTAATACTGTTTTTAATATCACCGTAAGGAGAATATAATTTCTCGTTATAAAAACCATCATCTCCCGGCCCTACAGCCATTACGTCATATTTTAAGAAAATATTTCCGTAGGAACGCTCCTGACTACCAGTACCAACTTGCCACACATTGCGCTTTTCTGTATCCATGGTCACCTCCGGTATAAGTTCCTCTCATGGTAATCATTGCCATAAATCATGTTAAATAGCAAGTGAAAATTAATTATATCACCGTATGCACACGGTGTAAAGGGGAACAAAGATATGAGATAATTCTAATTATGGAGAATGAAGTAAGACTTAAATTAGCAACTAGATTGAAGCAACTTAGAAAGAAATATAAATATACACAACAGAAGCTTTCGGAGCTTTCTAATATTGATTACAAGCACATCCAATTACTAGAAAGTAAACACCCTTCTGCCGCAAAGATAGATACCCTTCAAAAGCTTGCGAAAGCGTTTAATATCCCACTCTCGAAATTACTGGATTTCAAATAAATTTATTCTTATCTAAATTAACAAAGCCATTTATTAAACAGAAACGCCACGATTATTAATCGTGGCGTTTCTTGTCTTAACATTACCCTATCCTAATCTCCTGCCTTCAAAATTGACACTTGGGAAGACTCAGTAAGGCGTTCAATAATAATATTTCTAAATTGCTAGATCTTAGAAATTAATTACGTAAAAGCAGATGTCACCTTCTTCCCCATCCGCGGTATCCATAGGGACCTATTTCGTCATCACTGAAAGGCTTTGGCCTTGTGCTGCCGGCAAACCAGAACGAAAACCCATTATCATTAGATAGATTCACTACCATCTCTAAAGCATCCAATCCGTCATCGTGCTTGCCTTTCGGAAAATATCTGCACTCCTCCAGAAGTTGTCTATGTTTCTTGCTAAATTGTAAGTTCCCACTTTTTAAACACGTCCGCAAAGACTGAATCCTCGCAATCTTGTCATCCTTATTGATCACTGTCTCAAGCTGGATATAAAGTCCTGCCTTCTCCCCCTTTTCCTTAACTAAATCAACAAGAACTCGCTGGAAATGATTACCCTCTATTCCAAACTTAATAAATTTATACCTCAGGGAATAAGCTAAAATATCATCAACTATTTTTTCAATTGGCCGGCGCTCTATGTCGGCTACTATGATATATAGCGTCTTAGAGGCTTCGTCTTTTGCCAATACGATAATAGCCGAAAAATCCCCCTTAACCGTGCTTAACCCAAGGCTCGGATCGCATGCGCCATAAAACCTTACGTTATCACCTAATGACTTTAGCAGGTCATCAACGGATCGCTCGGATGTATCCCAGTATACGATATTGTCTATGTCAAGAAGGCAATCCCTGAGATTAACTGGCGTATTTTGAAATTCAGAGAGAAAACTAAGCTCATTTTCTTGCCGTATTCCCATTAGCTTGTGCAAGCTGTATCGCGCATTCCAGAGAAGCTCAGTTCCTTCGTCCATCGCTATTTGATTCTCTTGATAATATTGATAAGCTACCACAGGGCCGCTCGCCCCATTGAATTCTATCTTATGGTTGTATATGTTAGCCCATTTATCCTCCCAAAGATCCATACGTCTAGGCCAAACTACAATGGCGGAATACACCCTCTTAATCCACGTTGGATACTTATCCGGACAAACATACTCGCTTAGTAAACTATAGGGATGATAAAGGTTACCAATGAAAATATAATTGGTATCCTCCGAACCTACCTTTAAAACCGACTTTTCATACCAGTCTTGCATCTTATCTCGCGATTCTTTTCCAAAGGTATTCTCGGAATCCTCCAAATCATCAGCCACAACTAAAGTCGGGCGGGCGACTCCGAATCTGCGTCCGCGTATCTGCTGACCTGAACCTAATGCTAAAACCAAAACCTTATTGCGGGTGATTATATCTGACTGCCTCCAGCGCAACAATTTAAATTTACCATTTGATTCAAATACTTCCGGAAAGTCCAGCTTTAGCAATTCATTTTCCGTTAGCTCCTTTTTGATGTTATCTAATATCTGGTTTGCCTGTGAAGCTGTATTCGAAATAATCACAATAAATTTCTCTTTCGAATAACAAATACTGTAAACCATGTAAATTAAGGTAACCATAGTGCTTTTTCCGAAATCGCGCGGTGCGGCGATGGCAATCTTTTTACCTCTCTCGGTAGTTGCTGTACCAAGAATACGGTATATTTCAAGATGAGCCGGGGATAGCTCGCATTCTAAATGATGCTTCATATATAACTTTGCGAACGCAAGCAGCGACTTGCTGCCTTCCTGCCTTCTTAGCCTTGATAGGTCACTTACGATATTATTTTTCATTTTGAGTCTCCTTTTGTGTCATTTGGTTTATTTTCTTTATTCTTGAGTTTATTTATTTCCTGATTAATCTCTACTTGCTCAATCTTTGTCCTTATAGCCCTAATCTTCTCTTCGGTCTCTAGATCAAGCGTTCCGGCTTCTTTTGCTGCGCGCTCAATCTCACCTATCATATTTTTAGCTTCAGTAATTCCTTCCTCACCATTCCCATTTGTTACGTGATGAAAAATATCTTCTACAATCTCCTGAGGCTTCAGGGGAAGATACCCTAATGTTTGCATTTTTTCTACCACCTCCTTTAAAACGCGCCACGCCAGAAACTCCGATTGAGTTTTTTCTCCATTAGAAGCATCTGGGTTGCGCGCAAGTCGCATTAGATACTTATGATGTGTCATAGCCTTCTGAAACATATTTCCTACAATGCGTTTAGCCGAATTAATATCCGGCGTCATGGCATTACGATCCTGTATCTCTATCAAATCACGATACACAGTTTTCTCGGCTCTCATTATTACTTGTGCAATCTGCGCCTCTGTATAGCCTTCGCTAGAAAGAAACTCTACACACCACTGTCTTTTTTCCCTAGGTAAAGTTTTAGGATTTAAGGTACCATCTTTGATTTGCTGAATAAGAGAAAGAATAGGCTCTTCATCGTCATATATTGATTTACTATCATCCATTGGAAACCTCCTTGTGATATTTCTTACGCAAATCTTCCGAAACCTTATCTACGCCTACGAAAGCAATATATCTCCTAACAATCGCATCACAATAGCGCGGATCAAGCTCCATCCCAAAACAACGCCGGTCAAGGTTTTCTGCAGCAATCAAAACAGATCCTGATCCTAAAAAAACATCGAGAACTATATCATTACGTCTTGATGAATTTTTGATTGCGCGTTCGGCTAAAATTGCTGGCTTCTGGCATGGATGCAAATAAAGTTTAGTAGAATCACGATTTACCTGCCACAAATTCGACTCGCCTGGCTTCCCTGCGAAATAGTGACTTTGTCCTTTCAAAAATCCATAAACCGCCTGTTCTGTCTGGAAACTATAGTCCGCATAAGATATTGCAGCTGACTCTTTAGCCCAACAGATAAGGCAGGAAACATGAAAATCAAGTTGAGTAAGAATCTGATAAAGCGGACCAAGCTGTCGATGTGCTTGCCACTGATAGAAAGCTGCGCCGGGATTTAAGTAAGGTTTTATATTAACAAGAACCTTCAGCATGAATGCTTCATATTCATTTTGCGGCATATTGTCTGAATAAATAGCGTCCCATTTACGAGACCCCTTAGGACGAGTATCAGAACGCGGGCAGCTTCCTCCCATATAATTTACGTTATAGGGCCAATCAATGTCCAAAAGAGCAACTTTCTCTCCTTGGAGAAGTATATTAAGATCCTCTTTACTCGTCGCATCTCCACACATAACTTTATGCCTTTCGCCGAGCGTAATTACCTGGCCTCTTTTTGTCACTGGTTCTACAATATCATCCAGGGCCGATTGAAAATCATAGTCATCCACGTCCTTAGGTTCTTGGTAGCGGTCAAAAATCTGCCCAATCTCTACGGCATTAAAGCCCGTAACGGTTGTATCAAAATTCGGTATTTTCGTTAATTCATCTAAAAGCGCTGCGAGTTTTTCATTGTCCCAACTTCCCTGAATTTTATTGAGGGCGATATTTAGCGCCTTTTCTTGCTCAAGAGACAAATCAACAACGCACACCTGAACTTCCTTTACGCCAAGCTCAAGCTGCACCTTAAATGTCTGATGCCCGCCGGCAAGATTGCCTGTGCGGATATTCCAAACAAGCAACTGCACACAACCATGCGTAAGTATGCTTTTCTTCAAGCTCTCATACTCAGGGTCTCCCGGTTTAAGATCTTTACGCGGATTATACGGCGCCGGATTAATCGCCTCAATCTTAATCTTTCTGATGTCCATAAACACCTCCATGGTCATGGTTAATTGATATGTTTCCTATTTTCTTTTGCTTTTAAAATATCGAACTACGGCATCTTCCGATGTTTCAGGAGGATTATAATTCACCATATCAACTATTCCCGAGAATCCTCGCTTGAGAATAATATAATACTCGCTTTCCATGAACGCATGATCACGACTACCTGCTACGCATTTCCTTTGTATCCTGTCCTCTGGCTTCTCCTTATCAAAAACAGTAAACCCGCAACATAGACAGGTTAGCAGCCTTCCATGTTCTAGCGTTTTTAGCTTCTCTTCAAATGGCATACCGTCAAGCCATTGTTCTAGTCTTCTACACCAGCTGATTTTAATTCTGTCTTCCATATATCTCCTCCCTTTATTTGTCTATCTAATTATATTTACATAATCATTTATAGGCAAAAAAAACTATCCTTCTAATACTGCGGATCGCGCATGCTCTTTATCCTCCTCTCTAATCTCTATCTTTTTCTTTTTTATAAGATCGGCGCAATGCTCTATTGAAGCAAGCATTATCGCCCTGCAGTAATTAAGAGTATCGCCGACTTTGTCCCGCTCTTCCTTTAGCCTCTCTACCTCTGCTTTATGGCCTTCCGCGATCAAGCACTGTATTTTCTTGGTCAATTCAAAATACCGCTTCCCCTCTTCGCAGCGAGTCTGATATACGTGATTTAATAGCTTGATATCCTGCGAATCATCACCCCAGCCATAGAAACTGCCTAGCTTTGCCTTGGCTGTCTGGAAATCGATAAAGAAGCTCTCAGGTTCCATCTGTTCGTCAACATTAAGATCCGCATCGCGCAGCCTTTTAAGAACATCTGTTTTATCTTGCATCTTTTTTTTGATTTCTGGATAGGTAAGGTCGCCTTTATCATGCAGATCTATTATCTCATCAAGATATGGCAGAATAGCTTGTAAGTAAAAAACCCGGCGGCCGTGCTTACTCTTTCTGCCAGATGCAATAAGCTTATCATATGGCTTGATGATCGGCTCATGACGCATATCGTATCTTGTGCGGATCGTATCAAACCAGTTCTTGTCCTTACCCTTCAAGCGGAGGTGCTCTAAAAGGTCTTCATAGAGTATTAAGGTATTCCATAAGGATTCTGTGGTCTGCATAATGTTTACCTATAGAGAGTATACACAATCATTTTAGCTTTGTCAAGATAATTTATTCTTTTTGACAGGGCTTATGGTTGCGGGACATATAATCAAGACCAGACTCTGATTTAGGTGAATTCAAATTCGGGCATGTCGGGCTTACCAGATTCACAAAACTGCTCAAACGAACCTTGCAAATAATGAACTGACCCTTTATTTTTGAAGAAACGTTTGTATCGGTTTACTTCGTTTCGAGCTTCTTCTACGGTTTTAGAGTTATGATAATTAATCACATAAATTTCTAATCCGCGAGTTTGATATAGCTCTGCTCTCTTCAGCAAATATCTAATATGAATATCGGCATCTGGAAAGGAATAACCGCAAAAAATGATTCTTCTAGCAGTTCTTAAAAGCTCATCGGTTTTATACCATATCTGCTCTAAAAAGTGGTTCGACATAACCTTAAAGAAAGTGGGTGGAACAATTATCGGAACTACCTTACTCATGCATTTTTCACATAGTTTAGATTCATGAACAAGCTCAGCTCCCGACTTAGTAAATGGAGTAATAGTTAATGAAATACAAGTCGGACAGTAAAGCCAATTTAGCGAACCATGCAATTTATATACGCAAATAGGCTCTTTGTTAGGTATCATCAAATGCTCTGAATAAGGATTTTGACTTTTTAGAGTAGGCACTCCATAATCAATATGCTCAGACTCCATTATGGCATTGTCGATTAATATTTCATAATTCACACTGATAAAAGCTGTCTGGATAAGCCTTTTTTGGTTCTGTAATTGCTGCACTAATCTTCGATGATAAGTAGCTTTTCCTCGGAGGGCACGCTCAAGAACAGTACCAATAAGATAAATCAAACTCTGTCTATAACGCTGTATCTTTATGTCTGAATTAGCTGAGGCTGATATCCATCCCCTAAAGAGTTCTTCTCTTCTTATAGCTATTTCTAAAATTCCTAGGGCTTCTTCAAAGGTAGGAAAAGAAACTTTATCCAGATTATCGATATTAATATTGATTCCAAAGAAATCAGAGAAAAATTTACGCATTCGATTGTATAAAGTCTTCTCACCCGGCCTGCTATCTAAAGTAGGTTTACACAATTTGAAATATTCTTTAAATAAATCGGCCTGCAAAGGCGCGCCTTCTGCCCTTGAAGCACCAGCTCCTAAGAAAATAATATCCTCTACCATTTTTTATTAATCCCAAACCGGAGCTGTATCAGATCTGAAATAACTAATATTGAGCTCCTTTGCTTTCCGTCCTTTGGTTATATATTCTTTGCGCCTTTTCATCATCCAGTCACCGATATGTATAATTTGCTTATTAGTACGACTATCTATCTTCCCATGTAAACCTATAAAAACACGATCGAGATTACGATTATCGGCAATCGCATTAATAATATGTTGATCATTCTCACTGAAAGACAAACCATAAACTACCAATGGGCTTGCAATACGCTCAAGCTTCCCTAAGCAATAAAATAAATACCCACTTCTTTGAATCTGAGCCATTTTTTTATCTGCTTTTCCTTCCGCAACAAAAAGCGGGTATTGACCTTTTTCTAAACCTTCTTTTATTAGCTCAATTAATGACTTACTGCTTCTTATCCAGGAATGTTTCCGGGTTTCTCCCCCTTCAACATAAAGATGCAATGCTCCATGTAAAAATAAAATACCTTTATTTTGACCAAGATGCTCGCTAAAAACCAGATATGCAGCGCTTGGATCATCGATAGATGCCCTAAAACCATCTTGCTCTTTTAATTTATCTTGTCCATGATTTGCAACCCAATAAAGTAACAAATCATAATTAGTTGTAAAGACGTTCTGATAGGGCTCAAGAAAAACAACACATTTATTTTTCCGATCATCAGATATGGTGCCAGGATTAGGAAGATGCGTTTTAGCAATAGCAGAAACAAGAGATTTCTTTATTGATGTTAAGTCTTTAGAAATAGAGGCCTTTACACCCTTAGCGCGTTCCAATCCATAGTGCTTTGCTATCCATTTGGAATCCTCAAGCAAACGCATTACACCTTCAAAATTATTTGTGCCCAGATATTCAAATACTTTTAATACATGAGTACTAAGGCTGGTTTTTCTGACATATTCAAATAGGTTTGGATACTCAAACTTCTTACTACAGGCGATACTAAAACCATTGCCTAAAAGTAGATATTTTGTCTGTGGTAGCTCCTGAAGAACATCGTTATATGTAATTAATTTTATGCTCAACTTATTTCCCTATTTAAAAATAAATTTTTAAGTAATCTTAACCAAAAAAATTTATCGTAGTATAACATCTACCTCTCCGGGCTTCTTAGTTTTATCTCCATACAAAGCAGTTTGTGTCTGTTTTTTAAATGGCCTCCGATAAGTTTTGAGCACTTTCTTGGGAAATGCTGCATGCAATGCATCTATAGTTGTCTTCAAAGTAAAATCTCTTGCATCCGTTCTTACATATATCACTGCATTTTTTTTCATAAGACGGGCGGAATTCTTAAAAACTGATTTTAACAAATTTTCATAATTTGGCTTTGATGCGAATTTACCTGCGTACATTTTCTCAGGTTGTTGGCGCTGATCTCCTAATAACCATAGCCTGAGCCATTGATCATAATAATAGTTTGTTACATTAAAATAAGGAGGCGATGTCACTAGTAAGCCAAATTTCTTATTCTCCCTATTTTTTAAATCTTGCAATATTTTTACACTATTCCCGAACAAAATTTTGCTCTTCGTAAAGTTAGGCTTCCCTTTGGCATATCGCCAATCAATTCGTTTCGTCAAGAAATCTACCGGATTAATATTAGGAGGGCTTAGTTTATTCTTTTTCCACCATTTAACAGAGTACTGAGGGGACATGGCTTTACCTTGACGCATCTGATTAGAAAGTGATTGATGGATTTTCCCATGCAAATAAATAAGAATTATGGCTGTTAAAGTCCTATCAACAGCATTATTTCTCCATTTTAAGTTACGTCGAGCAGATATTAAAAATGAAAGAACTTGGGGTGAATAACAACGGCGAAAAAATTCTGGCAAGTTCCTCTGAACAGAATTGTAACGTTTTTTTAAACCATCTATTTCTAACAGTCGTTTTAAAACATAACTTTTAGGAGCTGGATTAAGTTTTACCTTGCCATATATCCATCCAACAGGATTAATTTCAATGCCAACTCCTCTTCTACCGAGTAAACTTGCAGCATAAATACTTGAAGCCCTTCCGGCAAAAGGGTCAAGAACAATATCTCCATTTTTTGAATGCTTTTCAATAACATTGAAAATAAAATCTATGGGAAACATAGCATAGTAAGGCCCAACAGCAGCCCAACGGTCAATCCTGTGATTGTATTTTTTTTGTTTTTTCAACATTATACTTTATCCACTAACTCCCGTGCCAATTTCTCTAGAACCCTACTACCTAAATTCATAGGAATTGCTGCCTCTGCATGGGCAGAAATAATAGGAATCAAGGCATTAGGATAACGCGTTGAAGCCAATTCATCCAACAAATTTAAAGCATCGGATAATCGTGGGAATCGATCCGGAGTAGCAACATTTAGGTCTTTATCCTCTTCGCAGTAAAAAGGCAAAGAGGCAACTATCAAAGCGCCGGATTTTGTTTTATAAAAAAACTTGCGTCCAAAATAAGTTTGCTCACCATAGAATTTTTCGCTTTGTGAAAATATTACATTATCCTTTATATAGTTATCTGTTAACAAAATTACTGTTTGGTTTGGCAGTCTATTTGTCGAGCCATCTTCATGATGATCGAGGTCTTCGAGATGTTTTGCGAAGAACCCTGTTTTTTCAATTCCCACGAAAAGAATATCTTCTCCATTAATCTTTTTGGCAATGCCATTGATACGGGTCAATTCCTGATAAATCGCTTCGCTAAGCCACGCTGGATGTCCAAAAACAGCAAGCGGACCATCAAGAACGAAGGCGAGTCTCTTAAGACTTGAAATCCATTTTTTATGCTCGATTGTTCTCAGAATATGGATAACCCAGAGGCGTTCAAGGACTTGAAGCACCTCTTCAAACATCGCACCATTACTTCCAGCTGAATTCATACCCTCATGAATACGCAATGAATCAGTGCTATAAAGTTGTCTCTTCAAGCTACACGAACAAATGTAACTTCCGTTACTCTTGGAATATTGTTGATCTTTTTTTTGGCAATCCTCATACGGGCATTTCTGTTCTTTGCCGCTTTTATATTTTAACAATGCTTCAAAAGTATCAAGCAAGTTTTCTCCATCATCGGTCATTTTTACATTATTTAATGTTTCAAATAAGGCTCGCCTTAAAGAACTCTCCGCAGAAACTTCGCCTTTGAGTATTACATTGCAACTTGGAAAAGCAGTATCAATCGAGTCGGCCTGTTCTATTTTCCGG
Organism: uncultured Planctomycetales bacterium; assembly: GCA_964427405.1. GTDB lineage: Bacteria > Omnitrophota > Gorgyraeia > Gygaellales > Profunditerraquicolaceae > UBA6249. The sequence continues at coordinate 45,564 of CAYRUB010000006.1, read as the reverse complement.
AATTCTTTAGGATCAACAGGACGCACAGCGTCAAGCTTTCTCATTTTTTCTACATTTAACATAACGCTTGCTACTGTAAGATACGAAATTTCCGCACCGGGAAAACCACTCCTAAGAGGCACTTCTTGCTTGCTACCATCTACTGCAACAATCCATCTTGGCAACCAGTTACTTGCTTTTATAGATGCCGTAAGCGAAGAGATATCTATTTTTGCAACATCTTGGGGTAGCCGCACATCGCATTTTGACAACAATCCCTTAACTCGCTCGCTCTCAGTAATTCGAGCTATAGATCGATACTGGGCAAATTCTCCCTCATATGGCATCACTTCACCTCAAATTTATCAATTTGAACTGGTATAACAAAAGGATTGCTTAAGGTTTTAACTCTTAGAAACCCTTTGTCTTGGGCGCGTCTTATGGAAGGTTCAAAATCAGCAAAGTCATAATATTTACACAATTCTTTTGTCTCATCAGTATTATTAAGATGGGCGATAAACCAATTTGCTGTATTTTTCAATATATTTTTCTGTATGCTGCTAACTTCTTGTGTCGCATAAACTAAACCGAGTCTTAGCTTGGCTCCTTCTTTTGCAGTTCTTACCCATATATCCTTATAATCTTTTTCCTTATCTGGAGGCAACAAATTATGAGCTTCTTCTACAAAAACAATAATCTCAGGAGGTATCTTCCCGGAAGTAAAATATTTCTTATTTTCTTCAAATATAGCCCTCATTATGCGTCTCGCTGCCATTTCATTTAATTCCGAATCTCCACTTGATTGATCAACAATAACTAACCTCCCCAACTTTAAATCATTATAAATATCGATTGCATAGTCAGTACTTGTCAAGGCAGTATGTTGATTTGCAACTCGACCAATTCTCCGTATTCCATTTGGATATTGAAATATGCCGATCAGCTTTTTAAAATCCTCATCGGCCCATCTTTCTCCCGATGCACTAGGACGAGTATTGACATACCAATTTTCAAAATTACTGTATCCGGTGCTCTGCCCATCTCTAATAAACTTATCCAGAGATTCAAACGCATCAGCAATTTGCCCCCATGAAGGATTTGTATTTGAAAATATGCCAGCAGCAGCATGATACAAATCTTCATTATCGCCCGTGTAATTGTTGAGGGCAGTAACTAACTCCGGATTAAATAATCTATCGGTATTTGGACTAATATTTGCTGGTGGGGTAAAACCTGCTCGATTTAATATTGCTCTATAAGCAAGAACTCTTCTACGATACCTAGTCATTGCGCTCCAATCCTGAGTATCTGGAAGTTCAAACACTACTTGGGAGAAATTTCTTAGATATACCGGATCTTCTGATGAGAAAAGATTATCGACAATTTCTTTACCTATCTGTAAATTATCATCAACATAAAAATTTAGAAGCATCATTTTTCTTTCCGGATCATTAGGATGAGCAGAAATGCCATAGGTAACGACTTCATTTGCTTTATGTTTCTTTCTAGCATCCGCATCAGAAGCCGGACAATTAATTTCCCAGATATTCTTCAATGCATTATTATTATCTTGAACATTCTCATTGGCATATTCTCCATTGGGATCAAAAATTATTTGACCAATTCGAAGCGAATTGCTAATTTTATCCTTCGGATTACGCAACTCAAAGATCGCCTTCGCTATAATCTTTGTTGTATTCGACTTTCCAGTACGAGTCATTCCAAACAATGCAGACTTCTGAGACAAAAGATCAGCAGGATGAACATACACTGGAACATTATCTATTTGCTGATATTTTCTATTGGTTGAAGCATAGCGTATTTGTCCTAACTTTACTTTTTCAGTGCTTCCGTACTTTTCAAAATGATCCTGAATATTTGTTGGATCAGAATAATTTACTATTTCCTCTAACGCTTTCGCATTTGGTTTATATACCTTCAGCCCTCTATTTGGATAGTAATTGGATAAGTCTCCTCCAAAACGAATAGCGAGATCAGTGTTTTCTTTACCCTCAACAAGCTCAAGATAGAACGTGCCAATTACTCTGCATTTAACTCCAGCAAAAGAAAGCAGGTTAGCTGTTTGTCCATCCATAAGTCCAGCTTCATCCCAATGACTATCTTCACCAGTAGCTCTTTGAGCTGCTTGAACTCGGATACGCTCTATCTCACTTGCGTTAGGTAAAGGGGCTGCATCCATGACTCTTAACAAAATTATTGAAGAATCTTCTTTCGTATAATCAATTGATTCTCCTGGCTTAATACGGGTAGCAATCAAGAAACTTAACCCAGGGATCCCCCCAACTTCCATCCTATGCCGATCATGAATTTGAACTAATCCATATTCATAACTAATTGAATAGAGCTCTCCTACATATTGATCTTCTTGGATAAGCGCTCCCAGAAAATCATGTGCTTTCTGTTGAATTAATTTTATTTGATCTTCTTTTAAATTTTCATAAACTTTTGATTTCATTTGACCCTCCAAATTATTACATTAACCTTCGCGTTTTTCTCTATTATCTTTCGACCATTTATTAATTTCATCCTTACGAAATCGCCACTGACCGCCTGCCTTAAAAGATGGTATTTTCCCCTCTCTAGCGAGACGCCGAACCGTGAATTCATGTAACTTAAGATATTTTGCTAATTCTTCTACGGTAAAGGTTTCCATAATCTCCTCTTATATAACAAAATGTAGCAATTTGTAGTCAATTATACTGCTTTTTGGTTCTTTACACAATCAAAAATACCTCTCTATTTACCTTGATATATCTCGAGTTGTATGGCTATATGTGTACTAACGAGAGGTTAAATTATGGAAGAGAATATCTCAGAAGAAATACAGGCGCTTAAAAACGCGACTCTACCGGAAATCCAGGAGCGACACAATGCTCTCTTTAACGTTGCTGAGGCTCCCTGCGCTAATAAGCCGTATCTTATAAAAAAGATCACTTACAAGCTGCAAGAAGCGGCTAAAGGCGGGCTTTCAGATGAAGCCAAAATGCAGATTATCGACCTTATTGAGAAATACGATCCTATTAATAATAAGGCGCTCAGGCCACAGGTAATCTCTGCCGGGAAGAATGTCGTTTCTATCCCATTTATGCGAGATAAACGGCTGCCTATTCCCGGTACTGTTATTTATAAAAAGTACAAAGACCAGGATGTTCACGTAAAAATATTGGATAAAGGTTTTGAATATAAGGATAAATATTACCGCAGCCTTTCAGCAGTTGCTTTTGAGCTCACAGGCGCGCATTGGAATGGATTCTCATTCTTTAACCTATAGGAAACGGCATGGAAAAAAAGACAGATAAAGAAAAACCTGCAATTAAATGCGCTATTTATACGCGTGTATCTACAACAGAAGGGTTAGAGCAGGAATTCACTTCTCTAGATAATCAACGAGAATCCGCTGAAAGCTACATCCAAAGCCAAAAGTCTGAAGGCTGGATCATTTTACCAGATCGCTACGATGACGGTGGCTTTACAGGAGCCAATACTGACAGACCTGCCTTACAGAAGCTTATTGATGATATTAAAGCCCATAGGATTAACTGCGTTGTAGTCTATAAAGTTGATAGATTGTCGCGCTCACTGCTTGATTTCAGCCAGTTATTAGAGTTTTTTGACCAGAATAGCGTCACCTTTGTTTCTGTAACGCAGCATTTCAATACACAAAACTCGATGGGCAGGCTTACCTTGAATATACTCCTCTCCTTCGCTCAGTTTGAACGCGAAATCATCAGTGAAAGGACCCGAGATAAAATGGGCGCTGCCAGGAAAAAAGGCAAATATGTCGGCGGATGCATACCTTTAGGCTACGATCTTGACAAAGAAAACCATAAACTCATCATAAATCCAGAGGAAGCAAAAATTGTGCGAGAACTCTTTGACCTATACTTAAAAGAACGTTCGCTTTTAGAGGTCGCTAAAATCGCAAATTCAAAAGGCTACAGGACAAAAGTCCGTAAGCTTGCAGAAGGTAAACAACGCGGATACGTTAAGTTTTCAAGCACCGGCATAGAGAAAATCCTCATAAACGCCTATTATGCTGGTAAAGTTAGATACCAAGATGTGCTTTATCCCGGAGAACATGAGCGAATCCTCGATGATGGAATCTTTATGAAAGTCCAAGATGCACTGCATACAAACCCTCTAAAATTCGGAACTCGTAAGCCTATCGGCAAGAATATAGGCCTATTAAGCAGGCTATTGCGGTGCCGGGCCTGCAATTCATCAATGTATCTTACCCATAACATCAAATACGGCAAGCTGCGTTATTTTCATTATGTCTGCTTAAACGCGCAGAAGCGAGGCTACCAGGAGTGCCCTACACGGCTTGTAAATGCCGGCCTCATGGAAGCAAAGGTTATGGAGTACCTCAGGAAACTGACTGACGACCAAAGGCTAAAACCTGAATCATGGGAAGCCTATACTCTTGATCAAAAAAGAACTGCCCTCAAGGACATCGTGAAAGAAATAAAATATGACGGCGGGACAGCAATCCTCGAAATTATTCTTAATAGTACGCAGAAATCGCACAAGTTTAATGTAAGCAAGGCAGAGCTGAAATACCACGCCATAACGCCCAAGGATCGATTGATACAATCTGAGCCACAGTTGCGCCAGAATCTCTTGCTTGCTCATCAGATACAGGAGTTAATCGATAAAAACAAAACCAAGGACATTAAGGAAGTTTCGGGATGGCTTAACTTAAGCCAGCAGCGCATTAACCAGATCATGAGTTTTCTCTTCCTCTCGCCTCGCATTCAGGAAGCGATCGTTCTTCAAAATGATCCATGCCTATTTGAAATCCCGGAGTATAAACTGCGGACTATCACCGACGAGCTCGACTGGGATAAGCAGTACGCGATGTGGCAGAAACTCACCCAAATAACCTCTTAAGGCCTCTCTTATCCAGATTATTCCTCACCTCTAGTTTATGGCAAAAATCAAAGCAGAAATAAGCGCATTATTACGCGAATATAGCATAAACTAGCGCCCATAAACTACGAGAGGAATTGCGCTATTTTCCAACAATTTTCTTTAAAATTTCCCCTCTTCCTCGACGGAGATCTTGTTTTAAAATACTACAGAATTCTCCGACGGGAATAACGCCCTAAACCCTAGGGACATCGCCAGATAAAAAAACACCGACAGGTTGCCCCGTCGGTGCGTTGTTGTAACTCATTGCGCTACAATGAGATACAAGGTTTATGGGTGGCTAACGGGGATCGAACCCGCAACCTCCAGAGCCACAGTCTAGCGCTCTAACCAATTGAGCTATAGCCACCATAAATCTAATAAAAACTAATCTTCTGAAGTCTGTTTGTTCATTGAATCTTCAAAAAGCTTCTTTAATCCATTACCTAAAGCAAATACGCCATCAACTGCGGCTTTAGTTAAATCCGATCCGCTTTTAATCCCGCCTTGCAGCATTTTACCCGGCCATAATAACATATCTTGAGGCCTTAGCCCAGAGTTAGTTCTGGCCTGCATAAGCTTGCCTTCAAATGCCGATTTGATATTTTCAAAACCAAACTGCGGATGGTCCATTTTTGTATGCAAAGTAAAATCCAAGACTACTTTCCCCTGATTCATCGCCTTAAACATATCAAGCACCGCGTCAGTAAGCCTTTCCGCCTTCTGTTGCGGCTCTTCGGGAGGCCTCGCCTTACGCACAATATCTGCTAATTCCAAATGGCACTGCGCAGATATATCATTATTCTCTCCCTTAATTTTACTGCTAAAATTAAGCTTAGCTTTATCAATGCGCGCTTTCTCTAAATCCACCCAAGTAGAATAATACGGATAGAAAGCGATAGCATCGATATCTTCAATTCTTAGATTGGCGGACATATTCTTTTTATAAGGATTGACCCAGCCATCAAGGTAAATTTTACCATCAGGCTCACCTGACTGCCAGGGCAGGCGACCGCTTAGATTGAAATTAACCATGACGTCGACAGGATAGGTATATAAATTATTTAAATTTACATCTATATTTTTAATCACTACTTTAACGTTGCGCGAATCCGCGGTGTGGTCAAGAAAATATATCTCCCCGCTCCTTACTTTCAAACTCTTGATGACCAACTTTAAACTAGCTTTAGCTGCTGCGGGAGTTTCTTCTTTTGGTTTCTCGGCTTCTGACTTATTTAAAACAGCGGCGCTATCAGTTGCTGCCGGAGGAGCCGGAGGCAAGCTCCTTTCGCAAGATATCTTAGGCCTTACAATCCTTATTTTATTTAAAGCAAGTCTTCCGGTTAAAAGATTCGGAATGCTGGGTGAAATATAGACATAGTTTATATTAATTAAACCCTCCACATCTAAATCCATTAACTCCAGATTAAGCGGCGGACTAAGCTTGAGCTGGCCTATTTTCACTTTACGGCCAAAAGCAGAACTGAGTTTATCCGCAAGTATGAATTTTGCCTTAACAATCAAAAAAGCATAAAAACAACTCAGGGAAATTACCAAAATAACTATTACTATAAAGATTCTTTTCCAATTATTCATAAAAACCTTTATCTATCTTCGATTATTATGCGCCTGGGCCGAATCGAACGGCCAACAACCGGCTTAGAAGGCAGGTGCTCTATCCAATTGAGCTACAGGCGCATTAATAATCATTTATCTATCCTTGCTCGTCCTTACTCGCAAGGATTAAACTCGCAGACGGCCTTACGGCCTATAATTTACGTCGCCTCTGGCTCCGTAAATTATCTGCTCGTTTAAGTCGGGGCGACAGGACTTGAACCTGTGACCTCTTGCTCCCAAAGCAAGCGCTCTAGCCAAACTGAGCCACGCCCCGTATTAGATTTCGCGAGGCGAAATCCCGCATGATTTGTGCGGGATGACTACGCCCCGTATAACTTATAAAGTATATCAATTCACTACTTGCTTCTCAATATATTTCTCGATAACCCGCCGGGCTTTCTTCAAAGCATGGTAACGGTGGCTCATTTTATGCTTGATCTTTTCCCCTAGCTGGGCAAATGTCTTTTTATATTTCGGAATATAAAATAACGGATCATAACCAAAACCCGCGCTGCCTTTGGCCTCAAGAGCAATCAAGCCGGAACAACTTCCCTCTAATGCCGCCAACAAACCGTTCTTGTCAGCTAACGCAACAGCGCAAACATAATGCGCCTTTCTTTTTGCAAGAGGTAAACTTTTGAGCAAATTCAAAAGTTTAAGATTATTTTTCAGATCGCTTTTATCCCTGCCTACCCGGCAAGTAGGACCTGAAAAACGCGCAGAATAAATTCCCGGCGCGCCATCTAAGGCATCAACACACAAACCTGAATCCTCACCCAGACAAAATTTACCTGTAAAGCGCGCTAACTTTACCGCCTTCTTTACAGCATTCTCTTGAAAACTCCTGCCGTTCTCTAATACCTGCGGGGCATCTTTATAGCTATCAAGAGAAAACAGATCTAAATTTATTCCTCTTAAAATCTCTTTTATTTCGGATAATTTCTTTTTATTACGGGTTGCAACTACCAACTGTATCATTTAGATAAGATATCCCCTACAAGTTTTCTCTGAATACTAAAAAGCTCCTCTATTCCTTTTTTGGCTAAATCAAGCATAACATCCATCTTTTCTTTGGAAAAAGGTTTGCGCTCGGCAGTTCCCTGGACCTCGATAAACTCGCCTTTACCCGTCATGATCACATTCATATCTACTTCGGCCTTAGAATCCTCCTCATAACATAAATCCAAAATCATATTGTCGTTTAAGATACCTACGCTGGTAGCGGCAATATAATCCTGAATCGGTATCCGGTCAATCTTCCCTTCTTTTTTAAGCTTCTGTAAAGCGTCCACCAAAGCAACAAAACTTCCGGTAATAGAAGCAGTGCGCGTGCCTCCGTCGCCCTGGATAACATCACAATCAACCCAGATACTGCGCTCCCCTAAATATTTCATCTCAGTAACTGATCTAAGTGACCTGCCAATCAGGCGCTGGATTTCATAAGTACGGCCGGAATCCTTGCCGCGTGGGATACGGCTACCGCAGGAACGCGGAAGCATACCGTACTCAGCAGTAACCCATCCTGTACCTGAGCCTCTTAAAAATGGCGGAACAGTTTCTTCAACTGACGCAGTGCAAATTACCTTGGTGCTGCCTAATTCAATAAGGCAAGACCCTTCGGGGTATTTAATATAATTCCTGGTTATAGTAACTTTTCTAATTTTATCCAGCCCGCGTCCATCAAGCCTAACCATAGATACTCCTCCCATTAGCGTCAATTGCGACAATCAACGGAAAATCTTCAACTTCTAACTTTAGAATTGCCTCCGGTCCTAAATCACCATAAGCAACTATCTTTGCTTTCTTGACGCACTTGGCTAAAAGCGCTCCGCATCCGGCATAAGTAACAAAATAAATTCCCTTATATTTTTTAATCGCCGCTTTTACTTCTTGAGACCTGGCTCCCTTACCAATCATCACTTTTAATCCTTTAGCAAGCAACAAAGGAGTAAATACATCCATACGCGAGCTGGTAGTCGGGCCGCAAGAACCAATTATTTGGGCCTTCGGGGTTTGTGTCGGCCCGCAATAATAGATAACCGCGCCCTTAAGTTCAATGGGCAGAATCTTGCCGGCCTTAATCGCTTGAGTAAATCTTTTATGCGCCTGATCCCGGGCAGTATAAATTGTCCCGTTTAAAAGAAACTCCTGGCCAGCTCTCAAGGATTTAATTACATTTAAACCTAAAGGGGTATTTATTTTCTTCATAAGGTTACTGACGCGCTTCTTAAGGCATGACAACTGATATTTACGCTAACCGGCAGTCCTGCAATATGCGTAGGATGTGTTTGAAGATGAACTGCCAAAGCAGTATTTATACCACCTAAGCCCATCGGCCCGATTCCGGTTTTATTTATTTGTCTCAATAAATCATTTTCCAGTTTCGAATTCTTAGACGAAATCTTGCGCAGTAAAGCTTTTTTTGCCATGATGCCGGAATAATCTGCTGTCCCTCCAATACCTACGCCTATAACATACGGCGGACAAGCATCAGGCCCGGCGTCCCTTACTACGTTAACAATAAACTCCTTGATCTCTTCAATACTTGCCGTAGGCTTAAACATCTTTAATTGCGATTTATTTTCACAGCCAAAACCTTTGGGTAACAGGATTAGTTTAATTTTATCTCCCCTTACTATATCCATATGCATTATACAAGGAGAAAATTTCGACTTTCCTCTTTTTAACGGGTCACTAACAATAGAATTTCTCAGGTAATATCCTTTATATCCTTGTTCCACGCCTTTATTTATTGCTGCCTTTAAATCTCCGCGAACTACAACATCTTGTCCAATTTGAATGAACACAACCGGCAGGCCAGTATCCTGACAAATAGCCAGCTTTTGTTTTCTGGCATAAGCAGCGTTATCCAGTATTGCCTTAAGAATTTTCTTTGCCCGCCTATTCTTCTCAGTTATATAAGAGTTGCGTAGGGCAGATAAAACATCACTGCGCAAGAAAAAACTGGCTCGCTTAACTAGCCTCCTGACAACCTGGGTTATTTTTGCTGCCTCTATTCTTCTCATCATTTAGTCTTGTACTCCCGGGATACGGTTGTTGTAATACCTCCGCGGGGATTAAAAATACCTTGAATTCTGGCCCAGCGCGGCTTGACTGATTTTACAAAATCCTCAAGCATCTTATTAATCAAATGCTCATGGAATATCCCGACATTGCGATAAGCTATCGTATACATCTTAAAAGATTTTAGCTCCACGCAGAATTTAGACGGAGAATACTCAAGACGGATAACTGCAAAATCCGGCAAGCCTGTTTTTGGGCAAATACAGGTAAACTCCGGTATATCCAGGTTAATCGTATAAACTTTATCCGCATACTGATTCTGCCAAACCTCGATTTCAGGAGTCTTTAATGCCCTGACATTCTTTTGCAGGCCTTCGTAGCTGGACTTCTTCATCATCTTACTCCTACTATTTTATGTATCTGCGGTATAACGCAGGCAGTAACCCTTTCCTGACTGCAAATCTTTTTAAATTTAGACAATTTTTCATTCAAAGCCCCATGATTCTCATTACTATTCGGCTGTAAAATTAAAATACTCACCGGATTTACCTCTTTAATCAGCTCAAGCGCCTGCCTTAAATCCTCTTCACTAGTCCCCTGACAAATAATCGCTTTTAAAAACACCTCTTTCCGACGGGCAACTTTTAAGAAATTCTTGTGCTTATCCCAGAGCTCTCCCATACCGGTTGAGCTGGGAAACTTTAAATCCATCGCCACTATATCTATATGCTCAATAAGTTCTTCCAGTTCAGAAGCCAGGGTACCGTTTGTCTCCAGGTAATGCCTATGGCCATGCTTGGCAGTAAGTTGCAATATTTCTTTTAAGAAATCTTTGCATAAAAGCGGCTCCCCGCCGGTAAAAGAAATGGAATGATACTTATCGCGGTAAAGCTTGATCTCGGCAAACAATTCTTGAGGTTCATACTCCATAAATCTATCCGGCTTGGTATCGCAGAAACTGCATTTTAAATTGCAGTCATGAAAACGCACAAAGATCTGCTTCTCGCCCAAATACAGGCCTTCTCCCTGCACACTGTCAAAAACTTCCACAATTTTTGCTTTCATTTCTTAATCAACGGGTCAACCAAGCCCGCCTCTTTAAAACCTTTGGCGCGGTAATAACAACTGTCGCATTTTGCGCAAGGAGTTTTTGCCCCGCGGTAACATGACCAGGTTAATTCAAACGGCACACCAAACTTCTGACCCAAAAGAATAATCTGCGATTTATTCTTACGCAACAACGGCGAAAGAATTTTAAAACCTCCGTAGGTACCAGCCTTGACCATTTTGCTAAAAGCTGTGAAAAACTCCGGCCGGCAATCCGGATAACCGGAATAATCCTGGGCATGCGCTCCGATAAAAATCGCCTGTGCCTTTATTGTCTCGGCAAACGAAGCGGCAAAACTCAAGAAAATAATATTGCGCGACGGCACATAAGTAGCCGGGATGCCCCCGCTAATTTTTTCAGGAACCTTTATTTTCTGATCTAAAAGAGCAGACCCTTTCCAAGGAAAATCTATCTTTAAAATTTTATAAGCGCACCCGGCTGCCTTAGCTATTTTCACAGCTTGATTGATCTCTTTTTTATGCAGTTGGCCGTAATCAAAGATCAAACAACGGCAAAGATATCCTCTTGCTTTAGCAAGATACAGAACTGTTGCTGAATCAAGGCCTCCGGACAAAAGAACTACCGCCTGCTTAACTCCTCTACTCTTCATATGTAGCGCTGCTCGTACTGTTCTCCCAGACAGTTACGCTCTTAAGCAAAGCGATCCGGGTTTTAAGTTCATTATAAATATATTTTGCGATATTCTCGGAGGTCGGGTTTATCTTTTTAAAAAAAATCAGTTTATTTAAATATTTATGGTCCATCTTTTCAAGCACAACGTTTAATTTATTTTTCAGATATTTAAAATCTAAAACCATTCCGATATGATCCAAATCTTTCGATTTTACAGAAATCTCAACGCGCCAATTATGGCCGTGGAGATCCTCGCACTTGCCTTTGTAGCCTCTCAAATTATGCGCGGAGCTAAATGTGCCTTCTACTTTTAGACTATACATTGTTCACCTTCTTCACGTTCCTTAATTGCCTGCCCAGGAATCTCTGCGCTAAACCGCTAAACCACTCCGGATTATCGCTAACATAAAACTTATGTGTGCCGCCTTTACCGCGGTTAAGCAAGTCTTCGCTGGCTAAAATCTTTTTCACTTCACAAGCTACCTGTTTGGCGGAATCAATTAAAATAACATCTTTGCCCAAGACCTGCTGAATTACCGGCTTAAGTAAAGGATAATGCGTACAACCTAAAATTACCGTATCCACACCTGCGGCTTTAAGCGGTTTTAAATAACTCCTTACCACATTTAAGACAACCTCTCCGGAAAGCCAACCCTCTTCAACAAAAGGGACAAATAAAGGACAAGAAGCTGTAATCACTTTAGCTTTAGGATCAAGTTGCTTAATCTCTATTTCATATGTGCGGCTTTTAATCGTCCCCTTGGTTCCAATTACGCCAATGCGCCTGTTTTGCGAAGCATAAACCGCCTCCCTTACGCCGGGAGTAATCACGCCGATAATCGGGGCGCGGAAATAATTCTTTATTACCGGAAGGGCAAAGCTGGAAGCGGTATTACAGGCAACGCAAATAAGCTTAACATCCTGTTTTAATAAAAATAAAATATTCTCAATGGAAAAACGGATGACTGTTTCACGCGATTTAATCCCGTAAGGGACGCGGGCCGTATCGCCGAAATAAACTATGTTTTCATTGGGCAGCTGGCGGATCAATTCCTTAACTACTGTCAGGCCCCCGACACCGGAATCAAAAACACCGATAGATTTCATCTCGACGATACCTCCACTAAAGCCATATCCTGCGAATATTCCCTGATCCCCTCTAATATACCTTCGGCTAATCTCTGACGGTAGGTGCTGCTCCTTAATAATCTTTCTTCGCTTAGATTGGAGACAAAACCAACTTCAATTAATATCCCCGGGGTCCTTACCCCTTTCAGTACCTGAAAACGCGCGCCTTTTACCCCCAGTATATTGGCATCAATACTGGCATCCATAACCTTGCATAAAGAATGAGCCAATCCTATTGATTCCGCCCGGCTGTTTGTATAAATCATATCCCAGATAATCGCCTGTAAATCCTGGGAGTTGCTGGCAAACACAGCGTTCTTTAAATGCAACGATGCGCTCCTTGCTGTCATAGATGCGCGCTTGGAATCACTTATACTGGGAGCGACATAATAAACTTCAAAACCGCTCAAAGAGCGCGAACGGTTAGCATTAGAATGAAGGCTAATAAACAAATCCGCGCCTGATTTATTTGCAATATTTACCCGTGTGGAAAGGGGAATAAACCTGTCATTTGAACGGGTGAGCACCGTACGCACCCCTTCCGCCCTTAAAAGATCGCTTAATCTCCGGGCTATATCAAGATTTACATCCTTCTCCCTTAAACTATTTTTTCCTATGGCCCCGGGATCGTTGCCTCCATGCCCTGCATCAATGACCACCTTATTTAAATTTATTTTCCCCCGGCTCTGGCGGCGATGCGTTGAAATAACTTGCGGGAACAGTATATCAAATATCTGTTCCTTAAATTGCTTAGGAACGACAAGCGTGCCTTGATAGATATCTATGGGTGATTTTAGATGCATAATGCTATCGTTAACTAAAACCAGAGCATCCCCGGCGCGCAAATTTACATATTTAGAATCCTTGCTTAAATAAGCAGTACGTATAAGCGTATCATATTTTATATCTACTCCGCGCAAATCGCATAAACTAACCAGCGGATAATAAGTCACGCCATTTATAGAATAAGCCGGAATAGTAACCTGGGGCGCAACAGTAGCGCAACCGGAAAGCAATAAGACTAACAAAATAAAATATGAAATATATATTTTTCTAGTAAACATAAGTTATATGGTGGAGGTGGGCGGAATTGAACCGCCGTCCTTAAGTAATCGCATAGAAGCCGCTACATGCTTAGCCCCGCATTTTAAACTTACCTTTGCAACTCCCGCGGGGCAGGATTTGCAAAGCGCAGCCTTTTTAATTTCGCCCCGGCTTCAAAGGCTAACCGCCGGAACTAGCCTACTTAGGCCCTAATCCATCCCGTAGGCAGGACGGTTAGAGGCTTCGGACTTAATTAAGCCCGAAGGCTGGTACGAACATAGGTCTTGCCGTAAATGACGGCGTGACAAATGTTCCTAAACGTGACACTTGCGTGTTTGCGTTTAAATTGTGTAAGGAGTTGTTAACGCGGCTAACCTTACCTCCGCGGCATGCTGCTTTTATCCGACATATCTTAAGTCGAACCCTTTCACCCCCTGCTATCTTCTGTTCTTCACTGCACGGCGCATCTCAAGATCTGTTTCTCTGCGCTTGATACTTTCTCGTTTATCGTAAAGTTTTTTACCCTTACAAAGCCCAAGCTCCAGCTTTACAAAACCCCGGTCATTGAAATAAACCTTAAGCGGTATTAAGGTCAGGCCTTTCTGGGCAAGTTTACCGGCAATCCTTTCAATCTGCTTCTTGTGTAGAAGAAGCCTGCGTATCCTATCCGTGTCGACATTCAGATAGCTGGCTTCTGTATAATGGCTGATGTGTGCGTTATATAAAAAAGCCTCTAGTTTCTCAATACGGGCAAAACTATCGTTTAAATTAATCTTCCCCGCGCGTAAAGATTTTACTTCAGAGCCCTTTAGTTCAATACCACACTCTAAAGTCTCAAGAACTTCATAATCCCTGTAAGCTTTGCGGTTAGTAAGGATAGATTTACTCATTTTAGCACAGCCATAGATAAATACAAACTCAAAAATAAGGGGATAGTCAAGAGGCTGACAATATGACTGAAGAACACCCCCTGGCTAATCAAGGCATCCTCTTTTTTGTAATGCCGGATAATTACCGACAAGGAAGTTGCCGAAGGCATAGCCAACTGCATAATAATCAAGAAACCCAACAGATGAGAAAGCCCGAGTCTTAGCACTACGGCTATTCCAAGCGCCGGAAGAATAATTAACTTGCCCAGAAGAAGAAAAAAAACTGCTCTTTTATCAATATTCTTTAACTGCACCATGGCAATATTGCCACCGACTACAAACATAGCCAATGGCAGAGTACAATTACCGATCATTTCAATTGGCTTAAACACACTAGCCGGGATAAATTTATTCAGGCCTAACGATATAAGCGCAAGGGTTGCTAAATTCGCGATCACCGGAGGGCTAAAAATACTGCGCATCCTGAATTTTGCCTGTTTTTCATAAGTAAGCATATAGATACCGCAGGACCAGGCCACCAGATCAAAACCCAAAAGAAATAATATTATAAAAATAAACATATTGGCGGCATCCTGGCCAGAGAATATCGCCGCAACAATTGCCAAAGGAAGATACCCGGAGTTCTGAAAACCGACCAAACTTAAAAACTGCAGTTTATGCGTCTTTAATTTCAAAAGTTTAAGCAATAACCAACCCACTATCAAACCGGCAATAGTAATTAACAAACTGACGAGCGGAAAAATCCACCAGTCAGGATAAAGGTTAAAACTAAAATTCTCAAGTAGCTGGGTAAAGATTAAGGCCGGAAAAATGACCTGTATAACCAGCCGGCTTAAAGCATCCAGGCCTGCGTGGGAAAGTATATTTTTCTTTACAAAAATATACCCTAATGCGCCCAAAGAAAATATCTGGGCCATGGCTATACCAGTAATCCTAAAATAAGTTAAAAACATTATTTCTCCCTGTATGACAATAGCTTAGGTTCTAAGAAAGGAGTATTATAACAGCAAAAAAACCTTGCCGCAATCCCTTTATATCAAGGCAAAACACTAAACTAATTGACAGGATAAAGAGGCTAATATATACTTAATTGCATTGCGGGGGTGGCGGAATGGCATACGCGCACGTCTCAGAAGCGTGTGGGGTAACCCTTGAGGGTTCAACTCCCTCTCCCCGCACTAAATTGTACGGAGAAGGACTCCCACTTCAGGATTGTCCTGATTTCAATTCAATGGCTTTTTCTATTGCCTTGATCAGCTTTAGATCATCAACAGGCTTAACCAAGTAATCGCTAATCCCAAGCTTATAAGCCTTAATCTTGTCCATAGGATTATCCAGGCCTGAAACTACTATTACCGGGATAGTCAGGCCGATAGGGTCATGATTCAGCATATCACCAATATCCAGTCCGCCAATACCGGGCATAAGCAGATCCAATAAGATAACATCCGGCCTGATCTCATGTATGCGGCTGATTATATCTTTTGCTTCCGGGGAAACCGTAACTTCATAATCTCCGGAGTTCTCAATTCGCATCTTAAGCATTGAGGCAAAACTCTCTTCGTCGTCAATAATCATTATTTTCTTCTTCAAGAGCATCACCCCCCTGGATTAAGTATACCACTATTTTTCCTGTATTCAAAAAACCATTTGCGGAAACACTCCTGATACGCGTAAAAAGAAGGTTTACGGGAAAAACCCCAGCGTACCAGGCCGAAATAGTCTACTCCGTTATTCCAGTGGTTTTTTGTATCCCTGAAAAAAGCCCAAAATACTTTTTCAACATGAGCATCTTTCAATAATTCTGTATACACATCCTTAAGCCATTTGGCTTGTTTGCTCTCACTAGGATTCTTGCCCAACCACCAGTTACCGACACTTAACCATCTCTTTACTCCGGGGCAGCCGATCTCGGTAATCCATATCTTTTTATCCCCGTCGCCATTACGCTGCATTATCTTATAGACTAATTTCGGATAACTTACCACTGCCTTAATTGCCCCGGGATGCAGGGGGTTTTGGAAGAAATGGATGTTTAGTATATCGAAATAATCTTTTGCCCCATTATCATATAAATGATTAACGCTGGAGGCGCCATTGGCAACTCCGCCGTTTAAAATTTTACATTCAGGGTCAATCTGTTTAGCAGCAACATAAACTTCCTTCAATAAAGCACAATAAGATTTTAGGCCATCCTGCTCTTTCCAGTAAGTAGGAGAATCCGGCTCATTCCAAAGCTCCCAGTATTTAACCTGATCCTTATAGCGCTGGATAACCCGGCTGGCGTACTTAATAAAAAACTTATTTTCTTTTGGCGGGCAGTTCCATTTTCCGCACGCGGACGCCCAATCAGTACTATAATGTAAAATTCCTAGAATATGCATCCCCTTATCCTTAAGCAACTGGACAATGCCATCATATTTGGCAAAATCAAACTTGCCTTCCTGAGGCTCTATATCACTCCATAAAAAATCAACTCTTACCCAGCCTACTCCTGCCTCCTGCATCAAAGAGGCGGTTTTTTCCAGATCCCGCTTAGATGAATATTTATAATTATTCCAGGAGTGATTCCAATGTAAAAATTCCAAGACCCCGAAAGGATTATTAAGATTTTCTTTGCTTAAAATAACCGTATCATTTTTCATATTTGACTTTAGTAAAGACTCTCCGGCGTAAATACCAGAGAAGATCAACAAAACTAAAACTATAAACCAAATTATCTTATTCGTGAGGCTTTTGTTCAATATTGATGTAATCACCGAAATCTATTCCTTCCCCCATCTCCTGCTTAACCACCCTAATCCTGTCAGGAACATAGGGATGAGTTTTATAATAAGACTTCTCCTGAATCGGCATCCTGCGGTTTATATCTTGCAGCTTGGTTAAAAAAGTAATCATGCCATGTGGATCATAACCTGCAAGCTTAGCATAACGCGCCCCCAATTGATCGGCGAGCAATTCATCCTCGCGGCTATAGCCAAGAAGAAACTGGGTAAAAGCAACATCTGCGGCAGTCCCCACTTCTCCTGTACCCGGAGCTACCGCTACTAATAATCTTAAAACAGTATAGCTTTGCATTGCCTGTAGCTTCTTAATGCTATGCCGGGCTACGATATGCCCTACTTCATGCGCCAAAACACAGGCAAGTTCATCATTATTTGAAACCTTCTCCAATAGCCCGCTGTTTACATAAATATAACCGCCGGGAAGAGAAACGGCATTCACCTGGTCATCCTCCAAAACCCGAAAATGATAATCAATTTCTTTCCGGTCGCTTACCGCGGCTATTTTTTTACCTATATCCTCAACGCGTTTTTGCTGCAGTGGGTCAGCTGAAAATTTATATTGTTTTTCCACTTGCCGGTCAATTGACCGGCCCATCTGTACTTCTTTATCCGTGCTGTAATAATATTTTTCTTCTTGCTTGGTAGCCAGGTTGTATTCAGTTGAGCAGCCGCTTATAACAAAAAATGCCCCGGCCATCAAAAACAACCCCAGTTTTCGAAAAATCCGGTAAAGTTTTCTTAAAGGCAGCCCTACGACATTATAAAAACACCCATCTATCCTCTTAATAAAAAAAGCCCCTTTGCCCTGGATATCAAAACTTCCCGCCTTGTCCATTGGAGAAACCTGTTTAAAATAATTAGCGATCTCAGCATCGCTTAACTTATCCATATAAACTTTAGTTTCTTCATGGTCAAGTAAAAGCCTTTCTCCTTCTCTGCCTTTTTTTATAACTGCCAAGCCGGTATATAGACGCTGCTGACGGCTTGATAATTTTTTAAGCATGCTACGGGCATCCTGCATATTTCTCGGCTTGCCGAATATTTTACCACCCTGCACGCAAATAGTATCCGCAGCAATAATAACTCCGCTCTTTACTCTTGAGGCAACATCTTTAGCCTTCCTCAGTGCATTCAACTTTACCAACTCGATATAAGAAATTCTCCTGGTTTTCCTTTCCTCTTTAACTTTGCCCGGGAGGACTTTAAACTTCAGACCCATATCTTTTAATAACTTCCGGCGGGCCTTAGAGTGGGACGCTAAATATATTTGTATCTGTTTCATATATATGCCTCGATTTTAATTAACGGGTGACACGGCGACGAGTCCCCTGCTGACCGCAGCGAATAGCGAGGACAACAGGGTGGCGCCGTGGCAGGACCCGTTAACTTATCGTAGCGCTTTCGCCTGCCAAATAACCCGTCGAGAATGCCGCCTGAAGGTTAAAACCTCCGGTATCCGCATCCACATCAATCATCTCTCCGCAAAAATACAAACCCTTAATCAGGCGTGACTCCATGGTGCGTGGATTTATTTCTTTTAAACTTACCCCACCGCGGGTAACCATACCCTCTTCAATAGGCCTGGCCCCGGAGATATCCATGCGAAACCCTTTAAGCAGAGAAATTATTCTTTCTCTTTCTCCTTGCGTAATCTGGCTGCATTTCTTAAGCAAGTCAATCGCAGATGCCTCTATAAAAACCTTGATTAACCTTAAAGGCAATAATTCCTTAAGCGCGTTCTTAATGCTTTTCTTGGCATTTGCCTTGAACTCTCTAAGTAGACGGCCGTCTAGCTGCTCGATAGATAAGGCCGGCTTTAAATCTATTTCAACAAAAACATTTTTATTTTGTGAAAACATATCCACCACTCTACCGCTTAAAGTAATCACCAGCGGCCCGGATATCCCGTAGGCAGTAAAAATCAACTCGCCTATTTCAGAGACAATTTGTACCTTGCCGTCGGAAAACTTAAGCCTGATATTACGCAAGGTCAGGCCTTCTAGTTTCCTAGGATAACCCTGCTTTACATCAAGCGGAATTAATCCTGGCCGCAAAGGTACAATTTCATGCCCAAGCCTGCGAACAATATTTATCCCCGAAGCGTCAGAGCCGGTAAAGCTATAGCTGGCTCCTCCCGAAGCAAAGATTATCCGATCACAAGCAATATTCACACCATTCTCTAAGCGCACAGCTTTAACTTTGCCAGCAGATAAGAGTAAATTAACTACCTTGGCTTTATAAATAACCTGTACCCCTGATTTTACAAGCTCTTTCTTCAGGATATCAAGAATACTCGCAGAACGATCGCTCTGAGGGAAAACACGCATCTGACGCTCTATTTTCATTTTTAAACCGCGCTGCTCAAAAAAATCAATAAGCTCACGATTAAAAAATTTCTTAAAGGCATCCCTTAGAAAATCGCCGTTTTTAGAGAATCGCTTCAGAAAATATTCGAGGTCTTCTGTATTTGTAAGGTTGCAGCGGCCCTTGCCGCTTAAAAGGAGTTTGTTACCGAGAGAGTCTTTCTTTTCAAGAAGAGTTACATCCTGGCCAAGGCCTGCAGCCCGGATCGCTGCCATCATACCCGATGGCCCACCGCCGATTACTACAATCTTTATCTTTTGCACAAAGTTTACCTAGAGACCGAAGTCCGCTAACTTAAAGATTGACTCCAATTTCAAGCCCGCTTTAGCCAAGTTATCAACCGCGCCTTCGCTGCGGTCAACAATCACAATCGCCTTCTCAGCTATTACCCCGATCTTATCTAATGCCAGCTTAGCTTCCATGATCGCCTTGCCGCTGGTCGCCACATCATCCACAAGAATTACCCGCGCACCTTTTTTAAGCGCCGGGCCTTCTACCTGCTTTTGTGTCCCATGCTCTTTAGCCTGTTTACGCACGATAAAGGTCTTAATTGGGCACTTGTTAATATAACTTAAGGCTGCCAGGGCGCCGACGATAGGATCAGCCCCCAGGGTTGGCCCGCCAATGGCATCCAAGACCTCATGCTTAATCATATCCAATATTATACCGGCAACCAGATACGCGCCTTCCGGAGTTAAGGTAATTACACGGCCATCAAGATAATAATTGCTTTCTTTGCCTGAAGAAAGCACAAATTTACCTCTTTTTAAGGCCTCCTTATTCAATAAATCCAGCAATCTTGCTTTGAGTTGCGCTCGAGTTTGGCTTTCCATGATTAATTATTTTACTATCGATAGGCCCGACTGTCAATTACTTTGACAAACCAGATTTTCATTGTTATTATATCTTTATGTTGCGCAGCTTCTTTAAGGGCATAAAGGATTTAATTTATCCAAATTGCTGCCTGGCCTGCAAAAACAGGATAGACCCGGCTAAAGCTCATGATTTAGTCTGCAGCCAGTGTTGGGAGAAGATCGAAAAGAACCTTCCCCCTTTCTGCGCCTCATGCGGCAGACGCCTGGATAAATTAAGCGTGGCCAAAAACATATGCTCAAGTTGTTTAAAGTTTAGGTTTCATTTTGACCGGGCCTTTAGCCCCTGCACATATACAGGGACAATAAAAAAACTAATTCACGAGTTTAAATATTCCGGCAAAGACTATTTAGGGGAACCTTTTGGCAGGCTGATGAATAAATTCATTAAAGATTACCGCCTGCCTATTGAATATCTTGATTTTATCATCCCTGTACCACTGCATAAAATCCGGCTGAGAGAAAGAGAATTCAACCAGGCCCAGGTCTTGAGCGAACAGGTAGCTAAAGAGTTTAATAAAAAGGTTCTCCCTGATGTTTTAGTACGCAGCAGGCCGACCAGGACCCAAACCGAATTAACCTTTGAAGAACGGCGTAAAAATGTTGAAAGGAGTTTTACGGTTAATAATCCTGAATTAATTAAAGATACAAACCTATTGCTCATTGACGACGTGCTGACTACGGGAGCCACCTCAAGCGAGGCGGCCAAAGCTTTGAAAGACTCCGGGGCAAGAATAATTCTCGTGATGACCCTGGCCAACTAATAATGAAAATCCTGCGTAATTATATCTTAAAAGAATTTTTCTCCCCCCTATTACTATCGCTGGGGGTACTCACCTTTGTTATGGTCTTAATCGGTAATTTAAAACGTATTGCCGATCTGGTAATTAACAAAGGAGTGGATTTATTCAGCGTAATACAGATTTTTATCTACCTTACTCCCTATATAGTTACCTACACCTTACCCATATCAGTGCTTATAGCAGTATTACTTGCTTTAGGCAGGCTCTCCAGTGACAACGAAATAATTGCTATACGTTCAAGCGGTGTAAGCCTGTTTAAATTAATCCTGCCCTTACTAGTCATCAGCCTAATCTTAAGCTTGGGGCTTGTAGTCTTCAATGACCAGGCAGCTTCTTACGCGCATTTTGCTTACCGCAAGACTTTAAAAGAAATGGGGATAAAAAATCCCACCGCGGCATTTGAAGAAGGGGTATTTATCGACTCATTCCAGAGGTATATCCTTTTTATCTATCATGTCGACCAAAAGAAAAACCGCATGAATAACATCCGCATCTATGAACCTCAGGGAGATGACAAACCCACGCGTACGATTGTAGCTAAGGCAGGTGAATTTATCAGTATCCCGGAAAAAAATATCGTAAAATTAAAACTCATTGACGGCACAAGCGACGAACCTGACCCGGAAAATCCCACTAACTTCTATAAACTTAATTTTCGCACTTACTTCATGAACCTGGATATGGGCCAGATGCAGGACAAGGTTGTGGATAAAAAATATAAAGAAATGACTATTCGGGAATTAAAGAAAGAAGCTGAAAAATTAAAAAAAGAAGGAATCAGCCCGGCTCCGCTGATTACAAAAATCCATGAAAAGTTAGCCCTGGCCTTTTCTTGTTTTGTATTTATGCTTTTGGGCTCTTCATTAGGAATTATTACGCGTAGACGCGAAAAATCAATTAACATCGGTATAGCCGTATTAATTATT
Source organism: uncultured Planctomycetales bacterium (assembly GCA_964427405.1). GTDB lineage: Bacteria > Omnitrophota > Gorgyraeia > Gygaellales > Profunditerraquicolaceae > UBA6249. The sequence goes on along the minus strand of CAYRUB010000006.1, from coordinate 23,461 downwards.
ATCTGTTACTACCCCCTGCTTATCGGCTCTGAGGCGCTGGCGATTGAAGGGCATCTTCCTGCCGCACTTGCCCTCTGGATACCTAATATCATATTCGCCAGTATAGGGGTTTATTTAACTCATAAACTATGCGCATCCTAGACCGCTATATCCTAAAATCAGTTATTTATATATTCTTTTCCTGTATTTTCAGTTTTCTTTTTCTATACATCACCATTGATCTGCTTTCTAATTTAGACGAAATATTGAAACACCGCGCCACCCTGGGACTTTTAACGCGTTATTATCTTTCATACCTGCCGGTGATGTTCGTGCAGGTATCCCCTTTTGCCTGCCTATTGAGTACAGTATATACATTTAGCAAGCTTAATCACAATAATGAAATAATTGCCATGCGTTCCAGCGGCTTGAGCATATTTGAAATTGCCAGAAATGTCCTGATCTTTGGCTTACTGATCAGCTTGTTGGTGTTCTGGGTAAATGACAGGCTCGTTCCTGCCGCCCTGGCTGAAAACCAGAAAATAAAAATACAAATGGAAGAAGGTTCCAAAAGCAATAAAATCAAAAGGCTCGATGTAATCTTAAACCTTTCCATGTACGGTTCAAGAAACAGGTTGTTTTTTATCAGTAAATTCTTTCCTCATACCAAAACCATGGAAGGAATTACAATTTTAGAGCATGATGAAAACCAGAATCTTACCAAAAAGATTGTCGCAGACAAGGGGACTTACGTGGACGGGTTATGGAGATTCTCCCAATGCATTACATATGATTTTGACCGTAACGGCCAGGTGATCGATGAACCGTCTTATTTTGAGGAAGAGATTATGGCAATACCTGAAACTCCTCGGGATTTTGCCAACCTCAGGCAGAAACCTGAGCTGATGGATATCCGTCAGTTGCAGGATTATATCTGGAGAGTTTCTAAAAGCGGGGCGACTACCGTAATCCGTAATTTAAAAGTGGATCTCTACCAGCGTTTTGCTGCTCCATTTACCAGCTTGATAATTATACTTTTAGGGATTCCTTTTTCTCTGATGGCGGGCAGGCGCGCTACAGGCATGGCCTCTGTCGGAATCTCGATTATCGTGGGGTTTCTTTATTATATCCTTGATGCCGTATTCCTGGCTATAGGAAAATCCGGACTACTTATGCCTTCCCTGGCCGCATCAATGAGCCATTTAATTGTTTTGTCCAGCAGCCTTTATCTTATCGCAAAACTACCTTAATGATTTTTTAAGAGATATAAATACGCGGGATGCGACTGCCTAAACCACAGACGATCTCATAGGGAATAGTGCTGGCTAAATCTGCCAATTGTTCAGTGGTAATTCTTTCTTTGCCCTGTTTTCCTATTAGGACTACTTCATCGCCAAGCTTTAGTTTAAATTTACCTACATCGACCATGATCTGATCCATGCAAATCCTGCCGCTGATATGGAACTTCCTTCCGCTGATTAAAAGCGGGCCGAGATTAGAAAGATTACGCGGATAGCCGTCTCCATAACCGACAGGCAGGGTAACAATATAAGCCGGACGCTTAGTTACGTAGGCGTGGCCATAGCTTATCCCGTAACCGGCGGGGACCTGCTTAATAAAAACTACACGTGTCTTAAGACTTAATACGGGTTTTAGATTTATCCTCAAGTCCGGTTTAACCGGATGCAAGCCATAAATAACCAGCCCCGGCCTAACCATGGTAAAATGGCTGTCCTGATGGTTAATCAAACCAGCGCTATTAGCGGCATGCACTAACGGAATAGTTATCCCGTTTTTCTTTAAATCATCAGCCAGTTTATAAAATAATCCGATCTGGAAAGCGGTAAATTTACGTTCGGAGTCAGCAAAGGGGAAATGCGTAAAAATACCTTCAATAATGATAGATTTAAGCTTATGGATTTTCTTCACTAACTCAAGGGCATCCTGATGCGCGACTCCGATCCTGCCCATTCCGGTATCTACTTTAATATGTATACGTATCGGCTTCTTTAACGCGCTGGCTTTTCTGTTTAAGGAACTGGCTAATGCGTAATCGCAAATAGTAGGAGTAAGCTTAAAAGTAAAAAGCGAATGAATATCCCGCTTAAAAATTAATCCCAGTACAAGGATAGGCGTTTTTATATGCGCTTTTCTTAATTTTATCCCTTCGTCAATAGAAGCGACCCCCAGATAATCCACGCCGCAAACAGCTAATCTGTGAGATACAGGAATTAACCCATGGCCATAAGCATCGGCTTTCACAGTAACTAAAACTTTTACCTGTGTCCGCAGGCGCGACTTCACTTGCTTAAAATTATGCTCTAAGTTATTAAGATTAACCTCTGCCCAGGTGGGCCGGTAACCTATTTTGTTTTTATCTGGCATTCTTGAGGGTATAAATAAATTGGCTTGATGGTTTGCGCCGAGCTAAATTGTCTGGATTTTATTTTGGCTAAAGCAAGTTTAATAAGATTATGCGCCTTAGGGAACCAGTAATCCTTATCCAATATACTTGCGCCTTTTATCCGCACAGGTATCTTATCGCCATATAAGACTGCAGCATCTCCTATAACTATCGGGTTACTAGCAAACTTCTTAACAAATTCATCCAAGTTTAAAAGCAGGTACTCGCTTTTACGCTTCAATAGGCCCCGTTCTCTTTTATAAGAGCTGCAGTAAATAAGCCCCCTCCTGGCATCTATCGCAGGGACAATCAAATTATTATTAACCAGGACATTTTCTGCCAGGATGTCCAGTGTAGATACTCCGACCACTGGTTTATTTCTAACAACACTTAATCCTTTTATCGTAGCCAGGCCTATGCGCATGCCGGTAAAAGATCCCGGCCCTAAACCACAGGCAAAATAATCAATATCCGCTATTTTCAATCCCGCCGCAGCGATAACCCTCTGTATAGTCGGAACCAATAAAACAGAAAGGCTTCTGCCTGTCTCAAGGTTGTATTCATAGAACTTGCCGTCTACATACAACCCAAGGCACAAAAACTTAGTAGTAGTATCAATCCCTAATATTTTCATAAATTATCTTTACTAGCTGTTTATACCTGGGTCCCCTGCCAATAAATTCAAGCATCCTCTGATTTCTGGACTTATTAGATAGCTTAATCTTTAAGAATTCCTTTGGCAAGAGGAATTTTAACCGCTCCGGCCATTCAATAACCGTTATGGAATCAGAGTAAAAATACTCTTCATACCCTAAAGCCAGAATTTCCTTATGGTTCCTGACCCGGTAAAAATCAAAGTGGTTTAAGAAATGTTTCCCTTTATATACGCGCAAAAAAACAAATGTAGGACTGACTACATTATCTTTATCAATACCCAGCCCCTGAGCTATCCCCTTAGCCAGAACAGTCTTGCCTGCGCCAAGTGAGCCGGATAAAAGGATGATTTCTCCTCCGCAAAGTTTTTGCGCAAGCAACTTACCTATTTTTAGTGTTTGCTTGACCGATGTAGATAGTTTTTTCATTAAAAATGTCTATACCCGCCCTTACTGGACCGGGCGGTACGCGCCTCTGCGCTGTACCCGGACTTAAAATTAAGCCGGGAATAATTATTCTTTTGGTTAATCGACCTTAAGCCGAATGATGCTGGCATGATCTCCCCGATTACCTTAAAACGGTATTTTGAACATCTGATAATCTTGCTGGCCTGGTCTCTTGAAGCAGTAAAAAGCAGCTCAAATTCCTCACCTGAACAAAGCGCCTCTTCTATCCCCCTGGCTTCCTTGCTTAAAGGAATAAGGCTTTCATATAAAACAGCCCCCGCAGAGCTTTGTTCTAATATATGCCCCAGATCCTGTATCAGGCCGTCGGAAACATCGATCATAGAATTGATCTTAAAATTATCCACTAAAAAACGCGCTTCTTTTAATCGAGGGGTAAATTTTAAATGTTTACCTTTAATTGACCCGCCAAAGCTGCCTGTTACCATGATAATATCACCGGATTTTGCTCCCCGGCGCAGGCAAAGTTTATGTTTCTGTACTTCTCCCAGCATACTCACATCAATAATTAATTTAGTAGAAGCGCTAATATCACCTCCAACGATATTTATTTTATATTTTTTCGCCAAACCGAATATCCCTTTAGCTAAAAGATCTACTTGATGAACTCGCATATTTTTTGGCAGGCCCAACGATACTAGCGCATGCCTAGGAAGGCCTCCGCAGGCGGCAATATCACTTATAGATATGGCCAGGGCCTTTCTGCCCACCGCTTCCAGATTATCAACCTTCCTGAAATCTACCCCCTCGATAATCATATCACAGGTAAATAATTGATAACTGTAGCTATTCAGGCGCAAAACCGCGCAGTCATCTCCGCTGCCCCTAAAAACTGAAAAGTCAGTCTTGATTTGTTTCTGAAACCTTTTGATTAAACCAAATTCACCGATCTCTCTTAAATGCATTTATTCCCCCTAAGAACTCTCCTGATATTCTTAATGTAAGGCGGACGGATAACACCCTTATCCGTAATTATCGCGCTGATTAACTCATGAGGAGTAACATCAAAAGCAGGGTTGATTACCTTAGCTCCGGCAGGCGCGATACTTTTCTTAAGTAAAATACTGGTAACTTCACCCGGATTACGCATTTCAATCTTAATGCCTTGGCCGCTTTTTATCTTAAAATCAAATGTGCTCTTTGGGGCTGCGATATAAAAAGGTATTTTATGATATTTACATAAAATTGCCAAATTTAATGTCCCGATCTTATTCGCTGAATCGCCATTAGCGGCAATACGGTCTGCTCCGGTAATTACTAAATCCACTTTTCTTTCAGCCATAAGCGAAGCCGCTGTATTATCTGCGATCATCGTAACATCCACACCTTGTTTATAAAGCTCCCAAGAAGATAACCTGCTACCCTGCAGCAAAGGCCGGGTTTCACAAGAAAATACTTTAACTTTCTTACCCTGGTCACAGGCAGAATAAATAACTCCCAAGGCAGTGCCGTAATCAATCGTCGCCAATATTCCGGCATTGCAGATTGTCAAAACCTTGCTGTCGCGCTTAAGCAACTTGGCTCCGTAAGAACCAATCTTGCGGCAAGATAAACTATCCTCCTGCATGATCTTCTCTGCCTCTTCGAGAATAGCCTTTTTGATTTTAAAAACAGGTTTTCTATTATTCTTTAAAGCCGCAGTAGTAACCCTTTCAATCCCCCAAAAAAGATTCCTTGCTGTCGGACGGGAGCTGGCAATATATTTTGCCGCCGTATTTAACTTACGGTTGAATCCCGGCCAATCAGAACCTGAATAATCCTTTACTCCTAAATACATCCCCAAAGCAGCGGCAGCACCCAAAGCCGGAGCTCCGCGCACCTGCATTATCTTAATCGCCCTGCTCAAATCCCCTATCTTATCAATGTTCAGATAAACTAATTTCTGCGGTAATTTAGTCTGATCAATTATCCTAACCTTATTATTCTTCCAGTCTATTGTGCGAATATTCATCTTATTAATAGTATTAACGCGTCTGCCTTGTCTTGTTTCCCGCAGGGACGCTCGTTTGACCCGGCGTGTCAAACTTCGCTCGGGTTTCGGCCTCGCTCTACCTACTTCGCATATAGCAGGGTAACCTTGCCCGCTCGGCCTGCAAACGCCCTGCTTAGAAACAAGCCAAGCCATACGCTAATCTTATAATCCTATAAGCTTGGCCAACAAACTTTTCTTTACTGATATTGCTGCCGACGGACAAGCCTCTTGGCAACAGAAACAGGCGATGCATTCTTTATAATTAAAAACTATACCCTTCTTACTAAGTGTGATACATTTTTTCGGACAAATATCCACACAATGCCCACAACGCGTGCATTTCAGGCACAGGCAATAAGGATAATACTTAATTAACGACTTAAGGATTATTTTAAAGGCATCCGGCAGATTCTCCATTTTTGAGACCTGCGGTATAATGAACGGACGGATATTCAACTTATCAATATCCTCTCCCTCTATTTTAATCCTGCTAAGCTTTCCTTCTCCTAAACCGCGCAGCGCCGCTTCCCTGGTAGACAAAACCTCCTGATGCTTAATCCCCATTATCTTAGCCATAACCGTATCTAATGCCACACAATCAGAACCGCCTAACAAAAGATTAAGTTGACGGGTCTTCCCGCTAGTCCCCGGACCGTCACCTTCCATAGCCAATATCCCGTCAATAATCGTTAATGCGGGCTTTGCCTCCTGATAGATATCCACAAGTATCTTTGAAAATTCAGACGGCTTAAAATAATTTTTATGCAACTCGGTTTTATAGGTGCCTGAAACCAAACCAAAAAGATTTTTAATCGCCCCCGTAATTAAAGTAAGCTCGTGAGTCTTAAATTTAGGCAGATTAACCAAATAATCGCATTCATCCAGCCAGGTAGTAAGCGGGAACTTATCGCGCATTCTACGCTTATCAAATTTAACCAGCTTAGCCCCTTCATCAAACGCAATCTTTTTTATACCAGTAATCTCATAAACCTCATCCAGATTATCTATATACCTATCCCAGACGCTCGGGCCGTCTCCGATAATAACCCGGCAATTAATCTCCTTCAAAATACGGATCACCGAACGAACCACCTGCGGGTGTGTAGTAATCGCGTATTCGGGTTCTTTAGACATTAACAAGTTCGGCTTAACCAACACGCGGGAGCCTGGCTTAACAAAACAGGTTATCCCGCCTAAAAGATCAACTGTCTTCCTGACTGCCTGTTCTACGGCATGCGGCTCATAACTATTACACTTAACTACGGAAATCTTCGCGTTCATCTTAAATTAAAAAACTCTTTGGCGTTTTTGGTTGTTTTATCCGCGATCTCCTCAACACTGGCTCCTTTTATCAAACTAACTGCTTCAGCCAACAATTTTATCTGCATCGGCTCATTACGTTTTCCGCGAAATCCATCGGGAGATAAATAAGGCGCGTCAGTTTCAAGCATTAATTTATCAAGCGGGGTAAGCTTAATCATATCCCTTAAGCCCTGAGCATTTTTATAGGTAATATTGCAGGTAAAAGAAATAAAAAAACCTGAACCTAAACATTCCTTTAAGAAGCTTTCGTCACCGGAAAAACAGTGTATTACCGCCCGGATAGGCATAGCGTCTTTTAAAACCTGTATAACCTGTTCGTCTGCCTGACGGCTATGTATTACCAGGGGCAGATTTAAATCTTTAGCTAACTTGATCTGCCTGCTAAAGGCATGTAATTGATGTTCTTCGGAGGATAAATTACGGTAATAATCAAGGCCAGTTTCTCCAATAGCCACAACTTTATTCCTTAAAGCCAATTCCCTTAGCTTATCTTCTGCTTCCTGATTAAAGCTATCCGCGTCATGCGGGTGCACACCCACACCGGCATAAACTTGCGCATATTTTGCGGCCAAATCACAAGCGGCGCTTGAAGAATCTAAAGTTGCTCCGATATTTACAAAGTAGCTAATCCCTGCCTCTCCGGCGCGCTGTATAACTGCATCGCGGTCCGGATCAAACTGTGAAAAATCAAGATGGCAGTGGGTATCAACTAACATAGGATATGGAATTACTTCTTATTGGTTTCAATACGAGGAAATAAAGGATTGCCTTTTTTTATTCTGTCCTCACCAAACTGTTCCTGAATCGATAGGGCAGTCTGAGGAATAAAAATCTCCAGCTCTCTGGATACTGCTCTGATAACATCAATTAATAAACGAATAAATTCTTTCAACTCTTCCTGCTTATTCTCTTTGGCAAGATTCCAGGGTTTGATTTCTTCAACATGCTTATTAGCCATAGCAATCAATTCCCAGATAGCTTCCAAAGCCAAACTAAAATCCTGATCATCCAAAGCTGAATAAACTCTCAAATCCAAATGCTGGATTTTAGCTAGAATATTAGTGACCTTCTGGTCATTTTTAAGTTTATTAAAATCCACATCCGGAATATTGCCATCAAAATACTTCTCAACCATAGTCAAGGTACGATAAACTAAGTTCCCCAGGTCATTTGCCAGATCGCTATTGTAACGCTTAATTATCCCCTCTTCTGAGAAATTTCCGTCCAAACCAAACGGCACATCCCGGAGAAGAAAATACCTATAGGCATCCAGGCCATATTTCTCTATCATCTCAAGCGGGTTAACCACATTACCGCGTGATTTTGACATTTTATCTTCATTAATCATCCACCAGCCATGCGCAAACACTGCTTTGGGGAGATCTATGTTTAAAGCATGCAACATAATCGGCCAATAAACTGTATGCTGTCTTAAAATATCCTTGGCCATCAGATGTAATTCTGCCGGCCACCACTTAGACTGATAATTATCCTGGCTATCAAATTCACCAACTGCGCTAATATAATTAATCAGGGCATCAAACCAAACATACGTTACATGTTCCGGAGCAAAAGGCAAAGGTATACCCCAATTAAGCCTCTCCTTAGGCCGCGAAATACACAAATCATTTAATTTATTTAATTCCAGAAATCTTAAGGTCTCTTCATAACGGCTGGCGGGTTTGATAAAATCCAGATGTTTTTTAAGAAACCCTAGAAGCCAATCCTGATATTTTGATAATTTAAAAAAATAGTTGCTCTCAACAATACGCTCAACCGGCCTCTTGCAATCCGGGCATAGGCCGCCTATTGCCTGCGACTCAAGCCAGAATGTTTCGCAGGGGGTACAATATAACCCCTCATATTTGCCTTCATAAATATCCCCTTTTTTAAAAAGGATCTCAAGGACTTTCTGTACGACTTTAACATGGCGCTCTTCAGTTGTACGGATGAAATCATCGTAAGAAACCCCCAAAGATTTCCAGAGGTTCCTAAATTGCAGGCTTGTTTTATCTACAAAATCCTGCGCAGAGAGTTTAGCGGCATCGGCTGCCTTCTGGATCTTTTGTCCGTGCTCATCAGTACCGGTAAGGAAACGAACATTCTCTTTACCTAAAACGCGGCGCTTAAACCTGCTTAAAACATCCGCTGCAATAGTAGTATAAGAATGCCCAATATGCGGAGAGGCATTCACATAATAGATAGGAGTAGTAATATAAAATTTATTTGCCATGTTCTTTTTCCTTGTAGCTGACCTCTAAAAATCCGCCCTCTTCAAGCTGGACGGTAACCGCGCGCTTAAAAACATTAACATTAATAACCTTTCCCTTACCCTGAACTGTATTTAAATGTTCGCCTTCCCGAGGCAGCCCTTTTGAAAGCAGCTTATAAGTTTCATATTCATAAGAAAGACAGCACATCAGCCGGCCGCACAAACCGGATATTTTTGGAGGGTTAAGCGATAAGCCCTCTTCTTTGGCCATCTTTATAGTTACCGGTTCAAAATCTTTCAGGAACCTTTTACAGCAAAGCTCACGTCCGCATGAGCCATATCCGCCAAAAAGCCTGGCCTCATCCCTTACTCCGATCTGCCTTAATTCAATACGCGCCTTAAATATCTTGGCTAAATCTTTAACCAGATTACGGAAATCCACACGCCCGTCGGAAGTAAAATAAAACAAGATCTTGGAACGGTCAAAAGAATACTCTGCCTTAACCAGTTTCATATCCAGTTTATGCTCAGCGATTTTCTTTTCGCAGGCGCTATAAGCCTCCCTGGCTTTTATACAATTATCTTCTACCTGTTTTAGGTCACTCTCCCTAGCCAGGCGGATTATTTTCTTCGGCGGCTCTTTAGGGTTGCTTTCAGCGCAACAATGCGCCTGACCCGGAAGAATAACGCATCCATAATCCAAGCCCCTATCATGCTCTACAATTACACAATCACCAACCTTTAAAGTCAAATTTCCGGGCTGATAAAACTGTATCTGTCCGGAATTCTTAAGTTGCACTAAAATCATGCCTTCCATAGCTGAGCTCCTAAGTTATGCATAAGTAATTTGCTGTTAATATTACTTTCTAAATAAAACATGCTTTCCGAAATCGCGTTTAATACGCCATCAAGCTGCTTAAAAGAAAACTCCTGTTTTAGCCTTATTAAATCATTTTGCCGGTCTAAATGTATCAGCTCTCTATCCGGCATGCCTGCCTTAAGCAAATATATATCCCTGAACCAGGAAGCCAGGATGTTTAAAAAACTACGTAGCTGTTCTTTGCTCTGGCCTGTCAAATTACGATCAAGCGGTTTATCGGAAAGCACGAAAGAATCAAATATCCTGTTCTTCTCCTCGAATATCTTAGAATCCTTTAGCCTAAGGGCCAGGCCCAATCTCCCCTCGGAATAAAAACTAAGAAAATGAGCGGAGAGCCGCTCAACAAAATAATCTTTAATTAAAACATCCTCCAGCGCAGCTACTGCCAAAGGAGAAAATCTTATAACCTTGCAACGTGAAAGTACGGTCTTAAAGATCTTTTGCGGCTTATGTGTAACCAAGATAATCAAGCTGTCCTTAGGAGGCTCCTCCAAAATTTTAAGCAAAGAATTTGCCGCCTCAGGGTTAAGCCTATGCGCGTCATTAATAATAAAAACCTTGATTACGCCCTCGTACGGACGAAAACTCGCTTCCCGCTGCAGGCTGCGGATATCCTCAATCTTAATTTGTGAGGCATCGCTCTCAATAATATGCAAATCAGGATGCTGTAGTTTTTCCATCTTTAAACATGAGCTGCAACTACCGCATGGCTTCTCGCTTAAAGCTGTGCAGTTCAGTTTCTGGGCGATGATTTTTGCCACCGTCTTCTTGCCGACCCCCTCCGGACCGCTAAAAATATGTCCACCGGAAAAACAGGATTTTTCTATATAGGCGTTTATTATATTTAACGGTTTCTCATGCCCCAGGATATCGCTAAAGCGCATCGGCTAACTTTCTAATGTTATCTTGAGTAGTTAATTTATCCACCTGCACCTTGACTATTTTGATTCGCTTCGGCTCAAGCCTGGCAAGACTAAGATAGCCCCTTCTTACCATTTCATGATATTTAAAAGAACGTTGTTCAATACGGTCTTTGCAGCTATGGCGATGTTCAAGCCCTTTCTTTACCGGCAAATCCAGGAAAAGAGTAAGGTCCGGCTTTATTCCCAAAGTTGCGAATTTACCGATAGCTTTAATCATGCCTATATCTATCCCTAAACCAAAACCCTGATAAGCAATAGTAGAATCCAGGAAACGGTCGCAAATAACAATTTTTCCGGCTTTCAGCGCAGGTTGGATAATATCCCTTACCACCTGGGCGCGGGCAGCCATGTAAAGCAAGGTCTCTGCCTCAGGAGATATCTTGCTTTCGGGATTCAGTAAGATCTCACGGATCTTTTCGCTTAACTGAACTCCTCCGGGCTCACGCAGATAGACTGCTCTTAAGCCTTTGGATTTCAGGTAGCGGTAAAGCATCTCTGATTGGGTGCTCTTGCCACAACCTTCAGAACCTTCAAATGTGATAAATTTACTTTTCATATTAATTGGTTATTGCGTCTGCCGAGTCTTGCCTTTTGCGGGTCCTGCCTGCCAATCCACCTCGCCGTGCTCACTTCGTTGCGCGCGGCAAGGGCTTCGGCTTGGCAGTCACCCGCAACAACTTAAGCCAAATCAGCCGCTGAATACTATAATTTTCTCCGCCAAGTTGTTCCGTCTTTTGTATCTTCTAAAATAATATCCTTATCTTCTAATTCTTTTCTAATTTCGTCTGATCTTTTAAAATCTTTCTTCTTCCGTGCTTCATTACGCTGATTAATTAATACATTTATACTTGTCTGAAGATCCTTGGAGCCGGTTTCTTTCTCTAAAACTATACCCAATATATTCGTTAATTCTCTTAAAAACAACCCAGAATAGAAAATAAAGCCCTGGTCATCAATATTTTTGTTAGAGATATTTATCAAATCAAAAATTACTGCCAATGCTTGAGGAGTATTAAAATCGTCATCCATAGCCTTGATAAACTTATCTTTAACATCTTCCAGTTCTTTGGGGACCTTACCGGCCGGTTTCTCGGCTAAAGGTTTATCAAGCTTATCCCGCAAGATGTTGATTCTTTCTAAGGCCTGCTTAGCTTCCCGGATTTTCTCATCAGTATAATCAACCGGATGGGAATAATGCGTAGATAAAAACAACAACTTCAACAAATCCGCGTTCTTATATTTGCCCAGGAAGTCTTTAACCGTTATAAAATTCCCCAGGGACTTGGACATCTTCTGGCCATTGATGGTGAGCAGGCCATGATGTATCCAGTAACGGGCGAATTTATTGCCTACGCCCTCAGACTGGGCAATCTCGTTCTCATGATGAGGAAAAATCAGATCAATTCCGCCGCCGTGAATATCAAATTCATCCCCTAAAATATCAGAGCTCATTACCGAACACTCAATATGCCAACCCGGCCTCCCCTTCCCCCAAGGACTATTCCAGGCAGGCTCTCCTGCTTTGGCTGATTTCCATAAAGCAAAATCCAGAGGGTCCTTCTTTTTCTCACCAAGAGCAATCCTTGCCCCGGATTCCATTTTTTCTATCGCCTGGTTAGATAATTTCCCATAGCCCTTAGCTTTTTTAATATCAAAATACACATCACCCTCAGAAACATAAGCGCAGCCTTTTTCAATAAGCTGCTCTATAAATTTCTGCATCAGGGGATTCTCAGAGCTGACATATTCAGTTGCTTTAGGCTCAACATCCGGTTCCAGGATACCTAAGCTTTTCATATCTTCATGGTAAAGATCAAGATATTTAGTAGAAACTTTCTGCACTGCCGCATTTAAATCCTCACCCTTAAATTCTTTTTGCGCTTTATCGATAATTTTATCATCAACATCAGTTACGTTTCTGACAAATTTAACCTGATATCCTCTGTAGATTAGGTATCTTCTAATCACATCAAATATATACGCACTGCGGGCATGCCCGATATGCGACTGGTCATAAACTGTAGGGCCGCAGACGTACATCTTGATCTCTTTCGGCTTCAAGGGGATGAGTTCTTCTTTTTTTCTTGAAAGGGAATTATATATAAAAATAGGCATGGAAAAACACCTTATTTCTTCTCTAAATCCTTAACTCTATCCTGCAGCTCTTCAATTGTCTGCATGATCGGATCCAGTATACGCACATGGTCTAAGCTTACATCCATCTTCTTACCGTCCTGTTTAGTAATCCTGCCGGGAACACCCACTACCGTGGAATTCGGCGGCACATCCTTAACCACTACCGCGTTTGCGCCAATATATGAATTGTCCCCGATAGTAATATTGCCTAAAACTTTTGCTCCAGCTCCGACAACGACATTATTGCCGATGGTTGGGTGGCGTTTACCCTTAACAATCCCGGTGCCTCCCAAGGTCGAGCCTTGATAAAGCAGGACATCGTCTCCGATAACCGCTGTTTCTCCGATAACTACTCCCATACCATGGTCAACAAAGAAACGCTTGCCAATCCTAGCTCCAGGATGAATCTCAATTCCTGTTACAAAGCGGGCCAACTGCGAGATAGCCCGGGCAAGAAAAAATAAATGAATCTTATAAAATCCATGCGCAATACGGTAATATATTAAAGCGTGCAATCCCTGATAAAGCAGAATTATTTCAAAAAAGCTTTTTGCCGCGGGATCCCTTTTCTGTGCTGCCCTTATATCTGAATAGAAAAAAATAGAAATAAGCGTAAATTTAACTACAAAAATTATCGCCAATATTATTATTATATTTATCGCGTAAACCATAATTACCTCCTGCAAGTTCCCAGTTTAAACCTTAACTAAAGAAGCTACCGCGTAGCAGGCAATTGCTTCATTATTGCCCACAGCGCCTAAACCTTCGTTTGTTTTTGCCTTTATGTTCAAAATATCTTCCTGAATATTCATTAATGTACAAAGCTTTTGTTTTATTACCTTCTTAAAAGGCGTAAGTGCAGGCGCCTGGGCAATAACTACCGCGTCAAGATTATTAATCTTATAGCCATTGCTATCGACAAGCTCCTTAACTACCTTTAACAATTTACTGCTGGCAATCCCCTTATATTTTGGATCAGTATCAGGAAAATGCTCTCCGATATCCCCTAGCGCCAAGGCTCCTAGTAAGGCATCACAAAGCGCGTGAATTAATACATCCCCATCAGAATGCCCCAAGAGACCTTTTTCATAAGGTATCTTTACACCGCCTAATAATAAGTCTCTACCCGCTACCAAACGGTGGATATCATAACCTATACCGGTTTTATATTGCATGAATTTTCCTTTTAATAATTAACCCCGCGAGCAACAAATCCTCAGCCGTAGTAATCTTGATATTCCCATAATCGCCTTCGACAATTCTTACCCTTTTGCCCATTTTCTCAACCAAAGAAGCATCATCGGTAACATTGCTTTTAGAGTATTTCTTATACGCCTCAAGAAGAAGGCTTTTCTTAAACACTTGAGGAGTCTGCGCCTCCCAAAGCTTATCTCTATTTAAAGTCTCAGTAACTATACTGCCTGTACGGGAAAACTTTATAGTTGCCTTTGGCCTTACTGCCAACAGGGCAGCGCCGTTATTTTTTGCCGCTGAAATAACTTTTGTAATAGATTTACTGTCAATAAACGGCCGCGCGGAATCATGAATTAATACCCAATCACTGTTTTTGCTGACTGCCTTAAGGCCGTTATAAACCGAATCCTGTCTGCGCCTGCCGCCTAAAACAAAGGCTTTTATTTTTTCGAAAGAATGGCCTTTTATAACCTTGATTATCCTGCCCTGATTAGTCAAGCTAAGCACTACAATAATTTCGCCTATATCCGGATGCTTGTTTAAACTGTCAAGGGAATGAATTATCGCCGGCCTACTTCCTATTTTTACTAGAGGCTTAGGTACTGCGGCATTAAGCCGCTTGCCTTTTCCAGCTGCCAAGATAATCGCGCTAAGCATTATTTCTCAATTTTAGTAAAAATCATCCTGCCGGCCTGAGTCTGCAGGACAGAAGTCACTACAACCTTTGCATCCTGGCCGAGTAACCGGCGCGCATCCTCAACTACTACCATTGTCCCGTCATCAAGATATCCCACCGCCTGATTATGCTCCTTCCCCTCCTTAATCAGTTTGATGTGCATCTCTTCCCCGGGAAAGACTACGGGTTTTAAGGCATTGGCTAATTCATTAATATTCAAAACCTTGATCCCCTGAATACTGGCTACGCGGTTCAAATTAAAATCTACAGTAAGGATCTTGGCCTCAAGCAGCTTGGCTAACATAACTAACTTTGCGTCAACTTCCGAGGTTTCAGAAAAATCCTGCTCGTGGATGGTTATATCCATTCCTGATTCTTTTTGGATAGTATTAAGTATCTCTAAACCACGCCTGCCTCTTTGGCGCTTAATCGGATCAGTGGAATCGGCAATCTGCTGTAACTCTCTGAGCACAAATTTAGGGATGATAACTTTTCCCCCTAAGAAACGCGTTTTACAAATATCAACAATCCGGCCGTCAATAATCACGCTGGTATCCAAAAGAATCACATCACCGGACTGATCCTGCCGGCGCAGGCGTACGTAAGGGATAATAATGTTAAATTCATCTTTACCGCGTAAGGCCACAACCACACCCAGATAACAAAAAGTCAAAGTCAAGGTCACCCTGATCATAGAAAGAGTAGCAGGATCAGTATAGAAGAGACTAAAGGCGTCTCCGGCAAGCTTTGCCATAATCAAACCCAGGATCAACCCGAACACGGCGCTGGATAAACCACTTACCGAAACCTTGCGCAAGCCTGCTTCTAAAATAATCAACACTAACGCCACTAAACCCCCGATTAACATACCAATAAAACCAGTCCCGTTTGAGGATGCTGTCTGATAACCGATAACCATGCCGCTTAAGATAAATAAAATCCGTACTAATAATAAATTCATCTTCTTGCCTCCTTGCCCAGAAGGGCATACCCGCGCAATTCCAATTAGCGCGGGGTGCCCTGCTGCTTAACAGATAAACCTAAGATAATATCCAAAGCTTCTTTTAAAGTAGAAACAGGAATAATTTCCATGTCTGATTTATTAAGTTTTAAGTTTTTACAGCTATTCTTGGGTAATATACAATGTTTAAAACCTAGCTTTTCTGCCTCATTGATACGCGTGAGTACTTGAGAGATGCTTCTGATCTCTCCGCTAAGCCCCACCTCCCCTAAAACCACAGCTTGAGGCATAACCACCTGCTCCCGGAAACTGGAGGCAATCACCGCGCAGACCGCCAAATCCGCCGCCGGATCTTCTATTTTTATCCCTCCCGCCACATTGATAAAAATGTCTTCTGCTTCAAGCGCCAAACCCATGCGTTTTTCTAAAACCGCTACTAGCAAAGATAACCGGTTAAAATCAAACCCCTGCGCCCTCCTCCTGGCATAACCAAAACTGCTTCTTGAAACCAGGGATTGTATCTCTACCAAAAGAGGCCGCGTCCCTTCTAATATAGAGGTAACAATTGAACCGGAAACATTGCTTGGCCGCTCAGAAAGAAAAATCTCCGAAGGATTTTTCACCTCTTTCAACCCTTCCGGGCCCATTTCAAAAACTCCGATTTCGTTGGTTGAACCAAACCTGTTCTTTACCGCCCGAAGTATCCTGTATATCGCGAAACGATCCCCCTCAAAATACAAAACCGTATCAACAATATGTTCTAAGACACGCGGGCCGGCCAAGGTGCCTTCTTTGGTAACATGGCCAATGATAAAAATTGAGGTGCCCGTGGTCTTGGCCAACTGCGTAAGTATCCCCGCACACTCCCTTACCTGGCTGACGCTTCCGGCTGAAGAACTGATCGCGGAATCAAAAATAACCTGGATAGAATCAATCACTACGACCTGGGGCTTAAGCTTTCTGATATACTCAACAATTAAAGACAAATCCGTTTGATTTACAATATACAAATTGTCAGATCCGGATTCGCCTAAACGCTTTGCGCGCAGCTTAGTCTGCACTACAGATTCTTCGCCGCTTACGTAAAGCACCCCTATGCCCTGTTTAGTCAGATGATTTGAAACCTGCAGAGAAATCGTGGATTTCCCTACCCCGGGATCTCCTCCGATTAAAATCACGGATCCCTTAACGATCCCGCCGCCTAAAACCCGGTCCAGCTCGCGGATATTGGTCTTTAACCTATCCTCATCCCTGGCTACTACATCTTTTAAAAGCACCGGCCCGTCTTTATACAAAGATACTCTATCCCTGCCCCCGGAAGAAGGAGGGGTATAAACCTCTTCACTAAAAGAATTCCAGCTATTGCAATCCGGGCACCGACCTAGCCATTTTGGTGACTGATACCCGCAACTGGCGCAACTAAATATTGATTTGGTTTTCATTAATTTTTAAAGAAACCCGAAGACCTCTTTTTTAGTAACAAAGGCGCCGGCTGTATCTTTGGTAATTAATCCGCGCCTGAATAAATCCATCAGGGAACTGTCCATTGTATGCATGCCAAACTCCGCCCCTGACTCTAAATAGCTATAAATCTGTTCGGTACGCGCTTTTCTGATAAGATTCCTTATTGCCGGGGTAAACATCAATACCTCCGTTGCCAGGACTCTTCCTTTTCCGTCAGCTCGCGGAAGGAGATGCTGGCAGATAATGCATTCCAAACATGTAGCTAACTGAATGCGTATCTGCATTTGCTGTTCAACGGGAAAAATATCAATTAACCTATTGATACATTCAATGGTACTGGTCGTGTGCAACGTAGAAAATACCAACTGTCCTTCCTCGGCAGCAGTAATTGCCTGAGAGATAGAATCTAGATCCCTCATCTCTCCCATTAAAACAATATCGGCATCCTGACGCAAGGTGCTTCTAATGGCATCGGAAAAAGATAAAGTATCTAAACCAACATCCCGCTGACAGATCAGGCTGTTTTTACTTGCATATATATATTCAATTGGATTCTCAATACTAATAATCACACTCTCCCTTTTCCTGTTAATGCTTTCAATGATTGAGGCCAAGGTCGTGGACTTACCGCTGTCCACCGGACCGGAAACAATAACCAGGCCATTCCCCTTGTTCACAATACTATGCAGGATAGACGGCAAACCCAATTCATCGAATGATTTTATTTCACTGCCGATAATCTTAGCCACAAGCGCAAGATGCCCTTTATCAAAGAAGACATTCATTCTAAAGCGCCGGCTTTCCTGAGGCAAGGTATAAGCGAAATCTAACTCGAGATCTTTATAAAGATCGGTTTTTTGTTTTTCGCTTATAATGGAAAAAACCATTCTTTCTATATCCTCTGCCAAAATAGGCACCACATCCATATGTAAAACCTTGCCATCAATCCTACAAACAGGCATACATCCCACTGCTAAATGCACGCTAGAGGCCCCTCTCCTAATCGCACTGGCCAAAAGGGCGTCTAAATCTATTTTCTCAACATATGTTCCTATTTTTTCCTGGCCGTTTTTGTCTATCTCATCAAATGAAATTCCATAGACATATTTCTCATTATCTGATCTCTGAGACCGGACTACCTTGCCGATAAATTTTATGGGAGTTTCTAAAAACGGAAAGGGCAGCTCACCCTGGATAGCCGTGCCTATTTTAATTACATCCTTACTCTCAATTGCAAAACCATTTACGCTGATATCCCGGACCTCGGCGCCAAACACCGTATCAGCGTCCTCGCCTATAAAAGAATACTTGAGCAGATAATCGCACTCTTTTCTTCTTGTCATCCTTTTATTCATAAAATTCTTAAACATTAACCCCTCCCATTAAAACAATCATTTCTTTTCTTTAGTCTTAAAAAACAGTTTCCAGGGATTCTTGCGTATATCCGTCACTAAAGCCTGTAATTCATTATACATTGCGTCGTCATAAATAAATTTACCTAAAGACCCCTCTTTATTCTTTATTTTTTCAATGCCGTCGTTCAAATTATGCAGTATATTTTCAGCGTTATTGAATATCTGATGTATAGGCAGAGGATCCACCCCCACCAGGCAATCATGGGATTTAAGCGGATGAGAATAGTCGCTGCCCGGAATTATCTCTACATATTTTTCACCCAATAGCCCCAAAGTATTAACCCAAACAGAAGAATCAGAAGGAATTTTAATAATGTTTCTCACCCAAATATCCAGGTTTACATTTGAACGGTTTTCTTCCGGAAGAAACTCCAGCTTAACCTTCTTTACCTCTCCCACATCCACTCCGGCAAAACGCACCGGTGCGCCAACCTTTACTCCGTTGACAAAATTAAAGCTCAGGTTTATATGATAGCCTGAACTCCAGGTCTTAAATCCGCCGATCGATAAAATAAAAATAACCAGGACTACTAAGCCTATGAAAACAAAAATACCAACTTTTAATTCTAATTTAGTTTTACCGAATATCATTTAAACCTCCTTGATTACAAAAGCACACCTGCGCAACTTACGCTTACACAAGCGCACACCAACGCAATTTTCCGCCACATGGCGGATACCAACGCAAAACCTCTTAAGCGTTGAGTACCAATAAGCGTCGGGTGCCACAAGCGCGGCGTGGCTTATTTAAAATTATCAACCGCCTCAGTTATTGGCCCCTTGGCAATCCCATTAATAAACTGGTGCACAATAGGATTCTTGGACTCCCGGATATCTTTGGGAGCGCCTTCCAGAATTATTTTACCTTTATACATCATCGCAATCTTATCAGCAATGTGATAAGCGCTTTTCATATCATGAGTAACAACAATTGAAGTAACTTTTAATTTATCATGCAAAGAACGGATAAGCTCATTGATGCTATCCGCAGCTATGGGGTCTATTCCTGTAGTCGGTTCATCATAGAGTATGATCTCCGGACGTATACAGATTGCCCGTGCCAGGGCCACGCGTTTTTTCATCCCTCCGCTTAACTCCGAAGGCATGAGATTTCCGATACCGCCTAAACCTACCAAAGCCAAAGATTCTTCCACTCTTTCTAACAATTTTTTTTGGCTGATATGCGTGTGCTCGATAAGACTAAAACCCACATTCTCGGCAACGTTCATAGAATCAAAAAGGGCGCCGCCCTGGAAAACCATGCTGATCTTAGAACGCAAGACGCCTAATTCCAATTCATTTAAAGCAGCTACTTCTTTCTGATTGATTAAGACTTTACCCTGGTCAGGCCTTAAAAGACCGACGATATGTTTAAGTAAAACTGATTTTCCGCATCCGCTTCTTCCGATAATTACACAGGTTTGACCCTTGTTGATACTCAAACTTAGGTCATTTAACACCGGTGAATTATTGAACTTTTTATATAAATTCTGGATCTCGATAATCATTTATGGAAAAATAAAATAGAATAAAGCGGTAAAGAAACAGTCCGTGGCGATAATCATGATAAAAGTAAAAACTACCGAACGCGTTGTCGCCCTTCCCACCCCCACCGCCCCGCCTTCAACATTAAAACCCTCATAGCAGCTTATTAACGCGATAAGCATCCCGAAGATCCAGGATTTAAATAACCCCGTGAATAAATCCTTATAGAGCAAAGATGTAAAGGTAACATGCATATACATGCTGCTGGTAATCCCTAATTTTATTGTACAGATAAGATAGCTGCCTAAGATACCGATAATATTGGCATACAAAGTTAAAATAGGAAGCATAATTCCCAAAGCCACAAAACGCGGGACCACTAAATATTTAACCGGGTTGGTAGCCAGAGTTTCTAAAGCATCAATCTGTTCGGTAACCTGCATAGAACCTAACTCGGCGGCATTAGATGCCCCGACTCGGCCTGCGACTATCAGCGCAGTAATTACCGGGCCGAGCTCACGCACGATAGACAAAGCTACCATACTCGCAATATACAACTCTGAGCCGAGGCGCTGCATAAAATAAGCGGTCTGCAAAGCAAAGATAAAACCGATAAATAAAGCGACTAATGAAACAATGGGGAAGCTGTCGTATCCTGCTTTTTTCGCCTGCTCAAGTATACGCTCATACTTATAAGGCGGCTTAAAGGTTAAATACACGGTCTGGCCGGCCAGATTAGCTAATCCGCCGAAAAAGTACATAAATGAAAGTACCTTACGGCCTAAATCCATAAAAAATAAAGTAAACATTACTCAAAAATAAGTTCTTCGTTCTTGCGCGTTACTTTGATTGAAGAACCCTCCTTATATTTTTTGGAAATAATCTCCTGGGCCAAAGAATCCTCCAGATATCTCTGGATAGTTCTTTTCAAGGGGCGGGCGCCAAAAACCGGATCAAATCCTTTTTCAATTAAGAAATCCTTGGCCTCCCTGCTCACCTCTAAAGATATATTTTGTTCCTTTAACCTTTCAACTACATAGCCAATCTCAATATCAATGATACGCACCAGATCCTCTTTAACCAATTGCCGAAATACTATAATATCGTCAATACGGTTTAAGAACTCCGGCTTAAAAGCATGCTTGACTGCCTCAAGCAGTTTTTCTTTCATATCCTGATACGTAACCTCTTCTTTTTGTGTCTTAAAACCAAGGGAGCCGGTCTTACGGATCAACTCCGCTCCGATGTTAGAGGTCATAATAATAATCGTATTCTTAAAATCCACCTTACGGCCAAAACTATCGGTGAGCCTGCCTTCTTCAAAAACCTGCAGCAGCAAATTAAAAACATCCGGGTGGGCTTTTTCAATCTCATCCAGGAGTATAACCGCATAAGGCCTGCGACGCACACGCTCAGTAAGCTGGCCGCCCTCTTCATACCCTACATATCCGGGAGGAGCACCAATAAGCCTTGAGAGATTAAACTTCTCCATATATTCCGACATATCCAGCTGCAACAAGGCATCTTCGTCTCCAAACATAAACTCCGCCAATGCCCGGGCAAGCAAAGTTTTTCCTACGCCGGTAGGGCCTAAGAATATAAATGAACCGATAGGACGCCTTGGATCTTTAATCCCGGCGCGCGAGCGCCTCACCGCATGAGCGATAGCTTCAATAGCTTCATTCTGCCCGACTACGCGTTTATGCAGCTCCTCCTCAATCTTAAGCAGCTTTTCGGTTTCTTTTTCTTCCAGCCTGAAAGTAGGAATTCCCGTCCATTGCGCCACAATCTTAGCGATATCTTCAGCCGTAACCTCAGGACGCATCTTATCTTTTGCCTGACTCCACTCTTTATTTAATTTTTCCAGTTCCTGGCGGGTAATACGTTCTTGATCCCTCAGAGAAGCGGCCTTTTCAAAATCCTGGCTCTTAATATAAGACTCTTTTTCCTTCCTCAACGAATCGACATCAGCCTCCAACTTCTTGATCTCCGGCGGAACAATTAAAACATTTAAACGGGCGTGTGAACCTGCTTCATCGATCAAGTCAATGGCCTTATCCGGCATAAATCTTCCGGAGATATAACGGTCAGATAATTTTGCCGCAGCCTCTAGTGCCTCATCCTTAAAAGAAACCCGGTGATGCGCCTCGTATTTATCACGCAGGCCCTTTAAAATCTTGATGGTCTGTTCGACCGTCGGGGGCTCAACCATAATCGTCTGAAACCTGCGCTCTAAAGCAGCATCTTTTTCAATATATTTACGATATTCATCCAAAGTAGTTGCGCCGATACATTGCATTTCCCCGCGGGAAAGCGAAGGCTTCATAATATTTGAGGCATCAATTGCGCCTTCCGCTGCGCCTGCGCCCACCAGGGTATGCAACTCGTCGATAAATATAATCACATCCTGCGAACGCTTGATTTCTTCCATAATCGCCTTGATTCTTTCTTCAAACTGGCCGCGGTATTTTGTCCCGGCGACCATTAACGCTAAATCTAAAACTACAATACGTTTGCCCCTTAAAACTTCAGGGATATTCCCAAGTATAATTAACTGAGCCAGGCCTTCAACAATAGCAGTCTTACCTACCCCGGCCTCGCCTAAGAGTACAGGGTTATTCTTAGTACGCCGGCTCAAGATCTGGATTACCCGTTCGATCTCCTGAACACGGTCTATCACCGGATCCAATTTATTCTCACGGGCCAAAGCTGTAAGATCCCGCCCAAAAGCATCTAAAGCAGGGGTTTTTGTTTTTGACTGCGCAGTGCCACCCTGGTTCATCCCCGGCAAAGCGGAACCTAAAAGCCCCATCACTTCATTACGCACAGAGTTTAAATCCATGCCTAAATTTAACAATACCTGCGAGGCAATACCTTCGCCTTCGCGGATAAGGCCAAGCAAAAGATGTTCGGTGCCGATATAATTATGCCCCAAAGAACGGGCTTCCTCAGCCGCCAGTTCAAGGGCTTTTTTGGCACGGGGGGTAAAAGGGATATCCCCGATAATCTGGGTAGTCGGCCCGGGCTGCACCAGTTTTTCTATCTCAAGCCTGATATTCTCAAGCGAGACCTCAAGCTTCTGCAATACCGCAGCAGCCACGCCTTCTCCTTCACGGATAAGACCAAGCAATATATGCTCGGTACCGATATAATCGTGATTAAAACGCCTGGCCTCTTCCTTTGCCAGAATAATTACCTTCCTTGCCCTCTCTGTAAAACGATTAAACATGACTTCTCCTTTTATTTTATAATAAGTTTAGTTTTTTACGGATAAGCTGTGCCCTTTTTAAATCCCTTTCATCAGAAGAAAGTTTTTTAT
>CAYRUB010000005.1:127903-130432 GCA_964427405.1 uncultured Planctomycetales bacterium | reverse complement strand
GCGGTTGAAATGGCGAAACTGCATGTTGATCCGATTACTATGCGCGCCAAAGTCGTTGTGGATGCAACAGGCCATCCGGCGGAAGTAGCGCGTATTGTTGAAAGAAAGTCCGGGATAAGGCTTAAGACTAAAACCGGTAAAACTATGGGCGAAGAATCAATGTGGGCGCAGGTGGGAGAAGAAATAATTGTGAAAAATTCAAAGGAAGTTTGTTCAGGTTTATATGCCTGCGGTATGTGTGCAAATGCGGTTTTTGGCGGACCGCGCATGGGTCCGATATTCGGGGGAATGCTTCTTGCTGGTAAAAAGGTTGCTGCAGATTTGATCGGAAAGCTTTCCAGAGAAGGTTAGTTTTATGGTGGGCACAAGGAAAAGAAATTTTAAGCTATGATCATGAATAATGGTCATAGCTTTTTTTGTTTGGCGTTTTTTCAATCGGAGCATTGTTGGTATTTGTAGTTTTCTGTTTTGATAGTGCTATAATTAAATAAATTGTAGTGCATGCAATTGAGAAGTATGCAGGTAAAGGAAATAGATAGATGGCTCTTTTAGTGAAAGACAAGATTTCTAAGACGGTGCTACGCATGGCTATCCCGATGTTGGCCGGGACATTTGCCATGAACGCGTATAATTTGACTGATACCTGGTTTGTTTCGCGGCTAGGCACCAACGCCTTGGCGGCAATGTCGTTTACCTTCCCGGTCGTCATGCTCCTGGGGTTTATCATGCGGGGGCTGGGAACAGGTGCTATGACGGTGGTAGCACACGCACTGGGCCGGGGAAAACATCAAACCGCGGCCAGGATCACGACGCATGCAACTTTTTTGTCTTCGATTCTGGCTTTATGCCTTACGGTGGCTGGCCTTTTGACAATAAAGCCGCTTTTCATTCAGTTAGGCGCAACAGGAGAGGTACTTGTTTTTACGCAGCAATATATGTGGATTTGGTATTTCGGATTGGTTATCCGGGTCGTTCAAATGATGTTCGCCGATATCATTATCGGCACGGGCAATACCAAGGCGGTAAGTTTACTGATGGTTGCCGGGACCGTGTTGAATTTTATCCTTGACCCTATGATGATCTTCGGATTATGGGGGTGCCCGAAGATGGGGATACAGGGGGCGGCTTTAGCGACGGTTATTTCCGAAGCGCTCGTATTGGCGGCGGCATTCTACTTCATTCATAAAAAGTATCAGTTGATCCTTTTTGTTTCGCATTCGCGCCGACGGATTGTAGCGTCATGGCGGAGGATCTTGCGTATCGGGATACCCACGACGTTAAGTTCTATTTTGACTCCGGTTTCCGCCGCGGTGGTTATCAAGATAGTCTCCCGGTTTGGCCAAGCTGCGGTTGCCGCCATCGGGGTTGCCAGCCGCATCGAGATGTTTGCTTTTATGATCCCGATGACGGTGGGGATGTCGTTGGTTCCATTCGTGGCCCAGAATTACGGAGCGCGGCGCTTTGACCGGATCAAGGCTGTGCAAAAAGGCGCTATGTTGTTCGCGTTGATCTTCGGCTGTATTATTGCCGGGGTTTTCTTATTTATCGCGCGCCCGCTTGGTGAGTTATTTTCGTCTGATCCTGAAGTCGTCAATATCTTGGTCCGGTATATATATATTACATGCTTTGGTTACGGGTTCCTGGAAGTGCACCGGTATGCCGGTTTTTGCATGATTGGTATCCATCGGCCGATTTCTTCCGCTTTTTTAAATACAATTCGTGTGATTGTTTTGATGATACCTTTAGCGTATTTCGGCGCGAAACTATTCGGCATCTCCGGAATTTTCTGGGGAAGGCTGATAACCGATATCTGTTCGGCCGCCATTGGGATTGTATGGGCAGGAAAGATTTTAAAAAAAGAAACATATAGGGTGATTTAATGATATTGCTTGCGACATAAAAGAGTATAATATTAATGATCCGTTCCACAAGGTAGGTCTTTTGGGAAGGGGTAAAAATGAAAAGCCACGGGAAAAAACAAGAAGAGCAATTGGCAGCGGAAGTAGAAAGGTTATATCGTCGGTTAAAAGAAATCCAGGCAAAGGGTTTTTTGTATACTGAAAATGATTTAATCATTCAGGATAGGCTTGAATATGCCGAAAGTATTATTATTACTGTGCGCCAGCCGTTAATAGTCCTGGATTGGGAGCTAAAGGTAGTTTCCGCCAATAAATCTTTCTATGATACTTTTAAATTGAAACCCGACGAGACTGTAGGGCGGTTTCTTTATGGTTTAGGAGCTCGCCAATGGGATATCCCGGACCTGCGTAAACTTTTGAATGAGATCCTCCCTCAGCATAAAATAATTAGCAATTTTCAAATGGAACATAATTTCCCCGGGATTGGAAAGCGGGTAGTGTTTTTTAACGCCGAATGGATACCCAGGGAAACTATCAGGCCGCAGTTAATCCTTTTGGCTATCGAAGATGTTACCGAGCAAAAACGGCTGGAAGCATCTTTGCGGGATAGTCAATTCAAGATCCGCGCTGTTTTTGACCAAACTTTTCAATTCATCGGTTTAATGAATAC
>CAYRUB010000005.1:125483-127803 GCA_964427405.1 uncultured Planctomycetales bacterium | reverse complement strand
GAACTTTCCAGGGTTAATGAAGATTTGCATAAAGAAATCAGCCAACGCCGGAAGATAGAAGAGGAATTAAGGGCGAGGATGCGGGATTTGGAGAGGTTTAGTAATATTGCTGCAGATAGGGAATTAAAAATTAAAGAGCTTGAGGCGAAGGTAAAAGAGCTTCAGGAAAGGTTGAAGAAAAAATAAAAATAAGGAGACTTAAAAATGCTTAGCCCAGGTAATCTTCCACAGCAATTTCGTGCCGTTAAAGATGATGATGAAAATTTTATTTGGGTAGGCGAACCATTGCTTGTTCCTTTTTTATGCACTGGTATTCCTTTTTTAATTATAGGTTTGCTTTGGGGGGCGATGGATTATTTTGGTTTCATACGGCATATGGGGAGCGCAAAGAGTGGACCGCCAGCAGGATTCATAATACCATTTTTTGCTTTGCACCTATTTCCTTTCTGGGGGAGTATTCTTAATATATTTCGTCTTATTTTAGTGCATAAGAATACGTTTTATGCCATTACTAATAAACGCGTAATGATGAGAAGTGGTTTTTGGGGCATAGATTTTAATGCCATAGATTATGACAAAATATCGGATATCCAGGTCACTGTTAATCCATTAGAAAATATTCTAGGTGCAGGGTCGATACGTATCTCGGCCGGAAAGGTCAGTAGCAAGGGAAACCCCCTTACGAATGATTTTATTGCAGTTAATAATCCCTATGAAGTTTTTAAGAAAATAAAAACTGTAATGGTAGATGTCAAAACGGACTGGAACTATTCGAATAAATTGCGGCCCGGGGATAATCCTGGCTATAATACGAAATATGAGCCTAAATAATTATGTTTCCCTTGCGGGGTTAGCTTGAATGAGTTACTGGGGATGGTTAAGAAGAAAGTGAGATGGTAAATAATAAGGAGGGATCGAATGCGGAAGAAAATCCAGGTTATTATTCTTGCAGTCATCTTTCTGTTTGGATTTTGTTTGGTTAGGGATTTTCTTATAAAATCTTTAGTCGGTAGCGTAGCAACCGGCGTTACCGGTGCCCCTACTAGCGTAGGCGGACTTTCGCTGAGTATAATAAGGCAGTCGGTAAAAATCTCTAACTTTAAGATGTATAATCCTAAGGGGTTTCCTAAGGACATCCTTGTTGATATTCCCAGGATGAGTATTGCCTGTAATTTGGGCGCGCTCATAACCGGTAAAATTCATCTTAAATATCTGGAGTTAGAAATTAAAGAGATAGGTATGGTTAAGAATGAAGAAGGTAAGTTAAACGTGGATTCATTAAAAGTTGCCACGGAAAAATCCGGAGAAAGAAAGAAAAAGTCTGCTAATAAACTATCCATGCAAATAGATATTGTAAGCTTAAGTATGGGCAGGGTAGTAAGCAGGGATTATAGTGTTGGAAGCCAACCTGTCGTTAAAGTGTATGATATCAATTTGAAGAAGACTTATAAGAATATCTCCAGCGCACAACAACTCGCCGCTTTGATTATATCGGAGCCATTGAAGGCAGCGGGTATCCAGGGGCTCTCAGTGTACGGGGTTTCCATACTTACCGGTGTGGCGGCTTTGCCGGTTGTGGCTGCTTTTACTTTTGCCGGTAAGGATTACGCCCAGGAAGCCTTCAATGTTACAATGGAGAAGGCGTATGATGCAGGTTTGCAGGCTATCAAAATTGCAGGAAAGGTTACAAAAGAAAACAAACTTAGCGGGGTTATAAGCGCGGAGGTTAGCGGAGCGCGAGTTGTTTTTAAACTAAAGAAGCTTTCGGAAAAGTCAACCCAGATTACTATTTCCGCACGCAAATTCGGCTTTCCTCAGGCTGAGATAGCATTAGGAGTTATGTATCGATTGAGCGAGCAGCTTAAATAGGATTCAAAATAGGTGGTAAATGAATAATAACAATTCGGGCCTGAAAAAGAAAATACTTGTTGTTGATGATGAGGTTAATTTCTTAAAGATTCTTAAACTTAATCTTGAGGCCAAAGGTTATGTGGTAGTTACTGCCCTCGAGGGGGAAGAGGCGTTAAAGAAACTAATGGGCGAAAAACCGGATGTTGTAATTTTAGATATTATGCTTCCTAAATTAAATGGAGACGAAGTGTGCAGGTGTATCCGCAGTGACCCTGTTTTTAGTAAAACTCCGGTTATAATGTTGACTGGTAAGGATACCGATGTTGACCGCATTGTCGCCAGGGTTATCGGCGCGGATATTTATATAACTAAACCCGTTGATTTCGAACAGTTAAATAGCGCGATAAAGAAAGTTTTGTAAAACTAAAAAAGAGATCCTCCCCTCTGATTTAAATAAAACCTTCCTTAA
>CAYRUB010000005.1:74887-125383 GCA_964427405.1 uncultured Planctomycetales bacterium | reverse complement strand
TTTGTAAAACTAAAAAAGAGATCCTCCCCTCTGATTTAAATAAAACCTTCCTTAAGAAATAAAATATTGACAATGCAGCAAGGGCGTAGTAACATTTGTATGAAAAGGTATAACTTGTAATACAAGTTATACTTGTAATACAAGTTATACTTGTAATACAAGTTATACCTAATGTATATAACGGTACTATAAAAAAAGAGGAAGAAATGAATGATTTCCCTAAATTTTTCGGCAAGGTTACGGTAGGAACAAAAGGACAGATTGTTATCCCCGCAGAAGCGAGGAGGGAGATGGATATTAAGCCGGGTGATAATGTAATCATTATTTCCGGTCCGCCGAACCATAAAAGAACATTTAGTATTTTTCCTGAAGATGAATTTAATAAATTCTTAAAGTTTTTCGATCATATGGCTACTTTAAAAGATGCATTTTCTAAGCAAAGCAAAAAATAGCTGTTTTTGTTTCTGGAGTTTGGTTGCAGCAAATTTAAGAAAATTTTCATAATTTCGGGAATAAATTTAATATCTTAACGTCTAATATATGAAAAACCAAATGAATGAAGATAATTCTTATATCGCACAGTTTCTTGCCGGCGAAGAAGAAGGTTTTGAAATATTGGTAAGGAAGTATCAAAACAGGGTTTTAAATATAGTCCATTCTCTTATCAGGCAAGACAGGGAAAGCGAAGATATAATGCAGGAGGTATTTTTGAAAGTATACCGTAGCTTGGGATCTTTTAAACAGCGAAGTCAATTTTCAACCTGGCTTTATCGTATTGTTGTAAATACGGTGTATGATTTTTTGCGTAAAAGGAGGAATTTTGTCAGCAATGAAGGTATCCTGGAAATGAGCGCTGTTACCTGTGAAGGGCCCAGGGATGCCTTGTTGATAAGAGAAAAAGAAGCAATGATCCAGAAAGCACTATTGGGTGTCCCCCTTAAATTCAGGGCCGCGGTGGTACTTAAGGATATCGATGGTTTAAGCTACATTGAGATATCTGAAGTTTTGCGTTGCAGTATCGGGACAGTGGAGTCGAGGATTTACCGGGCCAGACAGTTTCTTAAAGAAGAATTGTTTAAGCTTGGGGGAGGCTCGGTATGAAAGAATGTATAAGGGTAAGAAAATTATTATCCCGGTATATTGATAAAGAGGCAGGCCGCTCCGATATTGCTCTAATCGAGGAGCATTTGGATATTTGTTCTTTTTGTAAAAAAGAATTACGGGAGCTTTCCTGGGTCAAGGAGCTTGTTTTGGAAAAAGAACGAAAAGTTCTGCCTCAGGATTATCTGGTTTGCCGCTTGCGCCAGGAGATTGCAGGTGAGCGGCGTATGATGAAGCAGGGGTCGTGGTTGACAGGTTTAGAATATTTTTCGCGAAAGGTTATCCCCATACCTGTTACTCTAATTGTATTATCGACCGTTTTTTTGATGTTAAGTTCCAGGCGGCAACTGAGTGAGTCTTCATTAGAGGAACATTTATTAAGCGGGGCCCAGACGACAACAGAGACAGCTTTAGGATTGATGCTGGCAGCACGAGATTAGAAAAAGGAGGTGTTCATATGGACAAGAATTTAGTGTATGTTTCGGTATTTGGTGTTTTGTGTGTTTTAGCAGGTGTATTGGTTGGGGCAGGGATAACTAAGAGTGCAAATTTGTCATGGCATGGTTCGAAGAGGCAGAATTTCGCAGAAAGGGCTGAACGTTTTATGAATTATGGTTTGAGGGAGCCTGGAGAGAAAAGGGGTGGTGCTGGTCCTATTGAGATGTTGACAGCCAAGTTAGGCCTTAACGTGGAACAGAAGGCAAAAGTTGCGGAGATTCTAGAAAATACGCGTAAGGAAATTGATAAGGTAGGCAAGGGTATCCGTAGCGCTATCATTGATATCAAGGAAAAAGGCGACAAGCAAATTATGGGTATCCTTACGCCTCAACAACAGGAAGAATTTAAAACATTGCAAAATGAATTTGAGGTAGGTCGCCTGCCTAGGGGGCCAAGAGGTGTTCGTGGGAAAATGAGAGGGTGTGACCTAAGCTCAAATGAAGAATTGCCGCCACCCCCAGAGATGAGCGAGCATTACTAGCGAGATTGGTTAAACAGGGGGATGTGCATCCCCCTGTTTAATGCATATCTTTAGAGATGGATAAATTTATAAAAATTACAATAATCATATTGCTGTGGGGTTTTTTTGCGCATACTGCCTATGCTGAAGAAATGCTTAGCTGGCAGGATTGCGTAAAAGAAGCGGCAAAAAACCATCCGGATTTAATTGCTGCAGTGGAAGAGATAAAACAATCAGAGGCCGCCAAAAAAATAACCGCAAGCGCACTTTTTCCACAAATAGACGCTAATCTTAATGCCTCTACCGCAAGGACTGCCTCTGATAATGCGCCTGGGACAACTGCAGATAGCTATTCTTATGGGGTAACTGGCACCCAATTGATATTCGATGGTACCAAAACTGTCCAGGATGTCCGGGCGGCTTCAGAGAATATCAAGGCTTCTCAACAGAATTATAAATATACCTCTACCCAGGTCAGGCTAAATCTACGCAGCGCATTTATTAATTTATTAAAAGCCCAGGAGTTGGTCAAGGTTAGCCAGGAGATTGTCGATATAAGAAAACAGAATTATGAACTTATAACCTTGCGTTATGAATCCGGACTGGAGCATAAAGGCGCCCTTTTGACCGCGGAAGCGGATTTGGCACAGGCCTATCTTGAGCTTTCCCAGGCAAAAAGGGATATTACCATTGCCCAGAGGCAGTTGACCAAGGAAATGGGCAGGAAGGATTTCTCCCAGATGGGCGTAAAATCAGATTTTAAGGTTCTTGATTCAGCAAAAGAGAAACCGGACTTCGAAACCATAGTAAAAAATAATCCTTATTTACTGCAGCTTGTTTCCCAGAAAAACGCGGCAGAATTCAACTTGAAGTCCGCGTATGCAGAATTTTCCCCCACACTTTCCGGTTCTGCCGGCGCAAGCAAAGCAGGAAGCCGCTGGACCCCTAGGGGGGATAACTGGAACCTGGGGCTCATCCTTTCTGTGCCTATATTTGAAGGCGGGCTAAAGGTGGCACAGGTTTCTAAAGCTGAAGCCTATTTAAATCAGTTGAAAGAAAACGAAAGAAGCGCAAAGGACAGTTTAATTGTCAGTTTGGAAGAGTCTTGGGCATATCTGCAGGATACTATTGAGGCAGTGGATGTTAAATACAAGGCCTTAATCGCAACAGAGGAGCGCTCTAAGATTTCCGAAGCGGAATACGCGACTGGTTTTACTACTTACGATAATTGGACGATCATCCAGGATAATTTGGTCAGCGCAAAGAATGCTTATTTGAATGCCCAGGCTGACGCATTGTTGGCTGAAGCAAGTTGGATTTATGCGAAAGGGGAGGTATTGGAATATGCGCAAAAATAAAACAAAAATATTTTTCGGGATATTGATTCTTTTGGCTATCTCCATATTTTCTATTGGCAGGATTAAAGGCAAAAGCCAGAGCAGCGAGATTATTAAAGAAGTAAATCCCAGTATAGGATTAATCCAGACATATATCTCTACCACGGGAACCGTCTATCCTAAAAATCGCCTGGAAGTAATTCCTCCGGTTGCCGGCCGTATTGAGAGTATAGAGGTAAAAGAAGGCCAGAAGGTAAAAGAAGGCCAGACTTTGGCCTGGATGAGTTCTACGGAGAGGGCGGCACTTTTGGATGCTGCCCAGGGCCAGGGGGAGGCAACGGTAAAATACTGGGAACAGGTTTATAAGCCGATAGCTTTATTGGCCCCTATTGACGGAGAGGTAATTGTAGCTACAACCCAGCCCGGCTCAACGGTTACCTCTACAACCGCGGTGGTTGTCTTATCCGATCATTTGATCGTGCGGGCGCAGGTTGATGAGACCGATATCGGAAAGGTCAAGTTAGGCCAGGCGGCCTATATAACTTTAGACGCGTATCCGGATAAAAAAATAAACTCTCAGGTTGACCATATATATTATGAATCCGAGACAGTAAATAACGTAACTATTTACAAGGTTGATTTGATCCCCGAGAACGTCCCCGAATTTTTCCGTTCCGGGATGAACGCGACAATTGATTTTATCGTTGACAGCAAACAGAATGCCTTGCTTTTGCCGGTTGCCGCGGTACGCCAGGAAAATAATGAAAGTTATGTCTTGTTGTCTCAGGGCGGTAATAACGGGCCGCTTAAGCGTTTAGTTAAATTGGGTATTACAGATGATAAGAATTACGAAATCCTTTCCGGGTTGACCGCGGATGACACGGTCCTGGTTACTACGCAGAAATACGTCCTTTCCGAGGCCAGCACAGGAAGTAATCCTTTTTTGCCAAAGATGTCCAGCGGAAAGAAGAATACCGGAGGCCCGCCGTAAAATGATTGAGGTAAAGAATTTATATAAAACTTATCAGATGGGCAGTGTTAAGGTTGAGGCATTGCGCGATGTTTCCTTGAAGATTTCCCCGGGTGAATTTGTCGCTATTATGGGGGCGTCGGGTTCTGGAAAATCCACAATGATGCATGTATTAGGATTACTCGACCGTCCGGATTCAGGGGAGTATTCTTTGGGGGGTGAAGATGTAACCAGGCTTACCGATAAGGAACTGGCTTTAGTTAGGAGCCAGTTAGTAGGTTTTGTTTTTCAGCAGTTCCATCTATTGCCGAGAATGACGGCTTTAGAAAACGCGGAACTGCCTTTGGTTTATGCCGGTAAAAGGCATTTAAAAGAAAGGGCTGAGAAAGAAATTGAAGGAGTAGGTTTAAAGGACAGGATGTTTCATAGGCCTAACGAGATGAGCGGGGGCCAGCAGCAGAGAGTGGCAATTGCCAGAAGCCTGGTTTGTGACCCTCCCATAATCTTTGCCGACGAGCCTACCGGAAACCTTGATTCAAAAAGCAAAGAAGAAATAATCAACATACTCAAGGAGCTTAACAAAAAAGGCAAAACCATAGTTATTGTCACTCACGAGAATGAGATTGCCAGCCATGCCAAGCGGGTTATTACCATGCGCGACGGCCAGATTATCTCCGATAAGGTTATTTCTAATGAAACAAAAACACTCGCAGTTAATCCCGCAGGTACAGAGAATTTAGTCAAAAATGTTTTATCCCAATCCGGCGGCGCGGCAAAGCAGGGCATGGAGTTCCTGGATTATCTGAAGCAGGCGGTTGCGGCGATGTTATCGCATAAGACCCGCGCGTTTTTATCCATTCTTGGCATACTTATCGGCGTGGCTGCGGTTATTGCGATGTTGGCAATCGGCCAGGGCTCTAAAGAATCAATTGAAAAGCAGCTGGCCTCGTTAGGCTCTAACCTTCTTATCGTCAGTCCCGGCGCGGCAAGATCCGGTGGGGTATCTCTGCAGTCCGGGACAACTACGAGGTTAACTCTTCAGGATGTAGAAGAGATTAAGAAACTCAAGGATTCTGTGAGTAGTGTAAGCCCGTCGGTTTCGGAGAGAGGGCAAATAGTTTACGGGAACAACAACTGGAATACCAAAATTGAGGGAGTAGGGGTTGAATATGCGCAGTTGCGTTCGGCTATGCCGACAGTAGGCAGGTTTTTTACCGAAGAAGAAGTAAGAATGAGGAACAAGGTTGCCTTGCTTGGCACGACTGTTGTAAAAGAGCTCTTTGGGTCATCTAATCCTATTGGCGAGATCATAAAGATCAACCTGATTAATTTTAAGGTTATCGGTATTTTACCGGCAAAGGGTTCAAGCGGGCCGCAGGATCAGGACGACATAGTGCTTATCCCAATAAATACCGCTATGTACAGGGTACTCGGTAAGCAATATGTAGATTCTATTTATGTGGAGGCAAGGGGGCCGGATACGATCGATGCAGCTGAAGAATCAATCAGCAAGATTATTATAAAACAGCACCGTTTGATTACCGATGACCAAAAGGAGTCATTTCGCATCCGCAATATGTCCGATATCAAGAAAACCCTCCAATCTACTACCGAGACAATGTCCCTTTTGCTCGGGGCGATTGCCGCTATTTCGCTTTTAGTGGGAGGCATAGGCATTATGAATATCATGCTTGTATCGGTAACTGAGCGTACGCGTGAAATAGGCCTGCGTAAAGCCATAGGTGCCAATAATAAAGATATAATGGTGCAATTCCTTATTGAGGCGGTATTAATGTCGCTCATCGGCGGCCTGGCCGGCGTTATGCTTGGCAGCGGCGCGGCTGTATTGGTAACTCTTATAGCCGGTTGGTCAGTCAGGATTTCCTTGTCTTCAGTAATTCTAGCCACCGTATTTTCCTTAATAGTCGGGGTAGTATTTGGCCTTTGGCCGGCAAGGCAGGCCTCTTTGCTTAATCCTATTGAGGCGTTGAGATATGAATAAACGTTTTGTTTTTGTATTTATGATCTTGGTTTTATTGAGTGTTTTTATTAGTGGTTGCGGAAAGCCAAAACTCTATAGTAAATGGCGGAATCGCCAGATTACCATTGATGGTAAATTTGAAGATTGGCAGAATGATATTGCGTATTATGACGAAAATACAAGGGTCAGTATTGGTGTTATTAATGATGATACCTATCTATATATTTGTTTGATTACCCGCAATCGCGGCCTCATGGAGCAATTGATGATGTCGGGTTTTAACGTATGGTTTGATCCAGAAGGAGGCTCTGACAAAGTATTTGGAATACATTTTCCTCTTGGGATGCAGGCCAAGGGTATGCCTATGGAAGTAGGAAGCGGGGATTCTATACTTTCGGATAAAAAAGATTTAAAAGAACATTCGGAAATGTTCCAAGAATCTTGGCAGCAAATTGAAATTATCGGTCCGGGTAAAGAAGAAAGGTATACTGCATTAATAGAGGCAATTGAAAAGGATGGCATAAGCGTTAAGATGGGAAGTGAAAAGGGGTACTTTGTTTATGAGTTAAAAGTTCCATTAACTGAAAGCGAACAGCACCCGTATTATATCGGGGTTAATAAGAATAATCTGATTGGTATGGGGCTGGAGGTTTCCGCGATTAATAAGGGAATGCCGGGTGGAGTGGGTATGCCTGGCGGAGGCGGTAGGGGAAATATGCGTATGTCCGGCGGCGGCCCTGGTGGTGGAGGTGGTATGCCTGGCAGTGAAGATAGGGGTATGCCCGGAGGTGAAGGCGGCATGCCGCCTAGTGGCGGAATATCCATAGATGAAAAAGAATACCAATTGTGGATGGCGGTAATGCTTTCTTCAGGAGGTGCCAGATGAACAAAAGAAATATTTCTGGGGGATTTTTACTGGTGTTTTGTCTTAGCTTAATTCTTATTTCACAATCAACAGATGCCTTTGCTCGTCCGGGGATGGGCGGTCCGGATGGCCCGCATAGAGGCCCAGAAGACATTAGCATGGGGCATGAGAGGTATCGTTATCATGATGGCAGGTTTTACAGGCCGATATTCTTTGGGTTATTTGAGATTCTTGTTGATGTTCCTCCGGTAGGGGCAATAGTTACAGTGCTTCCGGTTGGACATAAAGTTATGGTAACTGAAGGTGTTGCATACTATTATTATAATAATGTGTATTATACGGTTTCTCCCAATGGATACATTGTTGTTCCAGCGCCTGGGGTAAAATCAAATGTTACAGTTGTATCCCCTGTTGCTGTTCAGTCACAGAAAGTATCTGGTGAAACAACGATAATAAACATTCCTAATTCAAATGGCAGCTATGCTCCTGTTACATTAGTTAAACAGAAAGATGGTTATATAGGTCCGCAAGGAGAATATTATCCGGGTCATCCGACAGTTGATCAATTAAGAGTTTTATATGGAAAGTAAGCCTTAAGAAGAAAGGAGTAACTATGAAGTTTGTGGATAAGTGTATTATTTTAATCGGAGCGCTCTTCTTGGTCGCAGGGATTACTTTTGCTCAGCAAGGGGATCAACCGCCGTCGCCTCCTTCAGCTAGTGATGTTGTTTCCAGAATGAAAGAAGAGTTGAGTTTAACTGAAGAGCAGATCAGCCAGATTACACCAATCATCCAGGATGAACTTAGCCAAATGCAGTCTTTTATGGAACAAGGGGCATCTTCTGATACAGCTAGAAGTAAAATGGATGAGTTGCGACAAAGCACGGAATCAAAGCTTTCGCAGTACCTGAGGCAAGATCAATTGACGCAATGGAAAAATAAACAGCGACAGCCTCCGCAAAAAGAAGGTAGTAGGATGGAGTCGCCTGTAGATTTGTAAGAAAGTACATCGGATCTTTAAAAAAATAGAACCTTCGTTGGCTATAAAAATAGCTGGCGAAGGTTTTGTTTTTAGCAAAAATAAAAAATAACTTGACAATATAATTATAGTGTGCTACATTTTTATTGTGAGCTATAAAAGTATGGAGGGCTAAAGTGGGAACGAAGGAATATTCATTGCGTGAGAAAAAACACGCTAAGACAAAAATTGCGATAATGGATGCTTTTATTAAGCGTTTAGAGAAAACCCGATTTGACGATATCTCTATCCGCCAGATATGTAAAAGCGTTGAAGTATCGGAAGGTACATTTTTTAATTATTTTCCGGAGAAAATTGACATTATTAATTATTATATGAATTTTATGTTCCTTGAGGTTGTCGCAAAAGCCCGAAAAGATGCGCCGCAGGGAAAATACCTACTCTTAATTAATGCTACTTTTGCCAAGTTGGCCGAGGAGTTGTTAAAATATAATAATATTGTTTATCAAATGATCTCCCTTATGATTGTTCAACGGGAAAGGCCAAAGACAGTAGCTATATCAAATTTGGAAAGGCAGATTTATTTTCCTGGTTCAGAAGGTATTGAGAATGTTAGAGTTATGCTCGTGGATGATTTTTTAAGGGAGTGTCTGATTGGAGCTGTTAAGAACGGCGAGCTCGCCAAAAATATTAAAATCGATGATGTGCTGGTATCTTTGATGACTATACTAAGTGGTACTTTATTAGCTGCTAAATTTGCGGATATTAAAGACAGGTCATACCACTATATGCGTCAACTAGGGTTTCTCTGGAATGGGTTAGGGGCAAAAAGACAATGAGACGCAAAATGAAAAAACAGGGCATATTTATTATAAGCTTAACCATTATTGCAGTATTTACCTTTAATATTGTTTTTGCCGAAACTGCGCAGGAAGCATCTATTTTAAAAATAGATCTCGATGAAACTATCAAGCGGGCTCTGGATACCAGTGAGGAATTAAAAATAAGAGATCAGGAGATTAATAGAAGCCAGGGGGTCTACAGGGAAACGCGCTCAGGTATGTTGCCTCATCTAAGCGCGGAATCAACCTGGAGCCATAATCTGGAATATCCGGATAAGGCGGCCAGTAACTATTCTGACCATGAGTTTAATGCTGGAATAAGCGCTTCCCAGGTCCTTTGGTCGTTTGGAAAGATTGCTTATGCGGTTAGCTCGGCTAAGAAGGCAGTTGAGGCAAGCAGGTTTGATAAGGATGCAGGCAAGCAGGAGATTATTTATGCCGCAAAATTAAGTTATTATAGCAGCTTGCTTGCCAGAAACGCCTTGTCCATAACCGAGAAATCATACGCGAATGTGCTTGAAAATAAAAGACTTCTGGGCCAGCGTTCATACGGCGGCCGCAGCCCAAAGTATGAAATTATCAGGATGAATGCGGAAGTAGCTTCCAGGGTTCCTACTGTGAATGAAGCCCGCACGCAGTTTGACGCGGCCACGGAAACCTTAAGAAAGGTGATTGATGTAAATTTTGATTACAAAATTGAACTTACGGGAAATTTCCAGGAAAAATACGCTGATTTTGATTACGAAACCCTGGTAATGGCGATGAACGAATACGAGCCTTCCTTGCAAAGTTTCAGCAAGGCTATCGAATCAGCCGAGGAAAAAGTCAAGAGTAAATATGCCAGTTTCCTGCCTACCTTATCCGCCTTTGCCTCCTGGAGTTATCTGGGTGGTTCTAATGAACACCCTTTCCTGAATAATGATGAATTAGATAATTATTCACTTGTGGGTTTTAAGATGAGCATACCGATTTGGGAGGGAGGAGAAAAGCAGGCGCAGCTTAGCCAGTCTAAGGCTGACAAAGAAATCGCCGTTCTTAGAAAAAAACAACTGGGGAAAAACCTGTTATTGGAACTTAAAAAAGCCCATTTGGAATATGAGCAGTATAAAAACAATTTTAAAGCCAATATCGACGCGGTCAATTTAGCCGAGGAATCATTTAAGCAGACGCAGGAAATGTTTGCTTCCGGCCAGCTATCCCTGACCGATTTGAATGATGCGGAACTTCTTTTGACCAACCAGAGGCTGAATAAAGAAACAACTTTATTCAATATTAATGTAACTTTAGCGAAAATAGAAAAGCTGATTGTGGGCCAATACGATGGACAAAACTCTCATAAAAAATCTTAATCATAGAAGAAAAATATACCTGGCGATTATTGCCTTTAGCGTTATTGCCGTTTTTGTAAGGATAATTTTGGTAGAGGTTGACCGCGGCCGGACAATTATCAGTTTTATCTCGGAATGGTCCCATTTCGGCAGGCCGGTTACCGTAGAGAAAATTATCCCGCAGGATGTGTCTGTATATACGAAGCTAACCGTGCGCGCTGCCAGCGGCAGGCAGGCAGCGGGATTTGTGACCGCGGATATCCAGGATAAACTGCAACCGGGCCAGGAGGTTTTTTATAGCGATACGGGAAAACCCTGTGGAAAGATCGCCTCTATCGGCAGGGAATTAGATATGGACACCGGGATGTTTCCTGTGGAGATAGAGTTTAATCAAGAAATGCAGCCGGAAGAACTTGTGGTGGTATTTGTGTGCACGCAAACAATCCCGAAAGTTTTGGTAGTCCCTAATGAGATCCTGGATTTTAACGGGCCGGAATATTTTCTTTGGAAAGTGGAGAATGGGAGGGCAAGAAAGGCCCGGGTAAAAATTGGCGCAAGCAACGGCTATGGCGCGGTCATCAGAGAAGGAATCAACCCGGGTGATTTAATTGTATTTAACGGCCGGAGCATGCTTTCGGAAAATGACCTGGTGCGCGTTATTTCCGGTGTACCCTTGCGGCAAACATACTCTAAAGGCAGGTTGCGATGATAGAATTCTTTGTTAAACACCGTGTTACCACCATAATGTTTGTCCTGGTATTCGTGGTATTGGGCGTATATAGCTATTCCAAACTCCTGGTTGAGAAAACCCCGAAGATGGATTTCCCTATTGTTACAGTAT
Organism: uncultured Planctomycetales bacterium; assembly: GCA_964427405.1. Classification (GTDB taxonomy): domain Bacteria; phylum Omnitrophota; class Gorgyraeia; order Gygaellales; family Profunditerraquicolaceae; genus UBA6249. Next base: position 114,181 of record CAYRUB010000005.1, on the reverse strand, counting down.
CGGTTACCTATCCGGGAGCTACGCCCCTGGAAGTGGAAACCCTGGTGGTAAAAAAGATCGAAGACGTGATTGCCGAAATATCCGAGATCAAGAAAATCAAAAGCTACGCCTATGATAGTTTAGGGTTTATTTCTATCGAGTTTTTAATTGAAGCCGATGTTAATGTCAAATCCATAGAAGTAAAAGATAAAGTTGACGCTATACTTAATGACCTTCCTGATGATATAGAAAAACCGGTAGTTGAAAAATTTGATCCCCTGCTCGTGCCGGTAATGGACCTGGTGCTTTCCAGCGACACGCTCAGTGTCCGGGACCTCTATGAATATGCCGATAAGACCTTAAAAACCAAGTTTGCTTCGATTGCCGGGGTGGCCAAGGTTGATCTTTATGGCGGCAAAAAACGCCAGATTAACGTATGGCTGGACCCCATGCTGATGAAACAGCATTATATCAGTATCGGGGAAGTGATTGGCTCTATGCTGGTGAAGAACAAAAACGTTCCTGCCGGCGATCTGGAAAAGGGGTTTAATTCCCTGGGGGTCAGGTTTACCGGGGAATTTGAAAGTATCGATGAGATTGCGCAGATGAAGTTAGTTTCTTCCGACGGTTCGGATTTTCTTCTCAAAGATATCGCTGTAGTAGAAGACGGCTACAAAAAGATTGACTCGCTGGCGCGCTATCAGGGCAGGGAGGTGGTCGGGCTCTCTATTAATAAAGCTTCCGACGGCAATGCCGTGTCTATTGCCCAGGCAATGAGGCGCCGGATGAATGAGTTCAGGGCAATCTTGCCTGAAGGGATGAAACTGGAGATTGCTACGGATACTACCACGTTTATTATTAATGAAACTAATGATACGATGTGGAGTATTCTTATCGGGCTCCTGCTTACCGCGGCGATACTTTATTTATTCATGGGCAGGTGGGATATCGCGGTTATTGCCTGTATTATTATCCCGACCTCCATCGTCTCAACCTTATTCCCGATGTGGGCTTCTAAATTTTCAATCAATATGCTCACCCTGCTTGCCATTGCCTCTGTGCTGGGAACGTTGATTTCTAACGCCATCGTGATTATCGAGAACGTGTTGGTGCATCTTGAGCGGACTAATGACCCGGTTAAAGCGGCTATTGACGGCACTAAAGAAGTAATTGTGCCGGTTATCGCCGCTACCGGAACTAACCTGGTTGTTTTTATGCCGCTTTCAATGATGGGCGGGATTATCGGGATATTTATGAAATCTTTCGGCCTTACCGTGGTCTATGCCACTCTTTTTTCCGTATTAGCTTCCTTTTGCCTGACGCCGATGATGTGCGCGGCGATACTTAAGCCTAAAACAGAAAATAAACCCGGCGTTGGCAGGCACAATCTTTTCTTAGATAAGTTATTTATTCCGCTGCATTGGTTACGCAAAGGCATTGATTACAGCATGGAATTCTTGAAAAATGAATACAAACATATCTTTGAACTTATCTTTAAGTATCCTAAGATAGCCATTGCTGCTGTGATCCTGGTATTTATCGGCTCACTAATGCTTGTTCCGTATCTGGAGAGTGATTTTAACCCGAAATACGACGAGAACCAGTTTACTATTAATTTGGTCCTGCCGCAGGGCTCGACTATAGAGCGGACACTGGAAACCTGCAAGTTGGTGGAAGGGTATTTAGATAAGATCCCGGAGAAAAAATCGTATCTGACCAATATCGGGACCAACGGAGTGGAGAATGCCAAGATTACCTTTGACTTAATATCGTTAAAAGACCGCAAGAGGCAAGATGTGGAGATTATGGATGAGCTTACTAAATTTATCGCTGCGATTCCGGATGTTGAGTCAAGCTTTGACCGGGGAATTTCCTCCGAGGCAGGGGCGGGCGATGTAGCCATAGATTTATACGGTGTTGATTATGATATGATAGTCAAGCTTTCACAGCAGATGAAGAATTTGATGCAGGAGAGCGGATATTTTCAGAGCGTAATTTTATCCTATAAGTATCCGCGTAATGAGATCCGCATGAAGCCGTTACAGGAAAAGATGGTTGAGTATGGCATTACTGCTTCTTCCGTTGGTTCAGCTTTCCGCTCATCGGTCTACGGCGAAGATACCAATACCTATAAAGAAAAAGGTGAGGAGTATAAGATTAATATTGAGTTAAATGACGTCTACGCGCAGGATTTTGACGATATAAAAGTGATGTCCATACTTTCACGTAAAGGGCTTATACCTCTGAATGAATTGGGTACCTTAACCACAAATAAAGCTATTCCGACTATCCGGCGCAGGGATCGGGTGAGAGTTATCCATCTCGATGGATTCTTAGGTAAGAGTTCGCTCGGGATTGTTTCAGGCGTCCTGGATAAAAAATTTAAAGCTATAGAATTTCCTCCGGGGTATGGTTATCGTTATGTGGGAAACTCGGAAAATATGGGTGAAGCCTATGGAGAGCTCGGTAAGGCGTTTATTCTGGCAATTATTCTTACCTTTATGCTTTTGTGCGCGCTTATGGATTCGTTGGTAGCGTATCCTTTGGCGGTTATGGCCACTGTATTTACTTCTATTGCCGGAATGATTCTAGGGCTTTTTTTCCTGGGGCAGTCAATTAACGTTGCTTCGTTGATGGGCGTAGTCATGCTTGTGGGTATGGTAGTAAATAACGCGATTCTGCTTCTTGATTATACATTGATTAAGATGAAGGAAGGGGTTCCGGTCAAGGAGGCGCTATGGCTGGGGGCTTCGGAGAAATTCCGGGCAATTATGATGACTTCTATCGCGATTATCCTGGGGGTTGTTCCGCAGCTATGGTCGGTAATGAAGGCAAAACAGTCTATGGGCGCGGTAATGACCGGCGGGATGCTCGCTTCAATCCTGTTTACATTTATTCTGGTCCCGGTGGTTTTCTGGTATTTGGAACCTTTGGAAAGGAAACTTTTTAAGCGTTAAAGAATATGGAAGATTTAAGGCTGCTGTTTTTGGTCACTAAATTGTTGAACAAAAACACGTCTATACTTAACCATGGGAGACGTGTTGCCAAGCTCGCCTGCGCTATCGGTGAGAAAATGAGATATTGCCAGGCAGGGCTTGAGCATATCCGCTTCGCCGCAATTGTTCACGATATCGGGAAAACCAAATTATTGGCAGAGATCGTGAATAAGCCGGGAGCGCTCGATGAGGATGAGCGGGTTTTGATAAGGAAACATCCTGAACTGGGATATCATTTACTAAAATACGTAAGATCAGATTTGATCGTCGCGGAGGTCGCATTACAGCACCACGAAAGAATGGATGGGTCAGGGTATCCCTTTGGATTAAAAGCAAAGGATATTAATCCAGTCTCTAGAATAATTACGGTCGCGGATGTGATTGATACCATGGTTTCTCCGCAGGTATATAGGCCGGCATTAAGTATGAGTAAAGCTTTTAAAGAAATTAAACAAAACAGCGGTTTATTATATGATCCTGAAGTTGTCGCTGCAGCCTTAGTAATTATTGGGTAAAATTAATTTTAGTTTTAATACATAAAATAATGTTGAAACGTTCTTATTGGTTAATTTTGGCTGTTTTTATTATTTCCGGTTGCGCAAGCGCGCGGCACGCCGTTCCGGAAGATTTATTAAGTAGCGTCCAGGTCTTCGGAATGCAAGATATCAGGGCTTTTAGTGGTATTCCAAGTGATTCTTTTAAGAAAGATTTTATTAAATTACTGGATCAGGAAAAGAAGGATAGTTTTCCTTTATTTGATTTTAAGGCTAACCAAACCTATTACGTACTTGCTATTTCAGGAGGTGCTGCGAATGGTGCATATGGAGCGGGATTGCTTAATGGCTGGTCAGAGTTTGGGACACGACCGGTCTTTAAGGTTGTTACCGGTATAAGCACTGGAGCAATAATTGCTCCGTTTGCCTTTCTAGGAAACAGGTATGATGATAAATTAAAAGAATTTTACACAAAATATTCCACAAGAGATATCCTGCGAATACGAATCCCATTTGTTAATTCATTTGCTAGCACTAGGTCATTGGAGCGTCTTATTGAGCGTTATTTTAACGCAGAGTTAATAAAAAAGATCGCTATAGAGTATAATAAAGGCCGCAGGCTTTATGTGGGAACGACCAATTTAGATGCACAACGTCTGGTTATCTGGGATATGGGAAAAATTGCAGCCATGGGAGATGATAGGGCTTTAAAATTATTTCGTAAAATTATCCTGGCATCTACATCTATCCCAATTGCATTCCCGCCGGTCTATTTAAACGTAGAGGTTAATAATGAAATATATGATGAGATGCATGTTGACGGCGGGATAACTAAACAGGTATTTTTTCTTTATGATGTCTTACAGGGATTTGGCAAAGCCCTTAAAGAAAATGGCCTCAATGCCTCTAGGAACAAATACGTAATTTATGTAATAAGAAACGGTTATGTTGACCCTCTTTATAAACAAATTCCAGATACGCTTTCGGCAATTACTGAACGTACTGTTGATACTATGACAAATGCTCAGAGTATTGGCGATCTTTACCAGCTTTACTTTTTTGCCAAGATTAGTAAAAGCGATTTTAATCTCGCCTATATTCCTGCAAACCATGTATCTAAAGCCAGGGAATTCTTTGATCCTCTTGAAATGCAAGAGCTCTTTGATTTAGGTTTTAAGGAAGCTTCACAGGGGTATCCTTGGAGAAAAGTACCTCCTGGGTTAGTGGGAATCGAAGAAGATAGGTAGTACACTTTATTATCTATTTAGCCAATAGGGCTATTTTTTTGCTTGACAATATATGCAAAAGGTATACGATTATATGTAAAAGTATATGATTATATACAAATGCATATGTTTGTATGCATAAAGAATGCGCGAATTACCATAATGAAACTATTCAGTAAGAATAAACTTAAACTGCTTAAACTCTTTTATGACCACCCTACAAGTCAGTTCTATATCCAGGAGATAGGCCGTAAGTTAGGAAAAAAGCCCGGGGTATTTCAGAGGGCTTTGAATAACTTGTACAAGGACGGTTTACTTTTAAGTGAATACAAGGCTAACGCTAGATTCTTTAGGATTAACATGAATAATCCTATATATGGCGAATTAAAAAGCATTGTTTCTAAAACAGCTTGTGTCTGTTTGATATTAACCTTGTCCTGTACTGGGTTAATTTTTGCCCAGGACAGTTCGCTTTCGCTGCGTGATACCATACTTACCGCTTTTAAAAGCAATATAGATATCCAGATACAGGAGCAGGAGCTTACGGTCGCCCGGGCGGATATTTTAGGCGCAAAAAGTGAATTCCTGCCGCAACTTGACCTTAATGCCGGCTATACGCGTAATGGAGCGGTAGCTGCTACTTTGGCGCAAGGTAAAAAAGATCCGGGGATATTTACCGGGTATAAAAATGATAATTCGCTAGGGGCGAGTTTAAGCCAGGTGATTTATAATGGAGGTTTTAATACTGCTAATTTAAAACAGGCCAGGCTCAGTTTTAAAGCAGCCGAGGAAACCCTACGCGCTAAAAAACTGGATATTGAGTTTGAGGCAAAGCGCCTTTATTACGGCCTGCTGCTTGCTTATGAGACAGAGAGGATTGCTCAGGAGCTTACGGATAATGCCAAAGATCATTATGAGGATGTGAAAAACAGGTATACTCAGGGTTTATCATCAAGGTTCGACCTTTTGCAATCAAGCGTCCAGGTTTCGTTGACTATGCCGGAATTGGTAAAGGCCAAGAACGCCGTTGAGCTTATTAAGGCGGAGTTAAAAAAACTTCTTAGTTTTAAACAGCAGCAGCCCCTGGAGGTAACGGAGAAACAACTCAAGTTTACATTAATCGATATCAAGGAGGAAGATTTCTTAAAACAGGCTTACCTTAATAAGCCGGAGATGGCCTTAAGGACCTTAGGGGTTGATATTAATAAGTGGTCAATACAAATGGCAAAATCCGGATGGCGGCCGCAGGTCAACGCCAGCGCAGGATATGATTTTCGTTCCAATAACTGGGGTAATATGATTAATAAGTCGCATAATAACTGGAATATCGGTTTGACATTATCTTTTGCGGTTTTTGACGGTTTTTCTACTAAGGCCAAAGTAGATGCTGCCAAGGCCCGTTACAGCCAGGCAGTTCTAACCAAGGAAAATTTAGTTGAGCAGATTGCCGTTGATGTGCGTCAGGCCTGCCTTGATTTAAAACAGGCAGAGCAGGTGATTAATTCCCAAAAAGATAATGTCGGACAGGCTAAGGAGGCTTTAGAGATAGCTAAAATCAGTTATGATAATGGTGAGGCTAAAAACCTTGATGTGCTTGATGCGCAGTTATCATTAAGCCAGATTGAGACGAATCTTTCGCAGGGTATCTACGATTATCTTATGGCTCAGGCAGAGTTAGAGAGGACTTTGGGAAATAGTTTCTTAGCAGGAGGAATAAATGAAGAAAAAAGTTAAACCGGCAATTTTTATCGTTATTATTTTGATTGCCTGCAGTTTTGCCGCAGGGTACTTTTGGAAGACGCATAACCGCGGCCACGGCCAGATCAAGGTTTCCGGAAATATCGAGGGGGATGACGTACGCATTTCTTTCCGCGTGCAGGGGCAGATTATTGAACTGTTTACTGATGAAGGCAAGGTAGTTAAGGCGGGCCAGCCGGTAGCCAGGCTTAATACGGATGAGTTGGTTAAAATACGCGATAATGCTGAGGGGTCTTTAAAGGCAGCGGAGCATCAGTATGCGTTGGATAAACTCGATTATGAGCGCGCGGAGAATCTTTTTAAGGCCGGGGCAATACCCATGCAAAAGAGAGATGCGGCTAAGACGCTTGCTGACGCGGATAAAGCTAATATTCAAGCGCTCAGCGCTTCATTTGAATTGGCTAAGACAAGGTTGGGTTTTGCCGAGCTTACCTCTCCGCTTAACGGATTTGTACTGGTTAAAAGCGCCTTGTCCGGAGAGGTGGTACAGATAGGTGCTCCTGTTTTTACCGTTGTTGACTTAAACAATCTATGGGTCACTGCTTATATCAACGAAACTGACCTTGGCCGCGTAAAGCTTAACCAGGAAGCTTATGTTGTTGCTGATACTTACCCGGGCAAAAAATACAAAGGCCGGATATCCTTTGTCTCCAGCGAAGCGGAATTTACGCCTAAGACTATACAGACCACGGAAGAAAGGGTTAAGCTCGTTTACAGGATAAAGGTAGATGTCGATAATTCCAGCCTCGAGCTTAAACCCGGCATGCCCGCAGACGCCTACATCATAGAATAATATGATCACCATAAAGGCCTCAGGACTTACCAGAAAATTTGGGGATAATATTGCGGTCAACGGCCTTAACCTTGAAATAGAAGAGGGGGAGATATTCGGGTTGGTTGGCCCCGATGGCGCAGGAAAAACTACGACTATGCGTCTTTTGACCGGCATACTTGAGCCGACAAGCGGAGAAGGCTGGGTTTTTGGTAAGCATATCGTAAAAGAATCTGAAGGCCTAAAAGAAAATATCGCCTACATGTCCCAGCGCTTCGGCCTCTACGAGGAGCTCACTGTTCTGGAAAATATAAATTTCTATGCTGATGTTTTTTGCGTTCCAAAAAACAAACGCCAGGAAGTGATTGAGAAATTTCTCGGGTTTTCCGGGCTCCTGCCTTTTAAGCAGCGGCTTGCCGGTAAATTATCCGGGGGTATGAAACAGAAGCTCGGGCTTTCCTGTGCGCTTATCCACACTCCGAAAGTTTTATTCCTTGATGAGCCGACCAACGGCGTTGATCCTGTTTCCCGCAGGGATTTCTGGAAGATACTTTATGACCTTTTAAAAGAAAAAGTAACCATCCTTTATTCAACTTCGTATCTTGATGAAGCAGAACGCTGCCGCAGGGTAGGCCTGATACATAAAGGCAGGTTATTGCGTTGTGACACTCCTGATAATATCAAAAAAGAAATTAATGTAAAAACGCTGGAGCAGGCTTTTATTAAAATCGTCAATGACTATGAGTCCGAGCATGCAAAATAGTGAACTTGCCGTAAAAGTCCAGGACCTTGAAAAGAAATTCGGCGATTTTACCGCAGTCAATCACATTAATTTTGAAGTTAAGCAGGGAGAGATCTTTGGATTTCTGGGGCCTAACGGCGCGGGAAAGTCTACGACTATCAGGATGCTCTGCGGCATATATATGCCTACTTCCGGTAGCGGCAGTGTTGGAGGTTTTGATATTATTAAAGAGCAATTTAAGATCAAGGAGCATATAGGTTATATGTCCCAGAAGTTTTCCCTTTATGATGATTTAACGGTTGAAGAGAATATAGATTTTTACAGCCGTATATATAATATCCCGGAAAAGGAAAGGAAAAAGCGCAAAGATGAGACGATACAATTAGCCGGGATAGGAGATTTTCGCAGCCGCCTGACTAGTACGCTTTCCGGCGGGTGGAAACAGCGCCTGGCTTTAGGATGCGCGATAATCCATCAGCCGAAAATTATTTTCCTGGATGAGCCGACTAGCGGGGTTGATCCGATCACCCGGGCGAACTTCTGGAGCGTGATTAAAGAAATGGCAGGGCAAGGCAGAACGATCTTTGTAACTACGCATTATATGGATGAGGCGGAGAATTGTAACCGGTTGGTGATGATTTATCATGGGACGATGATTGCCATGGGTTCTCCTGAGGAAATGAAAACTAAAATTATGAAGCATGAAATCCTTGAAATCATTATGCCGCATGCGGAGACCTGGCTTGAAAAAATAGCCCAGCTTGAGTCTATTAAGGATACCGCGCTTTTCGGGGTGAATATCCACGCTGTTGCCTATGATGCGCAGAAAGCTGTTCTTGAACTAAAGAAGCTTTTTGATGGACAGGGGGTAATTGGTTATTCAATAAATAAAATCAAAGCTTCTCTTGAGGATGTATTTGTTTCACTGATCGAAAACTATGACGCGGAGCATAAAGATCAATGAACTTTAAAAGAATCTTAGCCATATCCAATAAGGAATTTATTCAGATCCGGCGAGATCCGCGTTCGCTGGCCTTGGCGATATTTATCCCTATTTTACTGCTTTTAATCTTTGGTTACGCGTTATCTTTGGATATCGACAGGGTGCAGACAATTGTCTGGAACCAGGACGCCTCAAGTAAGCTTTCCCGGGATTTCCTGCTTAATTTTAAGAATTCAAAATATTTTAAGATTGTTAAATACACGGATAATTACCGGGATATCCAGCACATGCTTGATAGCGGTGATGCGATGATGGCCCTGGTAATCCCGAAAGATTTTTCGCATTTTATTGAATCTGGAAAAACTGCCCCGTTACAGTTGTTGGTTGACGGAAGCGATTCTAATACCGCTACTATCGCCATGGGATATGTGAATTCGGTAGTTGCCAAATATAATGTAACGTTGTTGACTGATACGCTTTCAAGCCTGGGGCTTGGACCGGCAAGATCACTAGAAATGCGCTCAAGGGTTTGGTTTAACATGGGATTAAACAGCCGGTGGTTTATTGTCCCGGGGGTAATCGCAATGATTATTATGATCATTGCCGCTTTGCTTACCTCTATCTGCGTAGCCCGGGAATGGGAAAGAGGGACGATGGAACAGTTAATCTCTACTCCCGTTAAGGCCCCGGAGTTGATTATCGGTAAATTCCTTCCGTATTTTGTGATTGGTTTTATTGATCTCTTTGTGTCAGTGGTGATTGCCAGGTTTTTATTCGGAGTGCCTTTTAAGGGGAGTTATTTGTTGCTTGTATTTTTGAGCGCTTTGTTTTTAACAGGGGCTCTCTCTCAGGGGATATTAATTTCTACAGTAACCAAGACACAACTATTGGCAAGCCAGCTGGCGATGTTGGCTACTTTTATACCGACGATGCTTTTATCCGGTTTTATTTATCCTATTTTTAATATGCCACAGGCAGTTCAGGCCGTAACGTATCTGATCCCGGCGCGTTATTATATTATTATTCTGCGCGGGCTGTTTTTGAAAGGTAATGGTATGGAAGTAATGTGGGATGAGGCCTTATTTTTATTTATATTTGCGCTTTCTATGTTTGGCCTGGCAATAACAAAATTCAGGAAGAAGGTATTTTAATGTTTGAGCGAATTAAGGCTATATTGATCAAAGAATTCAAGCAGGTTTTGCGCGACCCGCGGATGAAAACGGTAATCCTGATTTCACCGATCATCCAGATAGTTCTTTTTGGTTACGCCGCCAATAAAGACATTGATTTTATTCCCACGGCAATCTATGACCAGGATAACACCAAAGAAAGCCGTCAGCTTCTGCAGAGATTTACTTACTCTAAATATTTCGTTCCGAAGTATTATATTTTCAGTGAAGGTGAAGAAAATTATATGTTGGATAAAGGGATAGTTAGCGCTGTATTGCGTATTGACCGCGGGTTCGGACGCGATATCAAGGCAGGTAAGGACGCAAGTGTGCAGTTGGCCTTGGACGGTTCGGATTCCAACACCGCAATGATTATCGCCGGTTATGCCGGCACGATCATGAGTAAATACCAGTATGATTTACTTAAAAGCGACGTGAATTCTTTAAGTATGCAGCTCAACATCCCAAGCGTGGACTTAAGGGATCGTGCCTGGTTTAATGAAAATCTCATCTCCCGGAATTATTACCTGCCGGGAGTAATCGCTTCGATAGTTACGATTATGTCTCTTTTATTGACTGCTATGGCGATAGTCAGGGAGAAAGAGATTGGCACTATGGAACAGCTTATGGTCAGTCCTTTACGGCCGATTGAGCTTATCTTTGGCAAGCTCTTGCCGTTTGGAGTAATTGCGCTTTTCCAGACCGCTTTAATTACTATACTGGGGGTGTTATGGTTTCATATCCCATTCAGGGGCAGCTTGCTTTTACTTGTATTAGCTACCTGCGTTTATTTATTTACCAGTTTAGGCATAGGATTATTTATCTCCACAATATCTTCAACCCAACAGGAGGCGCTAATGTCGGTATTTTTATTTTATATGCCAACATTATTGCTTTCGGGGTTTGCTTACCCTATAGCCAATATGCCTCAGGTTATTCAGTGGTTTACTTTGATTAACCCTATGCGATATTACTTGGTTATTATCAGGGGTATATTTTTAAAAGGCGTGGGCATAAATATTTTATGGGTAAATTTTCTGCCGCTTTTGGCCATTGGTATTTTTGTAATTACCATGAGCACGCTTAAATTTAAGAAAAAGATAGCATAAAGAACGGGGGGAGTTTTTATTTCTTGCTTGACAAAATAAAGTTTGAATGCTATATTCTTTATTGAATAATGATTCATTAATTGAGCAATAATTCTAAAAAGATGGAAGGTTAAAATGGCCGCATTTAACAGAAAAGCAAGGGACAAGCTATTGCGTCAAAACGATATACTAAAGGCGGCTGAGCGTGTTTTTGCCACAAAAGGGTATTACAAGGCAACAATTCAAGATATTGCCAGGGAAGCCCAGTATTCCGTGGGGACAATTTATCAGTACTTTGAGGACAAGGAAGTTTTGTATTTGGACTTGATAGAAAGAAAGATGGTGGATTTAATATCTGAAGTAAAAGAAGAGGTAGAGAAAACAAAAGGTGCAAAAGAAAAAATCAAGGTTTTGGTTCATCAGCAATTAACATATTTTGAAGAGAATCAGGATTTTTTTAGGATTTGTTTCTCGGAAATAGTGGGGTTGGGTTGGGCGATAAGGGATAAGATTCCAAAGAGCTCGGTGGACAAGTTTATGAAGTACCTCGACTACATTACTGAATTATTCGAAGATGCTCAAGAGAAACTCTTGATCAGGAAAGACTTAGAGGCAAAAAGATTGGCTTATATGTTAGTTTCGATGTTAAACGCGTTTATTATTCCTTGGCTTAAGGGAACGTGTAAGAAAACAAAAATAACTGAAATGACAGATTTTATCCTTGATATTTTCTTTAAAGGGGTGGAGAAAAAATGCAAAGTAAATTAAATCCTGTTGTTCTGTTTTTTGGTATTTCATTTCTACTATTGACGGTGGCTGGCTGCACACAGAAAGACGGGCTAACGCCGCAGGATCCCGAAGTGGTTGTGTTTCAGGTACATCCGGAGCGGTTAGTCCTTAAGACCGAATTGCCTGGTCGCACAGCTCCTTTTCTGGTTGCGGAAATCCGGCCTCAGGTCAGCGGGCTTATCCAGAAACGTTTGTTTACGGAAGGTTCTGAAATCAAGGCCGGCCAGGTGCTTTATCAGATTGATCCAGCCTCGTTTCAAGCGGCGTACGATAAAGCCAAGGCAAATCTGCCGGCTCTCCAGTTGAGATCTGATCGTTATAAGGAGGCACTGATTGACAAGGCAGTAAGCCAACAGGAGTTTGATGATGCGGATGCCGCTTTGAAACAGGCTGAAGCCGAATTGGAAACAGCGCGCATCAATCTTAATTATACCAAGGTTGTCTCGTCGGTCACTGGACGCATCGGGGCTTCTACTGTAACAGAGGGCGCTATTGTGACTGCGTATCAATCTACACCCTTGGCGACCATTCAGCAGTTGGATCCCATTTATGTAGATATTCCTCAGTCTACTACCGAATTACTGCGTCTTCGGCGCAGCCTTGAGGACGGACGCCTTAATCCCGATGGAACGAATCAGAACAAGGTAAAACTTATTTTGGAAGACGGCACGCCGTATCCTTTGGAGGGTGTGCTTCAATTCCAGGATGTTACGGTAGATCCGACGACCGGTTCAGTTATCTTACGGGTAATTTTTCTAAATCCTCAGGGTGTTCTTTTACCGGGTATGTTCGTCCGGACGGTAATCATTGAAGGTGTCAATGAGCAGGCTATTCTTGTTCCTCAGCAGGGAGTTTCTCGTAATCCTAAAGGAGAAGCCATCGCGTTAATCGTAGATGCTGAAAATAAAGTCCAGCAACGGATGCTTAACCTTGATCGGGCCATCGGCGATAAATGGCTTGTTTCTTCAGGCCTTGATTCCGGTGATCGAGTGATTGTCGAGGGTCTTCAAAGAGTCAGGCTTGGCATCTTAGTAAGGGTTGTTCCGTTCGACGCTGGCCGGGAAAATAGCTTAACGAAATAAACGGAGAGATTTTATGTTATCGAAATTTTTTCTTGAGCGTCCTGTTTTTGCCTGGGTAATTGCCATCATGATAATGGTGTTGGGGGGCCTGGCAATCTACACTTTGCCTATTGCCCAGTATCCTCCGCTTGCCCCGCCATCCATCCGGATTGGCTGTCTTTATACGGGTGCTTCGGCAGAAACTGTGGAGAATAGCGTAACCCAGATTATCGAGCAGCAAATGACCGGCCTGGACAAAATGTTATATATGTCCAGCAGCAGCGATTCTTCCGGTTTGTCTTCTATTGAATTGACCTTTGCCCCGGGGACTGACCCGGATATCGCCTGGACCAAAGTGCAGAACAAACTTCAACTGGCCATGGCCCGGCTTCCCGATTCAGTGCAACGCAGGGGAGTTTCCGTCCGTAAGTCTACGAAAAACTATCTTATGGTCGTGGGGCTGGTTTCCGAAGACGGCAGTATGAGCGATGTTGATTTGCGTGACTATCTGCTTAGCGTTGTCCAGCCGGTATTGGCGCGAGTGCCTGGGGTAGGCGAAGCTGAAGGTATTGGCGGCGAATACGCTATGCGCATTTGGTTCGACCCCAAAAAACTGACGAATTATGGATTGACAGTAGAGGATGTTACTAAGGCGTTGCAAGATTACAACGTCGAGGTTTCCGGAGGGCAGTTTGGAGGCGCTCCGGCGGTGGAGGGACAGCGTTTGAATGCCTCAATCATCGTGCAGAGCCTGCTTAAGACTCCCGAAGAGTTCTCTAACATCCCCATTCGGATTAATCCGGACGGTTCAACTATCCGGATTAAAGACGTGGCGCGCACTGAATTGGGAAGCGACCTGGTTGACTCGAAAGTTTTCTTTAACCAGGGACAGCCGGCATCCGGCATCACTATACGCCAGGAGCCCGGAGCTAACGCTTTGAAAACAGCTGATGCGATCAAGGCAACGATGACGGAACTAAGCCGTTACTTTCCTAAGGGTGTAAAGGTTATTTACCCTTATGACACTACTCCTTTTACCCGGGTAGCCATTAAAGAGGTAGCTAAGACGCTGGTCGTGGCGATTTTTTTGGTTTTTCTGGTAATGTATTTATTCATGGGGAACATGCGGGCAACCTTGATTCCGACGATCGCGGTGCCGGTGGTTTTATTGGGAACTTTTGCTGTGCTGGGGCTGTTTGGATATTCAATCAATATGTTGACCATGTTTGCCATGGTACTGGCTATTGGTTTGTTGGTGGATGATGCTATTGTCGTGGTAGAAAACGTAGAGCGGCTTATGAGTGAGGAAGGCCTCTTGCCGAAAGAGGCTGCTGCCAAGTCTATGGAGCAAATTACTCCTGCGTTAATCGGTATAGGTCTTGTGCTTTCGGCGGTCTTCGGGCCGATGGCATTTTTCACCGGATCTACCGGCGTTATTTACCGGCAGTTCTCGGTGACTGTTATTGCTTCTATGCTTCTTTCGGTGCTCGTGGCTTTGATTTTGACGCCGGTTCTCTGCGCGACACTCCTGAAGCCGGTGCCTAAGGGGCATCAGCCTGCGGAAAGCGGGGTCTGGTTTTTGCGTCCTTTCTTTCATTTGTTCGACCGGGTTTTCTTTCGCATCCGCGACCAGTATGTGAAGTTGGTCGGCCACTCTTTTAATCAAAGCGCGCGGTATATCTTTTTCTATTTTTTGATCGTAGGGACTATGCTATTTGTATTTATAAGGATGCCCACGGGTTATTTGCCGGATGAAGACCAGGGGCTTTTGGCTATCATGGCTACATTGCCTTCGGGTTCTACGCTAGAGCAGAGCGAAACAGTGATGGAGAAGGTGCGGAATTATTTTATGACTAACGAAAAAGATGCGGTGGAGTCGATTATGACGGTTGCCGGCCAGAATCAATCCGGCCGCGGCCAGAATATCGGTATGGCTTTTGTTAAACTTAAGGATTGGGATTTGCGTAAACAATCGAATTTGAAGGCAGACGCCGTGGCAGATCGGGCGATGAAGAAGTTTGCTTTGTATAAGGAAGCGCTGGTTTATGCTTTTTCACCGCCATCGATTATCGAGCTGGGTAATGCCAAGGGTATCGATTTTCAGTTACAGGATCGCGGAGGCGCCGGCCATTTGAAACTAATGGAGGCTCGCAATAAAATTATTGATATGGCAAGTAATGATCCACGTTTGGTTCGCGTGCGAGCCAATGGGCTGGATGATGTGTCCCAATATAAGATTGATTTGGATTGGGAGAAGGCCGGAAGTTTGGGCGTCTCTATTGCCTCCATTCAAGATACTATTTCTACTACTTTCGGCAGCAGCTATGTTAATGATTTTGTCAAAGACGGGCGAATCAAGCATGTGGATATTCAGGCGGATGCCCCTTACCGTATGTTGCCCGAAGATCTGAAAAATCTTTATGTGCGTAACACAAAAGAGAAGATGGTGCCTTATGCTTCCTTTGCCTCTGGCCACTGGATCTTTGGATCCCCGAAGTTAGAGCGCTACAACGCTTTTCCTTCTGTTAATATCTGGGGTGAGGCGGCCAAGGGCAGGAGTTCTGGTGAAGCGATGCAGGCTATGGAAGAGCTCGCCTCGAAACTGCCTAGCGAGTTTGGTTATGATTGGACCGGGCTTTCTTATCAAGAACGGCAAACCGGCGCCCAGGCAGGCCCGCTTTACGCTTTTTCCATTCTTATTATTTTTTTGTGTGTGGCTGCTCTCTATGAAAGTTGGAGTATTCCTATTGTTAATCTGTTGATGTTGCCGCTGGGCGTTTTTGGAGCGACACTGGCGACATCTTTACGTGGGATGCCTAATGATGTTTATTTTCAGATAGGATTTCTTACTACCTTGGGGTTATCTACTAAGAATGCTATTTTAATCATTCAGTTTGCCCAGCAGCGTTTGGAACATGGAGAGAAAATAATTGAGGCAACCCTGGGAGCAGTGAAAACCCGGTTCCGTCCGGTTATTATGACCTCTATGGCTTTCTTTTTCGGCGTCTTGCCGTTGGCTATATCCACTGGTGCCGGAGCAGGAGCCCAGAACGCCATTGGAACTGCGGTTGTCGGAGGGATGCTCTCCGCCACTTTCATCGACCTTATTTTCATTCCTTTATTTTTTATCCTGGTAACCCGCTTTTTTAACCGTAGGCTGCAGCCGCAGGTTGCGGTAGTTGAGCCGGATGTTACGGATCTGCAGAAAAAATAATAAAATGAAAAGAATATTTGTTTTAATTTTAGGAATTATTTTTTTGAGCGGCTGCACTATGGCTCCGAAATACACTAGACCAAATGCTCCGATTCCCGGTAATTGGCCCAGCGGAGTTGCCTATCCGAATACGTTTCCGAAAGATGGCGTTATAGATGCCACTCAATTAAAATGGCAGGATTTTTTTACTGACCCGAAACTAAAAAAGATTATTGTGACAGCTCTTGCGAATAACCGGGATCTGCGTCTGGCTGCTTTGAATGTGGAAAAAGCGCGCGCTTTGTACGGAGTTTCCCGAGTGGAATTATTTCCTGTCCTTGATGCCACGGGAGCTTTAACTAAGCAGCGCTATTCCAGGGATTTTATAACCGCGGGATATCCGAAAGTAACTGAACAATACACCGCTAATTTGGGGATTGCTTCCTGGGAGATTGATTTTTTCGGCCGTATCCGTAGTTTAACCAGGCAGGCATTGGAAGAATATTTAGGTACAGAGGAGGCTCGCAGGAGCGCGCAGATTACCTTGATCTCTGAAGTTGCCAGGGTGTATCTGATTATTGCCGCGGATCAGTCGGCTCTGCATTTGGCCTGGTCTACTCTTAAAACGCAGGAGGGCGCTTATAATTTAGTCCTGCGGCAACAAAAAGCCAAGATAGCCAGTGAAATAGACCTGCAACGTGCGAAAACTCAGGTGGATACAGCCCGGGGGGATGTTGTGCGTTATATGCAGCAGATAGCCAAGGATAAAAATGCATTGGACCTTTTGGCAGGTTCCTCTGTACCGGAAGAGCTTTTGCCTCTTGACCTGGGAAACGTTGCTCCGTTTAAAAATATTTTTCCCGCCTTACCTTCGGAAGTACTTCTTAAGCGGCCGGATATTATAGCTGCGGAACATCAGTTAAAAGGCGCCTATGCCAATATTGGCGCAGCCCGGGCAGCCTTTTTTCCCGCTATTTCGCTGACGACCACTTTTGGTTCTGCAAGCAACGAGTTTTCAGGTTTGTTTAAATCCGGCAAGAATACATGGACTTATGCGCCGCAGGTTGTTATGCCGATTTTTGATCCTCATACCTGGTTTGCATACAGGGTCAGTGAGGTGGATCGGAAAATCGCGTTGACTAAATATGAGAAAGCCATCCAGACGGCTTTTAGGGAAGTAGCTGATGTTCTTGTTGTGCAGGATACAGTAGATCAGCAAATAGCGATGCAACAATCTATGGTTGATTCCGCGCAGAAGGTCTATCGTCTCTCAGATAAACGTTATGCAAATGGAATTGATAGTTATCTGAGCGTACTTGATGCACAACGTTCGCTTTATAGCGCGCAACAGGGGCTCATTTCCATGCAACTATCTAAGCTCATCAACGAAGTAAAGGCTTATGCAGTATTGGGGGGAGGCGGGTTGGATGAGGCGGATGAGCGCAAGCAAAATAACCGAGACTCATTTGAAGAAAAGGTTCTTTCATTATTGGATTTTGAGTTTAAAAAGTCGATTAAGTAGTCCTACCGGGTTTGCGCTCTTACGATTACTCTCTCAGTTGCTGCTCCAGCGATATTCACCTGCGTTTAAATCTTCTTGATTTTGATTTAAAAAAGTGATAATATAATTTTAATAAAGTATTTCCGAGTTTTAAGGTGGGTCTGGGATTAAAGAATACGAGAAACCTTTGCGAGTTGATTTATCAACTAATGAAGGTTTCTCTTTTTATATAGAGGTTATCCGGTTTAAATGTCAGATTTCTTTCCAAAACAGTTTTTTCTATTTGATCCGCTTTCGCTATTCTTCCTTTTCGTTATCTTTATTATCTCCCTGCCTTCGGCTGTTTACTCCTTAGGTTACTTAAAAGGCGGATACTCGTCTGCCAAAATAACACTTGCCTGGTTTTTATTGCTTATCTTTGTATTGTCTATGGCTTTTGTAGTTACTGTAAGCAATGTGCTGGTATTCTTGGTATTCTGGGAGATTATGTCCTTGGTTTCCTATTTTCTGGTCGTCTTTGACACTAAACATGAAAAATCCATCCAGGCAGGAATGATCTATATCATCATGACGCATATCGGGACGGCTTTTTTAATTGCCGCGTTTATGATGTTGTATAAACATGCCGGTTCTTTTGACTTCAACGCTATTAAGAGCGCCTGTCAAATAATGCCTGGCCAAACCAAGAACATTATATTTTTATTGCTTTTAGCCGGTTTTGGGACAAAGGCGGGAATTGTTCCGTTACATATCTGGCTGCCGTATGCCCATCCGCAGGCGCCAAGCCATATTTCCAGTATTATGTCCGGTGTAATGATTAAAACTGCTATTTACGGAATAATCCGTTTTGTAATATATATATTAGGAGTTCAGTCCTCTTGGTGGGGGATTTTATTGTTGGTGTTAGCAGGTATTACCTGTCTGGTAGGGATAATTTATGCGCTTATGGTCCGCGATATCAAGCGTCTGTTGGCTTATTCAAGTGTTGAAAATATCGGGATTATATTATTAGGAGTAGGGCTGGCTATGTTTTTCCAAAGTATGAATATGCCTTATTTGGCCGTACTATCCATGATTGCCGGATTATACCATTTAATAAATCACGCGATTTTTAAAGGTTTATTATTTTTATGCTCCGGAAGTGTGTATAAAGCTACCGGAACGCGGGATATTGAAAAGTTGGGAGGATTAATTAAGAAAATGCCGCAGACTGCTGTGTATTTCTTAATAGGCGCAATGGGCATTTCTGCCTTGCCGCCGCTTAATGGTTTTGTGAGTGAATGGCTGACTTTACAGGCGTTCTTTTTAGGGGCGCTTAACATAATAGGAGGGGCTAAGGTTTTTTTAGTGATTTGCGCGGCGATTTTAGCATTGACCAGTGGCTTGGCCGCTGCCTGTTTTGTTAAGGCATTCGGGATAACCTTTCTGGCGCTTCCCAGAAGCAGCTACGTTAAAGATGCGAAAGAGGTTCCCCTATCCATGAAAGCAGGTATGTTTTTCTTATCGTTGCTGGTTATTGTTTTTGGTTTAGCTGCCGTAAAAATCATAAAAATATTAGCGCTAGTCTCAAGTTCAGTCACAGGTTTTGATATCAGCAGCATGAGTTTTTCTTTTAATAACTTCACCTTGAGCCCGCAAGCGGATAAGCATATTTATCTTTCTACGCCTTTACTTGCATTACTGCTGATTGTCCTGGGGGTAGCAGGCTTTGTTATATATAGGTTATTTGGCAGAAGCAAAACAATAATTTATAATACCTGGGATTGCGGTTACTACAAGATAGGCCCGCGCAACGAATACACAGCAACCGCGTTTTCTAAGCCGTTCAGGATTGCCTTTAGTTTTTTCCTTCTGCCTTACCGCAAGACGCAAAAGATCAGGGAATCTTTTTACCATGTAAAGTCTTTTGCTTATGAAACATACACAACTCCTGTGTTTAAAAGATATATTTATGAACCGTTACTTGCTTTGATTTTTAAAACAGCCAAGTCAATGAGGAAGATACAGTTGGGAAGCATTCATTTATATTTAGGTTACATATTTATTACTCTGGTGTTGTTGATTGTATTTATTCGCCAATTCTAATGTTTAAAATTATAATAATTATCCTGCAGTTAATCTTATTCATCATTATCTCTCCAATTTTAAGCGGGTTGATTTCTAAAATAAAGAATAATATCAGGATGCGTAGGGGGCAGGGAATTTTGCAGCCTTATTATAATTTAGCGAAACTTTCTTCAAAAGGGGAAGTGGTTTCGGAAACTGCCTCATGGATATTCAGGATTACCCCTTTTGTGGTTTTTGCTTCGATGCTTGTTTCAGCGCTGCTAATCCCTGTTTTTATATTGAGAAGCCCGTTAAATCATGCGGGAGATTTTCTAGCGCTCATATTTATTTTCTCTTTGGGTCGTTTTTTTCTCGCCCTCTCGGCGTTAGATACCGGAAGTTCTTTTGGCGGCATGGGTTCGTCAAGGGAGATGTTTATTTCAAGCCTTGTCGAGCCAGCGTTTTGCATGGCGGTTTTTGCCGTATCTTTACAATTTGGTTCAACGGATATTTCTGCTTTTAGCGGTGCACATACTATCGCGGTTTCTTCTATTGTAGCAGCAGTTACCTTATTTCTTGTTACAATCGCGGAAACCTCGCGCATCCCGGTTGATAACCAGGAAACACATCTTGAGCTGACTATGGTGCATGAAGCAATGGTATTGGAATATTCAGGCCGCTCTCTGGCTTTAATTGAGATGGCCGCCTACATTAAGCAGATGATCTTATTTTTTCTGATTGCCCAGATCGTTTTTCCCATTACCCTGCCGGTTTACGGAAACTTCCCGCAGATATTCTTTTGGATTCTATGGTATTTAGGCCGCATAATTATTATTGCTATTGCAGTGGCATTGGTAGAGGTTTCCGTAGCAAAGATGAGGTTGTTCAGGGTGGCGGATTTTCTGGGTTTAGCTTTTGTATTGGGGGTTATCGCTTCGGTATGCGCGATTTTAGGAGTTTAATATGCAAGGAATAATTCTATTTACGGTCTTGGCCTCAACATATCTTATGGTTATTGCCAAAAGGATGCCTGCCTTAATCCGCGGTTTCCGTTATCAGTCCTTTTGCTTATTTGCCTTTACCTTGTTTGCCGCTTCAGGCCATGATCAGCCGGATTTGTATATTATCGCCGGGTTGTTATTTGTTTTAAAGGTATCGCTCATTCCGTATTTATTATACCGGATCATAAAAAGGATAAAGGTAAATGAGGATTTGGGATTATTCATTAATCCGCAGCTATCTTTATTATGGGCTCTGGTGTTTACATATTTATCCTGGATTTTTTCCACGCATCTGGTTATTTCTAATAAAATAACGTTAACTAGTATGTTGGCAATAGCTTTTTTTATAGTTTTGGCCGGTTTATTTTTGATGATCTCGCGGATGAGCGCGCTTGCCCAGATCATCGGGTTATTGGTGATGGAGAATGGCTTATTCCTGCTTGCTTCCACGGTTTCAGGGGGGATGCCTTTTTTTGTGGAGATTGCTATATTCTTTGATGTATTTGTGAGCGTGGTGATTATGGGTTTTTTCGTTTACAGGATCAATAAACTTTTTACGCATATTGACGTGAATAAGCTTTCGCGCCTAAAAGGATAAATTAATGGAGATATTTTTAATTCTTGGGATACCGCTGCTGCTTGCAATAAGCACTTTGTTTATGAGGAAGCAGAGGGTTTTTGGGATAATTAATTGTATTGGTTATTTGGCGGTTTTGTTTGCCGGCGTCAGCCTGTTTAAGGGAATAATATCTACAGGTAGCGCCAAGGCATTTCTTGGTTTTATTTACCTGGATTTCTTAAGCGCATTTTTTATTTTCGTTATTTCTGTGGTTGCTTTTGCGGTGGCGCTTTATTCCATCGGTTATATCAGGAGGGATGTAGGGCAGGGGGTTATCTCCGAGAAAAAGGCGGGGGTTTATTATTTGCTTTTTAATCTATTCTGTTTTTCAATGTTTATGGTGCCGGCAGTCAATAACTTAGGTATGCTTTGGGTAGCCATAGAGATGACCACGCTTATCTCGGCCTTCCTTGTCGGATTTTACAACTCCAAAGAATCGGTTGAGGCTGCCTGGAAATATATTATTATTTGTTCGGTAGGCATAATTTTCGCGCTTTTAGGCACAATTCTTTTTTCTTACGCATTCTCAATTTCCGGATTGAGCAAGAGCCTGAATTGGTCAGATATTGTTCCTGTTGCGCATATATTGGATAAAGATATCTTAAAGGTTGCTTTTATTTTTATTCTTGTTGGGTATGGAACTAAAGCGGGCCTGGCGCCGATGCATACCTGGCTGCCTGATGCCCATAGCCAGGCAGTGGCTCCGATTAGCGCGCTGCTTTCCGGAGTGCTGCTGAAGACAGCTGTCTATGCAATTTTAAGGTTCGGGATGATTATTATTAAGAGTATGGGCTTTGCGTATTTCGCGCATCTGATGATCTTATTCGGCATAATTTCTTTGGCCATATCAAGCGGTTTTATCCTGGTGCAGAAGGATCTCAAGCGCCTGCTTGCTTATAGCAGTATTGAACATATCGGTATAATCTCGATTGGTTTTGGCTTAGGTGCGCCTTTGGCTATTGCCGGAGCACTGCTGCATGTTTTTAATCATGCGGTAACTAAATCTCTTATGTTCTTTGGAGCGGGAAATATTGTCAGTGTTTACAAAAAGCATAATATGAATGCAATCAGGGGGGTGGTTAAGGCGATGCCATTTACCGGGATCATGGTGCTTTTGGGGATGTTTGCGCTTACCGGGTTTCCGCCCTTTTCCATATTTATAAGTGAGATCATGATTTTGACCGCTGCTTTTACCAATGGTTCATATGTTATGGCAGCTCTATTGTTATTTTTTCTTTCGGTTATTTTCGGCGCTTTTGTTTACCATTTCGGGAAAATGCTTTTTGGCAATCTTCCTAAGGGCATGGTTGTCTCCGGTGAGCCGCTAAGCGGAAAACTGGCATTTTTATTTTTGTTTTCTTTGATCTGTGGTTTAGGTATAGCGTTACCATTTATAAAAAAGGATCTATTATGGATTGCTCAGAGGTTATTGCAGGGATAAAAAACAGGTTTCCGGATTTTAGTGTGCTTTCGGTTACGCAGGCCTATGTGGATGAAATACATATTAAGGTAAGCCGGCAGTTTTTTAAGGATACTTGTCTGGCGTTGCATAAGGCGTTTTCTTCTCCGGTAGCGATGTTTTTTGCTTCTGATGAGCGCAGGGATACGGGTAAATTTGTGGTCAATTGTGTATTTGTGAATTTTAAAAAAAGTCAGTGGATTATCGTAAGTATGGATGTTCCGCAGGATGCTCCTTATTTTGATTCTTTGGCAAAAAGTATACACTCGGCCAGCCTTTTTGAAAGAGAGATTTGGGAGATGTTCGGCCTTGAGCCAAAAGGTAACCCTGATTTAAGGCGGCTGAGGCTGCATGATGAGGTTTGGCCAAAAGAAAATTATCCGTTGCGTAAAGATTTTCAGTCGATGCAAGCCGGAGATTTAAGTGATTATAAATTTAGCAAGGTAGAAGGCGAAGGGGTGTTTGAAGTTCCGGTTGGTCCGGTGCATGCGGGAATTATCGGGCCCGGGCATTTTCGTTTTAGTGTCGCGGGTGAACCGATTATTAATTTAGAAACCAGATTTGGTTTTACCCACAGAGGGGTGGAGAAACTTTTTGAGGGTAAATACTGCCTTGAGGCGATACAGCTATCTGAATGTGTATCAGGCGATATGAGTTTCGGCCATAGTCTTGCATTTGCGCAGGCAGTAGAGAAAATTTCAAGAGTATCAATTCCAAAGCAGGCTGTTTATCTAAGGGGTATCTTTTTAGAGCTTGAGCGTATGTATAATCATGTGAATGATATCGGGGGCATGGCAGTTGATGTAGGTTTCAGTTTTCCATCCGCATATGCCTCAGTTATTAAAGAAGCAATACTCCAGTTAAATGACAAGCTTACCGCAAGCAGGTATCTTAAGAAGGTTAATGCGGTAGGAGGGGTCTTGAAAGATTTGGATGAAGATAAGAGACTTATACTTCTTGATTCCCTTAAGAGCATAAAGAAAGATTTTAATCAGTTGGTTAAAATATTATATTCCAGCGTTTCTTTTATGGATAGAATAGATACTACGGGCGCCTTGCGGCGTAAAACTGCCGAAGGCATAGGTGTGGTTGGACTGATCGCGCGCGCCTCAGGGATCCCGGCGGATTTAAGAGAATATTTCCCCGGGGTTGGCGCAGTTTATAAGGAAGCAAGATTTAAGATGGTAACGGAAGAATCCGGAGATGTATTGGCCAGATTAAAGTTGAGGATTGCTGAATTTAAGGAATCAAGCCGTTTGATTGAATTTTTTACTGGAAAGCTTATGATGAGACAGGAGATTAGTAGTTATCCGGAATTAAAGCAAGGTAGCGCGCTAGGTTATGCGGAAGGATGGAGAGGTGCGGTTTTATACTGGATTGAAACTGACGCGGCGGGTTTAATTCAAAGGTGTAAGATAGTTGATCCTTCTTTTCTGAATTGGCAGGGGTTATCTTATGCCGTATTAGGTAATATCATTCCGGACTTTCCGCTTTGTAATAAAAGTTTTGATCTATCGTATCCAGGAGGAGACCTTTAAATTATGCTGCAAATACTAAAGAATAGAATATTAAAAGGCGTGATTACCAGGCATATCGAACCGGGATTGTCCGGAAAAATAGACCCGGCAGGCCGGGAATTAAAATCCTTGATTCAGAAAAAATTCGGCAGGTCTTTGTATATACGTCAGTTGGATTCGGGTTCTTGCGGGGCTTGTCAATCTGAAATAATCTCTGCGAACAACCCGATTTACGATTTGCAGAGGTTTGGAGTAAATTTTGTAGCTTCTCCGCGCCATGCCGACGCGCTTTTGGTTACCGGGCCGGTATCCAGGAATATGTTTATTGCGTTAAAAAAGACTTACGAAGCCATGCCTGAACCTAAGTTTGTGATTACTTGCGGAGATTGCGCCTTAAACGGCGGGCCATTTAAAGATTCTTATTATGTTTGCAGAGCGGTAAAAGATATCTTACCGGTTGTTTTGCATATTTCCGGTTGTCCTCCCAGCCCCCTACAAATTATATCAGCTTTGAATACTTTTTTACGGAAAGCCTGAAATTTCTTGCTAATCTTCCTATCGAGCCTTATAATAAATATCTGTTAATAGAGGGAGGGGTTATGAAAAAATTACTGTTTATAATTATCTTAGCCGGCCTGTTTGGTTCTTTAGTTTTATCCCCCGTTTATACTCAGGATGGAGATGTTAATGTTGAGTTCGAACAGCTAAGAAGTGAATTATTGAATTCAAGATTACCGATTAAGGATATGAACTCGATTAGGCAAGTTTTAAAAAGCTTGTTAAATCAGGGGGCTGCCAAAGGAGATTTAAGAAATATAGTTCTTAATATAACCAGAAAAGGTATCGCCGGTAAAGATTTAAATATTTCTCTTGAATCCGTGAGCGTGTTGATTAAGGCAGGTGCCAAAGTGAGTGAAGCCTGTAATGTAGTCTTAGATGGAATAGACCAGGGGTTGGCGTATGGGTTCAAGGGCGGAGACTTGGGTTTGGTGGCTAAAGTTCAGGAAGCGGTTGAACAAAAGAAAGCGCAACTGCTTGAGGAAATGAAGAAAAAAGCCCAGGAAAAATGAAATAAATTCAGAAAAGGAGAGAGAGATGAAGATTCGGCTGTGTGTCTGTGTGCTAGCGATTTCCTTAATCGTGCCGGGTATGAGTTTTTGTCAGCAGGAGCAGGGTAATGTCGAAACACGGTCTAAACAGGGGGTGGTCACGAAGGTGGATTCAGTCGGTTCGCTTTTGGTAATATTTGACGGTAGCGAAGAATTAAGGTTTACCGTAGATCAGGCGGCAAAAGTTTATCGCGGTGCAGATAATATAATGCTTGATGATCTTGAGTCGAATGATACCGTGACCGTGGATTATTATAAATCTCCGGATGGCGTTCTTAAGGCAGTTTCGATTACCGATAATAATATTATTTCCGATTTTTGATGGCTCAAGGTTAAAAACTATAGCGTAGATGAACTAAGGAGTTCCGAGGTGAATAAATTTATAATTACGACATTGATGCTGGTATGTAGTAACGTATTTATGACCTTTGCCTGGTATGGACACTTAAAGAATTATAACGACAAGCCTTGGATCGTCGCGGCCATAATAAGCTGGGGAGTTGCTTTATTTGAATATCTTCTGCAGGTACCCGCAAATAGAATTGGCCATCAGGTGATGAATCTGGGTCAGCTTAAGATTTTGCAAGAGTTAATAACTTTATCCGTGTTTGTGCCGTTTTGCATATTTTATATGAAAGAGGGTTTAAAAAAAGATTATCTATGGGCAGCGTTGTGTATCCTGGCCGCAGCCTTCTTTATGTTCCGCGGTTTTTTAACAAAGGCATAGGCAGTTTAAATTACCAGCAGCAAAATCCCCCCGGCTAACCGTAATACAATTTTTTATTGACACTATACAGGATTATGCTAAACTTGTTATGAACATATGTTCATAACCAAAGGGGTTAAATTTGAGGCCTAAAAAGACCAGATGGGTAAAATGTGCTCCGGGAGAGAGGTGCTTTAAGCCGCGCTGCAAGCCATTAAGTAAACTTTCCGGTGTTCATCTTAGCCTTGATGAGTTTGAAGCTATCCGTTTGGCCGATCTTGAAGAATTAAAACAGGTAGATGCCGCAAGCCTGATGCACATATCTCGTCCGACATTTTCGCGGATTATAGCATTAGCAAGAAAGAAAGTTGCGGATGGGCTGGTGAATATCAAGGTGATTAGGATTGAAGGGGGATGCTGCAAAATTAAAAGGAGGAGATGATGAAAGATAAAACTGAACAAGAGAAAGGGAAAAAAGGTTTTTTTGCCCGGATGATTGATAAATTAGATAAAAAAATGCAAGAAAAAACAAAAACTAAATCCTGTTGTTGCGGCGGGGATAAACCGGATAAATCATGCTGCAGTTAATTGTAGATTGGTTGGTCTATTCTTTATTTAAATTAGACCCGCTTACTAAGTGGGCACAAGTAATAAACTTCTTTATCTATGATTCGGTAAAGATTTTATTGCTTTTATTCGTTTTGATTTCTGTTATCGGGTGCTTAAGGTCGTATTTGCCGGCAGACAAAATTAAACAGTGGCTTTCCGGCAGAAAAGTATTACCTAATTTCCTGGCCGCAATATTCGGCGCAATAACTCCATTTTGTTCCTGTTCGTCAATTCCTATATTCATAAGCTTTCTTGAGGCGGGAGTTCCATTGGGGGTAACATTTTCCTTTTTGATTACCTCTCCACTGGTTAATGAATATCTTGTAATATTAATGCTTGGGTTTTTTGGTTTTAAGATTACTCTTCTTTATGTATTAAGTGGGGTGGTCATAGGAGTTGTCTGTGGAATTATTTTGGGGAAAATGCACCTAGAAAAGTATCTTGTAAAAGATTTAATCAATCAGGATAATCAGGATTGCTCTGAAAAAATCTTAAAAGGTTTTAAGGGCCGGGTATTATTTGGAATACAAGAGGCCAGATTAATTGTAAAGAAACTTTGGCTTTGGGTTTTAATCGGGGTAGGCCTGGGTGCGTTCATTCATAA
Organism: uncultured Planctomycetales bacterium; assembly: GCA_964427405.1. GTDB lineage: Bacteria > Omnitrophota > Gorgyraeia > Gygaellales > Profunditerraquicolaceae > UBA6249. The sequence continues at coordinate 86,800 of CAYRUB010000005.1, read as the reverse complement.
TTTCGTTCCACAGGAGCTTATTCAGGCCCTGATAAGCAAGACAGGATTCTTTAGTGTTCCTATTGCTACAATTATCGGAGTTCCCATGTATGGAAGTTGTGCGGCAATTGTACCGATAGCCGTAGCTTTGTTTCAAAAAGGATTCCCTCTTGGTACGGCGTTAGCTTTTATGATGGCGGTTGCGGCATTAAGCCTGCCTGAGGCAATTATGTTAAGAAGGGCGATGCATTTAAAATTAATCGCTATTTTCTTTATGGTGACTACAACGGCAATTATTTTTACAGGTTACCTGTTTAATTTCCTGCAGGGGGCACTATTTAGATAAAAATTGAAGAAAATACTTTTAACCTTGTTTACTATTATATTCTTAAACATCGGGGGAGTTCCTGCGATAAATTTTGTTTATGCCCAGGAGCAGCCAGCCTCAAAGGTCTTCGCTTATTATTTTCACGGTTCTTCCCGCTGCCCTGGTTGTTACAGGCTCGAGAAGTATTCTAAAGAGGCTATCGAAACTTGCTTTAAAGATGCGCTTGCCGCTGGAAAATTAGAGTTTAAGGCTATAAATGTTGAAGATAAAGGCAATCAATATTACGCGGACTACTATCAACTTTATACTAAAACTCTTATACTGTCGTTAGAAAGAAATGGCAAAGAAGTAAAATGGAAGAATCTTAATGAGATATGGAAATATATTGATGATAAGCAGGGTTTTATTGATTATGTTCAGGGTGAAGTTGTTGATTATTTGAAGGAAGTCCAATGATAGAAATACTAACAGGTTTTCTGCCGGCTTTGTGGCTTGGTGTATTGACTTCAATCAGCCCTTGTCCTTTAGCCTCCAATGTTGCAGCTGTATCGTTTCTATCTAAAAGAATCACACATCCGGTGTTTGTATTTATTTCCGGGCTTGCCTATACTCTTGGCAGAATGGTTTCGTATACAGTAGTGGGATGGGTTATTATTCATTCTTTTTTTAGCGTTCCGCAGACCGCTCAGTTTTTACAAAAGTATATGAATAAGGCCTTAGGCCCTCTTTTAATAGTTGCGGGGCTTATTTTATTAGAAGTAATTTCTTTGCGCCTGCCAGGCATCAGGCTTTCTGAAAAAGGCCGCAATAAACTTGCGGAGACCGGGGCAATAGGATCTTTTCTTCTGGGATTTATTTTTGCTTTTGCATTTTGTCCGGTTTCAGCGGCCCTATTCTTTGGAAGCCTTATTCCTTTAGCGCTTAACAGCAGGGTGGGAGTTTTATTGCCATTTATCTATGGTGTTGGGACAGGCCTTCCGGTGTTAATATTTTCGGTGGCTATTGCGTTTGGCGTTACCTCATTTGGCCGGTGGTTTGGCAGGATAACTAAAATAGAATGTTATGCTCGTTTGTTAACCGGAGTGATATTTATAATTGTTGGAGCATACTATATATGGGTGTACATAATACCGGCACTTAAAATATAGGAGGATAACCTATGAGCGAAAACAGAGAACGGAATATGTCAATATTTGAAAAATACCTGACCCTTTGGGTTTTATTATGCATAGGCGCAGGAATTTTGGTAGGCAAGATCGCCCCGGGAGCGGCAAAGTTTCTTGATAGTATGTCTATTTATATAAGCGGAGCGCCGGTTGTTTCAATACCAATTGCGATTTGTCTGTTTTTCATGATGTATCCCATAATGGTAAAGATTGATTTTGCTGAAGTTATAAAAGCGGGGAAATCTCCTAAGCCGGTATGGTTGACACTTTTTGTGAATTGGGCGATAAAACCTTTTACTATGTATGCTATTGCTTACGTTTTTTTGGGTATTTTGTTCAAAGGGTTTATTGGAGTAGAGGCGGTGGATTTTGTTAAACTTCCACCTGGAGCGGATTGGTCGCTGGGCTCTATCCATGGCGCAGGAACAGTGGTTGTTCACGAAGGTTTAAGGATGCTTCAAGTGCCGCTGTGGCGCAGTTATTTTGCAGGGTGTATTCTGCTTGGTATTGCTCCCTGCACAGCGATGGTTTTGGTATGGGGATTTCTTGCTAAAGGCAATGATGGCCATACGCTAGTTATGGTTGCTATTAATTCACTGACTATGCTTTTGCTTTATGGGGTTTTAGGGGGATTTCTTTTGGGTGTAGGAAGGATGCCGGTTCCATGGCAGGCGCTATTATTATCAATCGTTATTTATGTGGCATTGCCTCTTGTAGCAGGATATTTTTCGCGGAAGTGGATTGTTTCATATAAAGGTATAGATTGGTTTAACAAGAAGTTTCTCCATGTATTGTCGCCAGTTTCTATTATTGCACTCTTGTTTACTTTAGTACTTTTATTCTCATTTAAAGGAGCAATTATCCTCGCGCAGCCGTTAACGATTCTATGGATAGCCATTCCACTTTTTATCCAGACGTGCCTGATATTTGCTGTTACCTATTGGATGGCAAAAAAAATGCGTTTGAAATATGAAGATGCTGCGCCTTCGGCAATGGTTGGTGCCAGTAACCATTTTGAGGTTGCGATCGCCACAGCGACAATGTTATTCGGGCTTTCGTCAGGAGCGGCTTTGGCTACGGTTGTCGGCGTTTTAATTGAGGTTCCTGTAATGCTGATGCTGGTAAAAGTATGTTTAAAAACACAAAATTGGTTTAAACAGTAAAAGGGCGGTAGCCCTCCGTTTCTTCATTTCGAAAAATAATTGCTTGCTAATCTAACGGTGGTATAATAAAAAAATCATGGTTACTACTATTTTTATTATTGCGGCTTTAATATTTGGGCTGGGTTATTTGAGATATGGCAAATTCCTGGCCCGTTTTTTTGAACTGAACGATAAGAACCTTCCTCCTTCGAATACTATGTATGATGGAGTGGATTATGTGCCGGCCCCTGCGCTGGTATTGTTCGGGCATCATTTTTCCTCTATCGCTGGAGCCGGACCGGTTATAGGCCCGATCATTGCGGGTTTGGCTTTTGGTTGGCTTCCGGTCTGGCTATGGGTGGTTATCGGCTCTATTTTTATCGGCGGAGTGCATGATTTCTCCAGCCTGGTGATTTCTATACGTAACCGCGGCAGGTCAATCGCCGAGATCGCCAATATCTATATGTCTAAAAGGGCTTACCGGCTGATGTTGGTTTTTATCTGGCTTACGCTGGTATATGTACTTACTGTATTTACGGACTTGACTGCCGTAGCTTTTAAAGCTGATGGAGGAGTGGCCACCTCTTCTATTTTATTCATGGTATTAGCTGTGGGATTTGGGTTATCGCTTTACCGTTTAAAGATCCCGCTTTCCTGGGCTACCGGAATATTTGTTTCTTTACTTTTTTTCTGTGTTTGGCTGGGGCAGGGCATACCACTTAATAATATCCCGGCTTTATTTGGCGATAGCGTAAAAACCTGGAGTATTGTGTTGATTATTTATTGTTTTATTGCTTCAGTTACTCCGGTTTGGATATTGCTTCAGCCAAGAGATTACCTCTCGAGTTTTTTATTGTACGGTTCTATTCTGGGAGGTTTTTTAGGGATACTTTTTGGCGGGTATGCATTGAAATACCCGGCCTTTACCGGCTGGAATTCATCTGAATTAGGCCCGATGTTTCCGCTTTTATTTGTTACTGTGGCCTGCGGTGCTGTTAGCGGGTTTCATACTATTGTTGCTAGCGGGACTTCTTCCAAACAAATCAAGAAAGAAACCCATGTCCTGCCAATAGGTTATGGAGCGATGTTGGTAGAGGGATTAGTAGCAGTGATTGCCCTTTGCACAATAATGATGATTGGTAAAAATGATGCGTTGACTAAAGGAGCTCCGCTTGCTATCTATGGGGCAGGTATGGCCAAGTTCCTTTCCATATTTGGTATCCCGGAAAGGTATGGCAATTCCTTTGGCATTTTAGCCCTTTCTACATTTATTTTGACTACTCTTGATACTGCTACTAGGCTTGGCCGTTATATTTTTCAAGAATTTTTCACTATGGAACACAAGAACTCCCGCTATATAGCCACAGTAGCAACATTATGCTTACCAACCATATTTGTCTTGATAAACCTAAAGGATGCCAGCGGGAATATTGTCCCTGCCTGGAAAACTATCTGGCCTGTTTTTGGGGCCACTAACCAGTTGTTAGCAGGCCTGGCGCTGATGGTGGTTGGTGTTTGGTTAAAGAAAAAAGGAAAGCCATTTTGGTTTGTGGTATTGCCAATGATATTTATGTTGGCAATGACCTTATGGGCTTTGTTTATCGTGATCCTGCAGTATAAGTTCAGCCTGCTCGGATTTATTGGTGCCATTCTTTTATTCCTCTCAATTTTCCTGATCTTAGAGGCGGTCGAAATATTTAAAACTAAAAAGAAGTAATTGTTTTATAACCCTAATTACCGTATAGGGATATATAAAACGTCTTGTTAATTAAGGATTTTTATGTTATATTAAAACAATAATTTCATAAAATTGGGGTGAAGATGGTTCAGGTAAATAAGCGAAAACCTCCTCACATAATTTAATAATTTCATGCTCAAGTTTCTTGCTCCCGCAGGTGCAAGATAGCTTGAGTTTTTGTTTTTAGAGGGAGCGATTCATGCGCATACACATAAAATTAATTATTCAAACTTGCATCTTGATTTTAATCGCCACTACCATATTCTTTGTATATGTCCAGCTGGAATTTAAAAAAACCGCAGTTTTATTCCAAAACCAGAAGAATGACATAGAAAGTATCTTTGACAGGATTCTAGAGCTTAAATCAAAGCCCCTGGAAGCACTTGTGGTAGATTATACTTATTGGGATGACTTGGTAAGTTATGCTAAAAACCCTGATGAAGCCTGGGCCAGCCAGAATTTAACGACCGTCCTTCCAACTTTTAACATTGATTTATTGGTGGTTTATAATGCAAGATTTCTTCCTGTCTCTCATTTTGTTTCCGAAGGCAATGAAGCTCTATATGACGAATTTAGCCAAAAAACAACTTTAGCTAAAGTTTTTGAGCAAAAGAGGATAAGGCATTTTTTTATTTATACTGATAAAGGTGTATTGGAAATCTACGGTGCTTCAATTCATCCTACCAATGATCCGCAGAGAAAAACTGAGCCGCAGGGTTATATGTTTGCCGTCAGGCTATGGAGTAAAGAATATGTTGATGAAATTTCCAAGATTACTGACTGCCAGTTAACGATAATTTACCCGTTTAGTAAAGCAACTCTTGTGAATAAAACTAAGTATAAGGCAGAAGAGATGCAATTCTCAAGAATCTTAAGGGGCTGGGATGATAATCCTATTGTCAGAATAGATGTAACGCGGATTTCTCCGAGCGTCCTTGAGTTCAAAGCTATGTCAAGGCAGGAGTTCATCCTTATTATTTTCTTTATTTTATTCATAGGGTTGGTCTATGTGCGGTTTATTTTACGCCAGGTGCGTAGCCCTTTGGTGCTTATATCCAAGGCGCTTAAAGAAAATAACCTGCAACATATTCTCAAGATGCGGACTAGGAGTAATGAATTTGGCGAAATAGCCAGGCTTATATTTAAATTCTCGGAAAACGAAATCGAGCTTGCCAAAGAGGTAAATTTACTTAAAATCGCGGAGGCTCAATTAGAAAAAGAACGCGATCGCGTACAGGAGTATTTGGATATCGCCGGGGTTATGTTCGTAATTTTGGATAAAGAGGGAAATATCAGTATGATTAATAAAAAAGGCTGCCAGATTTTGGGGTATGAAGAACAGGAAATAATGGGAAAGAATTGGTTCCAAACCTGTTTGCCAGAAGAAGATAAAGAAGAAGTATTGGATATTTTTGAAAAGATTATTACGGGCGATAAGACTTTCAAGGAGTATCACGAAAATCAAGTTTTGAGAAAAGACGGAGTACCGCGCATAGTTGCATTCCATAACGCCGTCCTTAGGAATAAAGAGTCTCAGGTTATTGGTATATTATTTTCAGGGGAAGATATTACTGAGCGTAAACAAGCGGAAAAAGATTTTCATAAGATTTCCGAAGAGTTACGCATAATAATTGATTCTTCCCGGAGCATGATTTTTTATAAAGATAAAGAGAACCATTTTATTTTTGTAAATAAGGCTTTCGCGGAGTTAACCGGGGTGTCTAAAGAGGATATCGAAGGGAAGACTGCTTTTGAGCTTTTCCCGGAATACGCAAAAAAGTATTGGGAAGATGATTTAGAGGTAATGACAAAAAACCAGAAGAAAATAAATATCACTGAGCCTTTGATGACAGCTAAGGGGTTAGTGTGGGTTCGTACAGATAAGTTCCCTTATGTTGATGAACGGGGTAATGTTATAGGAATAATTGGTTTTTCTTTGGATATTACCCGGCAGAAGCAGGCAGAAGATTCTTTGCGGGAGAGCGAGGAAAAATTCCGAAGCATTGTAGATAACATCGGAATCGGCGTAGCGATGATCAGTCCGGATATGGAGATATTATCTTTAAACAACCAGATGAAAAAATGGAATCCGCAGATTGATTTAAAACAAAAAAGCATTTGTTACCGGGCTTTTAACAATCCGCCAAGAGAAGAAAACTGTTCTTATTGTCCGACTATCAAGACGCTAAAAGACGGAGAGGTTCATGAAGCTATTACAGAAACTCCTATGAATGGCCAAATTTTTAACTATAGAATTATTTCTTCTCCGATTAAAGATAACAGTGGTAAGGTTGTCGCTGCCATTGAGATGGTTGAGGATATTACGGAGCGTAAAAAAATGGAAGAAGCGCTGAGCGAGAATGAAGAGCGTTTCCGGGTGCTTTTTAATGGTTCGCATGATGCGTTAATGACTTTGGACGTTCCTGATTTCAAGTTTACCTCTGTTAATGCCGCGGCTATAAAATTATTTGGGTTCAAAGAAGAAAAGGAGCTTGTTAACTTGCATCCGTGGGATATATCTCCGGAAGCCCAGCCTGACGGTAAGAAATCTATTGAAAAAGGCAGGGAGATGTCAGAAGCTGCCTTGCGCGAAGGTTCCTGTTATTTTGAATGGGTGCATAAAAGTTTTGATGGCAGGGAGTTTCCTTGTACCATTTTGCTTAGCGTGTTAACCTTTGGCGGGAAGAAAATAGTCCAGGCCAGCGTGCGCGACATTACCGATAGAAAAAAGATTGAGGATGAATTAACCCGGAAAACGGAATTTCTGGAAGCCCAAAAAGAAGCTTCTCTTGATGGTCTGCTTGTGGTTAATGAAAATGGCCAGAGGGTTTTGGTGAATAAGCGATTGCTGGATCTATGGAAGGTACCGCAAAACATTGCGGAGGATAAGAATGATGAAACGCTTTTGCAGTATGTGGTAAGTAAAATGAATGATCCTCGGCAGTTTTTGGATAAGGTAAACTATCTTTATGCACATAGGGATGAAAAAAGCCGCGATGAGATAGAGTTTAAAGACGGGATGATTTTTGACCGGTATTCTTCACCGGTGATTGACAAAAATGGCAAATACTTTGGGCGTATCTGGACCTTTCGCGATATTACCGAGCTTAAACAGGCTGAACAAGAGTTGAAAAAAGACCTGCATGATCTGGAAGTTTTTTATAAAGCTTCTATCGGCAGGGAAGAGCGCATACTGGAACTTAAAAAACAGATAAAAGAACTCGAGTTCAAATTGGGCAAGGTCAAATGAACCCCGGCGCCAGGAGGCAGGGATGACTATAGTATTATTTTTTTACGGCCTTGCGTTTATACTTATGGGTCTGGTTTTAATCGCCATTCCCAGAAAAGAAGATTTTCTCGGTATTTTAAAAAACTTTTGGGCGCTTGCCCTCTTTGGGATAATTCACGGGGTCAGCTCCTGGATTAATATATTTATTGTAAGGGCAGGGTTATTTGATACTGGTTTGCTCACTGCCATAGGCACTATCCTTCTTCCTTTTTCTTTTGTTTTTATAGTTTTATTCGGGGTACTCAATATCCGAGAACGGCATCCGGCAACATACAAGTGGCTGCGTTTTCTCCCGCTTGTCTGTTTATTGCCTTGGTTTTTAGCTTGCGTTACAGGCAAGGGGGTAATGGTTGCTGGTATAATGGCGCGTTATTTTATATGTTTCCCCGGCATCGCCATTGTCATAATTGATATAGCCAGGCGACTGGTTTTATATAAAAAAGAATTACCAATACTGGTTTTTGTAAGCACGGTAATTTTTATCTTTGCCAGCGGTATATATGCTGTTGTTTCGGGCCTAATTGTGCCTAAGGCGGATTTTTTCCCGGCGTCATTAATAAACTATACTAATTTTATCAGGACATTTGGTTTTCCTGTGCAAGCCATCAGAATACTCTGCGCCATTGTTATGGCTGCTACAGCTTTTGGGATGACAGGTGTTTTTTATAAAGATAAAATAAAGATCCGCTTGATCGGAGGCATCAGGCGTAAGGTTTTGGTTTTTACGGTATTATTCAGCGTGATTATTCTTGTCACTAGCGTGCTGATGCTGTATTTTTCAGGAGTGTTTACGTTGCGGCAGGTTACATTTAGCCAGCAGCAGGCCATTGTGCAGTTGATGGCTAATTCTATCGGGGAGATGATCGAGTCTGAGGTTAAGGAGCTGGAAAGCTATGTGGCAAGCCCGAGTATTTGGGAGGCTGTTATTAAGGATGTGAACCTTAAATATTCCGCAGTTCCCGATAAAAGTATTCTGGAATATTTCGCAAATAAGGATAAACAATGGAAGCAGGCATCTTCAGATAGCCCTGTAGTTGAGAAGTATCTTAATACACTGCTTAGCCTGCGTCTTAAAAAATTTGTTGAGATGAAAGGTAATATTGGCGAAATATTCTTTACTGATAGATATGGCGGGCTGGTAGTCGCTTCCTCAAAAACAAGTGATTTCTATCAGGCGGATGAATCGTGGTGGCAGAAAACCTTTAACGCAGGCAGGGGCCGTGTTTTTATCGGTGATATGGAGTTTGATGAATCCAGCAATAACTGGTCAATTGTCATATCAGTTCCGGTGTACAGCAAGAATGCAGAGGTAATCGGTGTCTGCAAGGCAGTTTATAATACATTAAGGTTTTCGGATGTGGTTTCTAAATTTGAAATAGGCTCTACCGGCCGCGCAATTTTGTTTGATAATAGCGGTGAGATTATATGCCAAAGCGGACACAAGCCTAATAAAATCAAAAGTTCAGTCTTGCCTGAATGGAATGTTATTAAAGAAGCACAATCAAAGAAATCTTTTCTATCATCTGCTTATGTCAGTCGTGATACGGGCAGCATTTTTCTAATTTCTTGGGCGGTAGTGCCGTTTAAGGGATTATTGCAGCAAGGCGTAAAGTGGTTCGCTTGTGTTGAGCAAGATACTAAAGAGATATTTTCAGGCCAGGAGTTAATACTCTTATTGTATTCCATGGTTTTGTTTGGGATATTGTTGATTTTGTCGATGTACTTTAGTTTTTTGTTTGTGCGCCTGTTAATACGGCCCATTGAGAAGATGCGTTTAGGGATGCATGAAATTGCCGCGGGTAACTTGAGCTACTATTTGAATTTAAGAAGCGGTGATGAGCTTGAAGACCTTTCGGATTCTTTTAATCTGATGATTGATACATTGCGCAAGACCCTGGTTTCCAAAGATGCCTTGATTACGGAAGTTTCCGAGCGCAAACAAGCGGAGTGCATGCTTGAACAGTCTAAGGATCAATTTGAGAAACAGGCCCAGGAATTAAACATCCGGTTGGGCGAGAGGGTAAAGACGCATGAAATAATGATGAGCATGTTAGAAGATAATAACATGATCCGGGATGCGCTGGAGAAGAGTTTGGCAGAGTTAAAACAGACACAGGAGATGATGGTGCAGGTAGCAAAGCTCAGCGCGGTAGGCCAGCTTGCCAGTGGGGTAGCGCATGAGGTTAAGAATCCCCTGGGAATAATTTTGCAGGGCATAAATTATCTGGAGAATAAGATATCAGGCAAGGAAAAAGATACCTGTGAAGTCCTGGAGATGATGAAGGACGGTATAGGGCGTGCAGATAAGATTATTAACGGGCTGCTTGATTTTTCCAAGTCTACTAAATTAGATTTGCAGCAAGAGGATATAAATTCCGTATTGGAAAGTTCAATAAATTTAGCGCAGGTCTCATCCAAGTTCTCCGGAGTGCAAATTGTTAAAGAAATGGCCAGGCGCATCCCTAAAGTAAGGATTGATAAGAATAAAATAGAACAGGTCTTTATTAATGTCTTAGTGAATGCGGCTCAGGCGATGATAGATAATAAAGGAAAAATTACCGTGCGTAGTTATGTGAAGAAATTAGGGGGGATTGAAAAATCGAGAATTAATAAAGAAGTGGATTATTTTGCTGCCGGAGAGGAAGCATTAATTGTTGAAATTGAAGATACGGGAGCAGGGATCTCTGAAGAAAACCTAAAGAAAATATTCGATGCGTTTTTTTCTACAAAAGGCCCTAAGGGAGGGGCGGGTTTAGGTTTGGGGATATGCCTGAGCATAGTGGATATGCACAAAGGGTTAATTGATGTGGAAAGCCAGTTAGGCAAGGGGACTAAAGTAACCATTACCTTGAAGTTAGCCACGGAGGGATAGAATGGTTAAGAAAATACTAATCATTGACGATGAAATTGATTTTAGCAAGTTAGTCAGGAAGAACCTGGAGTTATCCGGTAAACTTAAGGTAGAGATAGCTGTAAATGGAAATGAGGGTGTCAGGTTGGCCGCAAGGTTAAAACCGCATTTAATCCTGCTGGACATGCTTATGCCTAATATGGACGGATTTCAGGTATTGGAAAAATTAAAAAAAAATGCAAATACTGCTTTGATTCCTGTAATTGTGCTTAGCGCAAAAGGGGATGATGCAACCAGGTCCCAGGTTTTAAGTAAAGGGGTTGAATTGTTTATAACTAAGCCGATAGGCTCAGGCGAGTTAAAGGACAAAATAATGAAAGTCTTAAAGAGTATTTAAAAGGAGTACGGGGATGCCCAAAAAAAAGATATTAGTCATAGATGACGAGAAGAACCTTTGTATTTTATTAAAATCAAACTTAGAGAGTACCGGTGAGTATGAGGTAGATACTGCTTATTCAGGAGAAGAGGGTTTAAGGAAAGCAAAAGAAACAGAGTTTGATTTAGTGATTACAGATTTTAAGATGCCCGGGTTAAACGGCAGGCAGGTATTAAACGCGCTTAAAAATATGAGGCCTTATTCTCCTGTAGTGCTTTGTTCCGTTTATCATGATGATCCTAGTACGGTTACCGCTTTAGATATAGCTAAGGCCGACGGGATAATCACAAAACCTTTCGAGCACAAACAGCTTTATAGCACGATAAAAAGAATTTTGACTGACAGCTCCAGGATAGATAAAGCCAAGATTAAAAAGGAGGCAAAGGATGCCTAATAAAAAGATACTAGTTGTTGATGATGAAGTGGATTTTACCAGGTTGTTAAAATCTAATCTCGAGGAAACCGGAAAATATGAAGTATTGGCTTTGCCCAATGCGAATGATATTATATCCCAGGTACATGCTTTTAAGCCTGATGTTATCTTACTCGATATTCTTATGCCCGGGGCCAAGGGGATTGAAGTTTGCGAGATACTGAATAAAGATGTAATCGGCAAGACCATACCTATCATTATCATTTCTGCGCTGGCTAAGAATGCAGATAAGTATAAGGCTTATAGGGTCGGAGTAGTAGACTATATGGAGAAACCAATCGAGATAGAACGCTTAATCGTAAAAATAGATAAGTATATCCAATTTAAGCAACGTGAAGGGTAGAATCCTCTTTTAGTTACAAAATAATTATCTAAATTCAGCCACAAGTGATTGTTTTATAAACTCAAGACCATTAAAGATATATATAAAACGTCTTGATGATTTTTATTGACAAATTATGAAAAAAGTAATAATTTTATAATTATAATTTTTAAAAAAGGAGGAAAAATATGAACACCGGCCTTACTGCTATCAACGAGAAAGTTCAGAA
>CAYRUB010000005.1:65568-74787 GCA_964427405.1 uncultured Planctomycetales bacterium | reverse complement strand
AAAGGAGGAAAAATATGAACACCGGCCTTACTGCTATCAACGAGAAAGTTCAGAAGGAAAGTTTATTTGTGCAAAGTCTGATCGCTGAAATAGGTAAAGTTATTGTTGGGCAAAAATCACTTATCGAAAGGCTGCTCGTAGGTTTATTTGCTAACGGGCATATATTGGTTGAAGGTGTCCCCGGCTTAGCCAAGACCTTGTCTATTAAGACATTGGCTCAAGTTATAAATACGAAATTTCAAAGGATACAGTTTACCCCTGACCTGCTGCCTGCGGATTTGATTGGTACGCTTATTTATAATCCTAAAGACGGGGCGTTCTCAACTAAAAAAGGGCCGATATTCGCTAATATTATCTTAGCCGATGAAATAAACCGCGCACCGGCAAAAGTGCAAAGCGCCCTTCTTGAGGCTATGCAGGAAAGGCAGGTTACTATCGGAGAGAATACCTTTAAACTGGATGACCCGTTTTTAGTTATGGCTACCCAGAATCCCATTGAGCAGGAGGGCACGTATCCTCTTCCCGAGGCGCAGATTGACAGGTTCATGCTTAAGATTAATATTACTTATCCCGATATTGAAGAAGAACATAAGATTTTAAAGCGCATGGGTTTCACTAGCAATAAGATTGAGGTAAAATCCATTGTGGAGCCGCAGGATATTCTCAGGGCGCGCGGCGTAGTTGATGAAGTCTATATAGACGAGAAAATAGAAAAATACATTCTGGATATAGTTTTTGCCACAAGGCAGCCTCAGAAATACAAACTTAATGAACTTGCCGGGCTCATACAGTATGGCGCCTCTCCCAGGGCGAGTATCTATCTTATGTTGGCGTCTAAGGCATATGCTTTTATCCAAGGCAGGGGATATGTTACTCCTCAGGATGTAAAATCTATCGGCCCGGATGTGTTGCGCCATCGGGTAATTGTAAGCTATGAGGCAGAAGCTGAAGAGAAGACCTCAGATGATATAATCAAAAAGATATTTAGCGATGTAGAAGTTCCTTAAAAAACAGATATGATCCCTAAAGAAGTCCTGAAAAATATCCGCCGTATTCAGATCACTACTTCCCGTATGGTCACCGATGTATTTGCCGGCCAATATCAGAGTGTGTTTAAAGGCAAGGGTATGGAATTTGAGGAGGTGCGGGAGTATCAACCGGGGGATGAAATCCGTTCTATAGACTGGAATGTTACCGCCAGGATGGGGGCTCCTTATATAAAGAAGTTTGTAGAAGAGAGGGAACTATCGGTAATGCTCATCCTGGATATGTCACCCTCTTCTTTTTTTGGAACTAGAAATCAACTTAAGATGCAGCTTGCGGCTGAGGTTTGTTCGGTCCTGGCGCTTGCCGCTATAAAAAATAATGATAAGGTGGGGTTTATTGCCTTTACCGATAGAATCGAGAAATTTATTCCTGCGCGCAAAGGCCTGCGCCATGTTTTACGAATAATCAGCGAGGCGTTATACTTTAAACCTAAGGGTAAGAAAACGGATATCGTTGCAGCCCTGGAATACCTAAATAAAGTTACTACACGCAAGACAGTTACATTTATTATTTCTGATTTCTTCGCGCCTGATTTTAAGAAGATGCTCGCGGTAAGTAATAAGCGCCATGATATTGTCGCTATAACCGTAACCGACCCAAGGGAGCTGGAGCTTGCGGATGCAGGAATAGTGAAGTTAGAAGATTTAGAGAGCGGTCAGATTTTTATGGTGGATACTTCAGACTCCGGCTTGCGCAAGAGGTATAGCCAGGATGCCAGGCAGAGACAGCAAGACAGGGATATGCTATTTCGTTCGATAAGTGTGGATACCATTGACCTAAGGACGGATATGCCTTATTCACAGAGTTTGTTCAGGTTCTTTAAGACTAGGGAGAGGAGATTGAGGATAAGATGAAGAAAAATTTGAAAATTATTTTAGCCATAGTTATTTTATTTATAATATCCGGGTTATACTTTTACAGACAGAAACCTAGTTCTTCAGGGCAATCTGTTTGGACGGATAAACTACAGTTGGAATATGCCAATGCCTTACTTGCCAAGGGTTTGAATGCCAACTCGGCGCAGGCGTTTGAAGCTTATATAGAAAAAAGCCGCGCAGATAAGAGGGATTTGGCCAGTATATGCTATAAGCTGGGTAATATTTATATGGATTTAAAAGAATATGAAAAGGCGCTGGCTAATTTCTATAAAAGTGAATTACTTAACCCTGATTCTGACTATAAACAGGATGTAAATCAAAAGATAGTCAGCGCTTTAGAAAATTTAGGATTAAGCCAGCAGGCACAATATGAACTGGAGAGCCGTACCTCTATCAAGCCCACTGTGCAAAAAAATGAAAAGATCGCCGTCAGGATCGGCAAAAGAGAGATTACAAATGAAGAGATTGATATGGTTATTAACCGGCTTCCTGAACAGGTAAAGCGAGGATTAAACACTAATGATGCCAGGCTAAGGTTTGTCCGGGAATATGTAGCCACAGAGGTCCTTTATGAAAAAGGCAAAAAGCTCGGGTTGGATAAAAACATAAATACCCGGGCCGCGGTTGAAGATTTTAAGAAACAGCTTGTTTTGCAGGAGTTGTTGCAGGATGAAATAAGAAAAGAGTTAAAGATTACGCCTGAAGATATCGCTTTGTACTATAAGGCTAATAAGGACAAATATCGTACTCCTGAAAGAGCCAGAGTGTCGTTCCTTGAGCTTAATGACCCGGGCAAAAGCGATGAAACAGCGCTTAAACTTAAACAAGGCAAAGGCAAAAAGATGGAGCAGTGGATTGAGAAGGATTCTGTTTTTCTTCCGCAAGATTTAGGAGAATCAAAAGAGGCGATAGGGAATATTTTTAAGCAGGAAAAGGGTGGCGTTATTAATCCGGTTAAAATCAAAGATAAGCTATATATGTTTATCATTAATGAGAAGGAGCCGGAGAGAGAGCAGGCCTTTGAAGAAGTAAAAGGGAAGGTTGAAGGCGAATACCGTAAGCAGAAGGAGCAGCAGATTGTGCAATCTTTTCTGGATAAGGCCCTGGAGCAGCAGGAAATTGAGATTTTATACCAACCGAAAATAGAAAATGAGAAAGCCGCAAAATAAAATACTGTTTTTAGGTTTAAATGTTTTCCTTATAGCCGCAATATTATCCGGTTGCGCCAAGGGTAAAAATCTCTTTCAGCCAGGTGTGCTGATTACGGTTAAGGCAGGGGTGGATAAAGCGACAGCCGCAATCGGGGATAAAATAAAATATACAATTTTTATTGAAAAAGATAAGGATATTGAAATAGAGCCTTTTGTATTCGGACAAAATTTAGGTAATTTCGCGATCAAGGATTTCGGCTCAATTCGAAGTGCGTTTTTTAATAAGGAAAAAATATCTCAATGGTATATCCTGGATACATATATTACCGGAAAAACTACCATACCTAAAGTTACGGTTAAGTATAAAAGAAAAAATGATAAGGATTGGAGCCAGATTGAAGCCGGGGAAGTCCCCATAGAAGTGAAGAGCATTTTAGATGATGCTCCGAATATTCAGATGCGGGATATAAAGGATCCGGTGGCCCTGCCTTCGAGAATAAATAAGTACTTTGTCCTGGCATGTTTATTACTTTTGGTTATCTCGGGTTTATCAGCCGGATATTTTTTAAAGAAGAATAAAAAGGGGGACACTATCCCTAAAAAACCTGCTCATGAAATAGCTTATGAGCAGCTTGAGGCATTGAGGATAAAAGATTATATTGGCAAGGGCTTGATCAAGGAATATTATACAGAGGTTTCTGATATTATCAGGCATTATCTCGAGAATAGATTCAGGCTTAAAGCTCCTGAGATGACTACTGAAGAATTCCTGGTCAGCGCCAAGGATGCCGCGGAATTAATCAGTGAGCATAAAAATCTGCTTAAAGAATTTCTACTTTGTTGTGACCTGGTAAAATTTGCCAAGTATGCGCCTGCTTTGGATGAGGTAAACTCTATTTTTGATTCAGCAAAACATTTTATAGACCAGACAAAAGAAAATGAACCTGCATGATCCGCTTGTTTTAATTTTGATCCCTATAATAATACTGTTTCTTTTGTATAGGCAGAAGAGGCAGGGTCCTGTGTCTGCTTTTAAATTTTCCTCGGGGGAATTGGTTGGAAAATTGAAAGGTTCTTTTAAACTAAGGTTGAGCCAGAACCTGATTTATTTGAGGTTGCTAGCGGTTATATTATTAATATTCGCTTTAGCCCGGCCGCAGACACCGGTAGCCGACTCCAAGATACAGTCCGAAGGCATAGATATAGTCATGGCGATTGATTGTTCAACTAGTATGCTTGCTGAAGATTTTAAGTTGGGAGGACAAAGGCAGAACAGGGTAGAGGTTGTTAAAAGTGTAGTTAAGGATTTTATTATAGGCAGGAAAAATGACCGCATTGCTATCGTAGCTTTTGCTTCCCGGGCATATACGGTTTGCCCTTTAACTCTGGATTATGGTTGGCTGCTGGATAATCTGGAAAGGGTTAAGGTAGGCATGGTGGAGGATGGAACAGCGATAGGCGCTGGGATTGCTACTTCTTTAAATCGGCTCAAAGATGCCAAGGCGAAAAGTAAGGTGGTTATCCTGCTTACCGACGGCCGTAATAATACGGGAAAGATTTCTCCTTTAACCGCCTCAGAAGCAGCCAAGGCCTTAAAGATTAAAGTTTATACAATTGGCGCTGGCTCAAAAGGCCCTGTGCCTTATCCGGTAAAAGATTTCTTCGGCAATACCGTGTATCAGCCGATACAAATAGATATCGATGAGGATACGTTGATAAAGATCGCGGATATGACCGGAGCAAAATATTTCCGGGCTACTGATACCGAAAGCCTGCGCAAGATTTATAAAGAGATAGACGGTCTTGAAAAGACAGTTATAGAGGAAAAGGGGTATTTAGAATACAATGAATTATTCAATGTATTTTTGATCCTCTCTTTGCTGATTTTACTTTTAGATATCGTTTTATCCAATACTGTTTTAAGGAAAATACCATGAGATTTGCGGCAGCAAATTTTGTCTTCGGGTTTATTATTGTTTTAGCCTTGATGCTATTTTATCTTTGGGCAGCTAAATTGCGCAAAGCAGCACTTGAGAAATTCGCTCAAAAGGAGTTGTTGGATGAATTATTATCCCGCCTTGATTACAGGAAAAGATTCCTAAAGTCGAGTTTAATGGTTTTGATAATATCGCTTATGCTTTTTTCGCTGATGCGTCCGCAATGGGGTTTTCATTGGGAAGAAGTAAGGCGAAGAGGCGTGGATATCCTGATAGCGTTAGATACTTCAAAAAGCATGCTTGCTGAGGATGTAAAACCCAGCAGATTCGAGCGCTCAAAGCTGGCGATTAAAGATTTAGTGCGTAATCTTAAAGGGGATAGGGTTGGTTTAATTGCTTTCTCCGGCAGCGCATTTTTGCAGTGCCCTCTGACATTAGACTACGGAGGATTTTTGCTTTCTCTGGATAATACGGGGATAGATACTATTCCCAAAGGCGGAACTTCTATAACCAGCGCGATAAAAGAGGCCTTAAGAAGTTATGAAGGCGGGCAGAAAAAATACAAGGTGCTGATTGTTATTACCGACGGAGAAGACCATGAAGGTGACCCTGGAGAGGCAAGCGAAGAGGCTAAGAAGGAAGGGATTAGAATATTTTGTATCGGTATCGGCACCAAAGAAGGCGAGCTTATTCCTGTTACGGATGAAGCCGGAGGAAAGTCATTTCTCAAAGATAATCAAGGTAATGTGGTTAAGTCGCACCTCGATGAGACCAGCCTGCAGAAGGTTGCAATAAATACCGGCGGTGTATATGTGAGGGCTACTAATGCAGAGTTTGGTCTGGATCTTATTTACCGCGAAAGAATAGCCAAGATGGAGAAAAGGGAGCTTGAGGCTAAAATGAACAAGCATTACGAAGAAAGGTTCCAGATATTCTTATGGCTAGCCCTGCTTTTGATTGTGATCGAACATTTTGTAAGTGACAAGAAAACAATAAAGGGTATTTCTTAGAATGAGAAAATCAATACTTATCATATTGCAGGTTATATTCATTTCAGCCGGGTTTTATCTGCTTTCCTTTGCGGAGGATAGCTTCGGACTGGTAAATAAGGCAAACAGTTTATATAAGCAGAAGAATTATGATCAGGCGATTAAATTATATAATGAGGCACAAATTAAATCTCCTGATTCCGCGGAGATTAACTATAATATAGGTATAGCCCAGTATAGAAAAGGAGATTATGCCCAAGCAATCAGCTTTCTTGAAAAAGCAGCCGTCTCTAAGGACAGGATTCTGGAATCCAGGGTAAACTTTAATATCGCGAATGCAAAATATAAGCTCGGAAAGCTTAAAGAGAATACCGAGCTTAAGGAAACCGTAAACTTATTGCGCCAATCACTGGATTATTACAAAAGGGCAATAGAGCTAAATTCTAAAGATGAGGATGCAAGGATAAACCATGAGTTGGTCGAAAAAGAGCTGAAGATGCTCTTGGATAAGCTGAAACAGGAACAGGATAAGAAAAAGGATCAATCTGAACAGGAAAAAGAGAAGAAAGAGGGCCAGGCTCAGCCTCAAGAGGAACAGCAGGAAAATAAGCAAGGCGAACAGGCGCAGCAGGTAGCTAAGGCAGAAGGGCAAGAAGCTAAGGAGCAAAAAAAAGAAGAGGCCAAGGCAGCCGATGAGGTTAAGCAGGCTGAAGAAAAGAAGCAGGGGCAGGCTGAAGAATCAAACAGCCAGGCCGCAGAAGAGGTAAAAGAAATGTCTGAACAAGAAGCAAGCATGCTCCTAGAAGGATATAGGCAGGAGGAAAATTCCGCGGGAAAGCTAGAAGATAAGAAAAAGGGATTTTCCGGAGATGTGCTGAAGGATTGGTAATGGATAAGCTAAAAAATATAACCAGAAGTTTAAAATTCCCAGCCTTAGGTTTAACTCTCGCGTTTTATGTCTTGAGTTTTACGCCTTGCTGTTTTGCCAAAGAGCTTAGTTTTGAGGCAACGGTAGATAGTAGTAAAGTGTCCCTGGGGAGTTCTTTGCAACTAGCCCTAAACTTTAGCAATGCGCAGAATATGCCCGCCCCGGAGTTACCAATTATAAATGGTTTTCAGTCCCGTTATTTAGGCCCTTCGACGATGATGTCTATTGTCAATGGAAAGGTTTCAGGTTCTATTACGCACAATTATTTACTTTTGCCTACAAAAGTAGGCACTTTTAAAATAGGGCCTTTTAAATTTGAGCATAACGGAGATAAATATACCTCTAATCAACTTAGCATAGAAGTGTTGCAAGGGCAGGTGCAAGGCCCGGCTCAGCCTAGCAGCCAGGCAGAGCCGGAGATAAAGGATTTAAGTGACAGATTATTCGTAACGATTCAGGTAAAAAAGGATAGAACTTATTTAAATGAAGCCGTCCCCTTAATCATAAAGTTGTATGTCAATAGGCTTGGTATAAGGGATATACAGTATCCGGAATTTAGCCATGAAGGTTTTTCGGTAAGTGCATTTGATAAACCCAATCAGTACCAGGAACTCCGTAATGGAGTAAATTTTGATGTCATAGAATTTAATACCTCTATTTTTGGTTTAAGGCCGGGTGAGTTTAAGCTTGGGCCAGCGCATATTAAATGTAATTTGATTGTGCAAAAGCAACGAAAGCGTAACTCAAGACTTGCTTCCAATAATTCTTTTGACTCGAATATATTCGATGATTTCTTCGGCAGATTCGAGACTTATCCTTTGGATTTGAAATCCGGTGAAATTGCATTTACTGTTTTGCCTTTGCCTGAGGAAAATAAACCTGTGGATTTTTCCGGTGCCCTGGGTAGTTTTAGGTTGGAGGTAACAGCCGCACCATTAGAGGTCAAGCTCGGAGACCCGGTTACTCTTAAGATGGTTGTAAGTGGAGAAGGAAACTTTAACACTGTTGGAGTTCCAAAGCTTAAATCAGAGAAGGGTTTTAAGATTTACGAGCCCCAGATTAAACAAGAAACCAATGAAAAAAGGTTTGAACAAATTATTATGCCCATGAGTGCAGAGGTTAAAGAAATCCCCATGCTATCGCTCGATTTTTTTGATACTCAATCCGGAGAGTATAAAACTATCAACCGCGGGCCGTTTCCTATAATAATAGTTAAGCCTGAAAAAGAAGAAGAATTAAAAATAGTTGAAAATAAACAGCTTGCCCCTGTTGTTCTTGTTAATGAGGAGAAATTAGGCAGGGATATTATTTATATCAAGGATACTCCCGGTCTTCTGAAAAAGAAAAGCGATTATCTTTATAAGAATAAGATATTCTTGGCGTTTCAGATCTTTCCGTTGTTGTTCTATTTGATTACGGTCGTTCTTTACGCAAAGAAGCAAAGGTTAAAAACAGATTTAAGATACGCCAGGGGGCTTTTAGCGCCCCGGAAAGCCAAGGCAGGTATCCGCCAGGCAAAGAAATATTTAGACAAGGCAGACGCACAAAAATTCTATGATACTTTGTTTACGACCATACAGGAATACTTAGGGGATAAATTCCATTTGTCGTCAAAGGGGATTACTATAAGTGTCATAGATGAGCATTTACGCAAGAATGGAATAGCCGAAGAGGCTTTAGTCAAGCTAAGAGAAATATTCCGGGAATGCGATATGGTTAGATACGCCTCTTCCCAGCTCACACAGGCAAATATGCGCGGTTCTTTAATAAAGTTAGAAGAAGTAATAGACTATCTGCAAAGAAGGAAAATATGAAAAAGATAGGCTTGTTTTTTTTAGCATTGTTTTTCGCTGCGACCTTTATTTTAATCCCCTGCCTGCGTTGTGCTCTAGCACGGGAGGTAGCAGGAAATTCGCCAGCTGCACTTTTTTATCAGGCAAATATTTATTATCAGGAAGGTAAATATGATGCAGCTATTAAGGGTTATGAAGGGCTTATTGACCTGGGCTTAGAAAGCGGGAATCTTTATTATAACTTAGGCAACAGCTATTTTAAAAAAGGGGAGCTTGGGTTGGCTGTCCTGAGTTATGAAAAGGCAAAGGGTTTTATCCCCAATGATGGTGATTTAAAATCTAATTATGATTATGTCCTGCAGAGATTAAGTTTAGAACCCCAACTTTTCGGAAATTGGTTTGAGAAAACAGTTTGTGCCTTGTTTCAAGCGGCAACCATTGATTATTTGACAATTTTTTTGTTTTTTATCTATATTGTTTTGGTAGTATTTCTTAT
>CAYRUB010000005.1:56172-65468 GCA_964427405.1 uncultured Planctomycetales bacterium | reverse complement strand
GTGCTGGGTGATGTAGGAACCGGCAAGACTACTCTTTCCAGAAAATTATTTCAGATGTTGAAAGAAAGGGATGATATTGTTTTTCATATGATCCTCGATCCTACTTTTGATACAGAAGAAATCTTTCTTGATTCTCTCGTGCGGACCTTCAACATAGAAATACCTGTTTTAAAACCTACGGTTTTAGATTACAAAGAGGCAATAAAAAGATATCTTTTTGCACAGGGGGCAGAACAAAATAAGACTATAGTTTTATTAATTGATGAAGCGCAAAAATTAAATTCTCTTTCGCTGGAAGCGTTGCGCATGCTTTTAAATTATGAAACTAATGAATTTAAATTGTTACAGTTGGTTATACTCGGACAGATGGAACTATTGCCGCGCCTGACTGAAGTCAGGAATCTTATAGACAGGGTAAGCCTGTTGTATACGCTCACTCCTTTTGGTATTGATGAAACTAAAGAGATGATTGAGTTCCGCGTAAGGCAGGCCGGTTACATGGGGAGAGAGAAATTATTTAGTGAGTTAGCGATCAAGGAGATATTTAAATACACCGAGGGCTATCCACGGCGCATTGGGATGTTATGCCATAAGGCGCTAAAATTATTGGTGATGAAGAATAAACCGATCGTGGATAATGAAATCATCAAAGAACTTATTGAACATGAGGCGAACTTAAGATGGCAAAAAACAAACCTACTCCTGAAGAACAGTTATTAAATTTAATTGAAGACGGAGAAGGGCCCAGTACTTTAAGCCTCAAGCGCAAAAAACCATCTTTGTTTTCGTTTTTCAGTTTAAACGCGCTGTCAACGTTATTTGCGCGGTTTAAGATTACGATAAAGGATTGGCTGATACAGTTAAAGGGCGGTATTGATGAGCCTAACCTTAAGGCCTGGAATAAGGTTTTAGCTGTGGCAGCGGTTATTTTGTTTGTTTATCTAACAGCGGATTTCACTCTTAGGCGTTTAGATATAAAGCAATTCACTAAGAAAGCTTCTGCGGCAAAGGGCCGGAGTTTCCAGGAGGATGTGAAGACTGAGGTACGGCCTTTTTTATATTATCTGGAAATGGTGCAGCGCAGGGATATTTTTTCACCGGTTAAGTTAATCAGCGCGGAAAATCCTCAAGATGAAACCAGGAAAGCTTTATCCACGTTGATTAAAGACCTTAAATTGGTGGGTATATCCTGGGGTAAGGAACCGGAGGTAATCATTGAAGACACAAAGGACAATAAGACTTATTTTCTTAAGGCCGGGGATACGATTGGTAAATTTAAGATAGATACTATTTTAAAAGACAAGGCTATATTGGAAGCTGAAGGACAGAAGATGGAGTTAATATAGATGAAAAGAATAATTATCGGAATCTCAATCCTGTTTTTTATAAGTTTAAACTTCAGGCTGATAGATGCTCAGACTGTTGCTGAAGAAAAGCAGCTATCTGAAAATAAACAGCCAGCCGCAGAAACCCCGGATAAAAAATCCCCTCAGCAAGAATCTATAGCGCAAGATACTGCCAAGGAACAGGCTATGGAAGATGCCAGCGATCCTTTCTCCGGTTTATCCAGAAAGATATCTCTTGATTTGCGCAATATGGATATTATGGATACGGTTAAGTTTTTATCCAAGCAGGGTGATTTGAACATTGTTGCTACTAAAAATGTCAACGGCAAGGTAACCTTGTTCTTAAAAGATGTAACCATTGCGGATGTACTGGAAATAATCCTGCTTACTAACAACCTTGCTTCTGAAAAAAAGGCGGGGATAATCACGCTGATGACTGAAAATGAATATGAGGCGCTCTATGGCGAAAAGTACACAAACAAAAAACAAACAAAGACTATAACACTTAAATACGCAGACCCTAAAAGGGTAGGGACCATCTTGGGTAACCTGAAAAGTTCAGTAGGCAAGGTAATTATAGATGATGCTACGGGGATGATTATTTTAATTGACACTCCGGATAAGATAAGGGAGATGGAGGAGGCTGCTGTAAGGGCTGATTTGTCTACTGTTAACCGGGTACTGCCTACAGTGAGGGAGTCATTTGAGCTAGGCTATGCCAAGATAGGCGAGGTTAAGGGTGAAATAACCAAGGCATTGACTAAGGATGTTGGGACTATTGAAGTAGACGAGAGGACCAATAAGCTTGTTGTGACGGATTTGCCTCATAATATGGAGAGGATTAAGGCGCTGGTGGCAGATTTTGATTCTAAGACCAGAGAGGTGCTTATTGAGGCAAAGATTGTTGAGATAACTTTGAGTGATGATTTTGCTATGGGCGTGGATTGGTCAAAGGTTTATGGTTTGGCCGAGGATTCCCTGACCTTTACCGGATCATTTCCGTTTAACGCGCCTACTTCCACCGCTTCCACTATGAAGCTCAGCGTGGGTACATTAGCCAATGATAAATATAACTTTACTTTAACGCTTATAAAGAGCTTCGGAAAGTTAAAAGTAGTTTCTTCGCCGCATATCGTTGTCTGCAATAACGAAGAGGCCAAATTCATGGTTGGTACTCGTGAGGCGTATATAACTACTACTATTACTACCGGCGATGTAACTACAACTACCTCCGAAAGCGTGCAATTCATAGACGTGGGGGTAACTCTCTATGTTACGCCGACAATTAATAAAGACGGATTTGTGAAAATGCATATAAAGCCTGAAGTCAGCTCAATATCGGAATGGCTGACAACTACAGAGGGTAATAAGATCCCTATAGTGGATACCTCAAATGTTGAGACCGATGTTTTAGTCAAGGATGGTAACACTATTATTCTGGCAGGGCTTATAAAAACGACAACGGATAAGAATATATCCAGGATGCCTTTATTGGGTAGTATCCCTCTCTTGGGAAAGTTGTTTAGTAATGTATCAGATTTAAATGCGAAAAAGGAACTGGCTATCTTTTTAACTCCTCATGTTATCTCTGGTGCAGATGAGATAGCCAAAATGAAAGGCGATGTGAAGATAAGAAAGCCTCCTAAGAGATGAATAAACGGACCTTATTAATTATCGCGTCAGGTGTTTTATTAACAGTGTTGCTTGTTGCTTTAGGCCTGACGGTATCCGCGGTATCTAAAAAACGAGCGGAAATAAATGCATTAAACAATGACCTTAAAAATAAGGACGCAAAATTGGGCCAACTGGAAAAACAGGTGGAATCATTGAACGCGGAGAAAAGTTCTTTAGCAGGCATAAAATTAAGCCTGGAAGGAAAATTGGCAGACCTGGAGCAGGATATTAATAGCGCAAGAGAAAAAGAAACCTCCTTGAGTAAAAAGCTTAGCGCTTTTGTGGGAGAAAAGAAAAGGCTTGAAGATGTCTTAGCCCAGACTACCCAGTTAATGCAGGATAAGCTCCGGCTTTCAACGGAGGAAAACAAAAAAGAACTGGTGCGTAAGAGTAAGCAGTATCTTGCCAAAAAAAATGAATTCACCAGTCAGATAGCGGATTTAAATCAAAAACTTAAAGTTTTAAACGAAGAAAAAGATACACTGGAGAAGAACGCGCTTAATGCCGCCGAGGTAACTGCCCGGTTGATGAAAGAGAAGGAAAAACTTGACCATTATAAACTCGGGCTTTCTTATGAAAATAAACAGGATTATGAAGCCGCGGTAAAAGAATATGAGGCGATCCTGGAGATTGACCCTCAGGATGCAAATATCTATCTTCGCCTGGCCAGTATTTATATTTATAGTATCAAGGATCCCGAGAGGGCAGATTTTTACGCCAAAGGGTATGCTGTTTTAAGGCAGAAGGCTGCCGGGGATGCTTTAGCCGGAGCAGCGGTTAACGAGAAGATAGCTCTTACTGAAAAATTAAATGAGGCAGAACAGAAGTTAGATCATAAAGATAAGCTTAAACATGCTCAGCCTGGCAACCTGAATGAATTATTCGGCACTTACAGGGAAAAGGCGCTCAAGCGTCATTATAACTTAGCGATAATATACGAAAATTCAGGAAGGTATAAAGAGGCAGCTGAGGAATATGAAAAGACATTGGAATTATCTCCTGATGACGCGGATATCCACTATAATCTAGCCATTGTTTATGATGACCAGCTGCAAGATAACGAAAAGGCTGTTTTTCATTATCGCAGGTATCTTGACCTTTGCCCTGATGCCAAAGATGCCGATAAGGTGGCAGAATGGATGTTTGAAGCTAAGGAAGATTTAGAGTGGCAGCGGAAAACGAGGTAGGGAGTGTGCAAAGGAAGTTTTTTTTGGTTGTCAGACTGCTTTTGTTTATATTCTGCGGCATTGGTGTTTCTCTTTTGATTTCCAATTTGATGCTTAGAGAGTCGCTTAAGAAAATATCCAAAGCGGCGGCAATTATAAAAGACAAAGATTCAAAGCAGCATAAGAAATTAGAAACAGATACGAGAAGCGGGATTGAGGAAAAATATCGGGCAGATATGGTTTCTTATAAAGTGGTGATAAAGAGATTGCAGCAGAAGGAGATTAAGTAAAGGCCGTAAAAAGGAGGTTACAGATGAACCCTGGGGATAAAGAGGCAGCAAAGCAAAAAATAATTATAATTTTTGGAGTTTTATTGGCCTTGAGTTTGGTTAGTATCCTAATAGGGGCAAGCCATATAAAGATACTGACTGTAAAGGCCAATCAACAGGCCTTGATAATTAAAGAAAAGGACAAACAGCTTGAGGATGATAAGGTTAAATATACCAGTTTAGCGGCAAGGCTGCATAAGGAGGTAAAAAAGGTTGGGGAGTTAGAGGTGGAATTAAAAAAATATAAGCGGGGTAAATGAGTTAATACTATATATGTAGTATATTTAGTATCTATAGTAATTACTGAAAGTAATGAGTTATTTTTATAAGCAAACACTATGGGAAAAAAAGTAATATCCGCACAGGAGATAGTTTCTAGATTTAATACGCCATATTATACGGTAAATTATTATACTGCCATAGGGTTGCTGCCGGTTAGCGCCAAAGTAGGCAATAAGCGTATGTATGAGGAGGATATGGTAAGGGAACGTTTACAGAAGATTTCCGAATTGTCCAGGGAGGGATATCCCCTGAATCTGATCCAAAAAAAGCTTTCAGGCGCCTAAAAAACCGGCAAAGTACCACGTACTATTTAAGAATTTGACAAATTTATATAATATGTTATACTTTTATTGTAACAGGAACGAAAGAATCCGAAAAGGTAAACTCATAGTAATATGGGGGCGCAAAGCTAAGGGTCCTGAAGCCAGGATAGCCAAGCTGCCGAAGATTTAGGATGTACCCCGGTTGATGAGTTTACCGGGGTTTTTTTTTGAGGAAAAATAAAAGTACCACGTACTTTGAAAATTAAAATGAGGTTAAAAGCAAAATGCCAAGGCTGCCAAGGGTAAATTTAGAAGGGGCGCTGTATTACATAACTACAAAAGCAGATTATAAACTTGATCTTTTTAGAGATGATAGCGATAAAAATCGCTATCTTTTTTTTATCTTTGAGTATAAGGGGCTGTATAATTTTAAGTTATATTCTTTAGCTCTGACCTCTAATGAAAGCCATCTGCTTATAGAGCCTTCCCAGCAATTTACTGTTTCCCAGATTATGCATGATGTAAATGCCAATTATACAAAATACTACAATAAAAAATATGAAAAAAAAGGCCATCTTTTTGAAGAGAGATTCAAGGCGGTCTTGATTGAAAAACAGGGTTATTTGCTTGAGATGACCCGTTTTGTGCATCGTATTGTTTTAAAAGATAATCCTCTTACGCAGTTAAAAGATTATAGGTGGAGCAGTTATCTGTCTTATATAAAAACGGAACAGGACAAAAATATCAGCGCCAATATTGACTGCGAAGAGGTTTTAAATTTGTTCTCCTTGCCTTTAGAAAACAGCCCCGCAACGTATCAGGAGTTTGTGGAAAAGGCCAGCCGGCTTGATTTAGAGGCCTTTGAAAATAAAATGTACAGGGCTTCTGTGGTGGGCAGCGAAAAGTTTGTAGAAAGGATAAAAGAAATTTCAAAGGCTGCCGCGGAGGCAGGACAAGAGCAGCCGGATGGAAGTGCGGAGTTGTTTTTGGAAAAAAGAAAAAGAAACCGCGCGGTTTATATTTTAGTTGTTTCTATATTGGTGTTTTTGGGAATAGGCAGTTTTCTTCTTTTGGGCAACGCGAATTTAAAACGTGAGATCAAAGAGGTTGCTTTGGAAAAAGATGAAATGTTCGCAAAGGATGTTATTTCCACAAAGAAAGAGATAAGCAGGGAGTTAGAAGAAAAATACCGCGCGGATATGGTTTCTTATAAAGCTACGGCGATGCGGCTTCAGGAAATAGAGAAGAAAGACAGGCAAAAAAAGGAAAAGCTATGACAAGCGATATGAACAAAAGAGGCATAGGGGTACTATTCATCTGCGCCTGTTTTGTTTTATGCCAGGATTTAGCTTTTGCTAAAAAAGAGGTTTCTAATGTTCCTGACCCGGACAAGCTGGTGTTAGAGGCCCAGAAAATGGTAAGAGCCGAAGATCAAGCAATTTATGAACAGCTGCCGGTAGAGGAAAGCTCAAGGGATGGCTATTGGTGGAATAAGCAGAATAGAAATGAAAAACTTAACTATGTTAAAGATCTTATCGCGGGTTTTAAGTTGACGGACAAAAAACTTTCAGCCAAGAAAATAGTTCAAACACTTGATATGGAATATAACCCCAGGGACAATCCCCTGGATATTAAGATGGATAAAAGCATAGAAAGAATGTTTAACGTTATCATCAAGGAGATGATGTTAAAATGAAGGCAGCCATTTTGATTTTAATGGTTTATACCGCATTTTTATTGGCGTATCCGGTTAATGCCTATTGTGAGGATAGCGCATCTTCGGGTGTTATTGTAATCGGCTCTACCGAGAAGAGTTCGTCCGAGGCCCAAGCCTCTGAGGCTGCTTCATCCGAAAATGAAGATTCCTCTAAGTCAGGAGAGAGCAGCCCGGCCAGTGCTCCTTTTTATGAGATTAGCGGCAGTAAGATAGGGGACACCCGGGTTTCACAGGGGGTTACTCTTCCGTCGGAAGGAGAGGTTATGTTTGTGGACGCGGGGATAGCGGGTGGTTTTACTATTGTCAGGGTTGATAAAAACGGAAAAGAAACGCAGGCATTAAGCACCAGCCCTGAACGGGCGATGGGGCAAAAGCTGGCCAAGGGCACCTATAAAGTGTACCCTGAAGATTTTGACGGGAGATTCCCGCTTGATAAATTAACGGTAAAGGTGCAGGTCAGGGTGGCAGAAAACGCAACAGGAGGCGAGCAATGAGAAAGGCTTTTAGATATATAGCCTTGTCATTGATGTTATCCTTAAATGTAAGTCTTGTCTACGCGGCTGCTTCTTTGCCTCCGGAAAAAACAAAAGAAACTCCTAAGGAGGCCGAAAAAGAAATAGAGACGGAGAAGAAGGCTTTTGAAAATTTTACAGCCACAAGAAAGCTGTTATATGAAAAAATGGTTAAGCGCACCCAGGATTGTAAGGATGGATTGGATAATATGTTCCTCATACTAAACAATCTTTATAGAAAGGCGCGCGAGGAAAAAGATATTAAAAAAGAAAAAGAGCTGGTTACGGTAATGAGTGATTATAACAGCGTACTTGGGGACATGGGGCTTATGCAGGTGATTTTAGATTTTACTAAATTCGTCGAAAGCGATAAGTTTATGGAATATTATATACTTATGGAAAATGGTTTCGAGCGGTTAAAGGGGAGTTTTAGTTTTAAGAATGAAATATTTTTAAATAGGATAGATAGCCTAAAAACGCAGGATGCCTTGCGTTACGAAAAAAAGCTTTCCAGGTTTTACAGGGATTATTTTGAGTATGACCCGAAGATAGATAAAATAGAAGAGTCGAGGGAAGCGATTAAGAATAGAGAGAAGAGTGACAAACTTAAAGAAAGAGGGGAGTAAAGGTGTTTGGGCGTAAGCTATATAATATAGGTATATGCCTTCTAGTTTTGGGCCTGGCTGTCTGTTTACCGGGTGACCATTCAGACAGTGCTGACGCCCTCTATACATTTACCCAGTCAACCTGGAGCGCTGGCCAGTCTTCGTCAAGCGCGGTCCACCCTACTAACCAGTCAGACTGGGACGCCTATTACTCAAAAGATGATTATACAACTACTACAGAAACCGGCGGGTATTTGACCCTGTCTCCTGAAACAGGTACTGTAACTGATACCACGGATGCGGATTTTAATAAAGGCGAGATGGAAAAGGTGGTTGTGGAGGGCAGCGGGACTGATGCAGTAATTCAGGTTACTCCTTCTGTGGCAGATCCTTTTGCCTCAACCCTTGGCGAATGGCTTACCTTGCCTGCGCAGCCAAGGCCGGACAGATTTACAGTATTTTGCCGGGCAGGCACGGTTATCTACTGCCTTTTAGCCACAGGTGATGGAAGGCAGTTCGGAAAATTTATTCCGGCTACCGGGAAATGGGTAATGCTTGCTCCTATGCCGGCGCCGGCTGCTGCCGGAGCTTCTATTGCCTGGGATGGGGAGGCGGTTTTTGCATTACGCGGAGAAGGTTCTAAACAGGTATATAAATACAGCCCTTCATCTGACTCCTGGGTGAGTTTTACTTCTTTATCAAAAGGCGCTGAATACGGGGCGACAATGTGCGCTACAGGGATCATTTCTACTAAGGTAGGAAAGTTGTTTGTCCTTTTAGGAGGCAGCACTACGGATTTCTTAATCTTTGATCCGTCGATAGGAACATCAGGTGTATGGAAAGGCGGCTCCAGTGCGCCGGGAACCATAGAAGCAGGAGGCAGGTTAGTTTATCCGGGTTCAGGGGACAAAATTTACGTCTGCCGGGGCCAGTCAACAAGCAGTATCTGGCAGTATGGTATATCCGCTGATGCATGGGATACGACAACTCCGGATCTTCCTATCCCAGCTGAAAGCACGGCAGGCTATGAGGCAAGAATGTCGGGTGTTTCAAATATGTTCTGGCCGGGTTCAGGAGACTATATTTACGCGGCTATGCCATCATCTTGTTATAACAAGGCTGATATAAGTAATTACCAGACGTTCTGGCGCTTAGGCCCGTTGAGCGGAACGCCTGTTTGGACAAGGCTGGCAGACTGCCCGCGTTATACTAATGGTTTTGGGTTTATTCTTTATGATCCTGATGGCTCCGGAACCGAGATACAGCTTTTATCAGGCGTAAACTATACTAACCCATGGCATTATAATATTGCTAAAAATAAATGGAAAGAATTAACCCAGCCTTTATGGAATTCAAATTCTGATAGCAAGAGTATGAATTGGGTAAAAAACGGTGTTCATTC
>CAYRUB010000005.1:40247-56072 GCA_964427405.1 uncultured Planctomycetales bacterium | reverse complement strand
GGAATTCAAATTCTGATAGCAAGAGTATGAATTGGGTAAAAAACGGTGTTCATTCGGATGTGGTTTTAGGCACA
Organism: uncultured Planctomycetales bacterium; assembly: GCA_964427405.1. Classification (GTDB taxonomy): domain Bacteria; phylum Omnitrophota; class Gorgyraeia; order Gygaellales; family Profunditerraquicolaceae; genus UBA6249. The sequence continues at coordinate 55,998 of CAYRUB010000005.1, read as the reverse complement.
GATGGTTTTGATTATATATGCATACTTAATCATACTTCTAGTGATGAGACCAAGCCTGTAACCGGAGCTTCCTGGGAGACTTATTGGAGAAGGTTAAATCCTTATGATACACAATCCTGGGTAACAGGTACAGTGTATGCAGAGGGGGATATTATTACAGGTACAGATAGCCTGGATTACAGGTGTATAAGGCGTCATTTATCCGCTGATACAAATAAACCTATAACCGGGGCTTCATATTCTACATACTGGCAGACTCCTGCTGTAACAACCAGGGGAACGGCCTGGACAAGCGCCAAGAGTTATGTAGTTGGGCCCTATGATGATTATCTGTACTGGTGGGGTGGTTCTTATTACAATTTCTGGAGGTATAAAATATCTACAAATTCATGGGAGCGTTTGGCTAATGCGCCCTGGACCGCGGGTTATTCTGGAGAGCGTATAGCTGATATAGGAGATGGTTATTTATATTGCCACAGAGGTAATAACGGTTATAATTTCGCGCGTTATAATTTAGCCACTGATGTTTGGACAACACTTACGGATTCGCCTAACTCCGCCGGTTTTTGCTATGGCTACGGGTTAGTTGGGGTAATATCAAAGGCTGACCGGGTTTTAGGGACAGATGGATTGGGTTATATATGTAAAAAGAGGCATACTTCATCTACATTAAATAAACCCATAACCGGAACTGATTGGGCAAAATACTGGGAGCTTAATGGCTCAACTACTGATTGTGTGGCTTGGGTAGAATCCAAGAGTTATGGCCCGGGTTTAGAGAATGTTAAGCCTTCAATAGTAGTTGGAACTGATGGTAATGATTATCAGTGTATTAAAAACCATACATCCGCAGCTGCCAGCTGCCCAATTACCGGTACAACTGCCACTTGGCAGACATATTGGCTTGCCACAGGGACTACGGGCCAAGGTGATACATGGGTAAGCGGAACTCTGTATAATGCGCGCACTGGTACCGTCGGTCACCATAGTTTTATTTTTGGTTTTCCGGCTTATAGTACATCTTACTGGTACCGTTATGATCCAATAGATAATACCTGGCTTACTTGTACGAATTCTACCAGTTCTACTTATGGCGGCGCGGCTACCTGGACAGGGCTTAACTCGCCTGATAAAGGCAGATATATTTATGTATTACAGGGGCATGCTGGTACGACATTCTGGCGCTATGACATTGAAATGGATGGCTGGGTTACCAAGACCAGCAGTTTTATCAGGAGTTATTACTATTATACAGCCGGAGGGCTTATAAATGACGGAAACTCTCAATATCTTTATCATCTATCCAGTGATTCTGAGCCAGCGTATGACCGCAGGCTTGAAAGATATGATACATCAACTGACTCCTGGAGCGAATTTGCTTCTATGCCTTTTAGTTGCTATTATCGTGTTGCATGTCAGACTCTCGATGCTATATGGGCATCTCCATATTATGACGGTGATCAACTGTTAAAGTATGATTTGCATAAACCTACGCATAACCAGCCGGGTATCTGGAGTCAGAAGGTGTACGATATGTGTTACACATCTTACGCTGACGGCAATATTGCGGTAGACAGTAACGGGTATAATTATATGATCTTTGGGGATTCATATTATTACTCAAGCAGTAATATCTGGGTTTTTGATACAAACGCAAAACAGTCAAAGGTAGTGGGAAGCGATGGCAAAGATTATGATTGTATTTTAAGCCATACCTCCAGTTCTGCTACTTATCCTTTAACCGGGGCAAACTGGACAAAATATTGGCAGACATCGCGCTCAACAGGCAAGGGCGCAACCTGGACAGATAGTACCAGCTATTATTGTTCCAAACACGCTAATCGCTGGAGCGGCTTGATCAGGGCGCCGTTTTATCTGGGGCCGGGCACAAAAGGCCAGTATATGGCTAATGAAAATTCCATATATGTGCTGGAGGGTAAGAATACCAAATATGTGTGGCAATATGACCTTGCCAATGACCGCTGGTTAAGGGCAAAAGATACCTTAACACCTGTAACAGTAGGTTCGGAATTAACCGGAGGATGCGGCATAACTATTTCAGGCCATGAAAGCCCGAGGGATGTGCTTTTCTGCCTTGGGGGTAATGGTGCAACGCAGTTTAACCTGTATTTTGTTGAGCCAAGTTATGATTATTGGACCTCTGCCCTGCCTGCGCTTGACGGCCATGCCTATAGAGGTACGAACAGTTTAACTTATTCATCGTATGACAATAGGGTGTATAAATTGCGCACAGAGATAACCAGTACTTGTTATGTATATAATCCGGAGCAGGATACCTGGGGTACGATTAATCCGGTGGGTACGGGAGGAGTCTCCGGTAAGACCTATACTTGTAATGAATCATCAGTAATATATTACCCTAATGACGGCCAGAAATATGTGTATGTTTTGACAGGCTACGGGAACTTTTCGCTCCTGCGTTATGATATAGATAATTTAAAATGGGAGGAGCTTGAGCCGCCTCCGGCGACAATTACCAGTTATGCCTCGGCAATGTCCAGCGTGGGGAATGATTATATATATATGTTTAATACTACTCAACTGGATTATCTTTTTAGGTATCACAAGACAGAGAATGACTATGACATACCGGCGTATCTTCCGGTTGCCCTTGATGAAGGAGGGGTAATCTGCGGGTATAAAGGTAATATATATTATTTGTGCGGAGATTCCGGGGCATTCTACAGGTTTAATATAGGTCAGAAAAAATGGGGGGTTTTGGCAACCTGCCCTTCTACTATGCCTAATGAAGATCCCTGTATGAAGGCAGTGGAATATAAAGGGGATGTGAGTATTTATGTAACCGGAGGCCAGGGCACGCAAACATTTTACAGGTATTCTGTTGCTAATGATGCCTGGCAGACATTAGAGCCGCCTTCTTATAGCTGGGGCTGGGGCAATGCGATTGAGCATGTGTATGACAGCAGGTATATTTACGCTCTGCGCGGCGGGGCAGTAAGTTTCTGGAGGTATGATATCCCTAATGATGAATGGGATGTTTTGGCTGACATTTCGACTACAGTAGGCAGGGGCGCCGCGCTTACATACCCTGATAAAGGGGATTACTTATACGCGTTATCAGGGAATAGGAGCGCAAATTTCTACCGCTATAATTATACTACAGATACTTGGGCAACACTGAATCCCTGCATGGTCAAGATCCTCGATTCGCACTCTGAGTTGATATATCCGGGATTCGGTAATTACCTGTATGCATTGCACGGCTCCAGCTGGGGTGAGACCTATGAGTCTTATACCTATATGAGGTATGAGATATTAGCAACTGGAACAGGCAACTGGAGCGAGCTTGCTCCGGCTTCATTCGGAGTTGACCACCCCGGCAGTATGATCTGGCCGGGAGGCGAATATTATTATGCTACTAAAGGAAACGGCAGGCTGGAGCTTGCGATGTATTACGCATTCTGCTACGGTACTTTTATTTCAGACATAAAGCCGATAGGCACCCATTCAGGATGGGGCAATGTCAGTTGGGCATTTAATAATACGCAGGCAGCAGAGGTATCTTTCAGGTCAGGCAATGAATCAGACTTATCAGATGCGCTTAGCTGGGATCTGTGCGCGGATATGACTAATGGCGCGGATTTAAGCACGGCTTCTTCAGTCAGCGCGCAGGATGCATATGTGCAGTATAAGATAGGGTTTTCTACGGATAACCTTCTGGAACTTCCAAAAATATCAGCTGTAAATATTAATTATGAGTATTATCCTCTTAAACAGGAGATTATCTCTTCGCCTTACAACACTTCTTTTGCCACTAACAGGCTGGTAAAGTTTGCCTGGACTGACCAGCAGCAGACTGGGACAGATGTGCGTTTTAAAATACGCACCGGGACAGACCTGGCGAGTTTATTAACCGCAACATGGTATGGCCCGGCAGGCACAACCATAGAGCAGTTTAACTTTAGCTCTAAAGACGATTATGTGGCGAATTCAGAGATTTATTTTACCGGCAGCTCGGTAAAATTATACAAAAAGCTGGCGGATTTTGCCTATTCCGAGACGCTTTATGTGGATAACACCGGAGGTGCGGCAAAGACCAACTCCGTAGTAAGTGTTATCATCTCTTCAACTAACAATCATTTCTGGAGTCATATCAAGTCAGACGGCGCGGACATGCGTTTTCATGACGGCACGCAGGAGTTGAACTATTACCTGGTCAGTTTTGACAATACGAAGAAAATAGCAGAGGTGAATGTGAATTTCCCCAGTATAGGCGCAAATTCCATTAAGACTTTTTATGTGGTTTATGGCAGTGAGGATGCCTTAACTGCCAGTAACGCCGCTTATGTAAGCAAGCCCGGGAACGGCCTTGTGGGTTACTGGAAATTTGATGAAGGGGCAGGGCTAATGGCGTATGATTCTTCAGGCAATGGCAATACCGGAGCCTTGTACCCAACTACTAAGAATATGCCTACATGGAAGAGCGAAGGAAAATATGGTTCTTGTATTTATTTTGACGGCATAGATGATTATGTCAGGGCAACTGTGCCGGATTTAGGCACTAATTATACTATGGCATTCTGGGGCACGATAGATGAGGTGCCCATAGCCAGCAACAGTTGGCAGTCAGCAATATCAGCCCAGACCAGTTATCCAATTATCTGGTTTAATCCGAACAACTGGATGCATTATTATTGGTATGATCCTAGGAATGTTTCTCATGGTGATAGTTTCTCATATATAACGAAAAGAGATGAGATCTGGAGGCATTATGTGATAGTGCAAGATAGCGTAGGATACCGGGCATATACAAATGCAGTTTTAAACTATGACCGTAGAGGTTTTACTTATACATCCAAAGATACTACAAGTATGCAATGGGATTTTGGCCGCTATTTCAATAGCACTTCTTATAACTGGAAAGGTAAGCTTGATGAAATCGTATTGTATAATAGGGCGCTGACAGGTATTGAAGTGAGTTATCTATATCAGGGTATATCCAGGGATTTTACGTATGGGGTAACTTATGGAAGCAATGAAGCAGACGCCACTTGCGCCAGTTTAGTATCCGGAGGCTGGCAGAAAAAGATACCTGTACAGGTTACTAATAGCGGAGGGTTAAAAAGCAATGCCACAATAAGGATTGATTTAGGTAAATGGTATGAATTCTGGGCGCATGTAAAGAGCGACGGAAGCGATATCCGCGTGGTGGATTCAGACGACTCAACAGTCTTAAGTTATTATCTTCCTGAATGGGATTATGCTAATAAGAAAGGTTTTGTGCTTGCTAAGACAGCATCACTGGCAGCAGCCACTACCAAAACAGTTTATCTTTATTATGGCAATAGCAGTGCGGTATCTGCGGCAGATTCATCCAGCTTTATGGGCCTGGAGGAGGGATTCAACAGTTACAACCAGGCTGCGGGGGATTCCGCTACGCTTTCAGGCTGGTCCTACAAAATGCCGCTTATGCTCAAGAATGATTCAGGCGCTCCTCAAGGCCAGGCATTGGTAGTGGGCACAGACGGCAAGGACTACAAGTGTATCAAAACTCATACATCTGATTCTACCAATAAACCGGCTTCAGGCGTAAACTACGCGACATACTGGCAGGATAACTCAACTACCGGGACAGGGGTTACCTGGGTTATCTCGACCGCATATAGCAGCAGCCCGGCTGTAGTCAGGGTGGATATGGAGGATAGCTGGGATAATTTCTGGGCTAATGTAAACAGCGACGGATCTGATGTGCGCATAGTTGCTTCTGATAATGAGACAGTAATGACTTATTTTATTGATTTCTTTGATAAGGATCTTAAACAAGGGAGCTTTTTGGTAAACGTACCTTTTATTAATACCGCAGTAGAGAAGAAATATTGGTTGTATTATGGTAACTCCGGAGCCACATCTTTGAGCACGGATAGTTTTCTTAATCCCCTTAAACAGGTTTCCAGCACTCCTACGCAAGTTTCGCGTTCAGGGCTGACATTTAACCCTGACTGGCAGTATAAGATGGATTTTACGGTAAGCAATGTGTCAACAGATCCTAGTAATGTTGTAAACAGATGCGTTAATGTAAAAATACCCTCTACCTGGACGAGTTTTTGGTCTAATGTACGCTCTGACGGCGGAGATATCCGTTTTTATGACGAGAATGTTACTTCGGGGGATCCAACTTCCCTTTATTATGATATCGATTATTTTGATTATGCCAAAAAAACTGCCAGTATTGATGTACGCATCCAGAGTCAAAGTACAGTGCCAATTACTACCTGGCCAAGGACAATATCACTTTATTACGGGAATTCATTAATACTTAGCGCTTCTGCCGATATATATAACGCTTATGATCTCTATATGTATAGCGCCGTGGATGAGACGAGGTTTACCGCAGGAGGCGCGGCAACATCAGATAAATCACCGATTATTAACCATGGGTATGTTACTTTATATAATAACGCTGATGCCTGGGATTCTTACATTAGATGGAACGGGACAGCCTTTTCAAGAACAGCAGGCAGGACTTTTCAAGCAAAGATATACCCTAGCTATAACGCTACTGCGATGATCGGCTGGAAGGATAATGAAACCGGAGTTTCGTATACAAACCTTATACATGGGATTTATTTTAACAATGGTGCAATGTATATCTATGAAGATGGTTCAAATGTCTATAGCTGCGGGACATACGTCAGGGATACCTGGTATGATATCAGGATAGAGCTAAAAGTAATGGGCGCGCTCTATTATTATAAGAAGTCCGAGGATGTGGACTGGACATTACTTTATACTTCCGTTTATTCAACAGAAAGCAGTTTAAGGCCGCATATAGTACAAAATAGCAGGGATTATTTTACGCGTACGACTGACTGGAAAGTGTTCTTGAATATGACGTATGATGTAACAGTCGGTTTGGGCGATATCATAAAAGGAATTACCAACACTTTCTCTCTTAATGAATATTATCAGGATAACCCGGTTATCCAGCCCTTAGGAGGGGTTTTTTATGACAGCAACCTCGCTTCTATTGTTGAGACATCAACTGTCCCGACGGGAGCCGGGTTAAGGCATCAGGTTTCTCCTGATGCCTGGAACTGGTATTGGTATAATTCTACGGCGATAAGTAAGGTAGTGGGCACAGACAACAAAGATTATAAATGTATATTAAGCCACACCTCAAGTGATTCCACTAAGCCTATAACCGGGGCTTTATATGAAACATACTGGCAGGATAATTCTACTACCGGTACAGGTTCTGTTTGGGCCAGCGGGACGGCGTATAATAGCATTGCAACAGGCTGGAACCTGGTTACCGCCGGCTATGCGCAGGCAAATACCGGAGCGGAGATTAATACTAACCTGGCAAGTTTCCAGACTTTATTCCCTTCGGGGTCGTTAAATTTCAGGACATATTTACATTCAGATAATGGTACTTATACCCCTGAATTAGATAATCTTGCCGTGGCTTTAAATGCTTCAGAGACATTTTATACGGCTAAAGACGGTACTGATGCGATCAATGCTTTAAATTCCGATATCGCTAGTGATCAATGGGTGCAATACAAAGCCATTCTTTACTCCGACGGCAGAAATACACCTACTGTTAACAGTGTCACCTTAACTTATACCGACGCCTGGTTGAACATAACCGCGCCTAACGGCGGTGAACCCTGGCTTGAGGGAGTAGCCCATAATATTACCTGGACATCCCAGGGTATAGACGCATCGGCAAGTAATGTAAAGTTAGAGTATTCTCCTGATAACGAGGCAACCTGGAAGACAGTTATAGCCTCAACCCCTAATACCGGAACTTATTCCTGGACGCCTCCTAATGACCCGGGTTTATTAACCAAGGTAAGGATTACCAGTATTGAATACCCTAATGTAGCTGATAAATCAAACGCGACATTCAGGTTGATGGGCGCGGAGATTACTTCTCCTAATGGCGGCAATATTTGGGAGTTGGGAAGGCAGCATGCGATAACCTGGAACTCAGGAGGTACTCTCGGATCAAGTACTTTAAAATTTGAATATTCAATTGATAGCGGCTCTAACTGGGTGTCTCCGGAGATTGCTTCCGGCCAGACAGATGACGGGGATTTGACCTGGAATATTACTACTACTGCTTCTTACGCTTCAGATAATGTCAAGGTGCGCATGACAGACGTAGATAATACGCAAGTGGATGATTCTTCCGACGCGGTGTTTGCTTTGGTGCCGCAACCGGTGATTACCTTTACTTATCCTTTGGGGGCAGAGCAGCTAAAGGTAGGGGCGCAATGTAATATTACCTGGACCACAAATTCACAACAATTCGCCAGCCAGTTTGACTTGTATTATTCCAAAGACGGCTTTACTACAGAGACATATATAACTACGGTATCTTCCGGAGCTCCGGCTTCGCCGCTTACCCCGAATACAGACCTGTCATGTTCTTATACCTGGACCGTGCCGGATGATTTAAGCGATAATGTCACTATCAGGGTAAGAGAGGTTTCTGTCCCGACGGGAAGGGATACGATCACTAAGGTTGAAAAGGTTTCTTCAATATTTCAAATCGTTGATCCCAAACTTACCCTGACATCGCCTAATGGCGGTGAGTTGTGGGTAAAGGAGGAAACTAATAATATTACCTGGACTTCGGAAGGAACTATACATAGCGGCAGCTTGGCTTTGCAGTATTCTATTGACGGAGGCTCTAGCTGGATAACTATCACAGGTTTTGACGGGATCAATGACGGAGTTTTTGCCTGGGCCATACCGACGGATGCGGTATCAACTTTATGCAAAGTTAAAATAAAAGATACCGTCCGGACCACGGTTAGTGATGTATCTGATAACACTTTTAAGATAATCCCGAGCGCGACAATAGAGGTCAGGAGCCCTAACGGCGGAGAAATCTGGACAATCGGAGATACCTATACGATAACCTGGGCAGTCGCAGGCCAGATTACGGGCCATGATGTAACAATCGAATATTCCAAAGATAATTTTGTAAGCGATGTAAATATTATAAAATCATCCACTCCCAACGACGGTTCGGAAACCTGGGTAGGGGTACCTAATGATCCCTCCGCGGATGTAAGGATAAGGATAACCAGCATACAGGATGCGACGATTACAGATACATCTGATGCTGTCTTTACCATATGTACTTCAGGCATTACCGTAATATCGCCTAACGGGGGAGAGTCATGGGAGGTACGTAACTTAAGCGACGCAACCCAGACAATCCATAATATAAAATGGGTATCCGGCAGCGGTGTTGCCGACGGGACCACGGATATTGTGCTGAAGATGTCTACAAATTCCGGAGCAAGTTATGATACTACTATAGCCACCGGCCGCGCCAAGACCGGCTTATATCCATGGTCAGTGCCGGATAGCGTAAGTACCCAGGTAAGAGTAAAGGCGTATTCGTTTGGCGCTCCGACTAAAACAGATGAATCAAATGCTGATTTTTCTATTGTGCCTGTTCCTAAGATGACGATTACCTCGCCGTTATCTACCGGATTAACCGTATGGAAGGTGGGTGCTTCTTATAATATTACCTGGACCAAGGTAGGGAACTTATCCAGCACAGTTGACTTGTATTATTCTACCAACGGTTCTACTCCTACTACTGTAATAGCTAAGGGTGTTACTAACTCCGGCACATATAGCTGGAGGGTGCCTAATGTCGGCTTGACCAGTCTTGCTAAGGTTAAGGTTATTGAATCTACTGTGCCTACCAGGGATACTACAAAGAAAATTGAAAGTACGTCTTCGGTATTTACTATTGTAGATCCAACGCTTACAATTACTTCTCCTAATGGCGCCGCATCTATAAATGATGCTGAAGCGTGGGTGCAGGGCGAGAAAAATTATATTACCTGGACACCGGATGGACAGGTTTCAAACGGCCTCTTAATAGAATATTCAAGGGATTCCGGCTCCAGCCCCGCCAGGCATACTATTTATGATGGTATTGTTCCGGGTACTGGATTAACCCCCGGCTCAACTTATGCCCGGGCTGTAACTATTGATAATACCGCTTCTGCTTTAAGCCTTGAAAATTATCAGGTTAAACTTACGCTTGATACCAGCGCTTTAATCACCGCAAAAATGCGTGCGGATGGCTATGACATTATGTTCGCTGATGAAGATGAGGTATGCCCATACTGGATTGAGCCAAGTACCATAAATACCACGCAAACCAAAATATGGGTGAAAGTTCCTCAAATACCGAGCGGCGCGAGCAAAAAAATATATATGTATTACGGTAACCCTAATTCTGCTGTTAATCAAAGTTTTGATAATACATTTATAAAAAATGTAAGTAATGATGATATAGCAGGATACTGGCACTTTGATGAGAAGCAGGGGATAGTGGCTTATGATGCCAGCGGTACCGGCAGGGATTTAAGCATATCAGGAGCTACTTGGCATACGGCTGACGGAGGAAGATGGAGTACGCAAAAAAGTGTAAGTTTCAGCACGGGGTCGTGCTTGATTTTTGATGGCAATGATTACGCGGGATATTCTGATAATATTATTACTGACCCGCAGAAATTCAGCGTAGAGGCATGGATATACCCTACAGATATCACTACCGAGGGATATATTGTCCAGAAGACCGGCGATACAAGCAGTTATTCCCTTAAGATAGCTGCAGGAGGATCTCTCGAGTTCTGTATATATGACGCGACTAATGCGCCTCAAGTAGTTTCGGGAAATCAGGCGCTTTCTGCCGGTACTCCTTATCATGTTGCCGGAACATACGATGGTACTGATGACCAGGTAAGGTTATATATAGATGGCGTATTGCAGGCTAATACTGCTATAGCTACTGAGATCAACACTACATCAGCACCGTTTAAGGTCGGCAATACTTTTAAGGGCAGAATAGATGAGGTTTCTATTTATAATAAGACCCTGTCTTTAGCCGAGATAACCGCGCATTTTGAGAGAAGGCAATATGCAAGTACAGTACCGGCTAGCCCGGTAGTTCAGGTAGAAGAGCCGATAAATAAATATTTGTGGACTGTGCCTTCTGATGCCGCAGACCTTTCGCAATATGTAAAGGTGTATATCACTGACCGCAACACCGTAACCGGCGGCAGCACGATCTCCGATGCATCTGACAATTATTTCAGTATTATCAGCTATCCAAGGGTCATTATTAAGCAGCCAAACGGCGGGGAAGTGCTTACTACCGCGGATTCCTACACTATAACCTGGAGATATGATGGTAATATAGGTAAGGATACGGATTATATGACGTTGGATTATTCTGTTGATGGAGGCACTAATTGGGTAACTCCTGCTATAAACGATTATGTGCTTAATAAAAACGGTACTTTTACCTGGCTTTCCATACCGGATGCGCCATCTTCAGATGTAAGGGTGAGGATTAAGCATAACAGCGATCCGTTGATTTTTGACGTGTCTGATGTGTCTTTTAAGATTCAGGGGAAATTAGTGCTTCCATCAGCAGACCATCTTCCTCAGTTTACCGAGGTTCAGGGTGGCAGTACTGAGTATATTTATTGGGATACGGTAGGCACAATTAATAAGGTAAAGCTACAGTATTCTAAGGATGATTTTGTTTCTGATGTGCATACTATTGCGGATAATCTGGCTAATTCCGGTTCTTATTTGTGGACAGCTCCGCGCGACTGTTCTACGTCGGTAAAACTGCGTGTAATAAATTATAGCGATGCGGATGTATATGATAATTCTGAGTCATTTACTATTAAAGGCCTTACGCTTACTTCTCCTAACGGATCTGAGAATTGGGCTATAGCCACTACACATGATATAACCTGGAGCTCGGTGTCCCTTTTAAGTTTAAACGTAAAGTTAGAGTATTCTGTAGACAATGGCACAACCTGGGATGAAATTATAGCTTCTACGCCGAATACCGGTTCCTATAGCTGGACTATACCTAATAATGGGGTCAGTGATGAAGAGGCGTTAGTCAGGGTCAGCGATGCTTCGTTGTCGGGGGTATGGGATGTATCTGATGTTAATTTTACCATAACTGCAGGGAGTTTGAGCGGTATAACTATTCAGCCGGTTTCTAATATTGCCCGCTCAACAACGAATTACAATATAGATTTTACTGTTCAAAGCCCTATACCGGCTGATGGTGATGTGGAGATAGTTTTTGACTCGGATTATAATATTTCAGGCGCCGCAGTTTCCTTGCCTACGGATGGCACTAGCGTGGTTAGTAACCTGAATAACTGTTTGGTAATAAACCTTGCCACCGCGGTAGATGAAGGCACCCAGTCAATCTATTCGTACAGGCGGTTAATTGACCTTAGCTCTGCGACCACAGTAACTGATTATCAAGTGGCGGTTAGTTTGACTGCTGCTACTTTTGACTATACGCATGCTAAAACAGACGGAGGGGACATAAGGTTCTATGATACTGCGATGAACCCGTTAAGTTACTGGATAGAAACCTGGGTTAGCAACGGTACTTCTAAGATCTGGGTAAAAATTCCCAATATCGGCACAACCTCTTTCTATATATATTACGGAAAGTCAGATGCGATTACTTCATCCAGTATAGACGCTACAATGGACGCAGGGTTAAGATTCAATTATTATGACGGGACAGCTTGGGCAGATCCTTCACAAGGTAACGGCGTAGATACAGATATTAATCATAATTGGGGTACGGGTGTTGTTTCCATTAATGGCGTAGGAACAGATACCGATTCGCTTAGTATAAGATGGGTGGGCTGGGTTAAGAATAAAGGCTCAGGATCGCATATTTTTTATACTACCAGAGATGACGGAATCAGGTTATATACGGGAGGTACTGCGCGTATTAACAAATTAAGCACAGTATCATCAGCGACTGAAGATAGTGCTACAGTATCTCTTACGGGAATAGTTGCTATACAGCTTGATTATTATAAAGTAACAGTAGGGGGAGGCGGGGTGGCTAAGTTAGGATGGGCTCCTGCTGATGGTTCGGGTAAGGTTTATCCTATCCCTTCGACTTATCTGTATTCTAACAAGTATGTTGCAAGTGTGCCGACCTTAACTTTTGAAGATGAGACTGCTGTCCCTGCAGGTAAGGCGGTTTCCTTGGTAATTTCAGGTATTAAAAACCCGGCTGCCCAGACAACAGACCCATTCTTTATAGAGACCCAGGATGCAGCGGACAGGGCGATGGATAGAGGCACGACAGATGGTTTAATAATCGTCCCGGGCGCAATAACTCCTACAGTTACTGCCTCGAGTTTAAAAGTAAGTACTGTAACCAGCTATGGTTTTATTTTTACTCCGGCGCATACGGTTGAAGCAGGCGGCAAGGTAGTAATCGGATTTGATGCTGACTATGATTTAAGCGCGGTAGGCGCAAGTAATATCACAGGAAATACCGGCGCCACTCTTTCGGTGGACAATAGCGCCAAGACTATAACTGTAAACTTAGGCTCGGGGATAACCGGCTCGACCACTCTTACTATAGCGAATATCAAGAATCCTCCGTATGTACAAACTACGCAGGGTTTTTCAGTAGCTACCAAGACGGCAGTTTTAAATACAATAGACCAGGGGGTGGCGGCTGGCGTGGGCATAACCGCGGGTACCTTGACCAATCTTTCTGTTTCTCCTGCGAGCTTGGAGGTGAGCGCGGTTACGGATTATATTTTTGGTTTTACCCCTGAGCATGCTTTAGCTGCAGGGCATAAAGTTAGTATCCAGTTTGATGCTGATTATGATTTAACCGGAGTAGGTGTATCCAGCGTAGGAGGAAATTCCGGCTCAACCGTTAGCGTTAACGGCAGTATCTTGACGGTTACCTTAGGGGAAAGTATCCCGGCAACAACCGCAGAGTCATTAACTATAAGCAATATAAAGAATCCTTCTTATGTGCAGGCAGTGGATAGTTTCTCAATTATAAGTAAAGATCCCAATGGAGAGGTTATTGACCAGGCAACTATAAGCAGTATTACTACGGTTGCCGGTAATTTTAATGCCACTGTTTCTGTTTCTAATGTTTCCAGTGATAAAACCGGCGCCACGCTGGTGCAGTACACTTTTAATTTTACTCCTATCCATAGCGTAGCAGCAGGGGGTACTGTAAGGATAGATTTTGATGCTGATTATAGCACAAGTTCGGCGAGCTTAATTTCTCCCAGCGCTGACTACACAATTAATACAAGAGGAAGTAATTATGTAATATTGAATTTAGTAAATGCCCTTGAAGCAGGAGTTGCCGAGTCTATCAGGTTAGGAAATATAACCAATCCCGCTTATGTGCAGTCAGTTACTTTCAGTATCAGCAGTTATAATACCTCCGGCAGGGTTGACAGCGGTACCTCGGCTAGCTTTAATATCCTGGCCTCGGTTTTATTGAACTGTTCAATTACGCCATCTTCTTATGTTGCTACCGAGTCAAATATTCACTATATCGCTTTTTCTCCGGTTAATCCTCTTAGCGTGGGGGATTTGGTAGAGATTACATTTGACAGCGATTATGTTTTGACAAGCGCTGTTTTCTCAGGCGGCAATAGCGGGGCGACATTAAGTATTTCATCCAATAAGCTCATTGTAACCTTAGGCGCGGTGATAGACAGCTTGACTCCGACAACTTTTACTATTTCCGGAATCAGGAATCCCGGAGCGCAGATTACGGATTATTATTCCATTGTCACGAAAAAGTCCACAGGCGAAATTAGGGATGAAAATGCCCAAGTGGCTAAAAATACAATCGTAGCGGGTACGCTGACAAGCTTGTCAGCGTCTTCCAGCACAACCGAGGTAAGCGAAAGGATAGAAGCCAGCCCTTATTTAACCCTTAATTTTACATTAGCGCATGAGCTTCCTGTCGGAGGGTATATTAAAATCTATTTTGATGCAGATTATCTATTTCAGGTCGATACATTCTGCGTTACTAATGATTATAACTTGTCCAAGGATGATGTAAATAAGATTATATATCTGCAAAGGACGAGCTCTTCCGTACAGGCAGGCGCAACAAGTATCCAGTTGGCAAATATTAAAAACCCATCTTATGTGCAGACAACGAGCGATTTTACAATAGTAACCGGTTTTTCCAACCAAACTGCTATAGATGTAGGATCTACCAGTGGTATTGGGATTACCGCCGGCGCATTAACTAACGCTTCTTTAACCGCGGATTCTGCAATTGTCAGCGCGTTTACAAACTATACGTTAGGTTTTACCAGCGACCATGCGATAGAGGCGGGAGGAAAGGTTAGCGTTACTTTTGATTCTGACTATGAATTCAGGCTATCGGGCAGATATGCCTGTGTAGTTTCTATGGTAGACAGCTCTTTGACTATCATTGATATATCAGCTCCTGCAAGCCCGGTGCTTAAGTCTGAGATCTCTGATGAAACAGGAGGATTTAGCAAGCTATCCGGCGCTCAATCAGTATATGTATCGGGCAATTACGCATACGCGGTTTCATCAATTGACAGCTCTTTGACGATTATGGATATATCAGATCCTGTCAGCCCGGTGCTTAAGTCTGAGATCTCTGATGGAGTAGGAGGATTTACTAAGTTAGGCGGCGCTCAATCAGTCTATGTATCGGGTAATTATGCTTATGTCGCAGCTTCGACAGATAACGCGCTAACTATTATTGATATATCAACTCCTGCCAGCCCGGTGCTTAAGTCTGAAGTGTATGATGGATCGGGAGGATTTACTAAGTTGGCCGGCGCTAAGTCAGTTTATGTATCAGGCAATTATGCTTATGTCGCAGCTTCGACAGATAACGCGCTAACTATTATTGATATAT
>CAYRUB010000005.1:0-40147 GCA_964427405.1 uncultured Planctomycetales bacterium | reverse complement strand
CAACTCCTGCAAGCCCGGTACTTAAGTCTGAAGTGTATGACGGAGACGGAGAGTTTAGCAGGCTGGCCGGGATTGAATCTGTCTATGTATTGAATAATTATGCATATGTTAGTTCTTCAACAGACAGCTCCTTGACAATCATAGACATATCAAATCCTGCTAATCCGGTACTTAAATCTGAAGTGTATGACGGAGACGGCCAGTTTAATAGATTGGGCGGCGCTTATTCAACTTATGTATCGGGCAATTACGCTTTTGTTGCCTCTGCAACAGACAGCTCCTTGACAATTATGGATATATCAGACCCCGTTAACCCGCTGCTTAAATCTGAAGTTTATAATGGAGACGGCCAGTTTAATAAATTAGGCGCACCGCTTTCGGTTTTTGTATATGGTAATCAGCTTGTCTCCGGTAATAATACAGGCGCGACAGTTGCCTCTAGCGGTAGCATGCTGAACATTACCTTAGGTACTGCTGTGGGTGCTAACCAGACTGTTAGTTTGAAATTAGATAATATAAGGAATCCATACTATGTGCAAACACCGGATATTTTCCAGGTGCAGGCCAAGAATGCCGCAGACGGGGTAATAGACCAGAATCTTTCTGTTGCCTCTACGCCTATTGTAAAGGGGAGCTTTACGGGGTTAAGTGTTGCGGCTGTGGACAGGGAAATCAGCAAGTCTGACAATTATACATTTGCTCTTATTTATGCCCATCCTGTGCCAAAAGATGGTTATTTGAAGATTGAGTTTGATTCTGACTACGATTTAAGCTCGGCATATTTGGTTAGCCCCACTGACCGGTATACCTATTTATGGGATACCGGCTGGACATATATAAAACTTAAATTAAAAGAAGGGGTCATAGCTAACACTACCGATACTATTGTATTGGGATCAGTGAAAAATCCAAGTTTTGTGCAGCAGACCAGCGACCATCAGGTTACAAGTTTAAGCACGGATGCTACAAGTAACGCTGTTATAGATCAATCCACGCTTACCGGGCTGGTAATCGTCGGTGGAAAACTAACCGGTGTATCTGTCAGTACTACCAATAATATTGTTACTGAGTCATCAAATTATACGGTCAATCTTACGACCAGGAATCCAATGTCGCTTAACCCTTCGATTAAGGTGCGCTTTGACGCGGATTATAATATATCGGGGGCTACCTTTGTTTCCGGGACAGTCGATGGGGCAACTATGGTCACACAGGCTACTCCCCTTACCATAGATACGGCTAATAATATTGTGACGCTTGGCCTTGCTATGGATATAACTAACTCTACGGCTGCTATATCTTTTACCCTTTCAGGTATTGTTAATCCTAAATATGAACAGACAGCGGAGTTTGACATAACCACCCAGTACGGCGGTAATGATATAGATATTACTGACCCGGCTGCCAAGCCTGTAATATCTATAGCCGCAGGCACTATAACCGCTTCAAGCGTGAGCCCAGCTACAACAGAGGTAAGTGAATCCGGTAACTATACATTTAATTTTACGCTGCCGCATGCCTTGTCTACGGGAGGTTATTTAAAAATACAGTTTGATGCGGATTATATTTTAACCAACACAAATTGTCAGACGAGTGGTTATTCATTATCAAAAGGCGCAGACTATATCTCTTTACAAAGGACAGGTGCGCAATTAACAGGCAGCCAGAGTTTAGTTTTGGGTAATGTAAAAAATCCTTCTTATATTCAGACTACCGGTAATTTTATTATGCGTACAGAGGATTCATCGCATAATAAGATTGACGGCGCAGAGATTTCGGGAGTTACAACAACAGCCGGCGCCTTGGTATCTCCTTTATTGACGGCAAATGACTATACCGTGGCAAATACTACTACCTATATTATAGCTTTTACTACGGATCATGCGATAGTGCAAAATGGCAAGATTGAAGTTACCTTTGATTCTGATTATACATTAACCGGCGTGGGTGCTAATGATGTCTCAGGCAATGCAAGCTCAACGGTAGCGGTAAGCGGTAATAAATTGACCATAACTTTAGGCACTGCCGTAGCTGCGGCAACCCCTGTGTCTTTACAGGTGGCAAATATTGTGAACCCGACGTATGTTAAGACTACTAACAGTTTTGCCTTTAGAACAATGGATGCTGCGGATGGCCTGTTAGATCAAGGGACAGCTTCGGGCATAACAACCGTAGCCGGTACATTCACGGGGGTAAGTGTAAGCTCTAACTACTATACTACAGGTAAAACTGATGTTTCTTATACCTTTAACTTTACATATACGCATGATGTGCCCCTGAACGGATTCTTGAGGGTAGATTTTGATGCTGATTATGATACGTCTTCTGTTGCGGTAGCACACGCTAATTACACAAAACAGGAAGCCGGCACTAATTATGTGGTATTAAAGTTGCTTACGGCAAAGGCAAAAGGAACTGTAGAGTCGATAGTATTAAGTAATATCAAGAACCCGGGGTATGCCCAGACTGTAACCTTTGATATAAAGAGCAAGAACACGACGGGTTCTGTAATTGATTCCGTTACTACGCCTTCGCTTGGTATTGTTCCTGCTGCACTTACCGTGATCAGCAGATCATCCAATACATATATCGCAACTGAGACAGCGGCTTACACAGTGAAATTTACTACATTCAATGCAATTCCTGTAGGAGGCAAGGTTGAGATAACTTTTGATTCTGATTATACGTTGACCTCTGTGGGTACTAATGATGTTTCAGGTAATACCAGTTCGACTGTTGTCGCAAGCGGGAGTACTTTAATTGTAACCATAGGCACAGAGATTCCCGCTTCAACTGCGGCAAGCCTGGTTATTGCCAATATTAAAAACCCGGGTGCCCAGGCCACAGGCAATTTATCTATACTTACCAAGAACGCCTCTGGATACAGCCTTGACCAGGGTACGGTAGCAGGAGTAACCATTACTACTGGTTCCCTGAGTTCCATTTCTACAACACCTGTTCATACTGAAGTAAGCTATAGCACAAATTACACTTTTGGTTTTACTGTCGGCCATACAGTGCCTGTAGGCGGATATGTAAAGGTGCAGTTTGATAGTGAATACGACATTTCTTCAGCCTATGTAGTAGGGGATTATACGATATCAAAAGGAACTAATTATATTTACCTGCAAAGGAATGTTTCTGCTTTAAGCGGCGCGGTTACAGTGGAGTTAAGGAATATTAAAAATCCGTCTTATGTCCAGACCACAGATGCGTTTGTTATAACAACGGAATTATCAAACCATGATTCTATAGACGTAGGTAGCGCTCCTGCTGTAATTACAACAGCCGGCACATTAACAGCTACAAGTGTTGTGCCTGGGACAACTGTTGTGGCAGAGAGTACAACTTACACGCTGAACTTTACTACTGACCATGCCATAGCGCAATATGGCATGGTGGAGATTGGCTTTGATTCCAACTGTGACATTTCGCTGGTTTTCCCAGGTGATGTCAGCGGTAATGACGGCTCAACAGTAGCTGTAAGCGGAAATAAATTAATCATAACCCTGGGCACTGCTCTAGATGCGGGCGTATCAGAATCACTGATAATTTCAAATATCAAGAATCCTGCTTATGTAAAAGAGACAAGCACATTCTTTGTACAGACTAAAAATCCTTCAGGCGGGGTTATAGATGAGGTAAGCGCTGCCGGTATAACTACTACTACAGGAACTTTAGGCAGTCCTTCTATTACTCCAACTTCTTTAGTTTCCGGTGCCACAACATCCTATGCTTTTAATTTTACTCCAGCCCACGCTGTGCCCCTGAATGGTTACCTAAGGATTGATTTTGACACTAGTTATGAACTTGTTACTCCGGGAGCGGTGGTTATGAGCAGTACTACTCCATGCGATATTACTTTAAGAGGAGCAGGCTATTTATTGATTAAGTTTTCATCTTCCGGCTTAACTGTCGGGGTACAGCAATCGATAGAGATAGCTAATGTGGTAAATCCGCCGAATGTTAAAGCCCTCTCATTTACACTTACGACTAAGGACACCTCTTTGTATGATATTGATACTGTAAATGTTGCAGGCCTTAGTACTACTGCCGGCAGCCTGACCAGCGCATCTTTAAGCGCAACTACTTATGTTGTTTCAGAATATGCTACATACACGGCTACCTTTACAACCGCTAATCCCATAGCAGCCGGCGGAAAGGTTGAAATAACCTTTGATGCTGATTATGGTTTAGCATCTGTAGAGTCGACAGGTGTATCCGGTAACCCCAGTTCAACAGTAGCTGTAAGCGGCAGTAAATTAATCGTAACTATCGGTACGGCTGTTGCCAAGAATACCCTGGTTCCTTTGTCTATAGCAAATATCAAAAACCCTGTATACGTGCAGGCTACTGATTCATTCTTAATCCAGACCAAGACCGCAAGCGGGGCTATTATTGATACAGCAACCGTGACATCTTTAAATATAACAACCGGGGCATTAAGCGGCTTGTCTGTAAGTGCCACATCCAAGAAGATTTCAGACATTACGTCTTATACATTTAATTTTACAGTGCAACATATTGTTCCTGCGGATGGCTTTATAAGGATCCAGTTTGACAGCAATTATTCGTTAGGAAGCGCATATCTTGATACAGCCAGTTTCTATAGCCTGCAAAAAGGAAGTGATTACCTGAAGTTTAAGACAGTGGCTCAGATAAATGCCGGCCAATCTGTAAGTATTCCTATAACCATGATAGCTAACCCGTCTTATGTATATACTGTAAGTAACTTCCAGGTAAAGACTTTAACTGCTGTTACAGAAACCCAGCAGATAATGGATTCAGGTGTTATCACAGGCGTTACTTTGACCGCGGGAACTTTATCTAATATTTCAGTAACTTCGGAATCTACGGAAGTAAGCGCCTTGACGACTTACACATTTAACTTTAAAACTGAGAATAGTATCGCTGCCGGTACCGGTAAGGTAGCGATTAGCCTTGATAGCGATTATGATTTAAGTGCTGTGCAATTAGACGATGTATCTGGTAACGATAACTCAATAGTATCAGTAAGCGGTAATAAGTTGGTTGTGACCCTGGGCACGGCAGTAAGTTCATCCACAAATGTCTCTTTGGTGGTTGCTCATATCAAGAATCCTTCTTATGTAAAGACTACAGGTAATGTAACGATTACAAGCAAGGTTCAGATAAGCGCGGTAGATTACGACAAAGATAGCGGTATTCTTACTCCGGGCCCTGTGATAACCTCAGGTAGTTTTACTAATCTATCCATAAGCGCTACTTCGTATGTGGCCGGTGAAGAGTCGATTTATACCTTTGGATTTTCTCCGGCCCATAATGTGGCAGCCGGAGGGCTTTTATATGTTGTGTTTGAATCCGGTTATGATGCATCTGGTGCTTATATTACTGGTTCAACAGGGACAGGAGTATACGCTGTTTCAAGTTTAACCGCTAATTTGGTGACTTTGAATGTCACGGCAGCTTTAAATGCGACAGAAGCTCAAACTGTTAGTTTAGGCGGTATAGTTAATCCGGCATTTGTAAAAAATGTTACCTGTTCGGTTAAAAGCGCTAACGCGTCTTCAGGCATAATCGATGAAGGCAATACGCCCTCATTCAGCATAACACCTGCTCCGTTGTCTGTTTTATCTATAACCTCATCTTCTTATATTGCCCGGGATCTGACATCATATATCATAGCTTTTAGGAGTATTAACCCTATTGACCAGGGAGGAAAAGTAGAAGTTGAGTTTGATGCGGATTATGATTTAACCGCTATTCAGTCAAGCAATGTTTCTGGCAATAACGGTTCGACTGTCTCCGTAAGCAGCAGTACATTAATCATAACTCTGGGTACGGCAGTTTCTGCCGGAGATACAGCTTCTTTGACCGTTTCTAATATCAGAAATCCGGGTGTTCAAACAACCAATAATTTTAATCTTATAACCAAGAATTCAAGCGGCAATCAGTTGGATTATGGCGTGATTACAGGAAAAACTATTGCCGCCGGAACATTATCAGGCCTTTTGGCAACTCCGGGTACATCAGAGATCAGTGAAAGCACTACCTATAATTTTGCTATTACCTTAGGGCATGATGTGCCTACCGGTGGTTATGTAAGGATACAATTTGACGACGGCTATACTTTGACCAATGCTACAGTAGTAACCAGCGGATATTCTTTAACTAAGGGCACTAATTATGTTTTACTGAAGAGGACAGGTTCGGCATTAACAGGCGCAATATCCATACAGCTTAACAGTATTATTAATCCGGCATTCGTATCCAGCACACTGGCGGGGTTTGCCATCCAGACACAGTTGTCTAATAATCAGGTAATTGATACAGGTACTGCCGCTTCAGTTACTACAACAGCAGGTGCCTTATCAGCTGCAACAGTTGTGCCTACGTCTTTAGGCGTGAGTACCCTGGCAGATTATACATTTAACTTTACTACGGACCATGCCATGCTGGGCGGTGGCAAGGTGATCATTACTCTTGATTCCGATTATGATTTAACCTCTGTCCAAACCGTCTCCGGTAATACCGGTTCAACTGTTTCAAAAGCCGGCAATGTGCTTACCATAACCTTAGGAGAGGCCATTGCCAAGAATACAGGCACGTCATTAGTTGTCTACAACATCAAGAACCCGACGTATGTCCAGACAACAACTAATTTTGCTTTAGAGACTAGAAATAGCGCCAGTGCCTTGATTGATCAGGGTACAATTACCGGGGTTACTACTGTATCAGGTATTATTACCATATCCTCAATTACTTCTTCCAGCTATGTAGCCGGTAGCAGCAATACGCAATATACTTTTAATTTTGCGCCGAGTAACGCAATATTGTCCGGAGGATACTTAAGGATAGATTTTGATGTTACGGACAGCGCATATAATGCTTCAAGCGCCATCGTCTCGGTAGGAAGCGCCACTTTTGTTATACCGCAGGGCGGGGCTAATAAAAATTATGTTAACCTGGTTTTTAATCAAAATATAGCTGCCGGTAGCGCGTTGTCTTTGCAGCTCTCAGGGATTATTAATCCTAGCTATGTAAAAAATGTAAACTTCAGGTTGACTACTAGTGTTTCTACAGGGGAAAAAATAGATACATCTGATTATGGGCCGATAGCTATAACTGCCGCTCCTTTAAGCGGGTTATCCTTAATTATGGGCAGTTCCACTGCGTTAGATGTTAATAGACACACATTCACCTTTACTACTGTTAATGCTATTGACGTGGGAGGGAAGGTTGAGATAACCTTTGATTCTGATTATGTCCTGTCAGGAGTAGGCACTAATGATGTTTTAGGCAACACAAGTTCAACCGTCGCAGTAAGCGGTAGTAAGTTGATTGTAACCCTGGGCACGGCAGTTTCTGCCGTAGGAGAAGTTGTTTTAGCTATCGATAACATAAAGAATCCTGGCGTGCAGACGACTGATACTTATGCTATTTTGACCAGGAATTCAGGCGGCTATCAGCTGGATCAAGGCAGCATTTCGGGTAAGGTAATAACAGCAGGGGCTTTGACCGTCCTTTCTGCGAGCGCCAGTACTTATGAAGTAGCTGAGAGTGCAAATTATACGATTAATTTTACCCCCGCGCATAGTATACCGATAAACGGTTATGTAAGGATACAATTTGACGACGTATATACTTTGACTAACGCTACGGTTGCCACCAGCGGATATGCTTTAACTGAGACTGGAAGTAATTATTTATTGCTCAGGACAGGTTCGGCATTAACAGGCGCAATATCCATACAGCTTAACAGTATTATTAATCCGGCATTCGTATCCAGCACACTGGCGGGGTTTGCCATCCAGACACAGTTGTCTAATAATCAGGTAATTGATACAGGTACTGCCGCTTCAGTTACTACAACAGCAGGTGCCTTATCAGCTGCAACAGTTGTGCCTACGTCTTTAGGCGTGAGTACCCTGGCAGATTATACATTTAACTTTACTACGGACCATGCCATGCTGGGCGGTGGCAAGGTGATCATTACTCTTGATTCCGATTATGATTTAACCTCTGTCCAAACCGTCTCCGGTAATACCGGTTCAACTGTTTCAAAAGCCGGCAATGTGCTTACCATAACCTTAGGAGAGGCCATTGCCAAGAATACAGGCACGTCATTAGTTGTCTACAACATCAAGAACCCGACGTATGTCCAGACAACAACTAATTTTGCTTTAGAGACTAGAAATAGCGCCAGTGCCTTGATTGATCAGGGTACAATTACCGGGGTTACTACAACAGCCGGCGCATTGACCAGTGTATCCGGAGCTCCGGTAAATTCTTCCGCAGGAGCCACGACAGAATATACATTTGATTTTATGCCTGCGCATGATGTTGCAATAGGAGGATATGTAAAGATAGAATTTAACTCTGAATACAATATAGCTGGTGCGTATCTTATCAGCCCTTCAGCTAAATACAGTATATCCAGCAAGACCGGTAATATCATAGTGCTTAATGTCCTTGCCCAGGCATTAGCTTCCAGCTCACAGAGTATAAGTATCGGAGGGATAGTTAATCCCGGCCGAGAGAAAACAGGGATTAAATTTACCTTAACCACACTTACATCAAACAGCGCAAATATAGATACTGCCCAGTCAGCAGCTATAAATATAACCACAGGTTTGTTAACTTCAGCTTCTGTGAATGCCAGTACCTATACAACTTATGATTTAGCCACATATACATTCAGCTTTACTACTGTTAATGCTTTAGATGTAGGTGGTAAGGTAGAAATAACTTTTGATGCGGATTACAATGTATCAGGGGCAGTGTTCACATATGGGAATGATGGCTCCACGCTTTCGGTGTCAGGCCGTGTGGTTACTATTACCCTGGGAAAAGCGATAGCCAAGCAGGAAGGCGTAAGCCTGGCTATATCTGAAATCAGGAACCCGGGTGTTCAATCTACAGACAGTTATTCTATAGTTACTAAAGATTCTACGGATGTAAAAGTAGATACGGGTACAATTTCGGGCAAGGTAATCACCGGCGGTAGCATGACCGCTGTTTCTCTAGTCGCTGGCTCAACTCAACCAGCCGCAAGTACCAGCTATACATTTGCTTTTACCCCTGACCATGTAATTCCTGCCAGTGGCTATGTGAAGATAACTTTTGATAGTGATTATGTTTTAGATTATGCCTCTGTCCAGACAGCAGGTTATGCCTCGAATACAGGTCCGGGATATGTACTTTTAACTAATACAAGCGGAGGGGACTTAAGCGGCGCACGCAGCATAGTGCTGCTTAATGTCAAAAATCCTTCATCTGTTGAAGAGCCAACAGATAATTTCTATCTCACAACTATGACCCAGAATCAGGATACCATAGATACCAAGAGTATTACCGGTATTACCATGACCCCAAGCCCGATCACAGTTTCATCTATCTCAACCGTTGCAACAAAAGTTTCCGCGCTTACGTCATATACCGTAAGAATAACGCCGATACATACTATACCAATAGGAGGCAAGGTATTGGTTACTTTTGATAGTGATTACAATTTAGCAAATATCGGCTCCGGAGATGTATTAGGTAATAGTTCCACCGCTTCTGTAAGTGGCAGTACCTTGACAGTTACTTTAGGTGAGATAGCATCTCAGGGAAGCGTGCTTACTTTAATAGTTTCAAATGTGCAAAATCCTTCGTATGTACAGACAACGGATGTATTCTCGGTAGTAACTAAGGATGCCTCCGGAGGTAAGTTAGACTCCGGCGATATAGCTGGAGTTACGATGACCGAAGGCCAGCTGACTAGCTTATCGGCAACACCTGCGGATACTACTTTGGATACTACTACTAATTATCTATTCCAGTTTACTCCTGAGCACACCATACCTTTAAATGGCTATGTAAAAATAACATTTGATGCTGATTTCGACCTAAGCGGCGCCTATAGCGGAAACAGCAGTTATTCTGTTATTTCTTTAGGCAGCGGTTATATCTTGCTTAAAGCTTTAGCCGAGAAATCAACCGCGCAAAGTTTGCAGATTCTTAATATCAAGAACCCCTCATATGTACAAACAACAGATGTGTTTTCTATTACTACTCAGAATACTAATCAGAAGAATATAGATATAGGAAACGCCGCTGGTATTACCACTACGGCTGGGCTATTGACCGTTAACTCAATCAGCCAGGTTTCCACGCAAGCAGGATCTTCTACGAGCTATACCTTTACCTTTACTACAGTCCACGCTGTTGCTGCCGGCGGAAAGGTTGAAATAACCTTTGATTCGGATTATGTCCTGACTTCCGTAACCGCCTATAATGTGTCCGGAATCGATAATTCTACCGTAGCTGTAAGCGGAAATAAATTGATTGTGACCACGGGCGCAGCAGTTTCCGCAGGAGCCCAGGTATCATTAGTTATCTCTAACATTAAGAACCCGGCGTATGTGCAGACAACAGGCGCCTTTGCGATAGACACCAAGAACGCTTCAGGAGGAATATTGGATAGCGGTTCTATAGCCGGAATAAATATTACAGCAGGATCTTTATCTTCTGTTTCAGCTACGCCGGTTTCTACCGAGGTAGCCAAGAGTACGGATTATACATTTGCTTTTACCGCTGAGCATAGCTTGCCTTCAGGCGGCTATGTGCAAATACAGTTTGATTCTGCCTATGATTTAACTACGACCATAGTTTTAACATCAGGCTATTCATTAGTAACCAGAGGCAGCGACTACCTGAGGCTGCAGATTTCCGAGGCAAGTTCGGGTTCTGTCAGCATAGCACTTAGAAACATAATTAATCCTGCTTATGTGGCAACTACTTCAGCCTTTACCATAATTACTCAAACAACCGCCGGTGATACAATTGACATGGGTACATGCAGCGGTGTTACAACCACGGCTGCTGCTTTAGTAAGTGCATCTGCAAGCGCTACTTTAAGCGAGGTAAGCGCACAGGGAAGTTATACTTTTATTGTTACTCCTCAGCACGATATACCTGTAAATGGTAAAATCAGAATAACTTTTGATAGTGATTATAATGTTAGCGAAGTAGGAACAGGAGATGCCGCTTGTAGCGGCGGCAGTGCAACAGTGCAGGTGAGCGCTAAGACCTTGATTATAACATTAGGTTATGAGTTAGTTGCCGGCACAGAAGAAGGCATTGTAATTTCCAAGATCAAGAATCCCTCTTTTGTGCAGACCACATCTAGTTTTGCTATACAGACAAGAGATGATCAGGATAGGATAATTAACCAGGGCAGTGCTTCCGGAGTTGCGATAACCGCCGGTACCATGACCGGGGTATCGGTAACCGCTGATTCTCTTGTAGCAGGATATACGACAAACTATACGTTTAATTTTACTCCTACCCATGCTATTAATGCGGGAGGATATGTTGTAATCGATTTTGATTCTGCTTACAATGCTGCATCAGGTTATGTAATCAGCCCGCTTAGCACATTTAGTTTAGTATCCCGGTCAGCCAATAAGGTAACCCTTAATACGTTAGAAGCGTTATCAGCCGGTACGGCACAAAGCGTGGTTATTGGTACTATTGTTAACCCCGGTTCCGTAAAACAAGTTACCTTTACTATTACTACACAGAATTCTACCCCGAATACCGTAGACTCGATTATTTCTCCTGCCATAAGCACACAGGCAGCTCCTATGACAGCTATCTCTTTAACCGCGGCCAATGTCGTTGCTTTAGATACCACTACATACACCTTTGGTTTTACTACTGTTAACTCAATAGATGTCGGCGGTAAGATTGAGATTACTTTTGATGCTGAATATGATCTGACTCAAGCTGCATATACTTCAGGCTTGATCGGTGGCTCAACACCGCTAGTTGCGAGTTTAGCCTTAAGTGGTAGTAAGTTGATATTAACTACAAGTACAGCAATTGGTACGCAAAAGAGTGTTTCAGTGGTCTTGTCAAGTATTAAGAATCCGGGCGTTCAAACAGTAGATAGTTTTATCATGCTTACCAAAGATTCAACGGGTAGAGAGCTTGACCAAGGTACGGCATCGGGAGTTACTATAATAGCCGGTTCCTTGACTGGCGTATCGGTAAGTGCGGATTCAACCGAGATAAGCAAGAGCTCAACCTATAGTTTTGGCTTTACGGTAGCTCATAGCGTACCGATTAATGGTTATGTAAAACTGTCATTCGACAGTGATTATTCGTTTACTAATGCCAGTGTCTTAAGCGCAGGTTATGTAATAGTAGACAGGCAGAGTAATCTAATTCTTCTTAAGAGAAGCGCTCAACTTATAGGGTCAAACACTTTACAGTTGAGTAATATAGTAAATCCGTCTTATGTCCAGACAACGGATGCCTTTGTTATTACAACTCAACTTACCGATAATAAAGTAATAGATACCGGAACCACGCAAAGTGTCAGTATTACCCCCGGAACTTTGACCCAGA
Organism: uncultured Planctomycetales bacterium; assembly: GCA_964427405.1. Classification (GTDB taxonomy): domain Bacteria; phylum Omnitrophota; class Gorgyraeia; order Gygaellales; family Profunditerraquicolaceae; genus UBA6249. The sequence continues at coordinate 27,772 of CAYRUB010000005.1, read as the reverse complement.
CATCCGCAGTTGCAGTTAGCCCGTTGATAAGCGCAACCAGCGTTTATAATTTCAGTTTCGTAACCTCGCATGCTATAGAAGCAGGCGGTAAAGTGGTAATTACCCTTGATGATGATTATGATTTAAGTTTGGTATCTGTAGGCTCTCAGGATGTATCGGGCAGCGGGACCCCCGCCATCGAATCAGTAGACGGAAAGAAAATAAATATACTCCTTTCCTCCGGAGTTGCGGCTGCCGCAACCGTTTCATTGAGCATTTCTGATATTACTAACCCGGCTTATGTACAGACAACTTCTCCTTTCTTGCTGCAGACTAAAACTGTTTCAGGAGCAGTTACGGATGAGGGTTCGGCTACGGGGGTGACAACTACAGCCGGCGCATTAACCGGCATTACTATAACATCGGGCAGCTCGATAGCAGGAGCCAGGACAGATTACACCTTTACTTTTACGCCGGCTCACAAGGTAGCGCAATACGGTTATCTGAGGATTGATTTAAATTCGCAATACGACGCGAACATCTCTTATGTAATAACTCCGACTGCGACATTTGAAATATCTGAGAAGTCCGCTAACTATGTCGTGGTCAAGGCATTATCTGCCTTATCAGCCGGTACGGCATATTCCCTTAGGCTGGGCAGTATCGATAATCCAGGCCGTTCAATGGATGTGACATTTACTTTGACTACCAAGACCTCATCCAACTCTACAATAGACACAGGTATCAGCTCAACCCTGCATATAACGCCTGCGCCTATGCAGTCAGCATCTATTTCTGCAAGCAGCTTAGTTGCTACCCAGGTCGCCACTTATACCGTGAATTTTGTTCCTGTTAATACTATAGAGGCAGGCGGCAGAGTTGAAATTACATTTGATGCAGACTATGTCCTTACCGGAGTTAATAGCGTAACAGGTTATGATGCCAGTATAGCGGTAGCAGATAATGTTTTGATTATTACTTTAAATACTGAATTGGAAGCAGGCGCAGCATGTTCTTTTGTAATTCCGAATATTAAGAACCCGGGGGCACAGACAACGGATGCGTATTCATTGGTTACCAAAGATTCTACGAGTACTTCTTTGGATGAAGGTACGATCGCCGGAAAAGTTATCAACGCCGGAGCATTAAGCAGCCTTTCTGTAACCGCTAGCTCGTATGAGGTCATGGGGACAAGTGAAAGCGCCACCTATACTTTCAACTTTACTTGCCAGAATGCCATTCCTGTTAATGGATATGTAAGAATAGGTTTTGACGCGGATTATTTCCTGGGTAATGCGGTTAATCAAAGCTCGCAATATTTGATATCTTCTAAGGGGGATGATTATCTGTTAATTAAGACCACTCAGGAACGTACCGGCGCTTGTACTATACAATTAAGCGGGATAAGGAATCCGGGTTATGTGCAGACAACTGGCAATTTTACAGTAACTACGCAGCTGCCTGCGCAGCAAAACATTGACGTTGGCACAATTGGCGGCATCACCACTACAGCAGGCACCTTGAGCGGTCTTTCAGTAACAACAACTAATTCCAAGATTGCTGAAGCAGCTACATACACTTTTAATTTTACAGCGGATCACGCCATTGCAGTAGGAGGTAAGGTAGCCATATCCTTAGATTCCGATTATAATTTGACATCGGTTGTTTCAACAGGTGTGTCAGGCAATGCAGGAGCGACTGTTGCAGTTAGCGGAACAAGCCTGGTGGTTACTTTAGGAGAACAGGTTTTTGCTTTGGGTAGCGTATCATTGACAGTATCTAATATAATCAATCCTTCATATGTTAAGACTTCAGCTGATTTTGCGATTAAGACCAGAAATCCCGAAGATGGGTTAATAGATGAGGGCACTGCAGCCGGGGTAACTTTTGAACCAGGTGTCTTAAATTCTGTAAGTGTCAGTACAACCAACCTGCAGGTAAATTCTCAATCAACTTACACCTTCACCTTTACGCCTGCACATCCAATTCCTGCCGGAGGGTATATTAAGATAGACATGGATAATGATTTTAACATAAGCGGGGCTTACTTATATCTGGTATCAGGTTATTCCTTTGAAAAAAATCTGACCGATATGTATTTTACTCTGCAGCCAGATAGCGCAAAACCGGCGGGAACGCCTTTAGTGATATCTATAGCCGGCATTATTAATCCTCCGTATGGCCAGATTACGGATAATTTTGCAATTAATACACAAGCGGCTAATCAGAGTGGTATTGATGCCGGGACAGCTTCCGGAGTTGAGATTACCGCAGGGCAGCTTTCAGGGATTTCTGTGACAGCCGCGGGAGGTAACTATGTGGCCGGCGCGCAGACGAGCTACACCGTTTCATTTACTACTGTAAATGCTATAGATGTCGGCGGGCAGGTTAAAATAACCTTTGATGCTGATTATGGTTTTGCATTAGATGGCACTGTGTCAGGAAATTCGGGAGCAACAGCCGCGGTAAGCAGCAATATCGTTACTGTAACTTTAGGAGAGGCAATTGCGGCTAATCAGGCCGTCAATTTAACCATGGGGATTTTTACTAACCCTGGATATGCGCAGACGACAGAAGAGTATTCTATAAAAACATATGATGCGGCAAGTAATGCTTTGGATTCAGGTAAAGCTGCAGGCAGGGATATTACTGTAGGCGCCTTGACTGGTTTATCCGTAAGCTCCAGTTCGTTGGGCGTGCTTAATGCAGATACAAAGTTGACATTTAATCTTAATGCCACACATACGATTCCGCGTAATGGATTTATTAAGATTACTTTGGATAATGATTATAGTGTAGTTTCGCCTTATATCAAGAGTTCTACCGGAGCCAACCTGACATTACTTACGGCAGCAGGCAGTCAGGATGGCTATCTCCTGTTTAAATTAAACGCAGCGGTGACAGGGGCAATAAGTTTAGAAGTAGGAGGACTTACTAATCCGTCTTATGCGCAAACTACAGCGGATTTTGTAGTTACTACTATGTATACCGGTGAACAGAGTATAGATAGCGGTACTATTTCAGGCCTGGCTATTACTTCCGGCGCTTTGGTTATAAGTTCTGTAAGTTGTTTGGATAATTACGCCGGCGCCACTACGGAATATACTATTGATTTTACCGCAGTTCATAGTATTCCGGTTACAAGTAAGATTGAAATTGTTTTTGATAGTAATTATGGTTTAACTAATGCTGCGCTGAGTAGTCCGGCAGGGGCATTAACTATCTCAGGGAGCACCGTAAGTATATCTTTAGACGCAGGAGCGGCAGTTTCTTCTGCTGTGAGCCTGAAGATAGCCAATATAGTTAACCCGGGCTATTCACAGACAACTGATAGTTTTAAGGTTACGGTTAAGAATGTTGAAGGTAATACCGTGGATAATGGCGAGCACGCGGGGATCGCGATATTGCCTGCTCAGATACAGTTTATAACCCCTGCCGCAGGGGATATTTATTCGGTTGGAGATAGCAGGGCTATTAAATGGCAGGTAACAGGTGGTAATATTTCCAGGACCAGCAGCCATTGGTTAGTGAAGTTTTCTACAGATGCTAATTTTACTTCACCTGTAACTGTACATGAAGGATTGGCGAAAGTAGATGGAGACAATAACCTGTATTTTGTATTGTCTGTGGATTCAAGTATGCTTTCGGAGATTGTTTATTTACGGGTATCGTGTACTGATACCTCATATACGGATGTTGTAACAACTTCCGGGCAATTTAGTATAAGGCCTGTTGCAGGCTTTGTGGGTTTTGTTTCTCCAGCTTCAGCTATTAAATGGGCTATTGGTAGCAGCAATATAATAGAGTGGTCTACGCAGGGGGCGATCAGCAATAATTTCAAGATTGAATATTTTGCTGGAAGTGCCTGGACAACTATTTATGAAGAAGGTGTCAGCGGTTCTGCATCAGTTACTAAGGCAGCAGGCACGCATTGGTACGAAGATAATTGGTCTTATACCTGGACTGTCCCGCAGGCGGCAAACCTGCCTGATTCCGGAGTAACGATTAGGGTGACCAATTCAGATAATAATATAGTTACCGGGGTCAGCGCGACCTTTGAAATAGCCACTGCTTATATTAAAATAACCAGCCCGACCGAAGGGATTACCTGGGTAAGGACTGAAACTAATAGTATTACCTGGGAGGGGCAAGGGGAATCAGGTACGCGTTTTAGCATACAATATTCGGATACCACCAATGCAATTACTACTGAGATTTATAACGGTTCAATAGAAAGGACGCTCTCTGGAGGAAAGTGGCTATATAGTTATTCATGGGTAGTAGCTGCGGAACTTGAGCCTACTGAGGCAGCGACAATAACAATAACTAACCTTGATGATAGCGGGATTGCCGACACATCCGCTATTTTTAGCGTTAACGCCAGCGGTAAACTGGAAATAACTGCTCCTGTAGAAGGGGATAAATGGGTTATTGGCGCTAAATACACGATAAAATGGACCTCTGATGGCCAGGCCCTTAGCTCTTCATCTTTAAGGATAACTTATACAGCAGATGGCATTACGGAAACCCTGATTACCAATTCCACCTCTAATACCGGAAGTAAAGATTTTACTTGTCCGACCACTGCATTAAGCAATGTCAAGTTGCATTTGTATCAAATAGGCGGCGATGTTACGGCTGAATCCGGAGTTTTTAATTTTGTGACGGTTCCTTCGCTTCAGTTTGTAGCTCCGGCTGCCAATGATAATTGGGTTGCCTCCTTTACTAAGGAAATAAAATGGAGCGGTGTCGGCGGCGGGCTAACCCAGAAGCTGGTGATTACATATTCAACTGATGGCGGCTCGACGTATCCTAATACAATATTTAACTACGCTACAGATTCTTATAAGGATAAAATTGTATCTGTAGTTAGCGGCACTGTTACTAATTATACATTGGCATGGGCTGTGCCGGTTAATTACAGTAATAACGTTAAGATGAAAATTGAGGATATGGGGATAATGCGGCTGGTAAGCGGCGCTTATGTGCCTTTAAGCCTGGTAAGCAGTAAGTTTTCAATAACCGCGCCATTTGCTACCATTGCCCAGCCGGCAGGTGGAGAAGGATGGATAGCCGGCACAGAGCATAATATTATCTGGTCTGAGACGGGGTCTTTAGGTAAAGATATAAAAATAAGCTATTCGATTGATGGCGGCGTAACCTATCCGTATGTAATCTTCCAGAATTCCACCGGAGATAGTACTATATACGCTAATTATGTAACTGCCGTGAACAGTTCGCTGAGTTATAAATGGACAGTTCCTAATACTATTTCTACGCAATGCCGTGTTAAGATAGAGGGCCTGACAAATAACGGAAGCGGTACTTCTCTTGCTAATTTTGCGATTAAACTTCCTGCTATAACAATAACCTCCCCTGTATCGACAGATTTATGGTCAATTTATGATACCGGTAAACTGATCAGTTGGACTAATACCGGCAATGTCAGCGAACACTTAAAAATAGAATATTTTAAGGATGCCTCTACGTCTAAAGTGATATTGGAGGATATTAATGGTACGGCAACATCTTATAGCTGGGATATAACCGAAGATTACAAGAGTTATGTTTCGGATAGCGGCTGGATAAAAATTACTGATTTAAATGCCGAAACCACATTTGGCCAGGCTCTTACTGCCGTATCAGCGCCGTTTGTGCTATCTTTGCCGGGTTTTGAGATTAATGCGCCGGCTACTCCTCTGGTTACCGGCAGCTCCTATACGATAACCTGGCGGGGGATTGGTATGTATTCTGAATGCAGCAGTGATCCGGCTAATACCATACGCTTAGAGTATGGTGTGGGGGATGATCCTACGTGGATTACGATTTCAGTTTCTACTCAAAATGACGGCGCATATGAAAACTGGGTAGTCCCCGATAAACATTCCAGTAACGTTAAATTCAGGATTACCAACAATACATGGTCATTTATTACGGGGGTTTCGGAAGCATTTAAGATCATGGGGTCGCTCTCCATTACTAGTCCTGTTGCGGCGACAAAACTTTTTGTAGGGAAAGAGCAGATGATGGAATGGAGTACTAATGGTACGATTAGCAAGGTAAATTTATATTATTCAAAAAATAGCGGCTCAACCTGGAATACCATAGTGACAAATACTACCAATAACGGGTATTATATGTGGACAATCCCTGACGCGGTGCTTGTTGACCGGTCTCCCAACAGCAGTGTTTATTTTAAAGTTGAGGATGCCACAGATTCGGTGGTATCTATCAGCAGGCAATATACAATAAGTTATTATAAAGTTATCTGGAATGTTATTGATGCTGATGGACTGGTAGGCGATATGGATGGTTTGAGTGTAAATACGCTGGATGTAACTAATGATAACGCGGCATGGGAAGATAGAACGGGTTTAAGCTGCGCGGCTTCCATTAAGGACGCCGGGGTTGATGCCGACGATATAGCGCTTTATTATTATCCCGGACACCTGTATCAGACCACCTGGTCAAGAGACGCTTACCTGGATGCTACTGTCCAGCCTTCTCCATGGACAGCGGATGCCGACGGTAAAGAGTTCACTGTAACATTAGCTACTAAAGAGGTAACAAAGACAAGGACGGTATACTCTTCTGTAGCATATACTGCTGCAACAGATACTTTAAACATACAATGTTGGCTGCAGGAAGAGGAAAAACTTCTTACTGAGATAGCCGGCCTGCAGGGTTGTTTGATCATCATTTATGACGATAGTGATGTGCAGATTAAGACTTTTGAGTATAGCGCTTCGCAGGCGGATTCCAGCGGTGTATTCTGGACGAGCTGGGTGAATCCTGGACTTTCGACGGGTAAAAGTTATTTTGCGCGTTTCAGGATTCAATATGATGGGGCGTATCATTACGGCGGAGTGACATTTGAGATAACTACAGCTTCGGCGATTGAGGACATATCTGAATCTGTAAGTTCCGGAGTTATTGCTATTACATCAGCAATCTCTGAAAGTTCTGCACAGATAAAGGATAAGATTGATAAAACTGCGGCAGCAACTCAGGCTAAGGTAGCTGAAACTGTTTCCGCCGCCAAGGAGTCTATAGAGAGCAAGGTTACTGTTATCGGCGAAGAAAATAAAGCGGCGATTAATACTGCCGCTACTACGTTAACGGAAAATGTCAGCAGGGAGGCCTCGAGCCGAATAATAAATGAAGAGAGTTTCATAAAGACAGGAAAGACTTTAAAAATTAAATATAAGATTGATTCCGGGTTAACGTTAGCTCCTGAAATAGATGTATATGATCCGAAGAATGTCCAGCGTATATCTAAGGGAGTAATGAGCGAGATTGGTGAGTCCGGGGTTTATGAATACGATGTCAACTTCTTAACCGGCTGGGGTACGGGGTCATTTTCCATCGTCTGTTCAGAATCAACGCATGGGACAATTGATGGGATAAGCATTGAGATAGTGAAGGCAGACTTAGAAGATATTAATAGCGCCGCGGTTGTGTCTATGTCACAGTTATCTAATATAGATACTGATGAGATGAAGAATTTATCTTCCAGCATCGGCATTGTCAGCTCCAGTATAGAAAAGATTGTAGGTACAATGACTGACTTAGGTTCAATGAGCAATAAGATTTCTGAATTGACAAATGATATTCAGAAGACCGTTTTTGAGCAGCTTTCTGCTGCTTCAGATAAGATGAAAGAGATCGCCAAGCAGCAAAGTGTTAAGATAGATAAAATGATTGATGTATCTGAAAAAGGCCGGGAGGATGTAAGTTATCTTAAGAAGAAGACCCTGGAGATTAAGGCAGCAACCGAGCTTACTAGTGAGATAATCCAAAGAACTAATGATAAACCAATAACCAAGAGCTGGCTTGAACCGGGCAGTATATTAATGAATGCGGTGGTAGTTAATCCTTCAGCTTCAAAGAGCCAGACTGCCATGCTTAAGGCTTATTTGCCCGTTGAGAGTAAACCCGAAGATATAGTGAATTTAGGCGACCTTTCCGTCAGTTATGATGTCCAGGAAAACCTTTATTATGTGTTTAAGGAGTTTACCCTTGCTCCCGGAGAGGTAGCTAAACGTCAGATAGAACTCAAGGATGTATGGGTAATCTCTGAAAAAGAATTAAATGTGAATTTAGAAAGAATTAATGAGATGCTCCAGGAATTAAAGGGCAGTTCTTTCTACGATAGGGCCGTTGTTATAAAAGATACTATTCAAACAAGAGTTGATCAAATTCTAGAGGCGCAGAAAAAGGCTATTGAGGCTTTGCCTGATGTCCACATCGCCGTCTATAGATCCAACATGCAGATCCTGAATACAATTAAAGAGGACCTGGCCAAGGTAGAGGCGATGTTGCTGCAGGCTAAACCTGCCGTGGGCCTTGCGTTTAACAAGATATTTGTTAAGACCAGCTGGTGGATAATTTTACTGGTGGTTGTTTTTCTGGGGGTGCTTTCATTCGGGCTTTTTATCGTATGGCATAAACAGGCAAAAATTGCTCAGACTGAGAAGAAAGCGGAGAAGTCCGAAGAGCCTATAGATCAATGAAAGGGTTAGATTAGTTGCCTCAATTAAGCAGGCAGGGATTAGAAATAAAGGGGACGGTTCTATTTTTTAGAAACAAAACAGGATAGGAAAAATAGAACCGTCCCCTTTTAGTATGTTCTTGCCCTGCCTCATAAATTCGGCAGGACTTCGCTAGATAAAACCTATAAGGTGCTTGATTTAAGATTCTTAATATGGTAAAATTTATTGGGTATTTTGATTACTTATGATGGAATAGCACTATGCGCATAAGAAATAAAATATGGGTTAATTGGGTGTTATTAAGTAGTTTTTTATTTGCTCCTTTACAAGCTGATGCCGCAAGCGATGCCTGGAATAATATAGAAAAAAGTAAGCATTTTCTTATTTATTATCAGGATGCATCCAGTGATTATATTAACCGCCTGGTCAGGGAAGCGGAACGTTGTTATAAGAATATTACCGAGTATCTGGGGTTTGTGAGGTTTGATTTCTGGATCTGGGATAACCGCTGTAAGATTTTCCTTTATCCGGACGCCGAGGCATACTTGAATACTACCGGTGTTATTGGCTGGTCAAGAGGTCATGTCGAGGTGGTCACAAAAGAGATCAGCACTTATATCTGGCAGGAGATGTTTTTTGATACAATTCTTCCGCATGAAATTGGCCACATCATATTCAGGGAGTTTATCGGATATAACAAGGCGTTACCTCTCTGGCTTGATGAGGGGGTTGCCTGTATGCAGGAGTATGAAAGCAAGGAACGCCTGGCAACTGCTAAGTGCCTGGTAAATTTGAAATTATACACGCATTTGGTTGATCTGTCTAAAATCAAAGAATCCAGTTTAATTATACCGTTTATATTTTATAATGAGTCTGCTAGTATAGTGGATTTTCTTTTAAGAAGGTATGGCCGGAGTAAATTTGTGGATTTTTGCCGTTCTCTGCGGGATGAACCAGATTGGGGGCAATCTCTCAGGGGGGTGTATAAAGTAAAGGGCCTGGAGGAATTAGAAAAACTTTGGGTCGCGGATTTAACTGAAAATTAAAAGCCGGAGGTTTAGGTTATGAAGAATGAAGTAAAAGCCCGAGAATTTAATATTTTAGTCGTCGAAGATGATGAAAGGACATTTAAGGCCATAAAAGACAGTTTGATAAACCCGGAGTATAAATTACACCGGGTGGCCACAGGACAGGAGGCGATTAACCTGGCCAAAGAAGGTTATTTTGTGGCTATCATTACCGAGATGCAAATTGGAGACATGAACGGCCTTGAATTAGTACGCCGGCTTAAGAAGATAGACCAGCGGATTAATATTATCGGCCTGACTGTCTATGCCTTTGTTAATCTGGCTGTCGAGGCAATGAAGGAAGGTGTTTATGCTTATCTGATGAAGCCGATAAATACCGAGGAGTTGAATTTGGTCTTAAGGCGCGCGATAGAGAACACATTCCTTTTGATCCAGGCAGGGCAAAGGAAATATTATCAGGATATCGCGACCATGGACGGCCTAACCGGTGTTTATAACCATCGTCATTTTCATGAAATGCTGGATTGGAATATCTCGCATTTAAACCGCTCCCCCCAGGCCTTTTCGCTATTCATTATCGATATTGATGATTTTAAGAAATATAATGATACGAATGGGCATGTAGAAGGGGATAAGGTTTTGCATAACTTCGCGCAGTTATTAGTCGGCTCCACCAGGGATAACGATATGGTTTTTAGATACGGAGGGGAGGAGTTCGCTGTGATTTTGTCACAGACAGACCAGTTTAGCGCCCAGAAGGCGGGTGAGAGGTTATTAGTAATAGTAAGAAACCGGATGCCTGTGACTATGAGCGTAGGTTTAGCCAGCTTTCCCCTGAATGCTCAGCTTAAGAGTGAATTGGTTGTCCGCGCAGATAAAGCACTTTATCGTGCAAAGGCTACGGGGAAAAACAGGTTGTGTACTTATGATGAGAAGGTAGACAAATGAAAAACATAACTATTATCCTTATAATGTTGATCAGTACTTTGGGCCCGTCGGGGGTTATCGCGGCGGTAGGTTTCTCCGGGGTTAAGGCCATTGGCAGGAATCCCTCGGCAGCCCCTAAGATTTTAATTTCCATGGTATTGGCATTTATTTTCGCTGAGGCTATAGCCGTAATCGGGCTTTTGGTTGTGTATAACTTGTTTGGGCAATAAAAAGGAGTAAAGATGCTGGTATGGCAGATAATTATTATTCAGATAGCTACTTTTACCTTGATTGTTTTGTTTTTACGCTGGCTGCTTTATAGCCATATTAGCCGCGCCCTGGAGAGATTGCAGAAACTCAATCAACAAAACCTGGAGAAAGAAAAGGTACTCAAGGAGGAATTTGAACGGGCAAGAAAACAAGCAGAGATCGAGATCCAGCAAGGCAAGGTTGAGGCTGAGAGCATAAAAGAACAAGCAAAAGAAGATGGGGAAAAGACCAGAAGGAATTTACTTGAGGCCTCCAAAGAAGAGGCAAAGCGAATTGTTAACGAGGGGGTAAGGGACAGCCAGAGAAAATATAATGATTTGCTTCTGGAGATGCAGGATAAATCGGTATATCTGGCAGTAGATATTATAAGATATATTTTTACGGAAAGGATCCGTCAGGGGCTGCATGTTCAAGTGATTGATGAATTGATAGAGGATGTAGCCGGCCTGGATAAAGAAAAGATACGGGCCCAGGGGGATAAGGCGGAGATTGTTTGCGCCTATCCTTTAGGGGCGGATCAGAAACAAAGATTGCAGCAGGCCTTATCTAATAAACTGGAACGTAATATTGTAATAGAGGAGACGGTTGATCCAGAAGTGGTCGGCGGCCTGATTATACGTTTAAGCGGTTTTGTGGTTATTGACGGCAGTATTAAGAATAAGTTTAAAAGGATAGTGCCGATAATGAAAGATAAGGCCAGGGCCGGTATTGAGCAGGCGGAGAAAGGTTAAATGCAGGAGATAAATTTAAGGCCGTTAGAAATAAAAGATGTAGGCACGGTTAAAGAGATCAAAGGGGGGGTAATTAAAATAAGCGGGCTGGCCTCCTGCGTAAATGGGCAATTGATTGAGCTTGCCCCTGATTTAATGGGCATGGTAATCGGTTTTACCAAGAGAGATGTTTTGGTTTTAGTCTTAGGTGATGAAAACAAGGTGCATATTGGCGATACTGTTTATGGCGAAGAGGGTGTTTTTGAGATTCCTGTCGGGAGTAATTTCCTGGGGCGGGTAGTAAATACTTTTGGCCAGCCATTAGACGGCAAGGGTAAGATTGAGGGTGTTGATTCCTACCCGATTTTTAGAAATGCTCCCGGGGTATTGGATAGAACACCTATTGTAGAGTCGTTTCTTACCGGCACTAAGATTATTGATACCTGTATCCCGCTGGGCAAAGGCCAGAGAGAGCTTATCCTTGGGGATAGGGTTACCGGCAAAACCACCCTGGTCATCGATGCGATTATAAATCAGAAGGGTAAGGATGTAATCTGCATATATTGTTGGGTAGGGGGAAGTCAGTCTGCGTTTTTGAAGATTATGGAACAACTGAGGCTAAGCGGAGCCATGGAATGGACTATTGTTGTCGCAGCCTCGGCATCTGCTTCCCCGGCAGAACAATATCTTGTTCCTTATGCTGCCTGCGCGCTGGGTGAGTATTTTATGGACCATGGCCGGGACGTCTTTTGCGCTTTTGATAATTTAACCCGGCACGCCTGGATTTATCGCGAGATCTCCTTGCTTTTAGAAAGGAGTCCGGGTAGAGAAGCTTATCCCGGAGATATCTTTTATATTCATTCCCAATTAATGGAGCGAGCTGGCAAGCTAAATGAGGAAAAGGGCTCAGGCTCGATGACCTTCTTGCCCATTGTGGAAACACAGGAAGGAGATATTACCGGCCTTGTTCAGTCTAATCTTGTTTCTATAACCGATGGCCAAATCTATTTAAGCGCCTCTCTTTTTAACGAGGGTTTCAGGCCGGCTATTGATTTAGGGCTTTCTGTTTCGCGAATTGGAAGCAAAGTTCAGTGTGAATCCATAAAAAAGGTAAGCCGGTCTCTAAAAAGGGAGTTTGCTCAGTATAAGGAATTAGCTGCTCTTACTACGATTAGAACTAAGCTTTCTGCCGATATAGAGCTTAGGTTAAAGAGAGGCCAGACCTTAAGAGATTTTTTCATTCAGGATAAATCAAGGCCTCTTTCCGTAGAAGAAACAGTGGTGCTTTTTTATGCTTTTTCTAAAGAGCTCACTGAGATTTTAGAAGAGTCTAGAAGAGAAAATTTTAAACAAGAGATATTCGGTTATTTGCTTAAGAATTATCCGCAGTTGATCGAGGAGCTTGCTATTCAGAAGCTTTTAACCGGCGGGGTGGAAAGAGGCCTGGATAAAGCATTTGAGGAATTTTTTGCAGTTTCTAACAGCTAGGATTTAAGGAGTAAGATGATCCCTTTAGTTGTATTGCGTAAAGATTTGGCGTTTAACAAGGTCATGGAGAGCATCATTGAAGTTCTAAAGGGAGTAGCTGCGACCGAGTATTTCCATCTTCAAAGCAAAAGAAAAAGTTTTGATGAGTTTGAGGGCTACCTTAGGGATTTATTTGAACGGGTAGATATCAGTAATTTCCAGCATCCTTTTTTAGGGGCTCCGGCAGCTTCCAGTAATATTGTTATGATAACTTCAGATTCTGGTTTCTTGGGCGAGCTTAATATGGCAGTAGTAAATTATGGTTTAGCGCAATACAGAAGCGATGATTTGCTTACGGTAATCGGCAAAGAAGGAGTCAGGTATATAGGCGAGCAGGGGATAAAGTATACCAGTTTTTCCGGTATTGATGATGATATTTCTTATAGCTCAGTGATAAGATTAAGAGACCATATAGTAAAGCAGTTTTTTGATAAAAAATTAAGCAATACAGTTATTGTTTATCCGCATTTTGTTTCTTTTGCGGTACAAAAGATTGAGCAGTTTCAGCTGTTTCCCTGCAGGTTTTTATTTCCGCAAGAGTCAGGTTCCAAAAAATCAAGGGCTGGTCAAGCCGGGTTTTTGCAAATAGATCCTACAGAGAAGGTGATCCTGGACTGTCCTTTGAAGTCAATTGTAGAATATTTAGTGAAGGTGTGGGTTGGCCAGTTAATCCACCTTATCTTTTGGGAAAGCAAACTTTCCGAATGGGCGGCGCGGGTAATGCATTTAGAGAGAAGTTCTAATGAGATTAGGGACCAGCAGAAAAAAATGAGGCTGCAATATTTTCGCACTATGCATGAAAGAAGCGATAAGAGTACCAGGGAGATTTTTGTAAGCCGAATGGCTTTAAGAAAGACCGGGGCCATAGCTTAAAAACAGGAGTTTTAAATGCAGGAAGGTAAAGTCGTTTCAGTCCAGGGGCCGATTGTAGATGTAGAGTTTCCTCCCGATGTATCGTTTCCGGCAGTCTACGATATTATCGAAACAGAGACCTTTGACGGCCAGAGGATAGTTTTGGAAGTAGTCGAGTATTTAAGTAAGACAGAGACGGATAAGACAAATACTATGCGTTGTATTTCTCTGACTCCCAATTTTGGTTTGCGTAGAAATGCTAAGGCTTTTGCTACCGGCTCAACCATTAGCGTTCCCGTGGGAGAAGTAACTTGTTCCCGGATATTAAATGTGTTAGGTGAGCCGGTAGATAAAAAAGGCGCTATCAAGGTTGGCCCGGAGCTTATCAGGCCTATTCATAAAAAGCATCAAATAGCTACAGTTGATACCGGGGAAGGCAAGGAGAAAAAGTTTGAGGTAATGCAGACAGGGATTAAGATGTTTGACCTTTTGTTTCCCCTGATCAGGGGTTCAAGGAACGGTATCTTAGGAGGAGCTGCTTGCGGTAAGAGCGTAATTATCCTTGAGCTTATGCATAATATTATTAAGATGCAGAAAGGCTATTGTGTATTTACCGGAGCCGGGGAGCGCACCAGAGAAGGAAATGAGTTGTATTATGAGTTAGAGAAGCAGGGGATATTGAACAGGTCAGCTTTAGTTTTTGGCCAGATGAATGAGTCTCCCGGTGCCAGGTTTGAGGTAGTCCATACCGGTTTAACATTAGCGGAGTCTTTTGCAGAAACAGGCGATGATGTTTTATTATTTGTTGATAATGTGTTCAGGTTTGCTCAGGCAGGCAGCGAGTTGTCCACCCTCTTAGGTAGAATTCCTTCCGAGACCGGTTATCAACCTACTCTGCCTACAGAGATGGCTGAGTTTCAGGAGAGGATCCACTCAATAGGGCAGGCCTCGATTACCGCGATGGAGGCAGTCTATGTGCCTTCTGACGATTTGACTGATCCGGCGGTAGTTTGTATATTTAGCTATTTAGATTCTATAGTTATCTTGAGCCGCCGGTATGTTCAGTTGGGCCTTTTCCCCGCTATTGACGCTTTGACATCTTCCTGCGCATTTCTTGATCCGGTGATTATCGGAAACAGGCATTTTAAGATTGCCCGGGATGTTTTAAGAGTTCTTAACCGGTACGAGGAGCTCAGGCGTATTGTTGCTATTGTAGGGGTAGAGGAGCTTTCCGGAGGGGACCGTATTATATTTGAAAGGGCGGCAAAGCTGCAGAATTTTCTTACTCAACCATTTTTTACTGCCGAAGCTTATACAGGTAAAAAGGGGGAGTATGTTCCTTTAGAGGCAACTTTAGAGGGGTGTGAAAGGATAGTTGCGGGCCAGGTAGATAAAATACCGAATGAAAAATTCTATATGATCGGGGCATTGCTGGCTAATCCTTAAAAAATAAATTTACACAGATAAACAGGGGAGACTAAAAGAATGTTAATTAAAATAGGGCAGATGTTGATTAATAAGAAATTGATTACGCATGAGCAGTTAGAGGCAGCTCTTGCCGAGCAGGGTAAAACCGGTGAGCTTTTAGGCGCGATCCTGATAAGGAAAGGGTTTTTAGGCGAGGAGGATTTCTTAAAAGTACTTTCTGAGCAGTTTAATGTCCCTTTTATCAAATTAAAGGAAACCGCTATCGATCCTTTAGCGATAAAGAAGGTTCCCGCCAAGTTCGCCTGGTATTACAAGGTTATGCCGGTTAAATTCGTAGATAATAAATTGCTTATTGCTTCTTCTGATCCCTTGCGTTCGCTGGATGATTTAAGAATATTTTTAGGTTATGATTTAAAGCCGGCCCTGGCTTCGGAAGCAGAAATAATGGAAACAATTAAAGAACATTACGGGGTGGGTGCTGAGACCGTAGAGGGGATTATCGCCAAGGCGCCCAAGGATACCAGGGGCCCGGATGCGCCAAAAGAAGCAGACAAGATTGAGGATATAGAAAAATTAGCCGGTGATGCCTCGGTAGTCAAGCTGGTAAACCAGATAATCTTGGAGGCTTATCAGAAGAGGGCTACTGATATTCATATTGAGCCATTCCGGGGCAAGATGAATATCAGGTATCGTATTGACGGCGTTCTTTATAATGCCAATGTCCCGGCGGATATCGAGCGTTTTTTTCTGGCGATCATTTCACGCATAAAGATAATGTCCAGGTTGAATATTGTAGAACGCCGGCTTCCCCAAGACGGCCGTTCTGTAATAAAAATAGGCCAGGAGGAGTTGGACCTTAGGATTTCCATTATCCCCACGCGTTATGGCGAGGGGATGGTGATAAGGATCCTGCCTATGAGCATGCTTTTTAGTTTGGAAAGGCTGGGTTTGGAACCGGAAGATCTAGGGCTCTTGGCAAAATTGATCAAGAAGCCCCACGGGATAATACTGGTTACCGGACCGACGGGAAGCGGCAAGAGCACTACTTTGTATGGTTGTTTGAATGACATAAAAAGCAGTAGAAATAAGATAATTACTATTGAAGACCCCATAGAATATGAATTAGAAGGCATAACTCAAATTCAGGTAGTCCCTGAGATAGGGTTTACTTTTGCTCAAGGGTTAAGGAGTATATTGAGGCATGATCCGGATATTATGATGGTAGGAGAGATCAGGGATTTTGAGACCGCAGAGCTTGCAATCCGCAGTGCATTAACCGGACATTTAGTTTTTTCTACCATACACACAAATGATGCTGCCGGAGCGGTTGCCCGTTTGTTGAATATAGGTATTGAGCCGTATTTGGCAGCCTCTTCCGTAGAGGCATTCATCGCCCAGAGGCTGGTGCGTTTAATCTGCCCGGCATGTAAAAAGATAGATACGTCAGTCCCGGAGAATATCAGGTCGTTAATAAACCAGGATATAGCTAAGAGTAAGACAGATTTAAAACATTTAAAGCCGGAAGAGATTAAATTCCATAAAGGGCAGGGTTGTAAGGAATGTAATTTTACCGGTTACAAAGGCAGGACCGCAATCCATGAGATATTAGTAGTAGATAAGGGGATAAGAGAATTGATGCTGAGAAAGGCCTCAACCGATGAATTGCGGGATAAGGCGGTTAGCGCTGGTATGAAGACATTGCGTTTATGCGGTTGGAAAAAGGTTATTGACGGTTTGACTACTCCTGAAGAGATATTAAGGGTAACCCAGGCAGAGGAGTAATAAGCATATGTTCAAGGTATCGGTGCTGGATATAAAGACAGCTTCAACTATATTCCAAGAGTTGGTTTCTTCTGTTATCCTGCCAGGTGAGGAGGGTGAGCTTTCTATATTAGATTTTCATCAGCCGATCATCTCTTGTTTAAAAGATGGCATGATTAAAATAGATAATATCCCGCCCATGGTAATTAAAAGTGGCATTGCGAGTATGCAGGATAATGAGCTGGTGGTATTAGTGGAGAAAAAATAAGATGCCAATATTTGTTTATCAGGCAAAAAAGGGGCCGCAGGAGATTATTGAGGGCACGGTTGAAGCCGCGACTAAGGAAGCGGCTGTCAGTAAAATAGAACAAATGGGTTATGTGCCTATCCGGCTTAATCTTAAAGAAGAATCCCATGCTGTTAGAAAGTTGCCAGGAAACAAAATTGCTGCTGTAGGACATGCGGGGTTGTTTGGCAGGGTTAGCTCCCGTGATTTAAACGTATTTACTGAACAGCTGGCTACTTTAGTTAAGTCTAAGGTGCCGCTTTTTGAAGCGATAAATATTCTTTCCTCTCAGACGGAAAATCCCAGGCTTAAACTGATAGTAACTTCTATATCCGGGCAGTTAAAAGACGGCAAAACTTTGTCGGAAGCTTTAAGTAAACACCCCCAAGTTTTCCCTTTGTTATATATTAATCTGGTCCGCTCAGGAGAGTCAGGGGGAGTTTTAGATGAGACCTTAACCCGCCTGGCTAAATTCCGCGAAGAACAAGAGGAGGTAAGGGCCAATATAAGCTCAGCCTTGGCCTATCCGATCTTTATAACAATAGTAGGTTTGATTACGGTTATTGTCTTGGTTACTTTCGGTATCCCGCGTTTAGCTTCTATGTTCAGTGAAAATAAACAAACCCTGCCTTTTCCGACCAGGATTTTGATTTTCATAAGTAATGGGGTCAGGAATTACTGGTATTTGGGCGTAGGCTTTATAGCCCTGCTTATTTTTATGTTAAGACAAAAACAGGTGAGCAAAAAGAAAAAGGCTGCTTTTGATAAAATCAAATTAAGGTTACCGCTCTTTGGTAATTTTAACAAGAAGACTATGCTGGCAGAGTTTACCCGGACATTTGCCTTGCTTTTGGCTAATGGCGTACCGGTACTTGAGGCCCTTCAGATAACTGTGCCGACAATAAATAATGAAATATTTAAGCTGGAGTTAGAGAGGGTGTATAATGATATTGTCGTGGGTACCCCCCTTTCTCAGAGCATGAAAAAGTCCAACTGGTTTCCGCCGTTTCTGACCAATATGATCGCGGTAGGCGAAAGAGGAGGGAATCTTCAGGATGTATTATTGGAGGTAGCAGTTTTTTACGAGCGCGAGGTAAAGAAAATAAATAAAATAATGACTTCTTTACTTGAGCCGGCGATAATTTTAGTCATGGGGTTAGTAGTAGGGTTTATTGTCATAGCGATGCTCCTGCCTATTTTTGAGATAAATATGGCGGTGCAATAATAAGGGGGAATTTAAATGAAGGCAAAAAGTGGCTTTACGCTCATAGAGTTAATGCTGGTAGTTATAATCCTCGGTGTTTTAGCGGCGATGGTAATGCCAAGGCTGTCCGGCCGCTCAGAGCAGGCAAAGTCCGCAGTGGCTAAGACAGATATCGGTGCTAATATAGCAACGGCGCTGGATCTTTATGAGTTGGATAATGGACGTTATCCAACTACGGAGCAGGGGCTTAGCGCTTTGTCGACAAAGCCGAGCGATATTTCCGATGGGGCTAATTGGAATGGCCCCTATCTTAAAAAGGAACCCAACGACCCATGGAACAAGGCGTATCAATATAAATGTCCCGCAACGCATGAGGGCCAGGATTATGATTTGTATTCCCTGGGGGCAGACGGCATAGAGAGTGATGATGATATCGGCAACTGGGAAAAGTAAAGGTTTTACGTTAATTGAAATAATGATCAGTATATCTATCCTGTCAGTAGGGCTGATCTTTATTCTTCAGGGGCTTACCCAGTGTATTAGCATCCTAAGCATTTCCCGGGATAATCTAGAAGCAAGCTTGCTGGCTGAGGAGAAAATGGCAGAAGTGGAGATAGCTGTTAAGCAGGATACGGCTACATTCTCTAAAGATACAAGCGGAGAAGCACGCTCCGGAAATATAGAATTTAAATGGCAAATACGATTGACCCCTGATAGTGAATATGAGGATCTAAATGAGGTTCTGGATACTGTTTACTGGAAAGAGGGTAGAAGAAGCGGCGCCAGTGTATTTAGCACCTATTTGACAATCCCGCATGATAAATAGAATAAAGAGTAAAAAAAAGTTTCCTAAGGGGTTTACCCTGGTTGAACTTATTATCAGCGGGATAATAATCTTCTTGGTTTCTGTAACTGTGTATTCCGTGCTTGCCAGCGGTATTAATGTCTGGAAAAAAGCTAATCAAACAAAGAGCAAGGGATACGCTTTAAGGTTGGTTGCGGAGAAGTTTAGTACGGAGCTAAGGAATAGTTTTCAGTTTTCCAGTATTCCGTTTGAGGGCAGCGAAGATTCTATCGCCTTTGCCGTTCTTGCCGATAACATGGTAAGCAGGGTGAGTTATTTTCTTAACGAGGATAATGTCTTTTGCCGCAGGCTCCAGAGCTATGCGGATGTTTTTAAGAAGGGCGAGTCCGGTAAATATGATTTGTTGTTTTCCGGGGTCAAACAGTTAAAGTTTAGCTACTGTTATCTTGATAATGCCAGCGGAGATTATAAGTGGAAAGATGATTGGGTAAAAGAGGAGCAGGATACTATCCCCCAGGCAGTAAAAATAGAGTTAACTTTTGAAGGAAAACCCGAAGAAGAATCAAAATTTACCAAGACGGTATTTATCCCTATCGGTACGGGAGAGCAAAAGATAGAACTTATACAGTAAGGTAGTTTATGTCTAAAGGCAGTTATACACGGTCGAGCGTGTTGATTATTACTCTTTGGGTGTTAGGTTTCCTGACCGCTCTTGTGGTTAACCTCGGGTTTATGGTGAGGAGCCAATTACAGTTTGCGGATCATTTGCAGGATAGGATGAAGATGTATTATCTGGCCCGGGCAGGCATAGAAAGGGCGGTTGCTGAATTATATGTGGATGAGACTGAAAGCTATGATTCCCTTAATGAGCCATGGGCGAATAAGGAAGAGTTCTTTAAAGATGTAGCTTTAGGCGGTGGGTTTATAACCCTTAGCTATAGCCCCGGGGATCCGGTAGGCGATGAAGAAAAGGTAACACTGTATGGGGCAATGGATGAAAGCAGTAAAATAGATATAAATAACGCGCCTCGGGAGGTGTTAATAACCTTATTGGAGCGTATCGGGAAGGTGGAAGCAGAAGAGGCAATAGATATTGCCGGGGCAATCTTGGACTGGAGGGATCAAGATGTAGCTGTTTCGACCGGCGGGGCGGAAGATGGATATTATCAGGGGCTATCTTCTTCTTATGATTGTAAGGATAGTAAGTTTCAGATACCGGAAGAACTATTACTGGTTAAGGGGATGACTCCAGAGATTTTCTCCGAGATTAAAGGGGTAATTACTGTTTACGGAACAGAGAAGGTCAATATTAATACCGCGAGTTTTAACTGCCTATATGCGTTGGGTTTAAACAGCAGCCTTTGCGAGCAGATAATTAAATTCCGTCAAGGCAGCGATGAGCTCTCTGGTACCGAGGATGATTTTGTTTTTAAATCTCCTTCGGAATTAATGAATATAGGTTCCTTATTTACCGAGGAAGCCACGCAGATAAACACCTTGATCTCTAAAAATATACTTGCGGTAAGATCGGATATTTTCAGGATTAGTTCTCTAGGGCTTCTTAAGAACGCAAGAGGGACGCGTTCAAGGGAGATTATTTGTGTGTTAAAGCGCCAAAAAGCTAATGCTGCGAAAATATTATATTGGCATGAAAATTAACTTAACGAAATTATTCCAAAAACAAGAGAAGGTAATCACCGTCTTCCAGATAGACAATAACTGGTTGAGGTTAATCCAGGTAAAGGTGTTTAAGCGGGAGAAGAAGGTTTCCATGATCAAGGCCGTGGAGATTGGCTCTTTGTCCGACGAAGAGATTACGCGTAAGATTTCTAATCTGGCACTTGAGTTAAAGATAAATTCGCGTTACCTTACCCTGTCCATACCGCGGCATCTGACAACTACCAGGAACCTTGATTTGCCTTCCGCAAATCCGCTTGAGATTAAAGACATGATTGAGCTTCAGATTGGCAAACAAACACCCTATGCCAGTGATGAGGTGATTAAGGATTATCAGATCTTAGGCAGCAATGCAGATGGATACAGCAGGGTGCTTCTGGTTATTGTGCATCGGGATATTGTGGGAAGGTATTTTAAAATGCTGGAATCAGCGGGTCTTAAAGTGCAGAAAGTAAGTTTCAGCTCCGAGGGGTTATTAAATTGGAGGAGCCTGGTTTACCGGGAAAAGATTACGCCTGAAAAAGTGCACATATTGATCGATGTTGATTATGATACAAGCGATTTTGAGGTTGTATTGAATGATAAGTTAGTCTTTGGCAGGAGTATCTCCCTGGGTTTCTCCCAGCTTCCCGGGCAAATGGAGCAGTGGCAGAAGAAATTTGTCGAAGAGATAAACCATTCAATTTATGCTTACCAGAATGAAATAATGGGTAAGGAGATTGGTAAGATTATAATCAGCCGGCCGAGGTTAGTCGGCGATAGCCTGGATAAAGCTGTTTTAGAGAAAGAATTTGGCCTATCCGTAGAAATCATAGACCAATTTAAAGACATTCCCCTGACTGAAGAAGGTGCCAATTCTTACAATAACCTGGTCAGAACGGATTTATCGTTTGCCGGGCTAATCGGCCTGGGTTTACCCTCTGGTGAGCATAAGATTGATCTTGTCCCCCAGGAGCATCTGATAGGCAAGGCAGTAAGGGAAAAAGGAAAAGACTTATACCTTATGGGTATACTATTGGTGTTTATCTTAGTTGCTGTTTCCGGTGTTTTTTTGGGAAGGATGTATAATAAAGAACGGTACTTAAGTCAGTTAAAACAGCGCCTTGACCAAATCCAAAATAAGACCAAGGAATTAAACGGCATGATCCGGGGGATTGAAACAATAAAAGACCGGGTTTATACAAGAGGTACATCGCTTAACCTTTTTTATGAGGTGCACCGGGCGATCTCTCCCGAGATTCATTTAGTTTCGATAAGTTTTGACGGGAAAGAAAACCTTACTCTGCGGGGTGAGTCTAATGAGATGTCCGAGGTTTTTAGCTTTGTTAATAAATTAGAAGAATCACCGTTTTTTCAGAATGTTAAGTCAAAATACGCCACTAAACGTAAGGTGGGAGATAAAGAAATTACGGATTTTGAGATTTCCTGTCCTTTGCAGGATAAATATAAGGTTACGGATAAGCACAAGTTATAAATAAAAATGGAATTTCTATCCAGGTTATCTAAAAAAGAAAAGCGTTTGTTTTATATTACGGTGGCGGTAGTCGCTATCGTCTTTCTTGATAGGGTGGTATTTAAGCCGGTTATGAATAAGCTGGAAAGTTTTAACGGGAAGATTTCTTTAGAGGAAAAGAAACTGGAAAAGTCAATGCATATCATCTCGCAGGAATCAGATATAACCAGCGAATATAAGAAATTCGCTCAGAGTATAAAACAAGAGCAATCTGATGAAGAGACAATAGCCATCCTGCTTAGTAGTATAGAGAAAATGGCAAACAACGTTTCTGTTTTTATTCTAGATATGAAGCCTGCGCCGGTAGAGAAAGCCGAGTTTTATAAGAAATATGCCGTCAAAATTGAAGCCGAAGCAAAGATCAGTAATTTAACAGATTTTATTTATCAGCTGGAGAATTCTCCGAAATTGCTCAGGGTATCGGATTTCCGCCTGACCCCCCAGAAAAAGGAGACTGTCCTTAAGATTAGCATGACAGTTACTGAGGTTTTGATCAACTAAGAAGCCGACCCCGTAATCCTATCCCATGAAAGTACTAACTCAGTTTGAGAAGAAGCCGTGTTTATTCTCTAACCCGGAGTTTATTATATCCTGCTACGATCCGTCTTTAATGCTTTCTAGCTTTAAGGATATGGAGCGGGCACTTTCCCGCGGATATTATTTGGCAGGTTTTTTATCTTATGAAGCAGGCTATTGCTTTGAAGAAAAATTAGCCAGGCGCGGGCTTTATGATTTTCCTCTTCTTTATTTTGGAGTATATAAAAGCGTAAGCCAGAATAAGGTTGAACTATCAAGGCTGCCCTTCGGGAAATTGCCGGAAAATATCCGTTTAAATATCAAGCGGAATGAGTATTCTTTAAATATAAATACTATCCGTGATTACATAGCTAAAGGAGATGTTTATCAGATTACTTATTGCATAAAGTTATTGTTTGAATTCTACGGCCCGGCGTTTTCTCTTTACAGTCAGCTTCTAAAAGAGCAGCCGGTGCCTTATCCCGCCTATATTGAAACAGACCAGTTTCAGATCCTTTCTTTATCTCCGGAGTTGTTTATTAAAAAGGAATCCACGCATATGGTAACTAAGCCTATGAAAGGCACCTGGCCGAGGGGCCAGGGCGCGCTTTCGGATTTCTTTGCCCCGTTACGCTTAAAATATGATTTAAAGAACCGGGCGGAAAACGTGATGATCGCCGACTTGTTAAGGAATGATTTGGGCAGGCTCGGCCTTGATATCAAGGCACCCACACTGTTCGAAGTAGCCAGATATAGAACTCTTTGCCAGATGACCTCTACTATAACGGCTAAAGTAGACAAGGATGTATCCGTTTATAAGCTTTTTTCTTCGCTCTTTCCCTCCGGGTCGGTTAGCGGAGCGCCGAAGATAAGCGCTATGGAAATAATAAGCCGGTTAGAGCAAGAGGAGCGTAAGATTTACACCGGAGCTATCGGATATATAACTCCCGGAAAAGATATGTTTTTTAATATTCCTATTCGTACGCTCTTAATTCAAGATAATTGCGGCCAGATGGGCATAGGCGGCGGGATAGTCTGGGATTCAACGCCTGACGGGGAATGGAATGAGGGGTTGCTTAAGGCGAAGTTCCTTACAGACCTTGCAAAAAAATGATTAGCATTAGAGCGCCAGAAGAAGTATAATTTAGAAAAAGAGAACAATTAATTTTAAACTCATGCCTCCAAAAATATCTAAAGACCTGCGTTTGCTTACCTTTATAGAAAAAAACCACGATGGCATAGTAGTCGTGGATAAGTCGGGCATTGTGCTTTTTTCCAACCCTGCCGCAGCAAGGCTTTTTAACCGCGAGAGGAAAGAATTATACGGCAAGCCATTCGGATTTCCTTTGCCCGGCGGGCATGTGGTTGAAATTAATATTCCCGGCATAAGTAAGGAAGTCGCTATAGCGCAGATGCAGCAGATGCCTATAGAATGGCAGGGGAGGAGGGCGTTTGCCTTATTAATACATGATATTTCTGAGCTCAAGAAAACAGAGATGCTTAAAGCTGCCATGGATGAGCGCAGGCGTATTGATAGGATAAAGAATGAATTTATTTCCAATGTTTCCCATGAGCTGCGCACTCCGCTTACTTCTGTAAGAGAGGGGATAAGCCAGATTTTAGAAGGTTTCTTAGGCAAGACTACGGTAAGGCAAAAAGAGTTTCTGCTGATGTGCCTTGAAGACATTGACCGCCTGTCCAGGATTATTGACGGGCTCCTGGATATTTCGAGAATTGAATCCGGAAAGATTATCCTGAAGAAAGAAACATTGGATTTTGTAGATTTAGCTAGAAGTGCAGTATCTTCACTTTCGGTCAAGATAAAGAATAAAGGTTTGGGATTGACAGAGGATTACCCTAAAGAGAAAACAGAAATTTATGTGGATAAGGACAGGATTATTGAGGTGCTTATCAATTTGTTGGGCAATGCGATCAAGTTTACCGATAAGGGGCATATCGGGATTTCCGTAAAAAATAAAGCCAAGATGGTTGAGTGTTATATAACAGATACCGGCAGGGGGATAGCTAAAAAAGACCTGCCCAGGGTCTTTAGCAGGTTCCAGCAGTTTGGCCGTGTATTTGGCCCGGGTGAAAAAGGGACCGGCCTGGGGCTTTCTATCGTTAAAAGCATAATTGAATTGCATAAGGGGCAGATCCGGGTAGAGAGTAAATTAAATAAAGGGACCAAATTTATCTTTACTTTGTTTAAGTACACTTCCAGAGAGCTGTTTAAGCAATATATAGTTGATGGCTTAAGAGAGGCAGTGCATAATGACGAGCCGCTTTCTATTTTTGTTTTCTATATTGAAAATTTTGCGGCAGTTAAGAAAGAGCTTGAGAGTAAAAAGATTACCCTGCTAATGAATAAATTTTATGAAATAGTAGGAGGGCATTTGCGTCGTCAGGCTGATCTGGCGGTTAAGGATGACCGCGCGATTCTATTAGTGCTTCCAGTTACCAAAAATGAATATATTGACAGCATTCAGATGAGGTTAACTCAAGCCTTGAATGAATATTTGTCTAAAGAAGGATTGGATAAGAAAATAAGGATTGGATGTAAGACGGCGGGTTTTCCCAGGGACGGATCCGGCGCTGATGTTTTATTTGATAAAATAAAAGAGGCAGTCAGTTAGGCGGGAGGAGCGAGAATGGCTAAGAAAATATTATTGGTTGATGATGAACCCCATATAATTATAATGCTGGAGAATAGGATGAAGCATGCTGGTTATGATGTAATTACTGCCTGCGATGGCCAGGATGCCCTTACAAAGGCGCATAAGGAAAAACCTGACCTCATCATATTGGATTTGATGCTTCCTAAATTAGACGGCTATAAGGTTTGCCGGATGCTGAAGTTTGATGAAAAATATAAACACATCCCCATAATTATGCTTTCTGCCCGGGCGCAGGAGGCAGATAAAAAGATGGCTGAGACTGTAGGCGCAGATGGCTATATTACCAAACCTTTTGAGCCGCAGGTATTGTTAGGTAAGGTAAAGGACTTGTTGGGGTAAAGTCTTTATGTTTGACAATCCTGATTAAAGTGGTACAATAAGTTAAGGATTAGGGAAATCTTAAGTTTAGGCCGCAAAGAGAGGGCAACTAACCTTTGCGGCTTTTTTGGGTCTTTGGAGGTGTCTATCAAAAAGATAAAAACTTCACTTAAAGGTAGGAAGTGCAAATATTTGCACTGTAAACATATATTAAGTATTTATAATCACGAGGATTATTGCCATATCCATCTTGGTTTGTTGGCTTATGGTAGTAAAATTAAGACAAGTAAGGATGCTTGATGAATAAAACGATAATTACAAATAATTCTGCGCAGGTAAGCACGGGTTTTTATGGGTTAGGTATTGCCCCTAAAATTCTGGATATTTTAGAACATATGAAGTTTAAGGTGCCGACACCTATCCAGTTAAAGGCGATTCCTTTGGCTATTGAAGGCAAGGATATCGTGGGTATTGCCCAGACCGGAACCGGTAAAACGCATTCGTTTGCCATCCCTATGGTGCAGCGCCTGGTGCAGAAAAAAGGCATAGGGTTAGTGCTTGCTCCGACGAGGGAATTGGCTATTCAGATTGATGAGGCTTGTCGTGTGATTGCCCATGCTTTTGGCATGAAGACTGCCTGCCTTATTGGCGGAGCGCCTATGGATCCTCAGGTGCAGGCTTTGCGAAAAGATCCCCGCTTGGTAATTGCTACTCCGGGAAGACTGATTGACCATATGTCGCAGTGGAATTTCTTGCCGGATAGCGTGATTATGCTCGTGCTTGATGAGGCAGACCGTATGCTGGATATGGGTTTTGCTCCGCAAATAGAAAAAATATTACGCTTCCTGCCGAAAGAAAGGCAAACTATGCTTTTTTCGGCAACTATGCCTAAGGAGATTATGAGCATCGCTGCTAAATATATGAAATTGCCCTTGAGTGTTGAGATAGCTCCTTCGGGGACGACCTGTGAAAAGGTTACCCAAGAGTTGTTTATCGTAAAGAAAGAGGCAAAGACACAGTTGCTCAAAAAATTGCTTGCGCAATATCACGGCACAGTACTTTTGTTTTCACGTACTAAACATAATGCTAAAAAAATTGTCAGGTCAATCCGGGATATGGGGCATTCTGCCGCGGAGATTCATTCTAACCGTTCCCTTAGCCAGCGCCGGGAGGCCTTAGAAGGTTTTAAGTCCGGGAAATATAAGGTTTTAGTTGCTACTGATATTGCTTCCCGGGGAATCGATGTTACCGGAATTGAACTGGTGATTAACTATGATCTGCCTGAGGATGCGGAGAATTATGTACATCGCATAGGCAGGACTGCCCGTGCAGGACATAAGGGACACGCTATTTCTTTTGCTACGCCTGATCAGGGGCATGATGTGCGCGATATTGAGAAACTTATTAAAGCTACTCTGCCCGTATCAAAACACGCCGAACTTACTCTTGATAAGTTCAGTGAATCCAACCAAGGTTCTAATCATAATTCCGGCCGTTCTTTTGGCCGCCAGTCTAATCATGGACATCCCGGACATGGCCAGGCCAAGAAACCATATAAATACCCCAAGCCTAAATTTTACCGTTAAGAATAAAGGGGACGGTTCTATTTTTCGCGAATCCGGTTCTGAAAAATAGAACCGTCCCCTTTATTTTAAAACACTTGTTAAGTAGGCTATTTCTTTTATAATATTATGAATGAATAATCAAAAAAAGGCCGCGTTTCAGATTATTTTTCTTTTTGGGCTGGTCAGCCTCTTTGGTGATATGGTTTATGAGGGGGCGCGCAGCGTCAATGGCCCATACC
>CAYRUB010000004.1:109589-144596 GCA_964427405.1 uncultured Planctomycetales bacterium | reverse complement strand
CCCACTTGCCGCTTTTAGGAGTCCAGATCCAATAGGAGTATGCCGGTTGGATAGACAAAAGAAAGATGACTAATAAACTTAAGATTATACGCCGCATAATAGTATAAGTTATCATAGCCGGCCGTCTTTGTCAAAGGTAAAAGTATGCCCCCGGAATCTTAATCACCGCGGCATTTATATTCAAAAGCAGGGTAATTAACATGGCAGCGGTTGTGCTAAAAATTCCCCCAAAAAAAGGACAGAAAAAACCGCATAAAACCAGACTAAAACCGCACAAGGTAATCAAAGTAGCCAGAGGCACAATCAAAATATTAGCCAAAACAGTTACTGGAGCGATAATGCGAAAGTTATAAGCGATGATTCCCATTGTCCCAAACCAGGCACATAGAGAAACCAAACAGCCTTCGCAAATAAATTTCAATGCCCCAATCTTACAATTATCCAGGCGTAAAAACGATTTTATCTTTGGATAAAGATAGATAATCGCTAAAACACTGGCAAAGGACAGCTGAAAACCAACATCAAAAAGCTGGCGGGGATTAACTCCCAATATAAATAAAGCCGCGCAGGCCAAACAGTTATATATATCCGCACCCCTTTTTAAAAGATACGCCGACAGAAAAACTACCCCCATAACCGTAGCGCGGATAACCGGATTGCTTGCGCCTGTGATTAAACAATAAATAAACAGGCAGATTATTGTCAGGATAATCCGCTGCCTTCTCCGGATGCGTATGATTTTCAACAGAAGATTAACGATAAAAGCAACTATCCCTACGTTAAATCCGCTGACTACCAATATATGCACGGTGCCGGATTTAACCATATAATCATTTACCAGCCAGGGTATAGAATTTTTTTGTCCTAAGACCATAGCAGAGAGTATTCCCGCCGGCAGAACCGGTAGATACCTGCTAATTACCTGCTCCATTCTGCTTCGTAACCAGAGTGAAAAGATAATTAACCTGGAACCACCTTTATTTAGCTGTGGAATAATTTGTAAGCTATTTTTTATATGCATTAACAAATAGATCTCCTGGCGAGATAGATAATCACGATAAGAGTAACTGCCAGAAGAAAACCCATAAGGCCGGCGAAGAACACCCTGCAGTATTAAGCTATCCGCATAACTTAAATTTTGCGGAAAATCCATCTTAACCAGTACCTTGCCGTTACATAGCCATTTCAAATTATTAACCTGAACCTCTTGAGTGCGAAAAACAAAAGAGGTGCGTTTATTCTCCGTAACCGGCTGGCTATCGACAAACCCGCTTAAGCCATAAATAGTATCATCATTGTAGGACACAAAATTGCTGATATTACACTTGTGCCGCATATAGGAGTTTTTCAGGCTAAGCGCCCCAAGGATCAAGGATAAAAGAAATACCAAGGCAACGAATATATGATTATTTCTAAAACTTAAGCAGGCTGCGGCAAAAGTAACTATCCCCAAACCAAGGATTAACCAGAAACTAATCCGGGTTAAACTTATAAGGATAATCCCGAGGCAATAAAATACGGCTGAGAAGGCAAATAATCTTTTCATTCTACAAAGAAAATTCCCTTGAGCTTCTCGTAACGTTGGTCTCCTATCCCCTTAACCTCTTTTAATGCCTCTAGGCTGCTAAAATTACCATGTTGCAGGCGATATGAAATAATACGCTGAGCGGTTTTTATTGGAAGGCACCTGGTCCTTGTCAGTTCTTCCAAAGATATCTTATTTAAATCAATCCTGGCTGAATGTACCTGCGGGCAAATTAATTTCTTGATGCGGTAATTTACTTTAGCCAGATTATTTAAAGTTATCCCGCAAAATGCAATAATCAAGAGAAACAGGATAACCCTCTTTTCTTCTGGGGTAAAATTAAGCATTTTTAAGCCTTTCTACCACAACAGACGCCAAAAGACTTAAAATCTAACGTTGTTTTCCTGGTTTTTATGATGTATACTTTGGCTATGGCTAAGAAGATCCTGATTATTGATGATGATTATAATATCGTCAAGAAAAGTAAGGAGGAACTGCTCAAAGCCGGTTATATAGTAGTGGTTGCTTTCAGCGCTAAAGAAGGGATTAATAAGCTAAAAGAAGAAAAGCCCGATTGCATTCTTTTAGACCTGGTCTTGCCTGATGAAAGCGGCTTTAAAGTGGCTCAAGATATTAAATCGTTGCCTGATTTTATTAACACTCCTATTATTGCCACATCCCTGAAACACGAAGAGGTTGACAAACATATTGCCGCCAAAAGCGGGATCACCGTATACGTTGAAAAACCCATAGATTACAAACGCCTGCTTTTTGATATTAAAGATGTTTTAGAGGAATAGTAACGCGGCTGCCGAGTCTTGTTCTCGCAGCACCGCTTGCTCGCCCCAGCGTGGCTCGCTGTGCTTCGGCAAAATTTTCGCTCTGCCAAGACTCAATAGGTAGGCAACCATGCCCGCTCAAATTTTGAGATGCTGCTCGAATCAAGTCTCGACACCCGCTAATAATGTTATTAATATAAGATTTCCGGCTTTTGCTGAAGGCACAATCAGAAGATTTTCGGCAGATGTGTGCGAGGAATTACGTCAAGCGTAGGCAGAATCTTAATAGCGTAAGAATACTGCAGCCGAAGCGAGACGTAAACCGAAGCACACGGCGAAAATCTTTATGCCGAAGCGAAAGACGGAAAGCTTAAAAATAAAATTTAGGATTATATCACGATATTGACGAGCCTTTGGGGGACAATGATGAATTTCTTCGGGGGTTTACCCTCCAGCCAAGCAGCTAACTTTTCATCCTTTAGCACTAATTCTTTAAGTTTATCCTCGGAGATACTACGGGGAACCTGAATTTTACTGCGTATCTTGCCGTTAACTTGGATCACTAATTCCACATTTTCCTCAATCAATAACCTGGGATCGTATTTTGGCCAGGAGGACTTAAAAATACTCTCCTTATTCCCCAGTTCCTGCCAAAGCTCTTCGCTAAAATGCGGGGTAATCGGGCTAAGCATAATAACCAGCTTGGAAAAAACTTCTTTATCAGCGCCAATCTGATAAACCGCGTTGGTCAACTCCATAAGGCTGGCAATGGCAGTATTAAATTTAAAATCATTAAAATCCTCACTAACCTTCTTGATCGTCTTATGCATAATTCTTACTAAAGAATCATCGGCCTTACTTTTAAGATTTTCCTGAATACGCCAGACACGGTTTAAAAACTTAAAAGCCCCCTCCAGCCCCCGCTGGTCCCACTCCAGCTCTGTTTCCGGAGGGGCAGCAAACAGGATAAACAGGCGCAATGCATCCGCGCCATAATCTTTAATCATTGAATCTGGATCTACAATATTACCCTTGGATTTTGACATTACCTCGCCGTCTTTAAGAACCATCCCCTGAGTGAGTAATTTATCAAAAGGCTCTCCGAAATCAATCATCTTAAGATCCTGGAAAAATTTAGTAAAGAAACGCGAATATAATAAATGCAAAATGGCATGCTCAATGCCGCCGATATACTGGTCCACGCGCATCCAATATTTTGTATCCTGTATGTCAAAGGCGGCAGCATCATGCTTAGGTGAACAGAATCTTAAAAAATACCATGAGGAATCAAAAAATGTAGCCATGGTATCGGTTTCCCGCCTGGCCGGCCCGGAACATTTAGGGCAGTTTACCTGAACAAACTCTTTTACTTTACCCAATGGATTACCGCCATCACCGGTAAAAGGCGCCTCGACGGGCAACTCTACCGGTAAATCTTTATATGCTACCGGGACAATCCCGCACTTGGGGCAATAAATTATCGGGATCGGAGTACCCCAATAACGCTGCCGGGAAATCAGCCAATCACGCAAGCGCCAATGCGTTTGTATTTTTCCAATCCCCTTTTTCTCCATCCAGGCAGCGATTTTTTCTTTTGCCTCCAGGTTACTTAAACCATTAAATTCATCGGAATTTACCTGGATCCCCTCTCCTTCGTAAGCCTGGGTTAATTCTTCTAATTTTAACCCGCCTTCTTTCGGCGCAATCACCAGGCGCATGGGTAATTTGTGCTCTTGGGCAAAAAGAAAATCCCTTTGGTCATGCGTCGGCACAGCCATAATCGCACCTGTGCCATATTCCATCAATACATAATCCGCAACCCAAATCGGCACCTCTTCGTTGTTTACAGGATTTACCGCAAAGCTACCGGTGAATACCCCTTCTTTCTTTACATCAGAAGATGTACGCACGAGCTTGCTTTCCTTAGAGACCTTCTCAATAAAACCTAAAACTTCTTTTTCTTCCGGCTTACCCTTAATTAGTTCTTTTACTAAAGGATGTTCAGGAGCCAGGACAATATAAGTTGCCCCAAAAATAGTATCTACCCGGGTAGTAAACACCGGTATAATTTTATCGCTGTTTTTAAGACGAAAATATATGTCCACGCCGCTGCTCTTGCCAATCCAGTTATTCTGCATGGCCAAAACCCGTTCCGGCCAAAGTTTTAATTGCCCCAAATCTTCCAGCAATCTTTCCTTATAATCGGTAATTTTTAAATACCACTGTTCTAAATCTTTTTGCTCGACTTTTGTATGGCACCTCCAGCAGCCGCCATCGACAACCTCTTCATTTGCTAAAGTAGTCTGGCAACTGGAGCACCAGTTAACCGCGGAGGCCTTTTTATACGCTAGACCACACTCAAACATCTTTAAGAATATCCACTGGTTCCATTTATAATAATCACTATCACAAGTAGAAACCTCTCTCTCCCAGTCATAAGAAAAACCCATCTTCTTTAATTCTATTTCCATCTCTTTAATACATTTGTGCGTCCAGGTATCCGGCTTGGTTTTATTTTTGATTGCGGCATTTTCCGCCGGCTGTCCAAAGGCATCAAAACCCATCGGATGCATTACGTTATAGCCTTCTAAAAGTTTAAAACGGCTGGCAACATCTCCGATCGTATAATTACGCACATGGCCCATATGTATTTTACCTGACGGGTAAGGGAACATTTCAAGAAGATAATATTTTTTACGCTCAGGGCGAACCTGCGCGCGGAAAGCATGGCTATCGAGCCAAATCTTCTGCCATTTTTCTTCTATTTCTTTAAAGTTATAAATCATCTTATTTACGGCTTAGCTTTCTTACCAAAGCCAGATTTTCTTTATCACTGTCTTCGGTGCTTTTAGGTGTCTCTAAAATCATAGGGATATTCTTCAATTCAGGGCAGTTAATAATTCTCTTCATCCCGCTAAGGCCAATATGCCCCTTGCCAATATGGTCATGCCGGTCATGGTGACAGCCTAATTCTCCGGCCGCGTCATTAAGATGGATTAGCTTAATTAACTTTAAGCCCACCATCTCTTCAATCTCGACAAGCATCTGCTCTAAGCCCTGCTTAGTCGCCAAATCATAACCCGCTAAATAAGCGTGCGCGGTATCCAAACATAAACCTACGCGGCTTTTTTCTTTTAAACCTTTTAATATCTTGTGCTGATGATAAAATCTATAACCCAGCCAGGAGCCGCTGCCTGAAGTATTTTCTAATAATATGCCAACCTTAGACCCCTTGGTTTTCTCTAATATCTTATCTAACGCATCAACGAGCCTTTTGATCCCGGCATCCTCGGAGGTTTCCTTATGGCTGCCCATATGCGTAACAATAAAATCGGCACCTAATTCATCAGCTTCCTGAATATCTTCTATGTAGGCCTGGATAGAGCCGTTATACAGCCGCGGGTCGGGTGAAGCCAGATTTATCAGATAAGAAATATGGATAAAAACCGGATTGATTTTGTTTTTTTTGCGCCTGAGCCTAAACTCCGCAATATCTTCGGGCTTAAGATGGTTGCCATTGCGCCAGGTCTGCGGGCTGCGGCTGAATATCTGCATGGTATCGCAGCCTAAGGCCTTAGCAGTATCCAATGCCTGATAAATCTTGCCTGAGCCGGAAACATGCACGCCTAGTATCATAATCTTTAAATTATACTCCTGCTCTAAATCAGCGTCAATAACTTATAAAATGAAGGGCGGAGATTATCCGCCCTTTGTAAAAATTGGTGGAGCTGAGGAGGATTGAACTCCTGACCCCTTGCATGCCATGCAAGTGCTCTCCCAGCTGAGCTACAGCCCCGTTAAATTTATCTTCTTGACCTTTGCTATTTTAGAATATAAAATGCTTAGCGTCAACTAAAAATCTCTGCCGAAGTGGTGGAATGGCATACACGTCGGTCTCAAAAACCGATGGGGGCAACTCCGTAAGGGTTCAACTCCCTTCTTCGGCATAATAATAGGGCCGCATCTATTTCTGGCAATAAAAATAGGTGCGGCCTTGTTCTTTAATGAATAACGAAATTAAGCAGGGTTCCGGTAGCTAAGGCAACAACGCACATAATTAAAGTCGCCTTAAGCAAATCTTTAAACCCCAGCTCTTTAAAAAATACTACAAAAGTCGCGGCGCAGGGAAAAGATATAGCCAAAAGAACAGCGGCGATAAATAGCTGTTTAACACTTAAAGCCAGCGGCATAAGCATGCCCACCGCCACATCCTTCCTGAATAACCCCATAACTAAAGCAACCACTGCTTCTTTAGGCAGCCCGAATAACCCTTTGATTACCGGAGCAAATAAAGCCGTAAATAAATCAAACAGTTTAAAATATAAAAGCACATTAATGATTAAAACGCCTAATAAAACCAACGGCGCGGCTTCAATTACAAAACCCTTGATCCGCAAAAATAATTTCTTCCATAACGTTGATAACGAAGGAAACCGATAAGGAGGAATCTCAACCAGAAGTTCAGGGCTATATCCTTTAACAGTATGATTCAGGATTACCCCCAAAACCACCCAAATAACCAACAGAACCAAATATACTCCGGAAACATAAAATCCGGAGAATCCACCCAGCAAACCAAGAATCATCGCCTGCAAAGCTACGCAGGGTATACCGATGGAAATTAAGGTTGCGGCAATAAAGCGTTCACGCCTGGATTCTAAATTACGCGTAGCTAAAATCCCCGGGACATTACAACCTAAACCCAGAAGTACCGGGATAATCGCGAAACCATGCAGCCCGATACGATGCAAGAGATTATCTAAGAGCATGGCCAGGCGCGGCAGGATACCAATATCCTCTAATAACCCTAAGACTAAATAAAAAGAAATTATATAAGGCAGGACCATGGCAAACTCAATATAAGGGGCGGTGGTCAATAACCCTAAGGATTGCTTAAAATCAATCTTACCGTTAATTAAATCTCCGATTAATAAATGATGGAGAAAACTCTCTTCACCCAAAATCGGGCTTAGCTTAATTAACAACGGCTGATAAAAATTAAGAAAGATGGGGTCGGCTATCCTGCTGATTAAATTCTCGCCGATAAAACGTACAATCTCAAAAGAAGCAAACATCACGCCAATGGCAATGAGCGCACCGCTAAACGGCCTTACCGAAGCATCTTCCAAAAGCTCGCGCAGGTTATGATGCCTGTGCGTCAACCGCTGCACCTGCTCGATGATCTCACCGATTGCCTGCCAACGATCCCTGTGGCTTGATTTATCCCGGGGTTTAATCTTTATTTCTTTTATCTTCTCAACAAGCGTTTTTATTCCTGAACCGGTTACAGCGCAAGTCGGGACAACCGGGATTCCAAGGATCTTCTCCAAGCTATCTATTTCAATGCTTACGCCATGATGCTTTGCTTCATCGCACATGTTCAAACAAATCATTACCGGTAAACCCGCCTCAAGAAGCTGTAAAGTCAGATAGAGATTACGCTCCAGGTTAGTGGAATCAATTATGTTTATAACCGCTATCTCATTCTTGGTGGATTCATTTAATAATGATACGACAGCCTCTTCTGCCTTAGAGCTTGGTTCAAGTGAATATGTACCCGGCAAATCTATAACCTCAATCTCCTGATCTCCAAGCTTAAGGAACCCGCGCATGATCTCAACCGTAGTGCCGGCATAGTTAGAAGAAATAACCTGCACGCCAGTAAGGCGCGAAAAAACTACGCTTTTGCCGACATTAGGATTGCCCACTAAAAAAATCTTTTTAATCATGGCTTTCAATCACTATCTTATTAGCTACTCCGTGGCCCAGCACTAAAACACTTCTGCCTACTTTAATCGCTACCGGACCTTTTAAACCAATATGGCTGATTTTGGTAATCTCCCTGCCTTTATAAATCCCCATGCTCATAAACTTGTTCTGCAAAGCAGACCCGGCGGAAATATCAATGATAGTTCCTTTTTGCTTTTCTTTCATTTGGGTTAAGCTCATTTTTCTCATATTATTTAATATACCTGGCTATTGCGTTATATACCCGGCTGGCTATAACCTTATACCCGCGCACATTAGGATGAAAAAAGTCGCTTTTCATCGACGGATTGGTAATAATCTTATACAAAACTACAGGGATAAATATCGCCTGCTTATCTTCAGCCAGCTTTTTAAAAGCCGCTCTATATTCCCTAAAAAACATACCCGCGCTAATATCCACCAGAGCCACCATTATCCCCTTCGCCTGGATGCGGTCAATAACTTCGCTTAAATTCTTAACTGTTGTTTCTTTGGGAATCTTTTTTAAAAAATCATTCCCACAGAATTCAACAATAACCAGGCGCGGCTTCTTACTTAAAACATCCCGCTCAAGGCGCTCTAAGGCGGAAAAACTGGTATCGCCGTCTACTCCGGCATTAATTACTTCAAGTTTTACCATCTTGCCTAAAGCTGCTGGATAATCTTCACCGGGATTTGCCCCATAACCAAAAGTAAGACTGTCTCCAAAACAAATAATACTATTGCCTTTGGCGTCAAGATTTTTAATCTCTTGTTTTGCGCAGCCGGATAAGGCAATACTTAAAACAATTACGAAGAACCCTAAATTAATTCTTTTCATATTTTAACCTCAATTGCCCGCAGGCGGCATCAATATCCTGCCCGCGCTCTTTTCTTAATGTAACATTAAGACCTGCTTTAAACAAATAATCTTTGAATGAATTCACCTCTGATGCAGAAGGCGAAATGATCCTCACTGAAGACTGAAATACAGGATTGACCGGGATCAGATTCACCTTGGCTAACCTTAAATTCCTTAAAAGTATGGCTAATTTCTGCGCTGAAAGCAAATCCGAGTTCAGCCCTTTTACTAAAATATACTCGAAGGTAATCTGGCGGTTTGTTCTTTCAATATACTCGTGGCAACATTTGATTAAATCCGCTAGAGGATACTTCTGATTAACCGGCATAACCTTCGAGCGCAGTTTATCATCGGCAGCATGCAAAGATATAGAAAGTTCCACCTGTAAATCCTCTTCCTGCAGTCTTTTTATGCCTGGAATAATCCCGCAGGTAGAAATGGTAATCCGTCTGGCTCCGATATTAAAAGCATCAGCGGAATTAATTACCCTGATCGCCTTTAACAAGTTATCATAATTATCCAACGGCTCACCTGTCCCCATAAATACAATATGGGTAAGTTGCTCATCCTGGAGGTTATTCTTTAAGTAAAGTACCTCATCTAAGATTTCACCGCATGTTAAATTGCGTTTAAATCCTTTTAAGCCGCTGGCGCAAAATTCACAGGCAAACTTACAACCAGCCTGCGAAGAAACACAACCAGTTGCCCGCTTGGCTGCGGGGATGTTAACTGCCTCAATAAGATTACCATCATTTAACTCAAAAAGAAACTTGGCTGTTCCATCAGAGGATTTCTGTAGATCCGCCAGGCTCAAGCCCAGGATATAAAATTCATCTGCCAGGGAATTCCTCAAAGAAATCGGCAGATTACTCATATTGCTGAATTCATAAGCAGCCTTCTGGTAAATCCAGGCAAATATCTGTTTAGCGTGATATTTGGGCTTTCCCCAGGAAAACAATTTTTCTTCCAATTCCCTTAAGCTTAATTCTTTAATATCTTGCATGATAGTTTCTAGGAGCGGACTCTAAGTTTTTCTTTGTCAATCTTACCGGTGCGGTTCTTGGGAAGCTCTGCGCAAAACTCAAAATAATGCGGGATCTTAAAATGCGCCAGGTGCTGGCGTAGAAAAAAACGTAAATCTTCATCCGAAATGTTCTTCCCTTCTTTAGCTACAAGAAATGCCTTGGGGAGCTCCCCGCGTAACTTATCCGAGACCCCGACTACCGCGGCTTCAGCTATATCCGGATGTTTCAGCAAAACCGACTCTACTTCCGGCTCAAAAACAATTTCTCCGCCAACTTTAATCATTTCTTTCTTCCGGCCAACAATATAAAGAAACCCCTGGGCATCAAATTTACCCAGGTCCCCGGTATAAAACCACCCATTACGGATAGTCTGGCGGCTCAGCTCCTCGTCTTTAAGGTAACCATCGGTA
This sequence comes from uncultured Planctomycetales bacterium, assembly GCA_964427405.1. Classification (GTDB taxonomy): domain Bacteria; phylum Omnitrophota; class Gorgyraeia; order Gygaellales; family Profunditerraquicolaceae; genus UBA6249. The sequence goes on along the minus strand of CAYRUB010000004.1, from coordinate 134,268 downwards.
ACTACCCAGCTTTTTACCGCAACCTCACCTACCTCATTTGCTTTTAACTCTTTCCCCAAATCATCAAAGACCTTTACCTCAATCCAGGGAGCGGGCCTGCCGACACTTTCAATATTTTTAGAACCCATTGGTAAAACCACAGTCGGGGCATTGGTCTCAGTTAAGCCCCAACCGTTTAAAAGATGCGCCTTGGGGCAAAACTGATGGAACCTGCGCAAGGCATCAGGAGAACTCGAGGCGCCAAACGTAACAATCCAACGCAGGCTGGATAAATCAAAGGTCTCAAACTCCTTTAATTGCAACAATGCGTAATACATCGAGGGGACAATCCAGAAGAAATTAACTTTATAATTCTGTACATTTTTTAAGAAATCCAAGGGCATAAAACGCTCCATCAACACCAAAGTCAGCCCAAAAGTAATTGTATTCTGGATATAGATTAATCCGCCCAAGTGCGAAAACGGGAGAGCGCAAAGCGTAATATCTTTAGAGTTTAAATCCGCATTTACAAAGAAAGCCATTGATTTTGGAGGAGCGCTCAGTTGCAGATAATTAATTAACACCCCTTTTGGCTTTCCGGTTGTGCCGGAAGTATAAAAGATTATGGCATAATCTTTTTCTCTAACCTCTAACTCAGGAACCTTGCTTGAGCCATCTGCCGATAACTCTTCAAAACTTAACGCTGCTTCTTCAACCAAACGACAGGAGACAATATGCTTTAGTGAAGGCAGGTTTGCTTTAAGACGCAGAAACGAAATGTTTGCTTTATGTTTAGTAATAAGAATTTTGGCCTCAGCATGGCTGAGACAAGAGGTTATTTCATCTTCAGTAAGCATAAAATCCAAAGGCACGCTGCAGGCGCCGATAGACCAGATAGCCAGATAACTATAAATATATTCCGGCCAATTAGGAAGATAAATAGCGACCTTATCCCCGCGCTTTACTCCGAGTTTAAGCAAACCCTGGGCAAGAGAAAAAACTTTATCTTTGAGCTGGACAAAAGAAATCTGCTCTTGGCCAAAAATAACCGCGCTCCTTTGCCCGTATTCTTTTGCGCACTGCTTTAAAATATTAACTACATCCATTAGAGTCCATACCAATAATTGACCAGGGGTTTACCTTCGGATGACTGGTCTAGAATTACATTCTTGAGGCGGGTATACTCTAAGAATCCTTCCTTGCCCAATTCCTTGCCAAAGCCGCTCTGTTTAAATCCGCCGTAAGGAAGCTGGTTATAAAACATGCCATAAGTATTAATCCAAACAGTGCCGGCATTTATTTTCCTGGCTAATTCCTGCGCCAGAAATAAATCCTTGCTCCAGATACAGGCAGCCAGGCCAAAATCTACGCTATTGGCTAAAGCTACCGCCTCATCTGACCCCGAGAACTTATTAATCAAAACCACCGGGCCAAACACCTCTTCTTTGAATATATGCGAATGCACATTGACATCAATTAAAACTGTGGGTTCAAAGAAATAACCGTTTTTTAACTCCGCGCTTTCCGGAATCCTGCCGCCGCAAACTAGTTTAGCGCCTTCGGCTTTTGCCTTTTCAATATAGGCAATTACCTTTTTGCGCTGTGCATCATTAATTAACGGCCCCATTTGTGTCTCAAAATCATCTGCTAAACCCAATTTTATACGCTTGGCCTTTTCTACAAAATCAGCCAGAAACTTATCATAAATACCTTCCTGTACAAAAATCCGGGACATCGCCGTACACATCTCTCCCTGGTTTAGAAAAATAGAAGCCAAAGAGCTATTCACCGCAACTCCTATATCAACATCATCAAATACAAGGCTGGCAGATTTCCCACCTAACTCCATAGTCATCTTCTTTACATTTTTTGAAGAATACTGCAAGATCTGCTTACCTATATCATTACTGCCGGTAAAAGAAATCATATCCACGCGTTTATCCGCACAAAGCCCTTCACCTACTACTAACCCGCTGCCATTAATTACATTCACTACCCCGGCAGGAAGGCCGGCTTGATGGATAATTTTTGCCAGTTCCAAAGCAGTAAGCGGGGTAAGGCTGGAAGGCTTTAAAATAACTGTGTTTCCGGCAGCTAAAGCCGAAGCTAACTTCCAGCAGGTAATTAAAAGCGGGTAGTTCCAGGGCACAATCAAGACTACCACACCCATAGGCTCACGGATTAAACGCGACTTTGCGTCTTCAGAAACATTCAACTCTTCATCTACCAGATAATTCATAAAATTATCAGCCGCAAACTCGAAGGTCTTAGCACTAGAAGGAATATCCATGAAAGTGGTCTCTTTAATGGGTTTGCCGGTATTTTGAGTTTCCAGTTGCGCTAAGTTAGCGGCATTATCCAAAATACCCTGTGCAATCTTAGAAATAAACTCTTTACGCTCAAACCAAGAAAACTGCGTCCAGGGACCGGAGTCAAAAGCCTCTCTGGCACTTGCCAAAGCCAATCCTACATCTTTTAAGGAGGCTAGCGAGGCTTCAGCAATTACCTTACCGGTTGAAGGATTAATAATATTCTGCTTTTCCGAAGTTTCTATAAATTGTCCGTTTATAAAAAGTGGGCACTTTAAATTCATTTGCCCTCCTTCGCAAAACAAACATAAAGATTATTAATGCGTTTTGCTGCGGAGGATTTCGCTGGACCAATAATTTTAGATCTCAATTTTCACCTCTCTGAATAAGGCAAACAGCCGCGTAAATGGAACATACCATTTGGAAAGCTGGCCTAATTGGCCGCTCAACTTCATTTTACCTTGTGTAACTGCCACAAAACAATCCAGTTTTCCTAAAAATACCTGTTCCCAAACAGGGCCCGGAGCAGATATTATAAACGGCGCTTCAGCATCAAAATCCAATTTTATAATCTTCCCCTTTTCAAAATTAAATTTAAAAACCTCGCTGGCCCCATCCATCTGGATAGCCAATTTCAAGGTTAAATCCAGTTCCTTGCCTTTTTGAGCGATAAACTCATCCCGGTTAACTAAATCCACAATCGCCTGGATATGTTCCCGGCTAAACATAGGATACGCCGGTTCATTACGCTTGAGATCATCTTTTAAAGCACTATCTAAATTATCCAGAATATCCTTGTCAAACAAACGGGCAACCGCGGCGCTCTTAACCGCCTCTTCCAATGCTTCAGTAATGCTTAAGGCATCTTCAAATTTATCCGCGATCGCAACAGTTCCATGATTTTTTAAAACCACCAGGCTATTTGTCTTTAGGGCTGCGATCACCGGCTCAGGAGAAGTTACCGTCGGAGTCTCCTGAGGAATTACTGGAATATCTCCAAGATAAAATTTAGTTTCAAAACTCATGGCTTTTAATGTTTTAGCGACCGCAAAATAACCATTAATCAGCGGAGGATGGCAATGAACAACTACCTTGGCAGAAAAGTTTTTATAAACCAAGCTATGCAAAGGCAACTCCGAACTGGGCTTAATATCACCTGCAAATTTTGCGCTAGCCAGATTTACCTTAACAATATCTTCTTCTTTAAGCTGGCCTAAAAATGTGCCACTGGCAGTAATCAGGATATTATCTTCATCAAGCCTGGCGCTCAAATTCCCGGATTTAGCCACCGCCAGCCCCGCATCATAAAGACGTTTGCCGACTTTAATAATCTCAAACTTTAAATCTCTCTCGGACATATTTACACCCCTAAATAAATATGCTTGGTAATTAACTTTGCCGGCGTAACATCAAAAGCCGGATAATACGCTTTGACTTCTTTAGGAGCAAGCAAGAGCCCCTGATAAATTTTAAGCTCATCATCCGGCCGAATCTCAATCTTGATCTCTTTGCCGCTTTTTAATTTTGATGGCGGAGGGCACAAGACATAAAAAGGAATTTTAAAATATTTTGCCACAACCGCAATTTGATAAGTTCCGATTTTATTAGCGATATCTCCGTTTTGGGTTAAATGGTCCGCGCCGACAATTATCTTGGTAACCTTGCCTAAAGATAACAAATAAGCCACCATATTATCAGTAATAATCGTTACCGGAATTTTTGCCATCATAAGTTCCCATGCCGATAAACGCGAGCCCTGCAGATATGGCCGGGTCTCGGTAACATAGAAACTTATCCTTTTGCCCTCTTGCCTGGCGAACTCCGCAATTAATGGCATTGACCCACTGACATTGCAATGCGTAAGAATCACATCCCCGTCTTTTAGTAACTTGACCATATCCTTGGCCTGTTTTATGCGGGCATTTTTTAGCATCTCCAGAAAACCTAAAATACTTTTTTCTAAAGGCAGCTTGTTCTTATCCCAGCCCAAGACCATGTCTGTTAAGACTTTAAATGCCAGTGTCGGACGGGTGGCATTAATAGCTTTAGCTACCTTGGTTAAATTAACATTCTGCCGCTTACTTAGAATAAAGGTATACATCACCAAAAGCACCTGGCCTACAGCGCGGGTCTTCATCTCCTTAATTGCTTTAGCCGCCTCCCGGTAATTTCTCGCTTTTATATAAACTACCTTTTGCGGCAGCTTAGTTTCATCAAGGATATGAATAACATTGCCTTTTAATTGAATCGGCCAAAATAGCGGAGAGAATCTCAGCATAGATTATTTACCTTCCATTTTCTTTACTGCCTCCAGGGCAATCTTAATCAGGTTGCTTTCCGCCATATAATAAAGCGGATTCATAAACCCCATCTCTCCGGTCACTACATTATCGCTGACTGCCAGGATTGATCCAGCCTTAATCTTATATGTTTGGCAAATAGTCAACAGGGTTGAGGAAACCATATCTACTGCTAAAGCCCCTTCCTTACGCTTGGCTTCCACAATTTCGCGTGTTTCGCGTAATAATGCATCAGTAGTCCAGGCTTTTCCACGGTGGACATTTAACCCCATGCCCTTAGCAATTTCAAACAGTAGATCGGATATGCTTTTATCACTGACAGTCTTAAAATCCTTATCCACATAATAAGGAGTAACTCCGTCTCCACGGATAACTTCATCCACGATAAACAAATCCCCTACCTTGATATTCTCATCAAGCGAACCGCAAGTGCCCACGCGGATAATGTTTGGAATTCCGGCATTACACATTACTTCTGTAGTAATTGAGGTATCCGTAGAGAATCTGCCTCCGTTTATCGCGGTAACCTTAATCCCTTCGAAGGTGCCGGTATACATGGTATATTCCATGAATGAAAAGTTGCGCACCGGGTTTTCAATCTTCTTCATCAATACTTCCAGCCGGTCTTTCGGGCCCGGAACAATGGCATATTTACCCACATCCTGCGGCCTGAGCTGAACCATAGCCGTTAAATCCTTACCCGTCAAATGTACATCTTTTTGCATCTGCATTTTAATTATCTCCTTTTTACTTTAAGCGCGATACATAATCACGTTTGCCTTCTCAAGGGTAATCAAGCCCTCTTTAACCATAGCATCAAGTTGCGGAATGAACTGACTGATCTTTTCTTCACTATCTACAATCTCAATAACAATCGGCAAATCCTCTGATAACCTCAACAGTTTCGTAGTGTGCATATGGCTTTTGCAGCCAAACCCCATGAAACCTTTAATTGCAGTAGCTCCGGCCATCCCGCTCTTCTTGGCTAAAAGCACAATCTCTTCATAAAGTGGCTTTCCTTCCCACTTATCTGCCTCACCGATAAAAATTCTTAGAAGCTTGCCATCTGCGGGGATCTTCATATTATCTCTCCTATAAAAGTTCCTAACCTGAATAATAAGAAACCTAATATTATGCTGGCGAAGACATTCCCGAACGCCCTAATCATCTGGCCATTCCTAACCAAACTATCTGTCTCAAAGATCAAGGTCGAGAATGTGGTAAACGCTCCGCAAAAACCAATCATTAATAACAATCGAGCATCCGGGCTAAGCATAAACTTCTTATCTGATAAAGAAGCCAAGAATCCCAGGATAAAACAACCGCTGATATTTACAATCAGTGTTCCATAGGGAAAGCTGGTTCCCATAAATCTATAAACAGCACCGCCCAATAAATACCGGGCAATTGTCCCCGCCGCACCCCCAATAACTAAATTAATGAATTTTATCATAACTTTATTTAGCGGGTCCTGTCGAGTCTTGTCTCTCGCTGCACCGCTTACTCGCCCCAGCGTGGCTCGCTACGCTTCGGCAAAATTTTCGCTCTGCCTAACACCATTAGCGAGGCAACCGTGCCCGCTCAAATTTTGAGATGCTGCTCGAGTCCAAGACTCGCCACCCACTAAAATAGAACCATCCCCTTATTCACTAGTTATAATATTGGCTTCCAACGCATGTTTTTTCCTAAAATTATCTTTTATGAATTTCTGCAGATTACTCTCAATTTCCTTAATACGAACTAATACCTGCTCTGTTTCCCTATACATAATATCTGTAAAGTCCACTAGGAATGCTAAGTCTCCTTCACTAACGGTAATTTGGAATTGGCCATTTTCTAACTTTTCAGTTTTGGCACTCTTATCACAAATCTTCTTATATTGCTGATTAAAATCATCAATAGATTCAACAGTCGAAATACACTTTCTATAGGCACTTATGATATCCCCAAATAAATCAGGATTTTTAGTTGCGAGAATAAATGACAGCCCCTCAAAATCAAGTTCTGAGAATTTATGACAAAATCCAATACACTTAATTATCAAAGCTCTATTTTTATTATCTTTATATCGATCTAAGTAATCTTTTTTAATGGAATAAATTACTTCAAAAAACTCATAAAACAATGCCTGGGTCTTAAGAAGTACACCATATTGAGATTTCTTCTGTTTTTTCGTATCACGACGATTTTGCCATAAAAAGGCAAACCATGCACCGAGAAAAGTTGTAAGAACCGGGAGAATAAACCCTGCCCATTTAAAACCTTGTGAACACTGCTGCACATATTGAAAGCACTGTTTCTCCGTTTCCATTTTATATAGTTCCTCTCCACCTTAATAATTAATCTGGCGGTTTTCGTAATAAGTGTTGACTCTCACTATAAATATTTTGCTCGAAGGATATTGTGGAGCGGGCATTAGAAATTTTTCGGCAGATGTGCGCAAGGATTTACGACAAACGGAGGACCTCCTGAAAGCATACGTAATCCGAGAGTGAGTCGTAAACCGTAGCGCACGGCGAAAAATTTCGCACGCGAACAATATCCTGAAGAGCAAAATATTAAAGAGCAAAAATAGTTTTCAAATTCCCACCCAGGATATTCTCTTTATCTGCCTGGGATATATCCAAATCATTTACTGCCTTAATGCCGCTTGCGACATCCTTCTTTGCCGGCCAGTCGCTGCCCCATAAAATATGTCTAGGCCCCATAAGCTCTAAAGCAAGCAGGAAGTTTGCCTTGGTAGTATCCCCGCTGGTATCCACATAAATATTCTTCAAATAATCCGAAGGATTAGCCTGCAGGTCTTTTACAAAGTTGATTGAACGCAGCATAGCATAAGTTGCGTCAAAGCGCTGCTTTAAGTAACAGACTGCACCGCCAAAATAGGCAAAAATAAATTTTACCTTAGGGTATTGCCTTAGGATATCCGACATCAAGAGCTTGCCTACTGAAATTGTAGTATCAAAAACATATTCTACAACCGGGGTAAGCAAAGGATCTTTCACCCGCTCAAAACCTATTGGGTTGACAATCTGAGAATGCACAAAGACCGGGATATTCTTTTCCTCTGTCTCCCTATATATAGGTAAGAACATCTTGTCATCCAGGTAAATGCCATTATAGCTTGAGGCAAGAGAAATAGCCTTAAACCCTAATTCATCGGTTGCGCGTTTTAATTCCTCAAGCATATCAGTAGCATTGTCCACCGGTAAGATCGCAGCACCGATAAATCTTTTGGGATAACGCTTGAGTATTTTTGCGACATTATCGTTATATATGTGCGCGACCTGGCTGATACTGCCTAATTTCAAATGTGCATCTGAAGTAGGATAGCTTAAAACAGCCGCATCAATACCAGCCCCATCCATCATCTTTAGTTGTGCTTCAATATCGCCCCACCCTTTATGGAAGAAATGGGCATTGCTAATAATCTCATCCGGCAGCCAATGGCTATGGGCGTCAATAAGCATTAGTGTTCCGCGCTCCTTAATATACGTTCGACCATCTCCAGTTCATAAAGCGCTTTGATTCTTTCTAAACCCCTCCTGCCCAATTCTTTTACGATGAGTTTTTCAACGGCATTAAGTTTAACATCGAGAAAAATAAACTCCGGGTTTGTTTTCTTACCCTGATATTTTAACTCCAGACAGGCTTTTTCTTTACCGGAAATATATTCACGGTACTGGTTAACGAATTTCTCCAAACTGGCTTTCTCATGCGGCAGGTAAACGCCCAAAAGCTGATTCTCTATTTCCAGCAGCAGGTCTTTATCAATATCTGTCTGAGTAAACTTGCGCTCATACTTATCAAACTCTTCTTTGGTAGTTTTATACAACCAGATAAGATACCGTTTCCTTAAATTCTTTACATCCTGCTTATTCATGATTTCACCGCCTTTATTGTTTTACTAACTCTACTGTATCAAAATATAATGTGCCTTTAGATTCGGGAAGCGGCTCAAATTGAAAGATCTTGATCGGAAAATCAAGCTTGCCGTTCTTATCGGCACTTTCCGGCTGCCAGTCATCACGCACTATAAATTTGTCAAAATTACAGACCACCCTTTTCCACCCCTTAAAATCATCTTGGGTTACAAAACGCCAAATCTCGCCGCTATTATCTTTAATATCAAAAGCGATCTTTGCCTTGGTATCTGTTCCATAGACATAGAACGATATGGCATTGTACTCTGACCATTTTATATCCGCCGGATTAATAGACCAGTTGGCATTCTTGGCATCAAGGCCAGTACCGCGGGATACATAAATATAGCCACCACCCACAGCGTCATAGACTACTTTGAGCGCTTTATTACCGCTATTCTTAATATCAACAGCCTCAGTTACCTCAACGTTTGAGCCGTTGCCTGCGCCAAAATCAACCGTGCCTTCAGGCCCACCGGTAATTGAGATTTCAAAATCATCAATCAGCAAATTATTTCCTTCTGCCCAAGAAACCCCTACAGCGGATAAAACCGCCAGTACCGCTAGAAAAAACGTTTTCTTCATTTTTCCTCCATTACTTTCCCGGATGCTGCTGTTTAAAAGGTATTACCGGAGCAGTCCAGGGCGTTTGTTGGTTAATTACCGCGATCTCTAAAGGACAAACATTAGCCGGCACAGTCAAAGCAAAACGCACGGCATTCTCAATAGCCTCAGTGGTCATCAGGCGCGAGGTATCATTAGTAATCTCATGTAATTTCCCGGTTAAATCAGTATCTGTTACTCCGGGTAATATGGAAGTAACTTTGATTCCCTTATCGCGCAGCTCCCAAAATAACCCCTTGGAAAATGCCCTTAAACCAACCTTGAGCGAACTATAAACGATAAAATTTCTGGGTAGCGGATCACATAAGGTCGAACCGGAAACCATATTAATAATCGCCCCGCCCTTATTCTTAATCATATCATTAATCACCAGCCGGATTAGCCGGACATACCCCAGGTAATTGGTATGCGCCAATCTTTCAAAATCTTCAATGGGCTGCTCTTGAAAAGGATACTGGCTGGATACCCCGGCATTATTAATCAGAATATCAATCTTGCCGAATTTCTCTTTGGCACATTTAACTAAATTCTCCAGATCCTCTAATTTTGTCACATCGCAAGCTACGGGTAAAACCTGGACTTTAAATTTGCCGGCTATCTCTTCTGCGGTTTCCTTTAAAGGGCCCAGATTGCGTGCACCAATAACTAAATTTATCCCTAAACTCGCGGCAGTGCAAGCAAGGGCTTTCCCGATGCCACGGCTGGCTCCGGTAACAATCGCTGTTTTTCCTTTTAGCTCCAAACTCATAGCTCTCCTCCCATATTCTTATTACTTACCAAGCGGCTCAAATATAATAAAATTAATAACCCCGAACCAAAAACCAAAAAACCCAGAACGAAACTCTTTTGCATAATTAAACCACCGAGGCTTACGCCAATGCCTCCGGAGATAAAACGTACCCCGCTATTTAAGCTGGCCGCCTCATTCAAAAGCTCCGCCGGTAAATCCGTAAGCATGGTGGCCAAGCCCACATGATTAAATGTCCAGCCCAGGCCCCAAATAATCATCACCAAAACAAGTAAACTCAAGGGCAGTTTTATCAAAAGCGAGAAAATACTCAATACCATAAAGGCAATGCCTAAATTAACCACCTTTAGCCGGCCCATTGAATCAGCCAAGTGCCCTCCCCAAATCTCGCCGAATATCCCGCTTAAACTAGTCAGGGTGATCAGCATGCTGATATAAAACTGGCTTAAATTTAACTGAGTTGAGAAATAAACTCCCAGCCACTGCTGCACAGCATGATAAATCAAGCTTATGAGAAAGATATAGCTGAATATTTTAACAACTCTTTTATTTCGAAATGCCTCTAAATAACCCAGGCGGAAATTACCAACTTCTTCTTTAAAGCTGGGCAGAAAAATATACATAAAGACCCAAAGTATGAATCCGCTTACCGCGGGGATAATAAATATCAACCTCCAGTTAATTATTCCGCTAAGAAACAACCCCAATAAAGAAGCTACGAATGTGGAGCCAAAAAATAACCCGATATAACGGCCGCGCCTGGCTTCATTCAGACGCCTGGCAATTAAAATAAGGCCCAGCGGAATAACCGAAGCACCAAATAACCCCATCATAAACCTGGCAATAAAAAGCGTTGTGATATTTTGCGATAACCCCGCCAAAAGATTAGCCAAGGAGAACAGAAATATGCAGGATAACTCGACTTTGCGGGCATCAAATGCGCGTACCAACGGGCCGTAAAAGAATGCCGCCAGGCCATAAGGAATCATATACAACCAGATAATCTTTCCTACAACAAATTGAGAAAGAACAAAGTTAGTTGCGATAGATGGAATCAGCGCGGCGGCGGCAGCTACATTAAAAGATAAAACCGCCCCCTCTAAACAAAGGATAATAAAAGTGCTTCTCTTCACCTGGCCGCTTCTTTTTCAATGATCTCTTTAAAAATCTTCAGGTTATGCTGTGAGCCTTCATTTATAAAGCCTTCGACCTGCTGGTCATTGAACTTGGCTTTGCTATCCATATGAAAATGCTGGATCCAGGTCAGCTCGATGCCTTCGGATTTAGGTGTATACAACCAGATAATCTTCATATATTCAAAAGGAAACTTCGGCTCCTGGCGCTCGGAATAAGTAAAATAATTGTCCTTAAAAAGCAACCTCCAGGATTGCCATGATTTGTCATCTTCATCGGTAAGCCGAAAGGTGATTTTATTCGCCTCTTTTTTTACTACTTCAGCTTTTTTGTACTCACTCCCGAACAACTCTGTCCAGCGCGTGATATCATTGGATATATCAAATACTAAATCATAAGGTGCATTAATAATTATTGAATTACAAGTATGTCCCATCCTACCTCCTAATGTTATACTCTTTTAGACTATCTTGAAACTGGTGGCTTGGACTGAATTCGATCCGCGGTGCGCGGCGAGAAACAGTCCAAGACAGGACCCGTTTGATTGAATTATTCTAAAAGAGCAACGACCCGGGCCCAGGCAGCCCCGGTATTCTTAATCCGAACCGGAAAACAAATAATTTTAAATCCAAAATCAGGGAGCTTCTCTAAATTTGCCAGCCTCTCTATATGGATGAATTCTTTTTTGCGGCCGTAAAAATGCGCCGGATAAAATGTTTTCGGGTCTTTTGTTTTTAAAAACTCAGCTAACATAAACCTATACGGCCGGTCGATGCCCATGGTATCTACTCCGAAGATTTTTATACCGGAGGCAAGCAGAAAATCTATGGCCGAAGGATCAACCCCCGGATAATCTGAAAAATATTTTGGCCCGCCATAAAGCTTATCCGCACCCGTATACAATAATACAATATCCAAGGGCTTAAGCTGATAGTTGATTTTAGCAAGCGCTGATTTTATATCTTGCGCATTAATTGCTTCATCAGGCCTCTTATGCCTCATTTCCAGTTTTACGCCGTTTTGATAACAATACTCCAAAGGAATCTCATCCGCTGTTTTTGAAGCACGGTTCTCTGATTTTGAGCCGTAATGAAAAGAGTAATCCAGGTGGGTTCCAATGTGTACCGGGGCATGCACAATCTCCAAAGACAAAAACTCTTCATCCGGCAGCTGCTCTTTCTTGACGATACGCATGCCCAAAGCGTATTTTATCCTGCCCAGGATTGTCTTACCCATAATAACGCGGTTAAACTTGGCAACCCCGGCCTTATGGGATATGCGTTCAATATCCACCTTGTGCACTTCAAAGGCCTTTTCGTCAATGGGTAAACTTAAATCAATAATCTTCATTTCGCTAATTTTGACTGGATATTACTGGCGATATCGTTAATTGTTGAGTTCTTGGTTATCTCTTTAATGTTAAGCTTTACACCGAATGATTTCTCCAGGGCAATCACCGACTCCACCATTTCAGTAGAATCAACCCCGATACTATTTTGCAAAGAAACATCCTCCTTTAACTCTTCAATTTTTACTTTTAACAGGCCACTTAAGATTTCTCTTACTTTTGTCTTTGTATCCATTTATCCTCCTACCTAACAAGATCCAAATCTACGGGTGACTTGGACTGAACCCGTAGATTATATTTGCACTTCCCCCTTTGTCGCGGCTGCTTCCCATTTATTAATACCATTCATAACATCCTGAAAACAAAGTTTGGCCAGCGGATCAAAATTACTCTCCATGATACGGTTTATCCTTCCGGGCTTTGAGAAAAACTCACGCATACACCAAGAACCCAGGCGGCCCAGGTCTTCCGTAGACAGATGATCCGTAGGAATTACCGGATGAAGAAAATCCCATTGGCTAAAGTCAACCTTTTTAGGATCAATCCAGTTTTTCTTTAAGGCGATTCTCCACATCGGAGAATTCGGGGCAGGAGTAACATAACCCACCCATAGAACATCCGGATCCACCTGGTCAGTAAACTCAAAACGCTGCTTTATAATCTCTTCAGTATCATAATCAAAACCCATCATGATATCGGCGACAATCGCAATATCATTCTTACGGAACATCTCTATGGTTTTCTTGATCTGGTCAATTGTGATACCTTTGGCGATTTTTTTAAGCTCTGACTGAGTGGTAACCTCAATACCGAAAACACCCATAAACAAACCATTTTCTTTCATCATGGGCAGGATAGATTCACAATTGACCCAATCAATAGCCCGGCCTAAAGATACCCACTTAATCGGGTTGTTAGATGCTTTCTTAAGTTCACAGAATTTCTGCACTCTTTTAGGGTCAACATTGAAATTATCATCCTGAATAACTACGACTTTAACTCCGTATTTTCTATGTAGAAGGTTCAGCTCTTCCATAACTCTTTCCGGAGATTTAGCCCGCCATTTTAAGAAATCTGAAGGCGAACGCGGATCAAACTGATCCCATTCATAACAAAATGTACACGCTGACGGGCACCCTCTGGAAGTAACCATATCCACAAAAGGCTTCCAATAGGTATGGCCTACATATTTATCCATCGGGAATAAGTCATAGGCCGGCAATGGAAGCTTATCCAAGTCTTGCATAAGCGGCTTATGCGGCCCCATAACAATCTTGCCGTCAATCCGAGAAGTAACCCCGCCCACATCTTTAAGAGGTTTATTTTTATCTATTGCCTCAAGCAAATCTCCGAAAGATTCTTCTTCACCCATAACTATAAAATCAACCTCAGGAATCTCCTCTAATGTCGGTACTGGCATTGCTGAATACCATAACCCTCCAAGAATTATTTTTGTTTTAGGCAGCGCTTTTTTAATCCCGATAGCCGCATCTTTAAAATGACGTAGTACACCATACCCACCATAACCGTGCAACTGCTCACCCATAACCACGATATCAGGATTTTTAAGCTTCACTTGTTCAACCAGTTGTTCCATGGGTATTTGATCGGCTTTACCATCAATAACCGCCACATCCTCATATCCTCTTTCGCGCGCGTATGCTGCCCAATGCGCATATAACTGATTTGGGGAACGATGTATCCCATGCGTTGCCCAAGCACCGACTTTTGGCATAACAAATAAAATCTTCATTGATTCCTCCTTATTTTTCAATCACTAATACCGCGTTAATCCCGCCACGACCGCGGGAAATAACTAAGGCCTTATCTATTTTGTATTCCTTAGCTTCGCGGGTTACATAATTTAATCCATCTACGCTAGGCGCGTCTAAATTTAAGGTAACCGGAACAAGGCTATGTTCCATAGCTAAGACAGTAGTAATCATATCTACAGCCCCTGATGCTCCCAGCAAATTTCCAAACATTGATTTCGGACAGCTGATTGGAATATCTTTTAGCCTATGCCCAAAAACTAACTTCAAGGCGTTAACTTCAGAATTATCCCATAAATCCGTAGCTAAGCCATCTAAACTAATATAGTTAATTTCATCAGCATTAACTTGCGCGTCAATTAACGCGTTATTTATAGCCCAAGCTAATTCCTTGCCATCGCTTGCGCAATTTATTCTATCCACTCCGTCGCAGGATGTACCATAACCGCTAATGTAGCCTAAAATGCTTGCTCCTCTTTTTTTAGCGCGCGCGACACTCTCCATAACCACAATCCCTGAACCCTCCCCGATAACAAACCCGCTGCGCTGTTTATCAAAAGGACGGTAAGCATGTTCAGGGTCATTATTATTTTTTGATAACGCGCCGTAAGTATTGCAACATAATAATGCATACGGGGTAACCGGTGCTTCCATCCCCCCGCCTAAAATCATATTTAATTTATTTTGATATAAAATTTTCCTCGCGTAGCCCAGAGCCATTAAAGAACTTGCCCTGTCACTTACCACCGTCTTGCTAAAACCCTTAATTCCGTAATAAATAGAAACCTGCCCCTGAGGAGCCGCGGCAAACCAAGCGCTAGCCATATAAGGAGAGACGCCTTCGCGGCCCTCTAAATAAAGATCTCTTAACTCTGTCTCCGCGTAAAGCCACCCACCGATCGCGTTACCTAAGAAAATACCTATGAGGTTAGGATCCTCGTTCTTAATATCAATACCCGCTTCCTGCAAAGCCATCTCACTGGCGATTAAAGCCATATGGCTAAAGACGTCAATCTTTTTTAAAAGCCTTTCAGATAAATGCGTATATTTTTCAAGATCATCAATTTGCCCGGCGATATGCGCAGGATAAAGGCTAGCGTCAAAACGAGTAATTTTTTTTATAAATGAACGCCCGCTTTTAATATTAGCCCAGAACTGCCGTTTACCGATCCCCGAAGGGCTAACTACGCCGATGCCTGTGATTGCTATCTTTTCCATCACCCACCAAACCTTTTAAAAACTAATGAGGAATGTATCCCTGAAAACCCACTGCTGGTTTTTAAAATAATATCGACTTTTTTCTGTATCGCTTCATTAGGAATATAATACAGGTCGCATTGCAGATCTTTTTCTTCCTGATTTATTGTAGGAGGTAGAATATTCTTCTCAAAGATCATACTAACTAAAGTCATCTCAATAGCGTTTGCCGCGGCCAAAGGATGGCCAATCATAGATTTAAATGACGAAATAGGAAGTTTATAAGCATAATCTCCAAAAACTGCTTTATAAGCAGTACTCTCAAATATGTCATTCATCCGCGTGCTGGAACCATGCGCATTAATATAACCAACCTCTTGCGGAGCCACTGCGGAATCCTTTAAAGCCAAACTAATGCAGGTTTCCATTGCCCGGCCATCCGAAGGAAGATCAGTCATATGAAAAGCATTACAACTTGTACCAAAACCCAGAATCTCACAGTAGATCGGAGCATTGCGTTTTAAGGCATGGGTTAATTCTTCTAAAATTAAAATTCCCGCGCCCTCCCCCAAAACAAATCCATCCCTTTTATTATCAAACGGGCGGGAGGCTTTTTGCGGATCATCATTACGCACAGATAAAACATTTACCACATCAAAAGCACCAAAAGTAATCGGGGTAAGCGGCGCTTCTGCCGCCCCGCAAATCATTATTTCTTGTTCGCCATCGGCAATAGTCTCTAAACCAAACCCCAATGAATCCGTTCCCGCGGTGCAGCCGGTAGAAATAGTATTACAGCTCCCCTTTAAGCCAAAACGCGCGCAAAGCTCTATCGAAGGGGTATTAAACATTGCCGCGTCATATAAATCCGGACGCACTAAACTAGGATCTATGGGTTTTTTCCCGTCGTCAGTCACGAGAGCAAACTCTTCTTCCATATATTTTGTGCCGCATATAGCATTGGCCAAACAAACTCCGATACGCCGCGGATCTTCTTTTGCAAAGTTTAACTTACTGTCCTCAACTGCCATTTTTCCCGCAGTCACACCAAATTGCACATAACGATCCATGCGCATTGCCTCATCATGGGTCAACCCCAATTTAAAAGGATCAAAATCGCGCACCTCTGCGGCAATTTTAGTATTAAATACAGAAACGTCAAAACCATCAACACGCCTTACCGCGGATAATCCGCCAGACATCCCGTTCCAAGCATTTATTTTACCAATACCATTAGGAGAAATTACTCCAATACCGGTAATAACTACTCTGCGCTTAGACATAAATTATTTATTCTCCTCTACTCTTTTAACCTTAAAAATAATGTTGCCACCATCAGGACAAGTAACCGTATCAATTGAATTCGGGTTATCCATAAAGAAAAATTTTGCGCCGAAGTTCAAGGCGAATAACGCCGGAAATGCCGTATGAAATGCCGCCCCGCAAAAACCGGGAATACACTTTAAACCTTGGGTCTCCCATTTATCACCAACTTTATACCCAAAGCTGCATTTTCCTTTTGCCTTAACCACTTCAATAATCATCTTCT
The DNA here is from genome assembly GCA_964427405.1 of uncultured Planctomycetales bacterium. Lineage (GTDB taxonomy): Bacteria > Omnitrophota > Gorgyraeia > Gygaellales > Profunditerraquicolaceae > UBA6249. The sequence goes on along the minus strand of CAYRUB010000004.1, from coordinate 117,385 downwards.
TGGGATTTGGGCCTTTGTGATTCGGGTCGCGCGGGATCATCTCAAGGTTGCCTTGCTTATCCAGGATCTCTGCCTTAAACTCCAGTTTGCCTCCGTCGGGACAAGTAACTAAAAGTGAACGCTGGTTATCACGGAACCCGAATCTCGCCCCAAAACTTAAAGCGTATGCTATCGGAAAAAGCGCATGCGCCAGGCCTAAACAAAAATGCTTCGGGGCATGAGTGAAATCCTCTAAGCAGATTTCATCGCCAATCTTATACCCATGGTAACATTGTCCAAAAACTTGCGTAACCGTAAGTTTTAATTTTGGAAATGGGGTATTCACTGCGTCATTTTCGCTCATTTCAATTTAGTGACTTTCTGGATTCTTGTAAATAGTTCAGCTTTATTAAAAAATCTTTTATTTTCCTCAACCTCATGTACCATCTCAACCAAAACGCTATTTAAGGGCGCGTAAATATTGTTTTTTTTAGCAAGCCGCACAAATTCTCCGTTAATATAATCAATTTCGGAACTGCGGCCACGCATAATACTTTGCAGTATCGAACCATAAAGCGGCTCCCTGCTTAAGTTTCTCATAGTTTGTGAAAAAATTTCTGCTGCTTGAGCAATCGGCAGAGAGGTTAATTTAGTGATATTTTCCGTAGGAAAACCCGGCAGGGAAACTAATTTTATACCCGCCTGATTAACAACCTCAAGTGCCTCTTTCCAAATAGCAATACTTATATGGCTCATATCATGGTCACTAAAAACCTCCTGCATACTCTTACCGAGTATCGCCGGCAGGCAGTTATTAGCGTTAGCGAATATCTTTAAAAATTTCATCCCGGTAATATCCTCGGATATTACAACGGGAAATGCCTTATTTAAAATACGGCTTAACCCTGACAACACCTCTGGATGTTTTTCATCAAAAGGCCAACCTATTATCCAGGGACCTTCAAAATTATGCACTAACTTAGCCGGCTCTAAATAAGTGGAACCAAACATAACGATACTGGAAACGATATTTTCCTTAGGCAACAATTTAGAAACAATACTGTCTGCCTGTACACCATTCTGAATGGTCAAAATCAGCGCATTGCGGATAAGGCTTAAATTATCTTTTATGGCGTATTCAATATCCTGGGTTTTAGTGGCCAGGATAACTAACTCCGGGGAATAATTAAGCTGTTCGGAGATTTTAATTTCTACCCTGAAAGCGCCACGTACTCCGGATATTTGCAGCCCGCTTTTTTTAATCGTCTCTACTGAATCCGAGCGGCCAACCAAAGATACATCCTGGCCTTCTAATTTAAGATAAGCTGCCACAAGGCAACCAATCGCACCTGAGCCGATAACCGCTATACGCATAGCTAACTCTGAGCTTTAGGAAAACCGTATTTCTTGTAATTAAAACCGTTTTGTTCTAAAAGTCTTACCATCATACTGTAAAAAGGGGAAGGGACATCAGAAAAAAAAGCAGAAACCACATCCTGCTCCTCCACTTGAGGTGATTTACGGAAAATGGCGTTATTTTGCGCCTGCTGAATAACTACTGATTCAGTAATCCGGCGATGGAATACAGGAATCTTGGATATCAACAGCTTAAATTTTTCCTCAGTTTTGGCTTCCCAAACCATTGATTAACCTCATTAATAAGAAAAAGTTACATCTGGAAAATACTAATATAGTAAAATTTTACTATATTTTATTGTATTATTTTATTCTCTAAACATGTTCTTGTCAAGTAAGAAGTTGAGCACCTTATGGCTTTTATCCAGCGAAATCCTGACGAACGGAGCGAGTCAGGACAAGCACCTTGATCAAACGACAGTGGGATCAAAGATAAAGGATCAGATTTCCTTAAGCAAATTAACCAGGAAATTTGATTCTGCCTGAAGCAGGCAAAGATTGTGTTTTAATATACGTAATAATGAAACTGAATTCTCCATCTCTTTAGACTTAAGCGTCTTCTCTATACTAGAGGAGATCTTCTTTAATATCATAAGCCTGGCGGCCAAGCGGCGCCGGCTTAAGGCGGGTTTTAGATAATCCAGAAAATATAAACTTAAGTCTAAGCTGAATTGCGGGCGTTTAAAATTAAGCAGGCTTTTATTCAACAGCTCGTCAAAACGATCCTTGCCCTTTTTAGTAAGGCAGTAAACAAACCGTTCCGGCCGCTTGCCTTCTTTACCAACATGCTTATCGAGCAGGCCCTTTTTCTCTAAAATTTTTAACGGATAATATATGGATTTTAAATCAACGCCGGCGAAAAGAGAAAGGATCTGGCGTATTTTAAGCTTGATTTCATAACCGTACCCGGGGCTTTGACGCAATAAACCTAATAACAAAAACTCCTGCTCCATCATCCGATAACACCTATGACCCTAAATTTCTTATACCTTAACCTAAGTAATTCGCCCCTATCCAGGCCTTCCAGCTCTTTAAAATTCCTCACGATCGCCTCTTTTACATTCTGGGCTATTTTTGCCGGATCCCGATGTGCTCCACCCAATGGCTCGGGGATTACTTCATCAATGATCCCCATCTTTAACAAATCCGGACCGGTTAGTTTTAAAACCTCGGCTGCCTGAGGCGCCTTTGCGCCATCTTTCCAAAGGATTGCCGCGCAGCCCTCCGGAGAAATCACTGAATAATATGAATTCTCTAAAACTGCCACACGATCTGCCACCCCTACGCCAAGGGCTCCTCCCGAACCGCCTTCTCCAATAACAATTACCATAATCGGAACGCTAATACACATCATCTCCCGCAAATTAAGCGCGATTGCATGGGATTGCCCGCGTTCCTCTGCACCAATACCTGGATAAGCTCCCGGAGTATCAATAAAAACTACAATCGGCAATTGAAATTCTTCGGCCAGCTGCATAACCCGCAAGGCCTTACGATAACCTTCAGGATGCGCGCAGCCAAAGTTACGTTTCAGGTTTTCCTTAGTATCGCGGCCTTTTTGATGGCCCATAACCACAACCTTTCTTTTATCAATCTTGGCCAAACCGCAAATCATTGCCTTGTCGTCGCTAAAAAGACGGTCACCATGCAGCTCCATAAAATCCGACATAATCATGTTGATATAATCCAGGGTATAGGGACGCAGGGGATGCCGGGCAAGCTGCACCTTCTGCCAGGCGGTAAGATTATTATAAGTATCTTTTCTCAAATGCTCCAGCTTTTCCTCGAGCTTTTTGACTTCTGAGGATAGGTCAATTTTTTTCTCGGAGATGAAAGTTTTAAGCTCCTGAATCTTTTTTTCTAACTCAACAATAGGTTTTTCAAAATCTAGTCCGGCCATAAAGATTACTCGACTATGGTAACTTCTGTTCCTGCGGGAATAATATTATACAGTTCCTCTACATCAGAATTGCTCAGGCGAACACATCCTTGGGTCACCTGCTTGCCCAATTCTTTCGGCTCTGTGGTACCGTGAATTCCGTATCCAGCCAGGTCAAACCCCATCCAACGCGTACCCAGCACATTCTCCGGGCTTCCCGACGCTACTACTGCCCCGGCCTTAAACCAGGTAGGATTAGCGAGTTTATTAACGATCTTGAATACGCCTACGGGAGTACAGTTATTTTTCCCCGTAGATACAGTATAGGTCTTTACCACCTCTTCGTCACTTTTAAGCAGCATGATATTCTGAGATTTATCAACCAGGATGCTAAAAGGCGCATTCCAAATCTTTATCTTACGGCCGGGGATTATAAGCGAATCGCTGATATTGTTGCTTTTCATAATCAACTCAGCCGTAGTTTTGTGTTCACGGGCGATCTTATTCAGAGTATCCCCTGGTTTTATCTGATAGACTATGCTCTTAGGGGTAATTGCCGACGAGAACAACAATTTAATATTTATATCCTCCGACTTCTTTTGCCAATCCGCTACCTCGGGGGACTCCGTAAAATCATTCACTAATTTTTGATATACTGATTTTGCATCAAGTAACTGACCCTTAGCCTCAAACTGCCGTGCCTGATTAAGCAAACTATGCGCAGATGGACGATTATTAGCCAGATTAATTACTTTGAGGGATTTCTTAATACCCAAGATAGCAAAAATACCCGTTATTACGATTACCGCCAGAATTATAATTAAAAGTTTCTTATTCACTTAAGCCTCCGATTTATTTTTATCATGCCCGGGATACCAGGGCAATAACAATACCCAACAACAACCCCATAATAACTTCTACAGGAGTGTGCCCAATGAGCTCGCGCAGGCGCATCTCCTGGATCTTCCCTTGCCAGTAAATATCATCCATAATCTTATTCAAGATACCTGCTTGTTTGCCTGTAGAACGGCGCACACCCTGGGCATCAAACATAACCACAATGGCAAAAGCAAAAGCCAAGGCAAAATACACGCTGTCAAAACCGCAATCCATGCCTATACTCATCGCCAGGCACGAAGCCCCTGCGGCATGCGCAGATGGCATCCCGCCGCTACCGATAAATAAGCGAAAGTCAAACTTCTTTTTTCGGAATACCCCAATGCCCACTTTAATCGTCTGAGCAATTAGCCAGGCAGAGATAGTGGTCATCAGAATTCTGTTCCTGTATATTTCTATAAAGAAATCTTTCATTATTCTTTAGTTTGAGCTGGCACTACTTCAATCTTAACCTTATCCGAAATGGTTGACCGGCCATTTCTGACCACAAACCCCAAGTTGCCTTCGCTAGCCAAGGCGCGGGATCTGCGTTTCCTGGCCTTCAGCTCCCTTATTGCTTTTCTAAGCTCGACAATAGAGCTTAATTTGACCTTAAGTTGGTCATTCTCCGCTTTTAATATAGAGAACCTGGCGCCTGCATCCCCAAGGTTACCCTGCAGCTTGGATTTATCCTGGAAAAGGCGCGCAATCTTGTTTTTGCATGCCTTTAAATAATTCTTGAGACCTGCGTTTTTTGAAGCCAACTGCCCATTTAGCTCTTTTTCCTTCCCCAGCTCTTGCAATAAGTTTTGCTTCTCTTGAGTTAATACAGCAATCTCATCTTGCGCTTTAGCCAAGCTGTTTTGAGCTCTGGAATACATGACCACGCTAAAAATAGCAATACTTAGCAACAAAATGATTAATATGTTCTTGATTATACCTTTATTCATAGGTTTATATTATATAATCTGCCGACTAAAAAGCAAGTACTTTATAGCCTCATTTAACGCAGTCCTTGTGAGCGTCAGCGAACAAGGGCAAGGCTATTTTCTCCTAAAAACAGGTTAGATTAACCTACTTTAGACGTCTATTGCCTTAGGTTAAAGAACCATGGTTTGGCTTCCGATAGCCAAAGCCAAAAATGGAGGAAAGATGATTTCAAAAACTAATAGTTTTGGTCTTATTGGCCTAGAGGCATATCCGGTTGAAATAGAAATTGATGTAGCCAAAGGCCTTCCGGCAGTCACCCTGGTGGGCCTGACAGATACCGCCATCAAAGAAAGCAAAGAAAGGGTGCGCTCAGCAATCAAAAACTCAGGGTTTCAATGGCCCAGCCAGAGAATAACCGTAAACCTGGCTCCTTCCGATATCAAAAAAGAAGGGGCCAGCTTCGACCTGGCCATTGCCCTGGGAATCCTGGCTTCAACCGGACAGATTAACGGAGAACTTCTTAAAAATTATGTTTTTTTAGGAGAACTATCCCTAGATGGACAGATCAGATCAGTACGCGGAATCTTAGCCATTAGTTTAGCTATGGCTAATTCCCCCGTGAAGAATCTTGTGCTTCCGGTAGAAAACGCCAAAGAAGCCGGGATAGTGCCTAACCTATCCAGCTGGCCGCAAAATAACTTAAAGCAGACAGTGCAGTTTTTAACCGACCCTATACTTAAACGACCTTTTAAACTAACCCCGGAGCAGGCATTTAAAATCAACACAAATTATGATTTGGATTTCTCTGAAGTCAAAGGCCAATACTTTGCCAAAAGGGCGCTTGAAGTAGCTGTTTCAGGCGGGCACAATATTGTTTTAATCGGCCCTCCCGGCAGCGGTAAAACTATGCTCGCCAAAAGAATCCCCACGATCATGCCCGGGCTAACTTTAGATGAAACCCTGGAAATAACCAAGATCCACTCTGTAGCAGGCACTTTATTGAACAAGGATGGATTTATGGGAATCAGGCCATTCCGCTCTCCGCATCACAGTATTTCGGATATCGCTTTAATCGGCGGTGGCAGCATACCGAAGCCCGGAGAAATAAGCTTAGCGCATTACGGAGTCTTATTCCTGGATGAATTACCGGAGTTTAGCCGCAAGGCCCTTGAGGCACTAAGACAACCGCTGGAAGATAACTTAATTTGCATCAACCGCATAAAACGCACAATAATTTTCCCGGCTTGTTTTATTTTAGCCGCCGCGCTTAATCCCTGCCCGTGCGGAAATTATTTTAATCCACAGAAAACCTGCCATTGTCATCCCACCAAGATCAGAAATTACCTGGGGAAAATTTCCGGCCCCCTGCTTGATAGAATTGATATACATATCGAAGTCCCGCAAGTAAGATACCATGAATTATCCGACATAAGAGACGCAGAGTCATCAAAAGTAATCAGACAACGTGTAGAAAATGCGCGTGCAATCCAACAGAAAAGATTCAAGTCTGCGGGAATATTCTGTAATACCCAGATGAATAACAAACTAATTAAAGAATACTGTATTTTGGGCAAGGAGGCGCAAGAATTACTGCGCATGGCCATAGCGGAATTGGGGCTATCAGCAAGGGCTTATGATAAGGTCTTAAAGGTAGCCCGGACAATCGCAGATTTAGATCAAAAGGAAATCATCTCCCAAGAGCATATCGCAGAGGCAATACAATACAGATCTCTGGATAAAAAACAAATGTAGCTGTTATTTAGAAAATACTTCCTTCAATATAACATTGGCGATATTTTCGGCCAAAAGCGCGTTACCTTTTTGCGTGCAATGACCAAAATCGCCGCCAAACATATCCAGAAATACTTCTCCAAATCCCTCTTTCCTAACAACTTCTTTAAATATTTTCTCGTTGTCTACAAAAATAACCCCTTTTTCGTCATTTTCAAATATTTTCCTTAAGGGTCCTAAACTACGCATAGGATACTGCACGCAAACTAACTTTATCCCTCTCCTGTTTATTATTTCTTTAAATTTACGATAGCTGTTAATTGTAATAGGGTTATAATATTCTAATCTTGATCTATTGACATTGTTAGCATATTCTTTTGCCAATTCCGGCTCACCCACTTCTTCATATAATACTGATATTGCTCCATATGCACTGTCATTTTCAGGATACAAATCTATGATTTTCTTGAATAAGTCTTCAGCCTGAGGGTATTTGCCTTGGACGCGATAAAGGTGCCCTAATCCAGTATATGCATAACTATTTCTAGGGTTTAATTCTATGGCTTTCTTGAATAAGTCTTCAGCCTGAGAATATTTGCCTTGGATGCGATAAAGAGGCCCTAATCCGCTATATGCATCATCATTTTTAGGGTTTGATTCTATGGCTTTCTTGAATGAGTCTTCGGCCTGGGAATATTTGCCTTGGACGCGATAAATCCACCCTAACCCAGTATGCGCATAACTATTTCTAGGGTTTAATTTTATGGCTTTCTTATATGAGTCTTCAGCCTGGGAATATTTGCCTTGGACTTGATAAAGGTGCCCTAATCCACCATACGCATCATCATTTTTAGGGTTTAATTCTATGACTTTCTTGAATGAGTCTTCGGCCTGGGAATATTTGCCTTGGACGCGATAAAGGCGCCCTAGCTTAAGATAGTTATTGTCATTTCCTGGTTTTAGCAATGCTAATCCATATATATCT
>CAYRUB010000004.1:81966-109489 GCA_964427405.1 uncultured Planctomycetales bacterium | reverse complement strand
CTTAAGATAGTTATTGTCATTTCCTGGTTTTAGCAATGCTAATCCATATATATCTTGCTTCTTCAGCTTCTTTACAATATGCATATATATAAGTCTCATAAACCTATAGACTCTTGAATACCGGAATACAGCAGTATCAGCCTCAGGTATACTTTTATAGTAACTTATACCTACATCATTGCTGCCTGCCATTACAATCACCATATTGGGTTTATAGATATCAAGGTTTTGTTGCAGTTGCGAAAGCATTACTACGGTGTTGCTTCCTACTATGCCCTTATCTATTACACTGAATTTTATCCCGATATTACGCTTGTTTAGAATATCTTCCAGGGGCCTTGGGTACTGTCCTGCCGTAGTTGATTCGCCCAAACACATAATACAATAAACACCGTTTTGTTTTATGGCCTGCGCATTCTTATATTCTTGCATATATAATAAGGCAAGTCCGCCCAGGCGTATTCCTATTTCTAACAGTATTATAGAAAAGAATATCCCACATATTATAATTGCTATCTTCTTTTGTAAAGACGTTCTGGTTTTATAAATATTATTGTGACGCATAAGTAATCCAATTATACCACTTCCATCACAAAGTAGTAAGGCTTTGTGGCAAAACAGCCGTTAATTCTCACTCATATATTGTATTGGGTTCACAACAAAGGAATTATTTTTAAAAGCATATTGCGGAGGAGGTACAATACAAATCTCCGGATATAAAACTCCGGGAATAAAGATTATTTTGTTACAACTTCAATGTTTATATTTGTGCTGGCAGTTTGGCCTTTTTCATCTTTTACCGTAAGCGTGGCGGTAAAAATACGGCTGCCATAAGTAGTGCTCCAGTAGGTATTAATCGGGTTCTTTTGCGTAGATGTATCGCCGTCGCCAAAATCCCAGAGATAAGAAACTATTTTTCCAGCCTTAGAATAAGATTTACCGCCATTAAAATTTACCTGAAGCGGAGAAAACCCTTTGGTTGGTTTAGCGATAATCACAGCAACCGGAGGCTCAAGCTTTACAGGTTCAATAATAGGCGCAATTTTTTCCTCTTCTTTAGGTATAACCGGACTTGTCTCCTGAGGAGTAGCAACAACGGGGGCAGAAACAGGCGGGACATCCGGCTTAACTTCCTCTACAGTTATTTGCTTTTCCGGTTCAGGTACTACTGGTTGAATCTTTTCAGATTCAACAGGCGCTGCGGAAGGCTGCGCAACAACGGGCGCCTCGACAACAGGCGCTGTACTAACTTGGGTAGGCTGGATCTTTTCAGGCTCAACAGGAGCTACCGGAATTTCTGCAACAGGAGATTCTTTTTGCGCAGGTTCTTTTGCCAAATCTTCGTCTATATAAGCCTTGAGCTTGGCCTTTAAATCATTTACCCTAGCCTTCTCCAGTTCATCCTTTTGCTCATCGAGCCGGTCAACCTTTTCCTTGTATTGAGGATTACGATTATACTTGTAATCTGCAACAGCAACAAACGGCCAACGGAGAATACCGCCTATAAAATCTATGGCCATTGCCGGAGGGTCCCAAAAAAGCTCTTTAAAACGGGCCTCTATCTGGCCCATTTTCTTATAATAAGACTCGACCGTAGCGCGCCTTCTATTAAAACGTTCTTTTGCTAAGGCCAGCTCAGGCACAGAATTGGCTTGTCCAAGCGTATATTCCGGGATCAGTTTGCCATCATAGGATGCAACATATCCCTTATCATAAGGAGCAGGCCCTTTCTGAAATTTATAAGTAGCACAACCAGATAGTAATAATAACAAAACAAATAACAACCCTATTTTTCTCACCTTGTGCTCCTTCTATCTAATCCTGTTTCATTAAAGCTAGTGCTTCAGAACGAGTCTTTTGGTTTTCTTTAAAAATCCCCCGTACAGCGCTGGTCACCGTCATTACTCCGGGTTTTCTTACACCGCGCATAGACATACAGAGGTGCTCGGCCTCAATTACCACCATTACCCCTAAAGGATTTAATTTTCCCATAATAATCTCGGCAATCTGGGTAGTCAGGCGTTCTTGAACCTGCGGCCGGCGGCTCAATATATCAACCACCCGGGCAAGCTTGCTTAACCCCGTGACCCTGCCGTTCTTGGGAATATAGGCGATATTTACCCTGCCGGTAAAAGGCAAAAGATGGTGTTCGCATACGGAATACAAAGGGATACCGCGTAATAGTATAATTTCATGGTGCTTTTGCTCAAGAATAACCTCCAGCTCTTTTTCCGGATCCTGCTTTATGCCGGAAAATATCTCTTCATACATATCAGCAACCCGGCGCGGAGTCTCGAGCAGGTCTTTTCTTTTCGGATTCTCGCCAATGGCCTCCAATATCTGGCGGACTGCTTTTTCAATCTTAATTTTATTCATTTCTTTCTAATCCTTATATTTACAAATAAGCTATAGGGGTTATTATCTAATGAAAACTGACTTTCCGCAACAGGTTTTATTTACCAATGCAGAAATCAGAAAAAATCCTGCCCAGAAGATCCTCTGTTAAGTCCCTTCCCAGGATTTTATCTAAACTAAGGCTGGCATCCTTTAAATCCTGCGTAAGAAATTCTAACGGAAGTTTATCGGTTAAGGCGGATACGGCATTATTGAGCAGCTTCTGCGCTTCTTTGAGCGCACTGATATGCCTTAAATTGCTCACCAGCATAAGTTCAGGACCAGGCAGCTTACCCTGATAAACAAATTCACAAAGCGCATCTTCAAGCAGGTTGATATTTTTCCCCTTCTTGGCGGAAAGCTCAACTACTGTTTGGAATGCCTTGAAAATCTCCTCTTTCCTGAGCTTCGTTTGTAAATCAATTTTATTGATTACCGCGATCACCTGCTTATTTTTTATTTCTTTAATCAGTTTCCGGTCGCTATCTTCTAACTTCCTACTGGCGTCAAATAAAATAATTACCAGGTCTGCCGAGCGTATATGTGTCTTTGCCCGGCCAACAGCTTTTTTCTCAACAATATCACGGGGTTTTAAGATCCCCGCAGTATCCACAATCCTCACCGGAATACCCTTTATATCAATTACTTCTTCAATTGAGTCGCGGGTAGTACCGGCAATAGGAGTTACTATGGAGCGTTCTTTTCTGAGTAGGGCATTTAAAAGAGAGGATTTACCCACATTTGGTTTTCCGCAGATAACCACATGTATCCCGTCGCGCAATATCCTGCCGGCCCTGGCGCTATCCAACAACTTGTTTAACTGAAGCCTGAGCGTATCCAAATCTTGAGATATTTTTACCATATCCTGCTTTTTAAGGTCTTCTTCGGGAAAATCAATATTCGCCTCTAAAATTACCAGGATATTTAACAGGGCCTGACGCAGCTTAGCTATTTCTTTTGACAAGCCTCCTTTTAATTGTTCCAGGCCTACTTTCAGGCTAGAATCAGTCTTTGCGCGGATAATATCAATAACTGCCTCTGCCTGGGCCAAGTCAATCCGGCCATTTAAAAATGCCCGCCTGGTAAATTCACCCGGAGAAGCCAGGCGGCAGCCATTCTCTAACACTAAATCCAGGACTTTGCGCAAGGCCACAACTCCGCCATGGCAATTTATCTCTACAACATCCTCCCTGGTATACGAATGCGGAGAACGCATTATCGTAAGGATAACCTCATCAAGTACCTGGCCGCCATGAATTATCTTGCCATAATGCATGGTATAGGTTTTAAACCCTGATGGCTTTGCCCCATTTTTGCCGGTAAATACGCTATCCGCAATAGCCAATGCCCTTGGCCCGCTTAAACGCACAATCCCTACCGCGCCTTCTCCGGCGGCAGTAGAAATTGCGGCAATTGTATCATCAAGGTTATCGATAATCATCTCTAAATTCACCCACAACAAATAAAGATCCTGTAACTAATATTAAATCCTCTTTGCCGGAAATTCTCAAGGCAAGTGTTTTTGCCTCTTTTACTCCGGAGGTTAAAAATACCTCTTTTCTTTTATCTATAAGGAATCTTTTCAAGTATTCAGGCTTGGCTGCCCGGGGATTATCAGCGGCGGTTAAGATAATTTTATGCGCCAGGCCGCAAAGCTGGCTAAGTATACCTTTAATATCTTTATCCTGCGAAACTCCAAACACCAATATCAGTTTCCTGTATTTAAAAAGACTTTTGATTGCTGATTTTAAAACCAAGGCGGATGTGGCATTCTGGGCACCATCAATTACAATACAGGGCTTATGCCTAAGTACTTCCAGCCGTCCAGGCCAAAGAGTATTATAAAGCCCTTTCCTTATGCAATCAACACTGACTTTATAACCGTAGGCGCCCAGTGCCTCAACTATGCCAACGGCAAGAGCGGCATTAATCAGCTGGTGCCTGCCTAAAAGATTAATCCGTAAATTAGGATAATTATTATTTATACCTTTTATTGAAAAATACCTGTCCTTGGTAAAATATTTTATCTCTTTGCCTATCGTAAAGAGTTTTGCCTGCATACGGGAGACTGTATTCTTAATCACAAGCGCTGCCTCTTTTTCTTGAGGAGAAGAGATAACTATTGCCTTGCGTTTAATAATCCCTGCTTTTTCTCCGGCGATCCGGGTTAAGGTTTTGCCCAGATATCGGGTATGCTCATAGCTTATCGGCGTTATGGCACAGACCAGGCTTTTTGCAACATTAGTCGCATCCAGCCTGCCGCCCATACCGGTTTCCATTACCACAAAATCAACTTTTCTTTCTTTAAAGTACAGAAAGGCCAACGCGGTATAAACCTCAAAAAAAGAAAGTTCTCCGAATCTTTTTATAACCGGTTTTAAGAAATTAACCAGGCGGATAAGATATTTCCTGGATATGGCGCCTTCAAAGGGCAAAAGAGTATTTGCTTTATCAGGCTCAAGGATACGGATACGTTCCCTGAAATCCGATAAATGCGGAGAGGTATATAGTCCAACAGAAAAACCTGCCTGCCTTAATATGTAGGCAGCAAAAGCGCATGTAGAGCCCTTGCCTTTAGAGCCTGCGATATGGATAACCTTAAGTTCATCCTGGGGATTACCGATTAATTGTAAGAAGTTTTTTATTCTTTTGAGGCCGAGGGATTTTTTATAGGAATAGCGGTTTATTCTTTCGTAGTTAACAAAAGATTCCAGGTATTTAACCGCTGCGCAATATCCATCCATTAATGCCTGAAGTGCCTTATACCGGTTACGACCATGGCAATTTTATGTTTATCGCAGGCAGCGATGATCTTCTGGTCAGCGATAGAACCACCTGGCTGGATTATCGCCTGAGCACCTGCCTTATGCGCCCAGGAAATCGCGTCCTCTTTCGGGAAAAACGCGTCCGAAGCCAGGCAACATCCCTTGCTCAAGTTAGCGGATTTCTTTTTGGCGATCATCACCGAATCCACACGGGACATTTGGCCGGCGCCGATACCTACAGTCTTTGTCCCTTTAGTAAAAACAATGGCATTGGATTTAACATATTTGGCTACCTTCCAGCCAAAGATCAAGCTTTTCATTTGAGCCTTGGTTGGTTTTTTCTTGGTAACCACCTTAAGATTATTTAAATCCAAGGTAAGCAGATCCTTTCCCTGTAAAAGCATTCCGCCGCTAACACGTTTAAATTCCGGTTCATCAATAACGCTTAAGTCATCCAACTCCAAGAGGCGCAGGTTTTTCTTATTTTGGAATAAACCTAAAGCTTCTTTATCATAAGCAGGAGCAATGATACACTCAAGAAAACCGCTCTTAGCCACAACCTTAGCAGTGGATAAATCCATTTTTCTATTTAATGCTACAATACCGCCAAAGGCCGAAAGCTGGTCGCATTTCCAGGCATTTAGATAAGCCCTATTCAAGGACTTATCCTCGGCAACTCCGCAAGGATTGTTATGCTTGACAATAACCGCCGCCGGGTTTTTGAATTCTTTCACTAATTCCAGAGCAGAATTCAAATCCAGGATATTATTGAATGAAAGCTCCTTGCCTTGCAACTGCCGGGCATTAATCAACCCTTTAACCTTGCCTTTTTCTTTGTAGAAGGCAGCCTGTTGATGGGGATTTTCACCATAACGCAGGCCCTGGATCTTCTCAAATGATAATTTTAATTCATCAGGAAAGGCGTCCTTGGTTTTATTGATTTTAAAATAACTGCTCAAATAATTATATATGGAGGCATCATATTCGCTGGTACGGGCATAAGCCTCAATACCTAATTCCCGCATTAGATCTTCAGGCAAAGAGCCGTTATTCTTTTCCAGTTCGGCAATTACCTGAGCATAACGCTTGGGTTCGCAAATTACCGCCACAGATTGATGATTTTTTGCCGCTGAACGCAACATAGACGGGCCGCCGATATCTATATTTTCAATAACCTCATCAATACTTACGCCCGGTTTTTGAGTGGTTTTCTCGAAAGGATAAAGGTTAACTACAACCAAATCAATAAGCCCGATACCCTGCTCTTCTAATATCCGCAGATGCTCACGGTTAGCGCGTAAAGCAAGCAGGCCGCCATGGATTTTAGGATGCAATGTCTTTACCCTTCCGTCGAGCATCTCGGGAAATCCGGTATAGACAGAAACATCCTTAACCTGGATATTATTTTCACGCAACAGCTTTGCCGTACCCCCCGTAGAAATAATCTCCACGCCAAATTTCTTCAATGTTTCAGCCAAATCCAGGATACCGGTCTTATCCGACAAGCTGATAAGCGCCCGCTTTATCTTAACCATTATCTTTCTCTCCTTAGATAGCAACTCATTATTCAGTATAAAATTACTTATTAAAACGGAAATTAACTAAATCTCCGTCCTGCATAATATATTCTTTTTGTTCAAGGCGCATCTTGCCTGCCTGCTTTGCCTGAGTTTCTCCTCCGGATTGAATAAAATCGGTAAAATTTATAATTTCAGCCCGAATAAAACCCTGCTGAATATCAGAATGGATTACCCCTGCAGCTTCCCAGGCAGTAGTCCCTTTCTTAATTAACCATGCCCTGTTTTCTTTATCTCCTACGGTAAGAAAACAGATGAAGCCGCTTTGCGCTAAAGCCTTAACCAACAGGCCGCCGATGTTCTCTAATTCTTCTTTATCCATCAATACTATTGGCTTAATAGTAAACAGACCATAACCGGAAATAAGTTCTTTATCTTCGCTGGATAACCCAATAGTAGAAACAAACTCCTCTTTCTCCAGCGCCTCTTTCATTTTATTTAATACTACTTTTTCTTTCTCCTCCGGCTGCCTGCTCAAGCGGGTTTCCACAAAATCCAGATCTCTTAAGATCAAATCCGTCTTGGCATCCTTCGGGGCAATAATCACATCTGACTCTAAAGCTGCGTCCTCGCCGGCTATTTCTACCTGAGCATAAGTTTTCTTCTTAGCCTTAACCAGCTTATCTGCCTGATCAAGCCTTTCGTCTTTAATATTATGTTTACCTAAAGTAATCTCCGCTATTGCAAATGCGCTTATTTTCATAATCATTAAGTTAGTGGCTAACTTCCTCGTGTTTTTTGGTGGACTGATATTGGTTGATAATTGGTAAGGCTAATTTTTGCGGCAGGTTTTCGTAGTGAGACAGGTGCATCAAATATGCACCGCGCCCGGCGGTGATTGAACGCAGGTCGTTGGTATACTTAAACATCTCCGACAAAGGTACCTGAGCCTTTACGATTTGCGTTTTACCTTTGATCTCCATCCCTATGATTCTTCCGCGCCGGGAATTAATGTCTCCGGTAATAGCGCCTAAACACTCTTCGGGAATAGTAACCTCCGTTTCCATGATTGGTTCTAATAAAGCCGGGCCGGCTTCGCTTACTGCCTTTCTTAAAGCCATTGCCCCTGCGATCTGAAAGGCCATGTCCGAAGAATCGACTTCATGGTATGAACCATCTACCAAAGTAATCCGCACATCTTCTAACGGATAACCCGCAACCGCCCCTTCGCTGGCTGCCTGGCGCACGCCTTTTTCAACCGATGGGATAAAATTACGCGGTATTGCTCCCCCGAATATTTTATCCACAAACTCTAAGCCTTTACCTCTTTCTAAGGGCTGTATTTCAATGGTACAATCCCCATATTGACCCCGACCCCCGGATTGCCTTTTAAATTTACCCTGGACCCTGGCGCTTTTAGTAATCGTCTCCTTGTACGCAACTTTAGGAGTCCCCAATTCAACAACAACATTGAATCTTTTTTTCATCCTGGCAACCATCACATCAAGATGTAAATCCCCTAAACCGGAAATAATCAATTCTTTAGTCTGCGGATTGTGGGAAACCTTAAATGTCGGGTCATCCGTAGTTAATTTATGCAAGGCCACGGCAATTTTTTCCTCATCTTCACGGGATCTAAGTTTTACTGACGCCGAGATCGCCGGTTCAGGAAAAACTAAAGTATCAAACAAAAACTGTTCCTTCTCTTGAGCCAAAGAATCAGAGGCGCTGGTCTCTTTAAGTTTTGGGATAGCTATAATATCCCCGCAGGAAGCTTCATCTAGACCCCTTTGCTCCCGACCCTGTAAAATATTAATCTGGCCGATCCTTTCTTTAGCCTTTTTGTTCACATTATAAAAACTGGAGTTGGAGGCAAGTGTGCCGGAAAAAACACGCAGCAGCGAAAGTTGCCCTACATATGGATCGGAAATATTCTTAAAAACAAAAGCTGAAAAAGGTGCATCTCCCCCTAAAACCACCTCTTTTATTCCATCTACCTTTAAGGGATTGATGGCAATTACAGGAGCCCTGCCTAAAGGACTGGGGAAATACTGCAATATATCATCCAGTAAATCTTTGATTCCTTTATCCATCAGGGCAGAACCGACAACTACCGGGAAAAGTTTACGCTTATAAACTGCCGCGGCTAACCCTCCCTTAATTTCATCTATCGATAATCTTAATACTGAAAGATATTTTTCCAGCAAGCTGTCATCACTCTCCGCGATTGCCTCCATCAAGAGTGGATCTTCCAAGGATTCAATAATTACGCAGTTTTTAGAGAAACTTGATTTTAACTCTGCCAGGATCTTATTGGCACCGGCGCCTTCTTTATCAATTTTATTGATAAAGATCATGCAGGGCAGGCCTGCTGCTTCAATCATCTGCCAAGCGCGCTCAGCCCCTACCTGTATACCGCTTGTAGCATCTACAACGATAATTGCGCTGTCTACTGCGCGTAGTCCCGCGATTACTTCACCGAAAAAATCCGCATAACCAGGGGTGTCAATAAACTGAATGCGGCAACCTTTATAGTCACAAAAGAGCAGGCTTAAATTTATAGAATTCTTTCTTTCAATTTCGTCAAAACTGTAATCGCTTACTGTAGAACCATCTTCAATCTTCCCCCTGCGATTGACAGCCTTGGTAAAATAAAGCAGGCTTTCGGCGAGAGTGGTCTTTCCTGACTGGGCATGCCCTAAGAGGATAAAATTTCTTTTATTCTTAGCATCCATATCGTGCTCCTTTTTAGGAAGCAGGTATAGCTAATCTAGTGACTACTCCAGGTAGGTATAAATCTTGCCCTTATAATTACGCAACACATACTTACCCTTAGCCTGGGAAAGGATATAATTCGGCCCTATCGGGATCTTGCCTCCTCCGCCCGGCCCATCAATGACATAAGTCGGGACAGCATAGCCTGAGGTATGCCCGCGTAATTTCTCAATAATATTTATACCAGTGGCTACGGGAGTACGGAAGTGCTGTGTACCCCTGACCGGATCACACTGATAAATATAATATGGCCTTACCCTTATCTGCAAGAGATCATGCACCAGACGCTTCATAATATACGGCCGGTCATTAATTCCCTTAAGAAGAACTGACTGGCTGCCTAAAGGCACACCGGATTCTGAAAGCATATCGCAGGCATTCTTACAGCGCTTGGTAATCTCTTTAGGATGATTAAAATGTATGCTCATCCAAATAGGTGAGTACTTTTTAAGAATATTCACTAGCTTATCCGTGATCCGCTGCGGCAAAGTTACCGGGATACGTGTGCCTATCCTTAGTAATTCAACATGAGATATATCACGAATCCTGGAGATTAAAGATTCCAAAATCTCATCTTCTAAAATAAGCGGATCGCCTCCGGAAATTAATACATCCCTTATTTTACGATTGGTTTTTATATATTCTATCGCTGCATCAAATTTAGTTTCAGGGCTTGACTCTTTTACTTCGTGGTCTCCTACCAGGCGGCGGCGAGTACAGTGCCGGCAATACATCGCGCAATGATCCGTAGCCAATAACAAAACCCTGTCTGGATATCGATGCACCAGATGCGGCACAGGAGAATCGCGGTCCTCAGCGCAAGGATCAGCCATCTCATGCGGAGAAACAGCGAATTCATCGCTGACCGGTACAGACTGCCTTCTGATGGGGCAATCTGGATCTTCAACATCTATCAAACTCGCCCAATAAGGAGTGATAGCCATAGATAACCTTCCCCTGGCTTTATCAATCCCCTTCTCTTCTTGAGGCGTAAGTTTAATAATCTGGGTTAATTCTTCCTTGGTACAAATCCTGTGTTTGAGCTGCCAATGCCAATCCTCCCAATCCAAAGGATTAACATCTTTATAAAGAGAGATCTGCTGATAATCACGTGAACGTTTTGGCGGACGCGGAATAACCGGTGTCTCAACTTGCACTTTTTGGCTTTCCAAACTTGAAGGATTGCTCAATTTAGCCTTTTCCTTTCTGAGGCACTCATTAGTATTGCCTCAATAAGATCATCATATGCCATCCCTGCAGCATAAGCCATTATCGGAAAGTTAGATTCTTTAGGATCCAGCCCCGGCAAGGGGTTAATCTCTAACACATAAGGTATATTAGATTTATCCAGACGGATATCAGTACGTGAAATATCCAAACAGCCTACGGCGCGATGCGTACGCAAAGCCACATCTTTTACCTTTTCCTCAATATCTTTATCCAGCCGCGCAGGACAATAAAATTCAGGCACTAAACCTAATTCCGTATTACCCTGGAATTCCTTCATTTTCCAGGAATAAAAATACTCGCCGCTTTTTTTACAATTAGAAAAATCGATCTCTAAAATAGGCAGCACGCGGGTTTTCCCATTTTCCAGGATACCCACTGTCAGCTCTTTGCCTTCAATAAATTCCTCAACCAGGGCCTCCTGCCGATATATATCTATACACTCCCTGACCTTCTTAAAAAGATCCTCTTTGCTGTTAACCACATTTGTCTTATTTATCCCCTTAGCCGATCCTTCACAATTAGGTTTAACAATCAACGGGAAAGATAAATCCGCAGATAATTTTTCATCCCCCTTGATAAAGAGTTGAAAATTAGGAGTTGGAATATTCTCTGCCTTTAATATTTTCTTGGTTAAGGCCTTGTTCAATGCTAAAGCTAAAGAAAAAGTTTCCGAGCCGGTATAAGGTATATTTAAATAATCCAGGACTGCCGGAACCTCGGACTCGCGAAAACGGCCATGCCTTCCTTCGGCAATATTAAAGACCATATCCACGCGATTTTTCTTAAAATATGAAAACAGCGCGGGGTATTCCACATCAATCGCCTCAACAGAATGGCCTTTATTTTTAAGCGCGGTGATCACGGAATTAATTGTCTCCTCGGAATCATACTCAGAAAAATAATCCGCCGGCTTTAAGGGATCCTTCTTCTTCAAATTATAGGTCAAGGCGACTCTCATTTAATTTAGGCCATTCCTGATAAGCGCGCTATTTAAAATCTTACCCACCATCTGTTCATAAGTAATACCGATATTTTGAGCAATAAGCATAAAGACATCTTCAGTAGATAAAGAGGGCAGCGGATTAATCTCTAGAACATACGGATTGCCGTCATTGTCAACCCGAAAATCTACCCTGCCGAAATCCCGGCACTCTACGCTGTGATAAACCCTTAAAGCTAAATCATCCAATTTCTTTTTAAGTTCCTGATTTATTTTTGCCGGGCAGATATATTCCAGTCTATCAGAGGTAATCCGCGCAAAGGTATAAAATTTATCGTTTAATTTTAACTTTCCGTCGATTTTAATCTGGACTACAGGCATGACTTCAGGGTTTTCATTGCCCACAATAGCAATGGTAAATTCTTGCCCTGAGATAAATTCTTCAACTAAAGCCGGCTGCTTGTACGTCTTAGTAATAAAATCAACCTGCTTTTTAAGTTCATCGCTGTTTTCCACGCGAGAACTCTCGCTTAAACCTTTTGACGAACCTTCAAAACGCGGTTTGACAATTAACGGAAATTTACAGTGATCATGGTTAGCCAGGCTTTCAGCAGAATTAACTTCAAAGAATCTCGGAGTGGGAATCCCTTCAGCGATAAAAATCTTCTTGGCCATAACCTTATCCAGGGTGAGCCCTAAAGTTAATGCGTCTGCCCCCACAAAAGGAACTCCGGCCATCTCAAGCAAAATAGGTACCTGAGATTCACGGTTTCTACCGGTAAGCCCCTCGGAAATATTAAACACAATATCCACCCCAAGGTTATCGATCTTCTCTAACAGGTTAGCGGCATTACCGATTTTTTTTACCTTAAAACCATTTGCGGCAATGGCCTTACCGATAATATCAATAGTAGTAGGATGATCAAACTCCGCATTGGCATCCAGCGGATCACCCTCTTTAAATTTATAATCTGTTTTTAAATCGTAAGTTAATCCTACGGTTTTCATAATATTTATTCTATGCTATCCCGTTTGACGGGATACAACTATTAAAAAAATAAGGGCCCAGATTTGCTTACAATAATGAGCCCTTTAGACATCTATCTAATTTTTCCCAACTTAGTTTATCCAACCTCCCCAATAAACAACTAAACCTTATATTACATTAATTTTTATCATAATAACCTGCTATTGTCAAGTATTTTTTGTGCCTGTTTCCCGACGATAAAATAATATTTATAGTGAATTTGTAATTTTAACTTTTATTCTTTCATAACTGATAATTTCACGTTGTTTAAACCTGATTTTTGCTAAAAACTGTTTTTAAAGCAGCACTTAAACTATTAATGTTTAATTATTTGTTTGACTTGTGTATTATTTTAAAATAGAATTACTTTATAATGCAGCATTTAGTGTTGATTCTAATATTTATCCGGCCATTTATCTCATCTTTGGCTTACCCTTGGGTAAACTCAGTATATTCTTTTGCGCTCATAGCCATACTTCTATTCTGGCTTATAAGAAATAGCACCTCGCATGAAAGACTTAAGAAGCTATCCCTGCCGATTATTTTCTTTGCCCTAGCTTTAGCCGTATCCTCATATTTTTCAATAAATAAGGCTAAAAGCGCCGCGGAATTATATAAATACTTAAGCGCTATACTGCTTATCCTTACCCTGCCAAGCTTAACAGAAAAAACCAGGAAACGCTACATCATGGGGATATTAGCCTGCGGTATAGTTATCAGCATCCTGGCGATTTATCAGTACTTTATTGGTTTTTCGCATTTGCGTAATTTTATAAATACGCAAAACATAACTACCCCCTTTATCCTAGATTACCTGCAGCAAAAAAGGGTTTTCTTCCCCTTTGTTACTCCGGGGATGCTTGCGGGCTATCTCGTTATGGTCGGGCCGCTCATACTGTTATACAAAAGGAGGGGTTGGCTTTCTATCCCCTTATTATGCGCCTTGCTCCTTACTCAATCCCTAGGCGCCTTCATCAGCTTATTCCTGGCGGCTTTAGTTTACGTATTATTAAAAAATGACTTAAAAAAAACAAGGGGTATTTTATTTCTAGGGTTATTAGTCTTGTTTATCCCACTGATATTCTTTATGAGGACAACATCCGGCAAGGAACATCTCAGCCCGCTGTTTTCTGTATTTATGCGTGTTAATTATTGGCAGGATACCGTTGGAATAATCAAAATGCACCCGCTTCTCGGAGTAGGATTGGGGAATTTTAACCTTGCCTGTTCACGTTACGCGCATAACTCCTTCCTGCAATTCTGGGCAGAGTCCGGATTGTTCGGGATAACTTCTTTATTCTGGCTAGTTTGTGCGATTCTAAAAAATAGCATTAATAAAATTAAAAACATTGCTGATGATAAAGAAGCTCTAATTCTCGTTACCTGCCTGGCAGCATTCCTCTTCCACAACTTATGGGATTTTAGTTTCTTCCTTCCGGAGGTAAGCTTAATCTGGTGGGCAATCTTAGGCTTACTGTCTAAACCTAAATCTTAAAACCGCATTTTAAATTACGCAAAAATATCTTTGCGACTTTAGGCCGAAAAAACAATACATATCCCCAGGCGCAAAAATCATACAATATTATGGGGACA
Organism: uncultured Planctomycetales bacterium; assembly: GCA_964427405.1. GTDB lineage: Bacteria > Omnitrophota > Gorgyraeia > Gygaellales > Profunditerraquicolaceae > UBA6249. The sequence continues at coordinate 95,248 of CAYRUB010000004.1, read as the reverse complement.
AGGTGCATAAGAAAAAAAACGAGATTGGCATTCTTTAATATGGCAAGATAACGGTTTTTAATCAAATCACAGTGCAATTCGTCGTTAAGGTATTTACGCGCAATGGGTGCGTCCAAACCGCAATCAGGGCGGAATGAACCTCCGCGTACATGAAAAGCCCTTGCCGTAGAGACATAATAAGCCTTCCATCCGCAATTATTAGCCCTCCAAGATACATCCAGATCTTCATAAAACATGCGGAAATCAGGATCGAAATAATCCTGACCCTGCTTAATCTCTTCAAGCATTTTCTTGCGATAAAAAGCCACTGAGCCGCTTACTCCAAATACAAAGCCGGATTTTTCAAATTTACCTGCATCTATCTGGCCATACCCTCTCTCTTTAGCTGAATACCAAATACTTAAGAATAATCCGGTGCTATCCAAAGTTAAGCCATCCATGCGTAAAATCTTACCGCTTACCATTCCTACGCTATCTTCTACCAAAAAACCTTTAAGAGCCTGACGAATATAATCCTGGTCTAAAACTACGTCGTCATTAATGCAAAGAACGAATTCACCATGGCTTAGCCCTATTCCTCTGTTTAAGGATACGCCATAATACAAGTTCCGCGGGTTTGAGTAAAACTTTACGAAAGGGAATGACTCATGGATCTTAGCAGAAGAGTCGGATTTTAGTGAATTATCAATAACGATAACCTCTAAATCAGGATAACTCTGCGCCTTTACAGAATCAAGGCAGCGGCTCAAATAATCCTTTGAGCCGATGGTTACAATGATGATACTGGCTAATATCTTTGGATTGTTCTCCACAACTAATCCTGGTGTTTTTCTATGCGCTCAATTGCATCCCGGTAGAAAATTACCTCTCCCCGGGAAGAGCCCAACCACATCTCCAGTACTACTTTATCAGGGTATTCTTTTATTATCTTTGCCTGTAATTTACGCCCATTTTTCAAATAAATCATGTCTTTCTGCTCCGATTGTATTTTTTCCTTAGGCAAAGGCTGTTTGTTTAACCTGGATATTTCATTATCTATAAAATCTTCCCCTGTCGAAAGTTGTTTCGCTTTCTCCAATGCCTTTAAAGCTAAGTCCGCATTCTGTGTCTTCTCGTTTATTTTAGACAAAGTTAAATAAGCCTGCCGATAACGCGGGTAGGAATTTATTACCCTTTCTATAATTTCCCTGGCCTTTTCAGATTCGCCAAGGGCGTTTAAGGCATAAGCATAATTATTAAGCAGCGCAGGATTATCGGGATTATTTTCAAGCTCCCGCTGACAATAGCGTGCTTCTTTCTGATACTCTAAAACAGCTTGAGCACGATTATCTAAAGTATAGTAAATATCTGCCAAGTCATTATGCAGGTTAGGGTAGTCATTTTTTAATACGATTAGCTTACTGTATTCTGAAATTGCTTGATTGAACATTTTATTATCCCGATAGACGCTCCCTAAACTGTAAATATAATCCGTGTTATTCGGGTCCAGGCTGACTGCCTTTTTTAAATAAGTAATTGCTTCTGTGTATCGCTCAAGATGCATTAACGCCAGCCCCAGGTCATTACAGATAGAGGCATCATTATTATTTATTGTGAGCGCGTCCCTGGCGGAAGATAATTCTTTTTCAAAATTTCCCTTCTTAAAATATACCTGGCTGAGTAGTTTATGTGCGTAATGAAACTGCGGATCTATTAAGATAGCCTTCTTCAGGCTGGCTTCGGCATTAGCGTAATCTTTAACGGAAAAGTAATAATAACCCAGCGTGTATTGGGCTACGGCAAAATCAGGGCATAATTTAAGCGCATCCTTTAAAAAAGATATCGCTTCCGAGCCTTTATCCGCTAACAACAACTCCGTGCTTTTATTCAATGTAGAAACTATAAAGGCATAACAACACTCCTGCGAGGATTGAGTGATCTCCGGATTATTTGGGATATTATTCCGTGCCCGGCTAATCACGCTCAAGGCTTCAGCATGGTTGCCTTCTTGAGAATACATTTCTGCCAAGGCTTGATACGCTTTTAGAGAGAAAGGATCTATGCTCAAGGCTTTATTATATTCATCTGCCGCTTTATCATAATTCCGGTTATCCCTGTATGCCTCTGCTAATCCCATGCGCGCCAGCCAAGATTGCGGATTTATTTTAAGGGCATTCCCATATGATTCTATTGCTTCTTTGTATAGAGATCGCCCCGAATAATCATTTCCCTGATTATAAAAGAACGCTTCAAGCTTACCCCGGGCCAAATATAAAAAAATAACCAGGGCTGCCAAAAGCAATAAATATTCGATTATTCTTTTCATCTTATAATCTTATCTGCTGCCTGCCTGCCGTCAAGCATTGCATCTTCCATAGACATATATTTCCAGCTTCCGTAGCGGCCACAGGCAATTATGTTATTGCGTAATAAAAACTCTCTTATCGCCGAGGTAGCCCGGAGATAATTTTTGTCATAAATCGGATAACCGTATTTTATATCATTTATATCTAAGACAGATACCTTATTTTTTTTACCCAATATTCCGCAGGCCTTAAGGTCATTCATTATTCTTGGGATAATCTTATTTTTATTAATCGGTTTGTTTTTGGAATACGCCACCTCGGTATATATGGCACCCTTCCCATAAGGAACGGTATTATTGGAAAAATTATGGAAAAACCCAACCCGGAAGAAAACAGTTTCCTTCTGCGGGAAATACACCCAATGCCTGCCCTCTTGAGTAACCCCTTCTATCCCAAGGTTAAGATTAAATATTGAGTTCCAGCGTAATTTCTTAAACATATCCATAATATTTCCGGGCAGAGGCCGGATTATTTTTGCCAACTCCGGTAAGGGCATTGTTGAAATCAAAGTATCAAACTTAATTTTTCCCTTACCCGCAACATTTAGTTCCTTTTTCTTAAGGTCAATTGCGCTAATACGGCAACTCTTGGAAACATTGCATAGCTGTTGCTCAAACGCCTGAGGAAGTTGCCCAATACCGGACTGCCGGGGATACCAAAATGTAGAATTATAACCAAAACGGTGCTTGTTTTCTGTAAAAAAACCCTCGATCACTTCGGATGGCTTAGGCTGAGGTATAAAATTATCCGTCCAAAGAGAAGTCATCTCATCTAAGGCAATTGTCCAGAATTTCTCATTGTAAGGAACCATAAAATGCCTGGCTATACCTTTGCCAAATGTAATATTTATCCATTTTAATAAATTAGCCGGGGTATTGTCTTGATCAGACTGACTGGCCTTTAAGAATTCAAATAGGCATTCTTTGGCTATTGCTTTGGGCAAGGCGCAAAGATTCGCCTGAAAAGGATACCGGCTAAAGATGCCAAAACTGTTAATCCAGGCGCTCCTTTTATGGGAAGCCAAATTGCCTTTTAACAATCTTCTCACCAGTTGCAGGGTATATTTATTTCTAAAATGCAGGAGATGGCCGTCACAATCAAAAATAAAACCTTTGATCTTCTTAGAGCGGCATAGTCCTCCTACGGCAGATTCTTTTTCAAACACAAAACACTCTATTTTCTTCTTCTGGAGATGCCAGGCTGCGCTCAATCCCGCAAGCCCTGCCCCCAAAATAACGATTTTCTTATTACTCATGCGTATCTATTTTAATCAGCTTCCAGAATAAAATAACACTGAACAAGAACATGGCTATAACAATACCGGTTGCCCAAAAATTGCTAACTTTTATTAAAATCACTCCCGCCAAAGAAAAGAGAAAACATAATAAAAACATGAGCAAAATAGTCTTTATGGGACCAGCGGCGGAAAGCCTTATCCTAAATGCAATATGATCATTGCTTTTCTTAAAAGGAATCTTTCTTTTCATTATCCTGAAAATAATAAGCAGAAGCGTATCTGTAATAGGGAGCCATAAAATTACTATCGGGCTTAATAAAGCAAGGGCATTATCTTTGGAGGCGTAACGCAAAACCAAGGTAACGGCGCAAATCATAAAACCTAAGAAGTGGCTTCCGGAGTTACCAAGATATACCCTGGCTGGAGGCAAGTTAAAAACCAGGAACCCAAAAGTAACTGCGCATAAAATAAGAGAAAGAATCTGCATATTTAAATCCGGATTAAGAAAGGCTATAACTAACAAAGAGCTGCTTACAATTAAAGCGGTACCCGCAGCTAAGCCATCCATAATGTCCAGCAAGTTAAAAGCATTAGTAATACCTAAGATCCAAAAAAATGTAACTACAGCATTACCCCAAAACCCCAGATACATAATATCAGTCATTACGCCAAGAGAGATTAGCAAGGCTGCGCAGAAAGACTGCACTAAGAATTTTTGCAGAATAGATAGCTCTTTTAAATCATCCAGGATGCCAAAAAATAGCATCAAAAGCGAAACTCCGAGAACTGCGAATATTTTAGTCCCGGGGATACTAAACACATATACGCCTAAACAAGAAGAAAATACAAAAGCAGCTGCTATCCCTAAGCCGCCTACCAAAGAAACACCTTTTGTTTGCAGTATTTTGTATTTTAAGGAAACCCTTGCCAATAAAAATATACATAGCATACTGGAGATTAAAGCACCGGAAAAAACAATCAAGTATTTAAGCATTTTCCCCCTTAAAGAATAACTCTAAATAAAGTTGAGTGGTATTTCTAAGCATGGTATCTAATGAATACTCACTAGATTCTAAGGTTGAGCTGGCAAGCTGAGCAAACTCTTTTCTCAAACAAGGTTGCATTAATAATTCTCTTAGCCTCTCCCGTAAAGCATCTATATCATGTGGCTTAATCAAATACCCTGTTTTGCCATCCAGGATAACCTCACTAATCCCCCCGGTATGAGTAGCTACTACCGGCACCCCCACAGCCATGGCTTCCAAAACAGCAATCGGCAGCCCCTCCCATAATGAAGTCAAAACAAAAATATCCAAACAAGACAGGATTGAAGCAATATCATTGCGCCAACCCGTTAAAATAATTTGTTCTTTTAAATTAAGCTTACTTATTAACGCGCAAACCTTTTTACGCAGGACTCCATCGCCGACCAAAATGAATTTAGCGTTAGGGAAATCTTTTTTAACGACACTGGCCAACTTTATAAAATCCAAGGGGGCTTTTTGTGGCTTAAAACAAGCGACCATACCCACAATTAAATCTGCCTCAGATAAACCAAATCTTTTTCTGACCTGATAAGCTTCTGTGTTGTTTTTAAACTCCTTATGATTTACAGCATATCTTATTAACCTGTACTTATCCTGCCTGCCAATTAACTGTTGCACTGCCCGTCTCTTATCCCATTGAGAAACTAAAATTATTGCGCTGGAAAAATATGCGCAGAGATTTTCCAGAAATAGATAAAAATAATAAACTAAGCCGGGCTGATAATCATGGAAGCTCCACCCATGGACAGTATGAATAATTGTTTTTACCCCGGCTGCCTTAGCCGCCAATCTCCCTAAAATACCCGCCTTAGAACTATGCGTATGAACTATATCTATGTTATTATTTTTTATAAAACGATATATAAAAAATAACGCCAATATGTCTTTGACAGGCCGGATTGGCCGCTCAAGAAACCTGCAGCGTATTAATCTCAGGCTGGGGATCTCTTTTGCCGCCTCAATCAATAAACCGTCGTAAGCAGTAAGAATATACGGATTAAATTTTCCCTTATCCAGTTCCCGGACAAGGCTTAAAAGCTGCTTTTGGGCCCCGCCTAGTTCCAGCTTTGTAATTATATAAAGGAGGTTGATTTTCCGGCAAAAACCCATTTAATTATTATATTACTTTTGGAATCAAACCGCAAGTTTATTAAGGAGTTAGAGTAGAAATTGATCCGAAGAAAATGGTTCTTGCTGATCGTCAAAAACAATATTCAGGCTGGATAAATCCTTAACTAATTTCTCGGCACTGGTAAAAATAAAACTTTTTATCCCCAGGCTGGCAGCACTCTTTACCAGCTCGGGGCGGTCATCGGTATAAAATATATTCTCCGGCAAAACCCTTAATTCCTTAACCACCTTCCGGTAAATTACTTTATCCGGTTTAATCGCGCCAACCTCAAAAGATAAGAATAACCTTTCGAAAACATTAAAAACCGGAAAGTTATTTTTAATATACCTATAATGCAAAATATTGGTATTAGAAAGCAGGCCGATACGATATTTTTTCTTAAGACGATTGGCGATATGATAGACGGTGCGGTTTTTTAAACTAAAAAAGAAGATCTCGTTCCAGATGGGAACAAAAGACTCATACCCGAGTTTTAGGCCCAACATATCTTTTGCCTGTTTATAGAACTCTTCAGCGGAAAGCTCACCTTTTTCAAAAGAATTAGTTACCTCTGAATTAAAGAAAAGCTTGAGTATTTCATCAGGGCCCTTACTGCAGAAACCAGAAATCCTTTCTGTGGCTGGCCTAAAGTCAAGATCCACCAAGACATTGCCCAAGTCAAAAAGGATAACCTTTATCCCTGCCTCAGGCATCTGCTAATTACCCTTATCTGTGTTCTTCCTGAATAAATCCAGGAACCGGTCTTCATACTCTTTATAAACATTCCATTTATCCAGTTCCACTTTTAACTCGCTGGCCTTGGAGATGTCAAGACGGATTTCTTCAAAAAGTTTTTCTATTCTCTCTTTTACCGATACCGGCAACTTAGTAAGCTGGCTTAATGTTTTCTTGATCAACTCTACCTCTTCTTCTCCGATAGGTGCGGACTGTCCGGAGTTGCCAAGTTTCAAATAATCCAACAGCTTATTAATTTCATTTTCCATCGCCTGTGCCTGTTCTTTTAACGGCTGCACATTTATCTGTATATTTAGTATCTTCCCCAAACCAAGAAGTACCGCAGCTGAAGCTTTAGGATTTTCAATCTGGATAGTATAAAGAGGTATGTCGCCAAGCAGACAAAATCCTTTTAGGCCTGCTTTCTTGGCCATACCCAAAAACAAACCGTTCATTCCGCTGATCTGGCCATCTTCCAATACGCCAAAATTATGTTTACTCAAGATTTCTTTTGTTTTCTGATCCGTTGCTGCAAACCAAAGGTGCGAATCCTGGGTGTGATCCGTTGCTTGCGGCATAGAAGCAAAACTGACAATCATCTCTACACTTAAACTCTTAGCCAAATCAATAATTATCTTTGCGTAACTATCCGCCTTGGCTAAGTCCGGCTGGGCATTGCTTAAGAAAATAATCAGGTCATTTCTAACCACACCTGCGCGTTTTATAGCTGGATTCTTCCAGTAATAAAATTTACCCTGTGGCAGGAGAGGAGCCTCCAGTATTCCAGACTGGACTACACTGCCGGTAAGGTAAAAAAACTCTTCCGGCTGGATCTGGGCGAACTCCTGGGCTTTTAACTCTTCAATCAGGTAAGATGCAGCCTTAAACGCCACCTCACCCATGCCTGGCCAGGCGACAATAAGACATGGCTTCCTTAATCTCGGCTTCTTAGATATCTTTAATATCTCCATTTCTTCTCCTTATATTTTAATCATTAACTAAACTTGTAATTCTTTAGGAATGATACCAAAACCTGAGCGCCTTTATACAGGTTGCTTAAACATACGTATTCATCTGCAACGTGCGCACAACCCTCAGTACCAAAACCTGTAGCCACAGCCGGGATATTCTTGAGTCTGAAAAAAGTTATCACTGTTGCTCCTTCTGAACCGCTGATACGCGGAGTAATCTTGAAATTTTTCATTGCGCAGGCTAAGCCCTTAACCAAAGGGTGTCTCGAGTCAATGCTATAAGGGGCCTGGATTCCCTCAATCTCAATCCTAAAATTACTGGTATATTTAGAGATGGTTTTTCTTAAATACCCTAAAAGCCTTTTCTCCGACATCCCCGGGAGGAATCTGAAATCTAGCCCAAACTCACACCAGTCGCTAACCACATTTACCTTGTCCCCGCCGCAAATGGTACCAACATTAATGGTAGGTTGCCGCAAATATTTATTCTTCTTATAGTTGATCCTCTGTTTCTTTAAATCCACAATTACCTTAGCAGCGATATCTATAGCATTAACCCCTAACCAGGGATAAGCACCATGCGCTTTTTTGCCTTTAATATAAACCTTAAGGTGCATGAGCCCTTTTTGCGTAACAACAATTTCAAAATCATCCGCGTCCAGGACCACCGCTGCATCTGGTTTTAAAAGCTTGCATTCAAGCAAAGGTATCAGCCCTAAAGATGAACCACTCTCTTCGTCAGCAGTCGCAGCAAAAACTAAATCATAATCGAGCTTAATCCCGGATTCGACTATCGCATTAATCGCTTCCAGCAAACTGGCTAAATTTCCTTTGCAATCTGTTGCACCCAGACCATAGATTCTATCTCCAATAATTTTAGCATCAAGCGGGTTTGTTTTCCAGCTTTTGCCAGCTGGCACAGTATCCAGATGCGGAGTAAGCAGCAGTGATTTACCGTGTTTTCTACCTTTAAGAATAGCTAAAACATTTACCCTTTTGTCGCTAAATGCATAAGTCTTAATTTCAAGGCCTAGAGTTTTTAAATAAGCGCTAACGAAAGCGGAAATCTTCTCCTCGTCCCCCGGAGGATTTTGGGAATCCAGGGAAATTAACTTTTTAATTGTTTGTTCCAGACGTTTTTTATTGACCATGGAGCGGGCAAATTTCACATTTAGGATTCTGCTTACGGCAATAATCCTTACCCAATTTTACTAAGAGGGCATGATATTCATTAAATAGTTTTGTATCATTTTTAAGGTTACGCATAAAAATATCCTGGGCTTGTTCATAAGTAACATCTTCTGCTAAAAGACGATGCCGGGAGAATATTCTTTTCGTATAAGCATCTATCACAAATACAGGTTTATGTAAGGCATAAAGCAGGATTGAATCAGCGGTTTCCGGACCAATTCCCTTAACCGCAAGCAATTGCTTGCGCAAGGTTGTTAAATCCTGAGAACCCATACGTTTTATATCAGCCGAATAGAAATTAAAGAAAAATTTGAGAAAGTTTTTAAGCCTTCCGGCTTTAACATTATAATACCCTGCGCTTTTAATTAAACCCGCAAGCTTATAATGTGAAAGCTTCAAAAGCCCCCCGGGATTCAGGCATTTTTTCTTCTTAAGAGCAAAAATCGCTTTCTCTACATTAGACCAGTTAGTATTCTGTGTAAGAATCGCGCCAACAATTACTTCAAAACTGCTATCCGCAGGCCACCAATGTTGCGGGCCAAAAACAGAGTTAAGCCGTACGAAAATGCGATTTAACCTGCGTTTCATTTTTTAAGTTCCAGGGGATTAATGCCGTAATAGGCAAGAATGGTATACGCGGTTCCTGAAACTGAGCCGGTATGCTTCCCCTTTGGCGTCATCCAGCCATGCCCTGTATCCACATAATCCTGTGTGGCATAAGGCAGGCATCCTTCACCCTGGCCAGACGGAGAAGGACTAGAGATAATCATCTTGCCTAACTGCCCCAGATAATTATCCGCCTTATCCTGATAAATAGCAGCCTTGTCTGCCTGCCCATTTTTGAGATAATAATCAGCCATGATTTTAAATGACACAACCATCTGGGCTGTCCATTCGCTTGAAACCACGCCTCCCCGGGAAACATGGCGTTGCGGCGCGAAATCAAACCCCTGTATTTTAACTACCTGGCCTCCCGGCCGGTTAAAATTAACCTCTACGCTGCAATTTTCTTCAACAAACTCCATAATTTTATCCGGATCCATACCTATAGCCTTGAGCTTTTCCGGACCAATGGCTGCGATTGACCAGGCGTAAGTATCCGTGGCAATGGTAGCATCTCCTTTACCACGTTTAACCGGCAGGTCTTGCCTGTCATAAGTATGCCGCAGCAGCCAACCTAGTGTTTTTTCCGCTGCCTGCTCATACTTATTCATATTAGTGACCCTGGCGAGCATTTTATAAAAAGCATATGCGTCCAAATGATGCTCCGTAGAGTACCAGCTCATCTGCGGCCCCCCGCGGATACCGTTATCGGAATCGGAATTTTGCAACTGGATTATATTCTGGGCGATCTCCTCTGCTATCTTCAAATATTTTTTATCACCGGTTGTCTGGGTATACTGAACGATAGAAAGCCCCAGCCAGATATTCGGACCGCAATGCAATACAAACTCCGCAGGATTTCCATCATCAACATAATAAGCATTAAGAAACCATCCATCTTCCCGCTTGGCATCATTAGCAAAAAAATCAAGAATCTTCTTCGCCCGGGAAAAATCTGAAAATTTATTATAAACTTGTATAAGCAAGGCCTGGTCATAAAGAAATGCCCAGCTGGCAATATCTTTATCCCCTTCAAAACTCATTACTAGGCCCGTACGCGGATTCTGGCGGACCTTAAACCATTGATACATTTTATCCAAATTCGCTTTTGTCAGAATTACCCTTTTAGTCTCAAGGCGCAGGGATTCTGCCTGAACTACCTTTTCATTTAATTGCAGGGCAACCAACTTTGCCTGCAGAAGATCTCTTTCCTGGGCAAGTTTCAAGATTACGCCATTTAATTCCTTTGTATTGTCAATTACTGTCGGAAACGGCTTTGCATTATCAATTAAAGCTAAAGAGGCCTGTTCACTTTTCTTTTCAGAGGCAGACTTAATTTGGGAGGCTAGCGATTCTATCTTATCTTGTAAAACAGCCTTTTCTTGAGCTATCTGCTCCAAACGCTGCTTAGCAAGCTTTGATTCCTGCAATACCCCGACAAGCTCCTCAACGAGCATCTTATTCTTATGGGTCAGCTGTATATTTAAATAGGCGCCAACCCCCAAAGATAAGCTCAAAATCAAAATAGACAGAGCTACAAAGGGTAAGAATAATTTCTTTGCCCAGGCATAACGTATAAGCATATAATTCTGTTTCGGATTGATCTTTTCATAATCTAAACCCAACAGATAACGGTTTGATAAACCGCCGGTTGCTTTGGTCCAGGCCAAAACAACCAATGCACATACTGAACTGCCCCCTAACGGCATGTCAATCTCTATGGCGAGCTTAACCTTTTTTTCCTGAATTAGCTTGATCAGTTCTGGAGAGAGGTCATTTACTGTAAGACAGATACCGCCGTGCCCGATGTTATTAGTAAACCCCTGGATCCAGGGAGAAAGAGGCTGTTTGCTATCTAAACTCTCCAGGCGAAACTGTACCGGTAAAACAGTATCCAGACGGATATATTTTCTACGTTCCGCTCCTGAATTATTATTGCGCTTAACAGGCATAATCGTTGTCTTTCATTTTAAATTTAATAATCTGTACATATTATTCTAACCAGATTCTCTTACGAATTCAACTCCAATCTTGCTAAACTATTTCCAACTCCAGGATATTATCAATCTTAAAAGTACGCTCCTCTTTCTTCAGGCAACAGAAGCCAATTAAATATTTATTCTTTGCATCTTGGCGGATTGCTTTAGGAATTACCTCTCTTAAGGAGATGCCTGCGTCTTTTGTAGATAGATATTTCATCTTTAGGCGGGCCCTTAAATTAATCGCTTTCTCAATCTGGGATATTTTTAAAAAAGTGGCGCTTTCCAAAAAGACCGGATTAAATGCAAAAAGATTGGAGAAGCTGGAGAAATCCGCGATTCCTTTCTCCTGACATATATCTTTGAGCCGATTAAAAACTTCCCAGGTCATTTCCACGTCCGAAAAGGCACGGTGCTGTTGCCGGGCCTTAACCCCTAACTTATCGGCGATAAACCAAAGCGCATAACGTTGTTGGTTTGGCATAAGGCGTTTTGCAATAGTCAATATATCAAAAGATTCCTGGTTAGCTAATGCCGGCAAGCCGATAATCTTTAGTTCGTTATCCAAAAAACTCAAATCAAATTCTACATTGTAGGAACAAAGATAGCTGCCTTGTATAAAATCCAGGAACCTGGGCATCACGATCTCTATACCTGGGGCATCTTTTAACATTTCCGGAGTGATTTTATTTACCGCAAAGGCTTGCGGAGAAATTTCTCGCCCCGGGTTAACTAAGGCATCAAATTTAGCGAGCCTCTCCCTACCCCTAACCCTTAAACCCGCCAGCTCAACTATGCGGTCTCCAGAACCCGGGTTAAGCCCGGTGGTCTCGGTATCAAATATAGTAAACTCTATTTCGTCAATATGTTTAGGCATCTCTAGTGGCGATATAGGCGGGGATCAGGCGTTTTGGCTTATAAGAAAGCTTCACTTTGCGTAAATTATCCAATCCTGAATCATCCATAATATTAATATAATTATAATTTTTTAGTCCCGCGCTAAACTTACAGAAAATAAATTGCGCCAATCCTTTGATAGAAAGATCCGTTATCTCATAAAGTATGCAAAATGTGTCATTATTCAATTTATAACCAAAAGTAAATCCTTTTATCTGCTTATCGACCTTGACTAATATTCCTTCTAAACCCAGTTGCTCATAATTGGATAATGCCTCTTTAATTACTTTACGGTTATCCTCAAGCATGCCGCAATAAAAATCTTCATCGCAATGCGCTTTGCGCTCCTCTATCCAATGATTAAATAAACTTAAGCAATCAGCCTTATCTTTTAATTTAAGCCCTAACGCTTCAAAATTATAATGTTTGACAAAATAATTGTATGCGGCGCGTTGAGACTTAAATTTATTCCCCTTAAAGTACGCCAGATCACTTCTTGAACAAAGATAGTCAGGATATTTCTGATGGCAGAGATACCCTAAGGCACGATAATATTCCAAATCTTCCTGTCCGATATTTTCAATGCGCGAGATATCTTTATTTTTGTTAATACCATCCATAATCACAAATGCCTGTTTTATGACCCGTGGGCAAGGTTCTTTTTCCAGCGGCGGCAAGTACATAAAACAACCGATCTGATCACGAAAGAATACACAGAGACTGTTTTCAATTAAGGTCCATTGGATATCAAAAATGGCTCGCCAAATATAGGTATTGGCAAAAGAAAAAGCCGCCAACTCATGCCGGGCAAAGGCAAGATGCTTATTAAATACCCCCTGGTCTTTTAAGGTCAATTTATTTAATTTCATGGGGCAAATTTAATTCAGCAACCTCTCGCACCTCTTCATAAGCCTGGATAATCTGCGGGTTATCCTTTAACAGCCCTATTTGTTCTGGGGAATTAAGATAGCTGGAAAGATAGGAAATATAATCCCTGGCTTCCCGGCTATTGATTTTCTCGTAGACATAAGGACAATTTAAATCTACAGTAAGCAAGACTTTGCCATTGCGCAAATTAATCAAAAAGGGGTACAATTGACATTCAAATGGCCGGCCAGCATAAATTGCGCATTTATTATCCAGGCTATTCAAAAACGGGCAGATAAA
>CAYRUB010000004.1:0-81866 GCA_964427405.1 uncultured Planctomycetales bacterium | reverse complement strand
GGCCAGCATAAATTGCGCATTTATTATCCAGGCTATTCAAAAACGGGCAGATAAAGTCTACACCGTCGGGATTGATTACTGGCTGTATGCGGCGGTCAATGGAGATTGAGGCGGCAGGAAGATCTTTTCTGTCCAACAACCCCTGGATCTCTTCATCCAAAAGGCATGGGCTCCATACAGAGTTAGCTTCTTTAAACCGGCAACAACCCTGGCATTTAAGACAAAACTCCTGCGGGACAAACTGTTTGATCATTTTACAATGCTCCCTAATTTAAGTTTCTTCTCAGGACTAAGGATAGCCAGAATATTTTCGTCAGATCCGGCTAAAATCATTCCCTGGCTTTCTACTCCGCGCAAGATTGCCGGCTCAAGATTATCTACCAAAACCACCTGTTTACCCAAAAGCTCTTCTTTAGAATAAAAATTTCTGATTCCGGCAACTACCTGTTTCTGCCTGTCTCCTAAATCCAAGGTCAAAATTAACAGCTTATCCGCATTCGGGTGGTCATTAACCTCTTTTATCTCCGCTATTCTTAATTCTAATTTTCTGAAATCATCAACCGTCGCCATCTTCTCCTCCTAGTCCACAAAGACATACCTTAGAATTTTAACTCTACATAAAACTCAAGCTGATACGCGTTGTTTGCCGAACCATCACCCCGCAAATAAGGACTAAACAAACTTCCCTCTGTATCATCGCGTTTTTCTTTATAAAACTTTCCCGGGATAAAACATCCACCCAAGAAACCAAGGGTCATATGTTCATTTGCCTTATAATCAATATAAATATCCCCCTCATAACCTAAATCCCGGGAGAGATACTTTCCCTGTCCGCCTAAAGTCCCCACAGGCCGGTTAAAAGAACTCAAATAATATACATAAAAACTTACGCAAAGTTTTTCCGTAAAATTATAGTCAAAACCGGCTGAGGGCATAATCAGGTTTTCAAAATCACCCGAAGAAAACGTGCCTGGGCGTGGGACCCCGTAATTTAAACCATAACCACCGCCCATTGCTACAATGGGAAGCATGCTTACATTACTGCTGCATATTGAATCCCCCAAATTTATGTTAGTGGGAGAATAATAGCTAAAGGCACGGTTTTTGCTCCCAGGATACAAAGTATCCCTGTTTTCTGCCATATCCGGAGTAGCTTTATTACCAGAGCAAAGCAGGAATTGCAATTCCGGGACAAATTTACCAAAGGTATAATCTAATTCAGAGTAAAACATGTATCCGGTATGCTGGATATTTTTATAATCACTGTCTTGACTCTCTGCATAACCGAAATTCCGCGCTGCCTCAAATTTTAATGTGAAATCATCGGCAGTATACTCCCAGGCAGCCCCAAAAGTACCCAATAAATCTTTTTTTACAGGAGTAACAAAAAGGTTATCTCTCTTACCATCAGAGGTATAATCTGCCAGCATACCAAGATAAGGCCAAAATGTCTGTTTGCCTGCGGTAATTTTAACATCTGTGGCAAAAAAATTGGCCGCGTTAGGTTCATATTTTTGCCCCTGTTCTTCTTCTTGTTTAATATACGGACCTAAATGAATTTTATAAACTAGGTCCGGCCGGCAATAATAAAGGCGCCAAAGGTAATTCTGCGTCTCTTGATACAAGCTAACTCCGTAGTTCTCATAACCGCCGTTAAGACTAAAACCGTTTCCTACTTCGTAAATGTAAATACCTGTCTTGAAGCCAAAATTACCCCAAAACTTATTATCTAGCCAAAGCTCCTCAACCTGAGGGAGTAATTCTGCGTTACGGTATTTCTCTACTCTGCCACCAGAGTTAATCAGTGTGTTATGAATAAAAATTGGGGCGCTATAATCATATGGTCCGTTACGCTCCAGCTTAATATAAAATTTATTTCCCGAATCTTTGAAATCTGCACTTAAAGCAAAACTGTAATCTATACCCAGATAAGTAGTATGATCGTCCTTATTGTGGCTATCTAAATCTACTACGTTCTTAAAACTTACCAGGTCTGTACGAAAATAGGTGTCTAATCCTAATGCGAGCTGCTCGTTATTAAGCAGTTCATAGCCATATGCTTTGGGTATAAAATTAAGGATAATAATTAAAGAAAACAAAACTTTCTTTATCATCTTCCTGAATTTATAAGGCCTTTATGTTTAAAAACTTAAGATCATGGTAACATTTACGGCGGGAAAACTCAAGGCAAAAGACACTTTCAGAAAGCCTTAACAGGAAGGGAAAAAATATGGCGGGGCCGACGAGATTTGGACTCGCGATTTCCTCCGTGACAGGGAGGCGCCTTAAACCAGGCTAGGCCACGACCCCCGCAAATAAATTTTAGGAACTTATTATACTTTCTTTTAAGCTAAAATCCACTACTTATTTTTAATGTTTAATGGTGGGCGATAGAGGAGTTGAACCCCTGACCTTCTGAATGTAAATCAGACGCTCTAACCAACTGAGCTAATCGCCCCAAAATTTATAATCCGGATAATTTTCCCAGGATAATCAGGGTAAAAACCATTACAAAAAGCGCAACCGTTTCAGTGATACCTAAGACTGCCAGGTAATTTCCAAACCCCTTACCGGTCTCCCCCATGGCGTCGCAGGCGCAGGCAGCGGCCTTACCCTGGAAATATGCGGAAAGACCTATTGCCGCGCCAGAAAAAGCACCTATACCCCAAAGATACTGCCCCTTATTCGCCAATTCGACCATCTTGGTCATTACAATATTTCCATAAATTGTCTGAGTCAGTGGCGCACCAACCAAAGCCACCAGCAAAAACGAAGCGCTTTTATTCTGATTGAAGTTTTTCTTCCACGCCCCTATAGCAGCCATTCCTGCTACGCCTGCCCCTGAGGCAGAGCCCAAAGCAGAAAGACCAAGCACTAACCCCAATCCCAAATCTTTAAATTGTATTAAGGCTCCTGCTTCCATTTTAATTCTCCTTTTTTCTTACAAACGGTTTATAGACAAAACCATCCCAGGCAACATTGGCATGGCTGCAAAACTCCAATACATTAAGCCTTACCCCGTGAACCAAAACCGACATGGGGCCCAAAATAATATTAAGCGTATGCCCGCAAACAACAATCAAGGCGGCTATAATTATAGTTAAAAAATCCCCTTTTTTAACTACTCCGGCGGCCATAGCATTAAAAGCATCTGCTATAGCTACACCTGCCAAACCGACTGCAAAAAGACGGATATAAGAAACTACGTCGGTAAAATTATTCACCAGGCTTAAAGCTATCGTACCTAAACCTGCGCCGATGGTTTTAAATATGTTTTTTTGTGGGCTGGTAAAAAACAAAACCAAAACTAAACCTGTTATAATCAGCCAGTTTCCGAATAACGGGTAAGCATCACTTAAAAGTAAGCTTTTAGCCAGGAAGAATACTGCCCAGATAATAGAAATCCAGCCTATATCCGCTAAGGCTACTAATGCCGGGCTTTTTAGTGCCGCTCTCCAGCTATGCGCCAGAGTTAGATGCAGCGCACCAATAAAAAAACATAACGCCTGGACGAATGAGGCGTTAAGCAGCGCCGGAGCTAATGGTTTTATCCCTATAGCCAATAACCATCCCTGACCAAAAAATGTCCCACTCAATAGCCCCCATATAATAGCGCAAAAACTCAGGATATAAAAGAGAAAAAAAACGCTTTTATCTTTAACTTTATATCCTATTTTCTTCTGTAACCAAAAGGTAAGCAGCATATAAACTGCTCCATATCCGGCATCACCAATAAGCATGCCGAAGAAAAGGCTAAAAAATATAATAAAAAGAGGGCTGATATCAATTTCACGGTAGCCCGGGGTAAGTTCCAATAATTTTAGTACCGGCTTGATGAGCGAAATCCAGGCGGGGTTACGCAGCAAGGTTGGTACAGCATCTTGCTCATTGGGTTCAAGGGTCAAAATTCCCCAGCCGTTTTGTTTTGCCTGCTTAACCAGCATATCCTCTACATCAATCGGTATATAGCCTTTCAAATATGCAATCTCATTTTCCTGCCCCATGCCTTTTAAAACAGAATAAAAATCTTTTTGATTTAAAAGGGCTTCTTCGGCAGCAATAAGATCATTATTATAAACCAGGTGTGCAGATAGTTCTTCTCTTATGTTCTGCATAATCTTAGCATCTTCACTAAGCCTGTTTTTCATGCCAGATAGTGATAATTTAGGTAATTCCAGCTCCTTAAAACCAATCTCTATATTTTCTGTTGCCACAACTAAACAATTTGTTAATGCGCCCTGCGCAGAAATTCTCTTTAATAGTATGCCTTGCGGCAGGCTTTTGATCTTATCCTTGGGGATCTGGTAAAATTTAATCAAAACATTCTTCTGCTGCAGGGCCTTTATCTGGGCAGGGTCAAAATCACCCCAAGACTCCCATAAATCTATCCAGTTATTCAGGGTTATCGAATACTCCTTTAATTGATCATATCTTTTTTGTAAATCAATGACATGACGGCAGACGGTATCAAAATCCTCTGATTTATGAGTTACCTGTTTTACCGGATGTTTCTGATTAGCTGCAGATAAAATAGACCTGGTTTGTTCGATCAGGTTTAGCTTCTCGCTGATTTCATTAAGCTCAAATCCCGAAGGGGCATTCTCATGCTCGACATGCACCACTCCCAAAGCACCTAGAGTACCCAAGGCGGCCTGTGCCTGGTTCTGCCTGATGAGCAAAAAAACTTTTTTCATTTTAACAATCATGCTATCGCCTCTTCTAAAACCAGCTCCTCGATTTTTCTCTTCGCAATTTTACAGCGGCCCACAGCATTGGCCATCTGGTCACCTATATAAATCTTGATTAACCGGATGTTTTCTTCTGCCTGCGGAATTTTAACCTTCTCAAATAGATTGACCCGTTGAGTGGTTATACGCAGTTCATGCCTTAATACGGAAATACCCTCCTGACGTATCAAAATCTCTTTTTTTAAAATAATAGTCTCCCTGAGTACTTCGATTGCCGCGTCAATCCATAAAGGAGTAGAAAATAAATCATACTCACTTGTTTCGAATTCCAACGCATCAAACACAGGAATATCTACACCGGCGATATTCTTAAAATGGGTATTTGTTTTACTTACCGATAAAAATGGCTTTAGATCTATTTCAGGCTGATTAAGTAAACCCACCCAGTGGTCAATCGCCTGTCTTTTTTTAATCAGAGATTGTTTTCTTTCTTCGAGGATTAAATTCTGCTGCAGGATTTCCAGCTGCAATTGTTGTTTTTTCAATTGCAGAGTGGGTAGATAGCGCTGGAATTGCTTTAATGCATCACGCTGCTTCTTTAATTCACCCTTAGTAAGCCTTATCTTTGCCATTATTTCTTCGGCCAATACTGCTCAATAATGGAACGCTTGATCCCGGTTTCCTCCGGGCTAAAAGAATCCGCTAAAATCTGCCAACCTAAATCCAGGGCCTTTTCCAGGGGAATGTTTACTTTAAGCGACATCATATTCTTTTCAAAAAGTTCTCCGTATTTAAGCAATTTATTATCCCAGGCGCTCATCTGAAAACCCATGGATTGTTTTTCAATAGTCTGACGGTAACTGGCAAAAAGCTGAATCATCATATCCATAATTGTACGATGATCTGAACGGGTTTTACCATTTACCTGTTGTTTAAGCCGGCTCAAAGATCCAAATGGCTCAATAACCGCCCCCTTAAGATAGAGCTGGCCTTCAGTAATATATCCGGTGTTATCCGGCACAGGATGTGTTACATCATCCCCGGGCATAGTCGTTACCGCAAGAATTGTAATTGACCCGACCCCCTGGAAATCAACTGCCTTTTCATAACGGCTAGCTAACTGACTGTATAAGTCACCGGGATAACCGCGGTTAGAGGGGACCTGCTCCATGGTTATGGAAATTTCCTTTAAGGCATCGGCAAAATTAGTCATATCACTAAGTAATACTAATACGCGCTTTCCTTTTAAAGCAAAATCTTCGGCAACGGCCAAAGCTATATCAGGAACAAGTAAGCACTCGACTACCGGGTCAGCCGCAGTATGCATAAAGAATATAGAACGGCTTAAAGCCCCATGCTTATTTAATGTCTCTTTAAAAAATAAATAATCATCGTATTTTAAGCCCATACCTCCGAGAATAATGATATCTATTTCTGCCTGAATAGCAATCCTGGATAAAAGCTCATTGTATGGCTCACCGGCAATTGAGAAGATTGGCAATTTCTGCGATTCTACCAAAGAATTAAAAACATCAATCATAGGGATGCCGGTACGGATCATTTTATTAGGAATTATTCTTTTTACCGGGTTAACCGGCGGGCCTCCAATATCAACCATATTCTCCGACAGATCCGGGCCATGGTCTAAAGGCAGGCCGCTTCCATTAAATATGCGACCCAATAAATTATCTCCCGTAGCAACACGCATAGGATGGCCTAAAAACCTTACCTTATCACCGGTGGATATGCCCCGGCTTCCGGCAAAAACCTGTAAAAATATTTTTTTCGAATCAATGCGAATGACCTGGGCTAAAGACACGCCGCGGCGAGTGGTAATTTCAGCAATATCCAGATACCCCACTCCTTCTGCTTCTACAGTAATAACATCTCCGGCTATCTGAACAATATTTGTATAGACTTTTTGCATCTTTACTCTACTTTCTTGCTTTTATGCCCTTCCAAAAATATCCCCAACTCTTCCTCTATTTTTTTAAATTCTTCGCTATTCCATGCGGCAGAATTCCAAGTACGCAGCAACTGCCTTAACTTCTGGAAGAAACTTAGCGCCTCTTGCTTATCCTCTAATTTAAATTCAGCCAGCAGAATATCATAAATGAAATTAAATATGTAAACCTGCCTCTCTTTGGAAGTGGCCTCATCCACTATATCAAAGGCATTCTGCTGCAAATAAACAAAGTCAAAAAAATCCCCCTTGAGATATTCAATGTAATCTTTAAGCGAAGTTCCTTCCTCTCCGATAACCTTCATCATCTGAAAGATCTCATGGCTTCTGCGCAAGATTTCATGGCCAAGATCCTCTTTTTTCTGTTCGATAAATCCTTTATATTTACTCCAGCTAATTAACGGGTCAATCGCCGGATATCTACGCGCATCAGAGCGTTCCCGGGAAAGCCCATGAAAAGCTCCCACTACCTTGAGCGTAGCCTGAGTAACCGGCTCCTCAAAATTACCTCCGGCAGGGCTGATTGTGCCTCCGATAGTAACTGAGCCGGTTGAACCATTGTGCAAACGGACTAATCCTGCTCTTTCATAAAAAGAAGCGATGCGTGATTCAAGATAAGCGGGAAACGCTTCTTCTCCGGGAATCTCCTCCAGCCTTCCGGACATCTCGCGCATGGCTTGGGCCCAACGCGAAGTAGAATCCGCGAGCAATAAAACATTTAACCCCATCTGGCGATAATACTCCGCGATAGTTGCCGCGGTATAAACGCTTGATTCCCTGGCAGCAACAGGCATAGAGCTGGTATTACAGATAATCACAGTGCGATCAATAAGCGGCTTGTTGGTACGCGGATCAACTAATTCAGGGAAAGTTTTGAGTGTTTCGACCACCTCCCCGGCGCGCTCTCCGCAGGCGGCAATAATTACAATATCCACTTCTGCGTGCCGGCTAGTTAGTTGCTGCAAAACAGTTTTCCCGGCGCCAAACGGTCCGGGGATACAATATGTCCCTCCGCGGCTAACCGGAAAAAGCGAATCAATCAGGCGCATTTTTGTTACCAGGGGCTCAAGCGGCCTTAGTTTTTCCGCATAGGCGCAAATAGGAATTTTAACCGGCCAAATCTGCTGCAAAAAAACATCGTGGATTTTGCCCGCAGCATTTTTAACCTGGGCAATCGATTGCTTTAAATTATACTTTCCTGGACCAGCAACACTTATTACTTCAAGGCTGCCGGAAAGCACAAAAGGAACCATAATATAATGCTTAAAGATTTTTTCCGGGACAAAACCCAGCCAACTTCCGGCTAAAACTTTATCCCCTGGTTTTACCAGGGGAGTAAACTCCCACTGCGCTTCATCGGGAAGGGCCTCCAGATATACCCCCCGCTTAAGAAAAAATCCGCATTTTTCCGCTAATGCCGGAAGAGGGTTTTGCAAACCGTCAAAAATCTGTCCTAGTAATCCCGGCCCCAACTCGACAGAAAGCAGCTCGTCGCTAAATTCAACTTCCTGCCCGACCCTTAAACCCGCGGTATCTTCATAAACCTGCATCTCGGCGCGATTTGCCCTTACGCGGATTACCTCTGCTTTTAAACGCTCAGCGCCATGCAAAATATATGCCACTTCATTCTGAATAATATAGCCATCAACTTCCGCGACAACCATATTGGCATTAACTTTTACGATATGTCCGGTTCTTTTCTTTTCCATATTAGTTTGCGACTACCTGGTTAAATAAACGTTCTTTATCCGCCCTTTGTACTTTATCCCAACGCTCTAAAATCTTCAGTTTCAATAGATAAATCAGAAGAAAATCAAAATCAAAATAATGGCCAAGGCTTAAAGATTCCAAGAAATCCCACCTGGCTTGATCCAGAATCTTTTCTGCTTCCAATATAGAGGCGCTTCTATAAGCAATCATAGCGATATGGCTAATATACGCCTCGGGATCATCGGGAAGATGGATAAATTTTAAGGCATCTACCTTTTTACGTCTGGCCCGGCCGCGGGCCAATTCATTCCTTAAGGCTATTTCAAAGTTAGCCCATTTTCCCATTATACCTGTTGATGCGGAGTTTAAAAAATATGTTTCTTTATAACAGGTATTACGTAAAAGCTCAACCTCTGCTTCCGGGATTAAACCCTTACACTTAACAATAAAATCCTCCTGGCTAAAAGGCGGCCGGGAAGTAAAGCTAAGCATTGGCAGGCTGGAGATCAGATATGTATAATAAGCTCCCATTTAAATAGAGTTTAAAATCTTATTTAGTTCAGGCCGCAAGGAATTGGATATATACTCTGTTAAAGCCTGACTGCTAAAATCAAATGTCGACTTACCAGAATCAAAGCTGATGATAAACCCGCTATCAATTTCATCCGCGGATTTCAAGATTATCTGTTTTTTTGCTTCCTCCGCCAACTGCTTTAAAAATCCCTTTTCTAATTTATCCTTATCTTGCTGAGCGAGGGAAATAACAATTTGGCTGCCTAAAGAAAGCGGCGCGTTCTTAATCAAGTCCCTGATAATTCTGGTTAATTCTTCTGTGGTCAAAGCTTGATCTATATTTAATTTAACCAATCTCTCCAGCATGGAATTGATTTCTTTTCTTAAGCTAATCAATAGATCCCGGCCGGCCTGTTTTAAAGAGGCATTGGTGGATTCATCCAGTTTTTTCGCCTCAGAGTTGGCCTGCTCAATAATTTTCACAGCCTGTATTTTTGCTTCTGCGATTATTTCTTGGCCCCTGGAATCTGCTTCAGTTTTTATTTGCGCAGCCTGCTTTTCAGCCGCGATTACCCCTTCCAACTGTATCTTAGCAATCAAATCTTTAATCTCTTCTGCCATATAAATCTCCTAAAAGTTCTTCCGCTGTTAATAGCGGGTCTTTCGCCTTTAAAATTGGCCTGCCGATTACTAAGAAATTGCTCCCTGCCCTTACTGCCTGGCTTACGGTAGCCACTCTCTTTTGATCATCCTTAACAGAATCGTTCAATCTAATACCTGGAGTCACAATAATAAAATCATTTTTTATCTTACTCCGCAAAATAGCCGCTTCGTTAACAGAACAAACTACGCCATCTAACCCGCAGTTAATCCCCATTTTTGCCAATGCAATCACTTCCTCTGCTTTTGCGTTTTTGCTGGTTAAAACCGTAACCCCAATTAACAAGGGCCTGTTTATTTTAGAAGTTTTTTCTTGCTCCTTTGCAGAAACCACAGCAGCCTCCAGCATCTCTTTACCCCCAGAAATATGCAGAGTAAGCATCTTCACTTTAAGGCGTGCTGCCGCAGCCACTGCCTTGGCCACAGTATTAGGAATATCGAAATATTTAAGGTCTAAAAAAACCTGGGCGCCTTTTTCATGCAGCATTTCAATAACCTTAGGCCCATAAGCAGTAAAAAGTTGGCTACCCACCTTAAAGATGTTTATCTTTGGGTAAAGATTATCCACAAGCTTTTTGGCCTCTCCTATCGTGTCCACATCCAGGGCAAGTACGACTTTAGAACTGCTTAATCCTCGCATGCTTTTAATCTTCCGATAATATCACTCAATTTTAAAATGCCATTATCCGCCATATATTCTTCTAATCCGGAGATAATTTCAAGGCTTGCTCTCGGGTTAATAAAGTTTACGGTTCCCGCGCTGATAGCGGTAGCACCGGCAATAAAAAACTCCAGAGCGCTTTCTGTATCCATTATACCACCCATACCGATAATGGGAATCTTAATCTTGTTGTAAACCTCCCAAACCATCTTTACCGCTATCGGCCTGATTGCTGGACCGCTTAAACCGCCAATCCAGGATCCAATCTTGGGTGTACGTTTATGCACATCTATGCTCATACCGGTAAGCGTGTTAATTAAAGCTACGGCATCACTGCCTGCATCTTGCGCAGCCAAAGCAATTTCTGAAATTGAAGTAACATTAGGTGATAGCTTAGTAATTAAACATTTCTTAGTAAGCTTACGCACCGCGCTGACCAATGCAAATGTTTCTTTGGCGTCTTGGGAAATTAATCTATCCTTATGCAGGTTGGGACAGGAGATATTAAGCTCAATTGCGGAAACTGTGTTTATTTTATCCAGCTGCCTAACCAGAGTAGAAAATTCTTCAGGATTATCTTCAGCGGCGATGCTTACAATAACCGGGATACCCAGTTTATTTAAAAATGGCAACTTTTCTTTAATAAATCTACCTATGCCTGGGTTCTCCAGGCCTATAGAATTGAGCATCCCAGAAGGAGTTTCGCAGGTCCGAGGGGGAAGATTACCGGGCCGAGGTTTTACAGTAATAGTTTTAGTGACAATAGCTCCCAGCTTTTTTAAATCCATTAACCCCTTGAACTCCTCGGCATAACCGAAAGTTCCGGAAGCCACCATTACCGGATTTTGCAAAGCGAGGCTTCCTATATTTACACTTAAGTTTGGTTTAGCTTGTTTTACCAAGTTAACTCCTTACCCGAAAAAACCGGGCCATCCTTACAAACTCTTTTATATCCGGATTTAGTAGCTACAACACAACCTAAACAGGCACCAAATCCACAAGCCATATGCCTTTCCAGCGAAAGCTGGCTGGCAATATTATTTTCACAAGAGATCCGGGCAACAGCTTTTAACATTGGCTGCGGTCCGCAGGCGTATATATTTTCCGGCTTGCTAATTTGCTGGCTTTCCGATAAGATTTCTTTCAAAAGCTCCGTAACCTTGCCCTTAAACCCCAGGGAACCGTCATCTGTAGCGATTGTTACTTTACAACCCAGGGTTTTAAATTCTTGAGAACAAAGAATCTGTTCTTTTTCCCTGGCTCCGATCAAAACCAGTGGTTTATTAAACTTTGTCTTTTCAGCCAGAAAAACCAAAGGCGCCACCCCCATACCTCCGGCAACTAAAATAGTTCTCCGGTTAGAAGATTTCTTAGCTATCCGGCTATATTCAAAACCATTGCCTAACGGGCCAATAACATCCAAATGCTCGCCTTTTTTCTTCTGCGCTAAGATCTCTGTAGCCTTACCCACTACTTCATAAAAAATCTTTATTTTTGCCCTGCTTACTCCATGTATACTAATCGGCCTTCTCAAAAGCGGGTCAAAATTATCACTTACCCGGATATTGATAAATTGACCGGGCAGGGCATGTCTGGCGACTTCGGGAGCGCTTAATTCACAATACCAGTAGCTATCCTTTATTTTGGTTTGCGATAATATTTTTGCTTTCAGCTGAAAACTTTTCATCTTCTCCAGAGAAAAAATAACAAAATCAATATTAAAAGCGGGATTATCGAGTTTATCTCTTTCTTAAACCAAGCTGGTTTTATCGGTAAATATTCTTTTACGCTAGTCTTAATAAAACTGGAAAGCCGCGGTATAATCCTGGGAACTCGATGGCAATACGCGTCATAAGTTTCGCCAAACACATTCCGCAGCTTTTTCTCTTCACTAAGTATTAACGGGAAGTAACGCGAAGCGAAAATTAACAGAAAAAGGGAAACAACCCACCAGTTAAAAAGCATAAACGCAACGCCAAACCCGATTAAAAGGATCCCCAAATACATAGGGTTACGCACTATCTTATAGGGCCCGCCCTCGATCAAAGCATGGCTATTTTTAGAATGTTCTGCTTTATAACCTCTGGCTGAAACACGGATAAGCTGGCCTAAAAACAAAGAAAGTAAACCTATTACCCTTAGAGAATTTTCCAACCAGCCGGAATTGCCCTGCCGGAAAAATACTCCCCGGAAGACTACCACGAGAACAAGAGCTATACCCATAACTATTCCGTTAATCATTATTCTTTTCTTCATTTTTTACTTTTGGCACTTAGGACAAAAATACGTGCCTCTTCCTGCCTGGGCAATTCTTTGAATTAAAGTTTTACAAACAAAACAAGGTTTGCCTTCCCGGCCATAAACTTGATGAAACCTTGCATAATTCCCCCGCTTTCCCGATAAGCGTACATAATCATCTACTGAGGAGCCGCCATGCTTAATTGCGGCAGCTAATACCTTTTTTATTTCTTTATACAACCTTGCTTTCTCGGCCCAGGTTAAACCTTGAGCAGATCTTCCTGGATTGATCTTTGCGCGGAACAAAATCTCAGCAGCATAGAGGTTGCCGATACCCGAGATAAAACCCTGATCCATCAGTAAAGGCTTGATTTTGGTTTTCTTCTTAGAGAGCATATCCCTAAAGTCTGCGTAAGTCAAATCAAAAGGTTCTGGCCCAAGAACTTGCACAAACTTTAGTTTTTTCCAGTTGCGTAGTACGCGCAACTCCCCAAATAGGCGCTGGTCATTAAAATCCAAAATCTTACCATCGGACAGATGAAAAGCCACCCGGCTATTCTTAAATCCTCCAGGATAAACTAACTGCCCGGTCATCTTCAAGTGTATAGTCAAAGCTGAGCCATTCGATAGCTCCAAAATTAAAAGCTTCCCCCGGCGTAAGATATTTTTTATAACTAATCCCTCAAGAGACTTTCTAAATAAAGTCGGCGAGGGCTCCCGTATAACCATAGGGTTATACACGCAAACCTTTTTGATTTTTGCGCCTAAGATTACCTTCTGTAAATCCCTTTTAATTGTCTCTACTTCCGGCAGTTCCGGCATACGCTTTATCTATTTAACCTTTTTACCTTTAATTTTATGATACTCCTGCAGTGATTTTACGCTTAAATCTTTTTTCATGAACATCTCAATCCCATTTACCGTTGCCTGAGCTCCGAAAATTGTAGTGGTATAGGGTATATTATAAAGAATCACCTGCGAACGAATCTTTACCTCATCCTGGCGGGGTATCCTGCCAGATGGAGTATTAATAACCATCTGGATCTTGCCGTCTTTCATTAAATCCAGGATGTTCGGCCTACCCTCGGTGATTTTAGGCAACACCTTGGCCGGGATATTATTTTTTTCTAAAACTGAAGCTGTGCCACTTGAGGCAAAAAGGTTAAACCCTAAGTCTTTTAATTTCTTGGCAATCGCGATCACGTCTCTTTTATCCCGGTCGTGCACGGAGATAAAGACATTGCCTTTCTTAGGAATCTTCTGGCCTGCGGCAATCTGGCTCTTGATATAAGCGCTGGAAAAATCCGTATCAATCCCCATGACTTCTCCGGTAGATTTCATCTCCGGACCCAGCATTACATCCACCCCTGGAAAACGGTTAAAAGGAAAAACGGACTCCTTCACTGCTACATGATGTGGGATTATCTCTTCAGTAAAACCCAAATCCTTTAACTTCTTACCCAACATAACTTTGGTTGCCAACTTTGCTAGAGGTATTCCGATAACTTTAGAAACTAAAGGCACGGTGCGTGAAGCGCGGGGGTTAACCTCTAATATATACACCTTAGCATCTTTAACCGCATACTGAACATTCATTAAACCCACGATATTTAATTCTTTGGCTAAGCAATAAGTAGCTTCTCTTATCTTTTTTAAGATATCCGGAGATAATGTATATGTAGGCAGAGACATCGCCGCATCCCCTGAATGCACCCCTGCCTGTTCAATGTGCTCCAAGATTCCACCAATAACGAAAGTTTCCCCGTCTCCGATTAAATCCACATCCACTTCAATGGCATCCTCCAGGAATTTATCTATCAATATCGGGTGTTCTCCGGAAACCTCAGCTGCCTCTTTAATAAATCTTTCTAAAAGTTCGGCGTCATAAACAATTTCCATCGCCCTGCCACCCAACACATATGACGGTCTGACTAATACGGGATAGCCGATATTGTTGGCTACCTTCTGAGCCTCTTCGAAAGTAAACACCGTGCCGCTATTCGGCTGCAACAGGCCCAATTTATCAATCATATGCTTGAACCTCTTACGGTCCTCGGCAATATCAATACTTTCAGAGCTAGTCCCCAAAATATTTACTCCGGCCTCTCGTAAAGCTACCGCTAAATTAATCGGAGTCTGGCCGCCAAACTGCACGATCACACCTATCGGCTTCTCCAACTCAATAATATTCATGATGTCTTCAAAAGTAAGCGGTTCAAAATAAAGCCGGTCAGAGGTATCATAGTCAGTAGAGACCGTCTCCGGGTTACAATTAACCATAATACTATCTACACCCTCTTCTTTAAGCGCGTAGGCAGCATGGCAGCAACAATAGTCAAATTCGATACCCTGGCCGATCCTGTTTGGGCCACCGCCTAAAATTATCACTTTCTTATTCTTGCTCGGCCTAGCCTCATCCTTAGTTTCTTGCGTTGAATAGAAATACGGCTGCTTGGCGTTAAACTCTCCAGCACAAGTATCTACTAATTTATAAACTGGTTTTGAATTATTCTTTTTACGCAATTGTCTCACCTTTTCCTCCTTGGTATTCAGCAGAAAAGCGAGCTGGATATCGGAAAACCCATCTGCTTTTGCCTGCGCCAATAATTCCTGCGGAATACTGGGTTCATCTTCTGTTTTTTTGTTTTTATATCGCTTAATTTCTTCCTCTAACTCCACCAGTTGTTTCATATTGTCAATAAACCAACGATCAATACGGCTTAATGCATAAATTTCGTCTATGCTTAAGCCGGCTTTTAATGCGTAACGTATATAAAAAAGCCTCTCGTCGTTAGGGATAGAAACTTTATCCTTAATCTGTTTAAGCAAAACGCTATCCGCGCTTTTAAGCATTTCATCGCTAATCTTATCCTTGCCATCAGCGCCAAAACCATATCGTTTTATTTCAATTGAGCGTATACCTTTTTGTAGGGCTTCTTTAAAGTTCCTGCCGATAGACATTGCCTCTCCTACGGCCTTCATCGAAGTATTTAATATTCTTTCCGCATACGGAAATTTCTCAAAAGTAAATCTGCAGATTTTAAATACGCAGTAATCCACTGTCGGCTCAAAGAATGAAGTGGTTTTACTGGTAACTTGATTCATTACTTCAGGTAAAGTTAGGCCTATTGCTAACTTTGTAGCAATTCTGGCAATAGGTACTCCTGTGGCCTTTGATGCCAAAGCCGAAGAGCGGGAAAGCCTGGGATTGACTTCAATAATCACAATCTTGCCATTATCCGGATTTTGCCCAAACTGAATATTCGCCCCGCCGCCTGATATGCCGATTTTTCGAATAATCTTTTTGCAGAGATTAACAAAATTAGTATACTCCTCAGGAGTCAAGGTTTGGGCAGGAGCAACGACAATACTGTCTCCGGTATGTACACCCATGGGATCAACGTTCTCCATAGAAGTAATCATAATCACGTTGTCCGCGCAGTCACGCATTACTTCAAATTCAATCTCTTTCCAACCCAAAACAGATTGTTCTACTAAAATCTGGTGAACCGGACTGGCCTCGATCCCCTTAGCAAGAAAAGTTTCCAGTTCATCTTTATTATATGCTATAGCACCCCCGCTGCCACCCAAACAATACGCAGGACGCAAGATTAAAGGAAACCCAATATCTAAACCAATTTTCATTCCTTCCTTAACGGTTGTAGCAATCCCGCTTTTAGGAGTATCTACTCCAATCTCCTGCATTGCCTTCTTAAAAAGATCCCTGTCCTCAGCGCAAGAAATAGCCTCCACAGAAGAACCTATAGATTCAACTCCGTATTTTTTAAGCACGCCCTGTTTCATTAAAAAGAAAGCTAGATTTAATCCTGTTTGTCCCCCAAGGGTAGGTAATATGGCGTCTGGCCTCTCCCTGGCAATTATTTTTGTAAGTACCTCCACAGTCAGCGGCTCGATGTAAGTAACATCAGCCATGCCAGGGTCGGTCATAATCGTTGCTGGGTTAGAATTTACTAAAATCGTACGGTATCCTTCTTCTCTTAAAGCCTTACAGGCCTGAGAACCGGAATAATCAAATTCACATGCCTGGCCGATAACTATTGGCCCGGAACCAACGATCAAAACTTTCTTTATATCTTTACGCCTGGGCATATTTATCTCTCCAATAGTCTGTTAAATTTAATCAATATGGAATTCACCTGATCAAAACCGGCAGACACAGGATTATATTGTACGCCAATCAGTTTTAATTTCTTACTTTCTATCTCTTCCGGAGTATGATCATTCAAATTGTAAGCAGTAACCTTTAACCCCTTAACCTTACGTAATGCATTCTGATCAAGAACATACCCGTGATTCTGAACAGTAATTTCTCCTTTAAAAGAACCTGGCCTGGCTAATGGATAATTTACTCCCCGATGCCCTAACTTTAGCCGGACTAACCCTACCCCTAAGGCAGCTGCTAAAACCTGACAACCTGTAGCAACCCCCAAGATGGGCAATTTACCAATAAGTGGTTTTATATTTTGCGCTACCTGGTTTAAGCTTGGATCATTTTCCGGCCCGCTTGAGATAACTACACCCTTGGGGCTGATTGATAAGATTTGTTTTACGCTGGCATTATAAGGCAAAATATTTAAAGAAAAACCCAAAGCTTCTAATTGTTTAAGCAAACCGTTAGTTACCCCCAGGTCTAAAACTACCAATCTCTTGCCTTTACCTAAAATTTTTAACTTAGAAACCGATATTTCCGGCAAAAGAGTTTGCGCAGGCTGTCTCTTAATTTGGCTTATCTTTTCTAGTAACTTTTTTGAATCAAACTCCTTGGTAGAAATCATCCCAAACAACGGCCCCTTTTCTCTTAGATGCACAGCCAGAGTGCGCGTGTCAAGGTTATAAACTGCTGATGCGTTTTTCTCTTTTAGAAAATCATCCAGACTTGATTTTGCCTGAAAATTAGAATAAATACGGCTTTTCTCTTTAACTGCTAGAGCGCTTACCCAAACCTTATTAGACTCATTAAATTTCGGAGCAACCCCATAATTACCGATGAGTGGATAGGTCAATACAAGAATTTTACCGGCATTAGCAGGGTCAGTAATCATTTCCTGATATCCCACTACCGCGGTATTCAAAATTAATTCCCCGAAGCATTCTGTGTTTAAATCACTGTTGGCATTAAAACTTTTACCATCCTCTAAAACTAAAATTGCCTTCATGGCCTGACCTCTCCTATCTGCCTTAATTGTTCCACCTGAACCGTATTAAACCAGAATATAAACCACTTTAACCACTTTTTTAGCTAGTTTATGGGATATTTGCTCCACATATCTTCAATATGTATTTCTACTTATTACTTATTGCGCCTGGCAGGAATTGAACCTGCACCACCAGCTTCGGAGGCTAGTGCTCTATCCGTTGAGCCACAGGCGCGTTATTTCTTAGAACAAATCAAGCTGTTGTTCGTGTTTTTCTTCGGGCTTATCTTTGTCAAATATTGAAATTATCCCATATTCTCCATCGTAACCGGGTTTTATGCTAACCTTGCCGGCTCGCGCCCTCATAACGCCTTCAACAACCTTAGCTGGTAACTTTTTAAGTAAATCTTCCCTGGAAGCGCGCATCAATATGTCAAACTCTGTGCCAAAATTTGCTAAGTAGCTGCGGTAATCTCTTTCGACCCCTACGCTCGTTTTGGCTACGCCTTTTGTTTCCGCAATTATCTGGTCCAATGAAACAAGATTCTTAAAAGGTATGGCATTATCCGGAACAAACCCTTCTTGACGGTCAGCTAATTTTTCAACCCGATTAGCTACCCCCACAGTTACACTCTTGCCACACTTAGGACATTTTCCGTTATGCGCTTTAGTTTCTTGGGGCGACCAGCGGATCCCGCAAAGCCTGTGGCCGTCAAAATGATATTTACCTTCCTCAGGGAAAAATTCTATGGTATAAAGAAATCTTTTTTTGTCTTTCGTTTTTAAAACATCCCTTATGGTTTTATAATCCAGTTCGCAGTTAAAAACATTTGCCTCACGGCCAATTCTTGAAGGAGAATGTGAGTCGCTATTGGAGATTAAAGTAAACCTGTCTAAAGCGCTCAGGCGCCAATTCATTGTCGGGTCACTTGAAAGCCCGGTTTCGAGGGCGAATATCTTTTCTGTCTGCGCCTCAAAACAATCTTCAATCTTATCAAAACCCGACATAGAGCCAAACACAGAAAACCATGGAGTCCAGATATGACCAGGTACAATCATGCAGTTTTCATCAATATCAAAGACAATACGCGCTAATTCTGCGGCATCCAAACCCAATATTGGACGGCCGTCGCTAGCCAGGTTACCTATCCTACCCAGCCTCTCATTTATCTTATCGACGCTTTTAAATGAAGGGCTGAAAATTAAATTATGGATGCGGTAGGTACGCCCGCCCTTAGAGTAAATACTGCTTACTTCGGCAGTAAGCATAAAATATATACCTGCATGCTTATATAAACCGTTTCCACAATCTTCTAATGTATGTTTTAACTCTTCCAGCCAGAGATGATGCGTAAAATCTCCGGTACCCATAAGGGTAACGCCTTTTAATTTTGCCCACTCCGCCAAATGCTTAACATCCATATCACGGCTAGTGGCCCGGGAGTATTTTGAATGAATATGAAAATCGGCGATAAATTCCATTTTCTATTTTTTATATACTATCTTTCCGTTGCAAATTGTATAATCTACCACTCCTTTTAAGGTACGGCCGAGGAATGCGGAGTTTTTAGATTTAGAAACCAGCTCATTTTTTCTAACCTGCCATTCTTTTTCACCGGAAATAATCACTACGTCTGCTGCCCTTCCCTGGCTTAAAGAGCCCTTATCTATACCTAAGATCTTGGCAGGATTAAAACTAAGCTTCTCAAACAGCCTGGTCCAATCTAATAATTTTGAATCAATCAACTCAGTTATACTTACAGCTAATTCAGTCTCCAGCCCAATCACCCCAAACTCTGCGCGTTCAAATTCAATATCCTTTTCATTCTCCGTATGCGGAGCATGGTCGGAAGCAATAACATCAATTGTTCCATCCCTTAAGCCCTGCTTAACCACCGCCAGGTCTTCAGGGCTTCTCAGCGGAGGATTCATCTTCATATTTGTATCATATCCCAAAAGCGCGTCTTCTGTTAGAGAAAAATAGTGAGGAGCGGTTTCACAAGTTACCTTTGTGCCCTTTCTTTTGGCCTTGGCAATTATTTCTACTGATTGCCGACAGCTAACGTGGGCAATATGCACGGTTGCGCCAGCTTTTTCTGCCAATTCAATATCGCGCGCCACTCTTTTATATTCTGATTCATTAGAAATGCCCCGCAGCCCCAGCCGCGTAGAATTAAAACCTAAATTAATCACCCCTTTACCGGAAATTTTTTTATCCTCACAGTGACAGATAGTCAAAATACCGGCTTGCCTTGCTTTCTTAAATGCCTCAAGCATGAGCTCATTATCATCTACGGAGCAACCGTCATCACTTAATGCATAAGCGCCGTTTTTCTTTAACATCGCGGCCAGACTTAATTCTTTACCCAAGCGCCCTTTAGTGATAGCGCCACAGACAAACACATTGATTTTAGCATCCTTATTAATTGCCTCTTTTAGCAACTTGATGTTTTCTACGCAATCCATAGCCGGATTGGTGTTTGGCATAGCCAAAACCGTGGTCACTCCACCCTTAACAGCAGCGGCTGTAGCAGTGGATACTGTTTCCCTATCCTCTCTGCCGGGCTGGCGTAAATGCACATGCATATCAACAATACCCGGAGCAATAATTTTACCTGTTGCATCAATTATGCTATCTGCCTGCGTTTTAATATCCCTGGCTATCTTGGCTATCTTATTATCTTCAATTAGAATATCCAAAACAGCATCAATTTTATTCGCCGGATCAACCACTCTTCCGTCTTTAATTAATATACTCATGCTCTTGCTTCCCTTGCCTGGGCTACTAAGAACAAAACCGCCATGCGTACGGCAATCCCATTAGTTACCTGTTCTAAGATAACTGAATTTTTCCCATCCGCCACTTCGCTGGATATTTCAATCCCCCGGTTAATCGGACCGGGATGCATAACAATAATGTTTTTCTTAGCCTTAGCCAATCTTTCCTCGGTAATGCCAAATTTTTTATAATAATCCAACTGCTCAGGGAATGCCGTACCTTCATCCCTCTCAAACTGCATCCTTAGGACATTCACTGCATCGGTATCTTTCAAGACCTCATCTATATTGCTTGATGTTTTTACCCCAGTCTTCTCTATCCCAACCGGAAGCAACATCTCAGGAGCGCATACAGTAACATTAGCCCCTAATTTAGTCAGACCCCAAATATTGGAGCGGGCAACCCGCGAATGCGCTATATCACCTACAATGGCTACATTTAAACCTTTGATTTTCCCCAACTTTTCTTTCAGCGTAAACATATCAAGTAATGCCTGAGTAGGATGTTCATGCCACCCGTCTCCTGCATTGACAACACTGATATCTAATGCGCGTGCCAGCATGTTTGCCGCCCCTGAACAATTATGCCGTATAATAATTATATCTGCCTTGAGCGCCTGAATGTTTTTACCTGTATCAATTAAGGTTTCGCCTTTCCGGACGCTCGAGGTTTCTGTAGCAATATTAATAACATCGGCGGAAAGCCGTTTAGCAGCTACTTCAAAAGATACCCGGGTACGCGTAGACGGTTCATAAAAAAGATTCACTGCGGTTTTACCGCGTAAGGCAGGTACCTTTTTTATCTCACGGGTAGAAACCTCCTTAAAAGATTCAGCAGTTTCAAGAATTAATTCAATTTCTTCCGGTGTTAAATATTCAAGCCCTAAAAGATCCTTTTTTGCCCAAAGCATTATTCTTTCTCCGCAATTAATACCTCATCATTGCCGTCGGATTCTTCAAGATGCACCTCTACCACTTCTTGTTTGGAGGTAGGGATATTTTTCCCCACAAAATCCGCCCGGATCGGTAACTCGCGGTGGCCACGATCAACTAAAACTGCTAGTTGTATTGATTGTGGCCTTCCAAAATCTATTAACGCATCTAGCGCCGCCCGGATCGTACGGCCAGTATAAAGGACATCATCAACCAATACTAATTTTTTATCATTTATATCAAAATCTATCTCGGTTTTACGCACCAGAGGCTGGCCCGAAGCCAGAGCTAGATCATCACGGTAGAGCGTAATATCCAAAGCGCCGGCGGGGATATCTATACCTTCAATCTTTTTTATACACTCTGCCAGACGCCTGGCAATATAAACCCCGCGGTTTCTTATGCCTACAACACACAAATCCGCAGTACCTTTGTTTTTTTCAATAATTTCATGTGCGATGCGCATAATTGAACGATTAATTGCTTCTTTATCTAATATTTTGGCTTTTTCTTTCATTTATATCCTCGAGCTATTCTGCTACCTTGAGACAAAAAAATACCCTTGGCCTGTTTTGCCAAGGGTTCATGTTTTTTAATACAATCTCAATCATTTTATTTGCCTTGCCAGCTTCACTGAGCCGGACTTAAAGGTCCCTACTTATTTCTTTAACTATATCACAAACTGCGGCCTTGTCAAGCATAAGTATCCCTATTCTTTAAATAATTATCACGAATTCACCGCGAGGCTTATTTTTAGCAAGTTTATTTCTAACAACCTCCGGGGTTCCACGCAGGATTTCTTCAAATTTCTTGGTTAATTCCCTGGCTACTACAATTTCCTTATCGCCAAAAACCACTTTTATATCTTCCAGGCTGGCTAAAATTCTATGACAAGATTCGTAAAAAATTAAAGTGCAGCCGAATTTCTTTAGTTTTTCCAGCTGGTTTTTACGTGCCTGAGTCCGGTTAATCAGAAATCCTCCGAAATAAAACTCATGGGCGGGTTTGCCGGAAACTACCAGCGCGTTAACAAAAGCCGCTGCCCCAGGAAGAAAAGTCATTTCCAGGTTATTTTTAATGGCCAGATTAATTAAATTATATCCGGGGTCAAGAATCCCCGGTGTCCCGGCGTCAGAAACCAAAGCAATATCCTTGCCTTCTTTTAATAAACCAAGGATGTGGTCTGCTTTTGTAAATCTGTTGTGCTGAAAAAAACTCGTGGTGGGTGTCTTAATGAGATAGTGATCGAGCAGGATTTTTGTATGCCTGGTGTCTTCGCAGGCAATTAAATCTACGCTTTTTAAAACTTCAATCGCCCTGAGAGATAAATCTTTTAAATTACCGATGGGAGTGCTAACAATATAAAGCATTATTCCACGGTTACTGACTTGGCTAAGTTACGCGGCTGGTCCACATCGCAGCCACGCTTAACTGATATATGGTATGCCAGAAGCTGCAGCGGCAAGGCAACTAAAAGCGGAGAAAACAATTCATCGCATTTAGGGACATAAACTACTTCGCCGGTCAACTCTTTGATGTTATTGTCCCCTTCGGTGGCAATAGCGATAATCTTGCCGCGCCGGGAACGAATCTCCTGAATATTAGAAACCATCTTTTCGTAAACTTTTGAGGCTGACGCGATACAAACCACCGCCCGATATTCATCAATTAAGGCGATCGGCCCATGTTTCATCTCTCCGGCAGCATAACCTTCGGCGGGAATGTATGAAATTTCTTTTAATTTTAAAGCGCCCTCCAGGGCTGAAGGGTAATTTACATTTCTACCCAGGTACAAAAAAGAACCCAGGTGAGAATGCCTGCGGGAAACACGGGCAATCGCATCCTGTTCTTTTAAAATCTCTGCCTGTTTCTTAGGAATACTCCTCAACTCTTTAATTAGCTTGTTAATCTTACCGGACGGCATGGCATTACGAACTCTTGCCAGATAGAAAGCAAATAAATAAATTGCCGCCAGCTGCGCAGTATAGGCCTTAGTAGAAGCTACGCCAATCTCCGGTCCGGCATGAGTATACATTACTCCATCTGATTCGCGAGTTAAGGTTGAGCCCAGGACATTGCATATAGAAATTACCGAGGCGCCGAATTTACGTGCCTGCCTGACCCCCGCTAAAGTATCGGCGGTTTCTCCGGACTGGCTGATTGCCAAAACCAAGGTATCTTTGTTAATCAACAAGTCACGATAACGAAATTCGCTCGATACATCTATTTGAGTAGGGACATTAGAAAGCGTTTCAAATATATATTTTCCCACTAATCCTGCATGATATGCCGTACCGCAAGCAACGACGAAGATGTTTTTTATGCTTTTTAACTTTTCAATACTAATATGCTGTTCTTTAAAAATAATTTTATTGTCCTTTGATACCCTGAGGTTGATCAAGTTTTCAATAATCTTCGGTTGCTCATTGATTTCTTTAAGCATAAAATGCTTATACCCCTGCTTCTGTGCCTGCTCAATATCCCAGTTAAGTTTCACCGGATTTTTAATTATTTCATTACCGGCAAGGTCGATTACCTTAAAGCGGTCTTTATTTAAAATCGCAATTTCGTTTTCCTCTAAGAAAATTATATCCTTGGTATACTCTAAAATTGCCGGAGCATCCGAGGCAAGAAAATTTTCGTTTTTACCTATTCCCACAATCAAGGGGCTTCCGGAACGGGCACCAATCAGTTTCCCGGGCTCGCGCTTGGAAATAACCGCAATAGCAAATGAACCGGTGACTAATTTTAAGGCTTTGCGTACCGCATCCTCCAGGGGGATATCTGTATAAAACTTCTCAATAAGGTGAACGATAACCTCTGTATCAGTTTGGCTTCGAAATATATGCCCTTCTTTAAGTAATTGATTCCTTAAGGTTTCATAATTTTCAATAATGCCATTATGTACCAGAGCAATTTCATTATCACAATCAGCATGGGGATGAGCATTGGCCTGGGTAGGCGCACCATGGGTAGCCCAACGGGTATGCGCAATCCCCAATGAACCATCAAGAGGCTTAGATTTAAGCAGTTTGTCAAGCGCACTGATTTTACCGGGAGATTTTCTTATTGACAGGGTGTTTTTAACAGGCAGGATTATTGCCATGCCGCTGGAATCATATCCGCGGTATTCTAAACGCTTAAGGCCAGTCAAAAGAATCTCTTGAGCTGGCCTTTCACCGATATATCCGACTATTCCGCACATTGAGCACCTTAAGTTTTTGTCTAGCGAAATCCCGCGGAGTGTAGCAAAATTAAAAAGTTAATTTTGCTACGGGTACGAAGCGGGACATTCTATATTATGACCCTGACGGGATTTGAACCCGTGTCGAGAGCTTGAAAAGCTCTTGTCCTGGACCAGGCTAGACGACAGGGTCAGAGTTTACTCTTCTTCTTCGGCAATTACCGGAGCGACACAAGAAACCCGGTCTTTGTCCTGCAATTTGATCAACCGCACACCTTGAGATGAGCGGCCGGTTTCACGAATATCTTTTATTGCGCAACGTAAGAATATTCCGTTTTGAGTAATAACCATAAGCTCATCCTTGTCATTTACGGTCTTTAAATTTACAGCTTCACCGTTTTTATCCGTAACTCTGATATTGATTACACCTTTGCCACCGCGGCTAGTGAGCCGGTATTCATCTATAGTAGTACGTTTTGCAAAACCTAAAGCTGTAACCGTAAGTATAGTAGAGGCCTTTTGCGGGACTACCATATCGATAACTTCATCTTTTTTCGCCAAAGAGATTGCACGTACGCCTTGTGCTCCCCTGCCCATATCGCGCACCTTTTCTTCGGAAAACCTTATTGCCTTACCCTGCTTGGTCCCAATAAGTAACTCCTGTTTGCCATCAGTCATCTCTACCCCAATCAACACATCATCTTTTTCCAAAGTGATTCCGATAATCCCGCCCTTGCGTGGATTCCCGTATGCCTCAAGCTTAGTCTTCTTAACCTGCCCAAACTTGGTAACCATGACTAAATATTTATCCGGAGAAAAATCTTTTACCGGAATAGTTGAACTAACCTTGGCCGCCTGTTCCATTTGCACAAGATTAACAATCGCTTTTCCTTTAGAAATACGACTGGCCTGAGGTATTTCATAAACCTTTAACCAGTGAACCTGGCCTTTATCAGTAAAAATAAGCAGATAGTCTTTAGTCGAGGCAACAAAAAGATGCTCGCTAAAATCTTCTTCCTTAAGCTCCGCGCCTGTTGCTCCCGTGCCTCCGCGTTTTTGCTTGCGGTACGAACTTACCGGCAGGCGTTTAATGTAACCGCCGTGGCTGATTGTTACCACCACGTCCTCTTCGGCGATTAAATCTTCAACCTCCAACTCCTCCGCCTCACCTACAATATCCGTGCGTCGCTCATCCCCATACTTTTTCTTTAAGTTTTCAAGCTCTTCCTTAATAATTGCTTCAATCCTTTTCTGTGAAGCTAAAATCGCCCGGCATAATTCAATTTTCTTTAAAAGTTCTTCATACTCCGCGTCAATTTTATCGCGCTCCAGGGCAGTCAAGCGTTGCAACTGCATTTCAAGGATCGCCTGTGACTGAATCTCGGAAAGCCCGAACTCCTTCATTAGATTTAGCTTGGCAATCTCTACGCTCTTGGAGGTCTTGATAACCTTGATAATCCGATCTATAAACTTAAGCGCGATTTTCAAACCTTCTAAAATATGCGCACGCCTTAAGGCTTTATCTAATTCAAACTGTGTACGCCTGCGGATAACCACTCTGCGATGCTCAACATAACAATCCAATACCTGGCGTAGATTTAAAACCTTAGGCCGATTATCCACCAGGGCCAGCATAATAATGCCAAATGTATTTTCCAGCTGGGTGTGTTTGAAAAGCTGATTTAGGATAATCTGTGATTCAACATCGCGCTTAAGCTCAATCACAATACGCATACCTTCTTTGTCCGATTCATCACGTATATCAGATATGCCTTCAATTTTTTTATCATCAACTAAAGCAGCGATAGACTCAATAACTCCGGATTTCTGTACCTGATAAGGAATCTCGGTAAAAATGATCAAATCTTTCCCGTTTTTCTGATGCTCAACAGTTGCTTTGGCGCGCACCAAAAGCTTACCCCTGCCTGTCATGTAGGCGTCCTTAATCCCAGCTTTACCGCAAATTAATCCTCCGGTGGGAAAATCCGGCCCTTTAATATAACGCATAAGGTCTTTAATTTCAGCGTCAGGATGATCAAGCAGATAAATAATCGCATCACAAACTTCATTCAAATTATGCGGAGGTATATTCGTAGCCATGCCCACAGCAATACCGCTTGAGCCGTTTACTAAAAGGTTAGGAAGGCTGGCCGGTAAAAGTAAGGGCTCTTTCAATGAAGAGTCAAAGTTGGGCCCGAAGACAACCGTATCCTTATCAATATCCCCAAGTAACTCCTCGGAAATTGCAGCAAGACGAGCCTCAGTATAACGCATCGCTGCAGCAGTATCTCCATCCACTGAACCAAAGTTTCCCTGGCCATCCACCAGGGGATAGCGTAAAGTAAAATCCTGCGCCATTCTTACTAGAGTATCGTAAATAGCCATATCTCCATGGGGATGATATTTACCCATGGTTTCACCGACTATACGTGCGCATTTTTTATAAGGCCTGGAGTGTTCAAGGTTAAGATCTTGCATCGCATAAAGAATCCTGCGATGCACTGGCTTTAGGCCATCACGAACATCCGGCAGGGCCCGGCCGACAATCACGCTCATCGCATAATTCAAATAAGAGTCCTTTACCTCATCTTCAATATAAACCGGAATTATTTTATCGTTACGCGTATACATTGGTTTCTAACGCCTCTTTTAATTTTTTATACAACACTACTGTGATCGTGATCCAAAACGGCACCAGCACAATATTTATTAATATACTAAATATTACACCCACCCGGTTAGACTGATTAACATCATTGCCTACGCCTAAAAATACCCCGGCAATAATAATGGCAAGCAGGCAAATAATATATATAAGCATAAACAGGCAATAAGTCCCTACAACCGGATGTACATATTCCGTAACTAAGGAAAGGCTGCGCTTTAAAGCGGCAACGGGCCGGGCATCCTCAAGAACACAAACTGTTGTGGCAAGAGACCAACGCAGCATAAAATAGATAAAAAACCCAATAGCCGCTGTTGCCACGACAAGGCAAATAGATACTGCCAGTATTTTATTAACCTTAAACAATAATGGAAAAATCACTGCAACAGATATCCCACCCAACATCATCACCCCTGTTAAAAATAAAGTAATAATTAAACCCGCTCCCAGATATTTTAAAAAGAAAGGCTTTACCTGGCTTATACTTTGGACAATTGTGTAATCCTCAAGTTCAGCCGCCTTTCTAACTTTAAGCAGTAAGGCAATGTGGCCCCAAATACTTAATATTAATACCGGAAGGAAAATCCAAAGAGCTGCCGAAAGGTTAGCTCTTTGATTCTGAAGCTCCCTTGCCATTGGCGTTAAATAAATAACGGCGATTGGTAAATTAAAAATCAAATAAATAACACTCAGCTTTCCCAGGTTATTCCAACAAATACCCCAGGCCTCCTTAAAAACAAGGACAGGATGAATGGCCTTCTTATGTTTTCCCGGTATAATTATTTCCATGGCTAAACGTCTAAATTCTTTACCTGGTGTGCATAATCTTCTATAAACTGGCGGCGAGGCTCTACCTGATCCCCCATTAAAACTGTAAACATCTTATCCGCCTCAACCGCATCCTCTAAAACTACCTGCAGAATTGTCCTCTTTTCCGGATCCATAGTAGTATCCCAAAGCTGCTGCGGGTTCATTTCACCCAAACCTTTGTACCTTTGTATATGCATACCCTTAACAGCTATTTCCTTGATATACGCGAGTACATCCCTTAAACTAAAAACTTCTTTGGTGTCTCCATCATTAGTAATACGGTAAACTGCTTTCAATTTCTTTTCCGCCTCTTTGGCTACACCCGGCCTAGAAACAACAGTGTTACTAAAATAACTTTCAACATCAAAACCAAGCTTCTCAATCTTAGCAATTACCTGTTCGATTTCCTGCGACTCAAAAAGCTCCAAAACATCTTGCTCTGCTTCCTTGCCTTCTTTTTCTGTGATGGCAGCTAGTTCTTTATCGGAAAATGCAAAAAGGGTATTTCCATCCACTTTTATCCTATAAATAGGCATTTTTTTGGTTTTTAGATGTCTAGAATTGATATAATCTGCAAAGTTTACTCCCTTTTTATCTAAATACCTTCCAAGTTTATCCAGCTCAGCTAAATATTTCAGAAGCTCTTTAAATTGGTTATCTGTAAAACCCTGCTTATCTTTTACTCGTAATAGCTTGTGCCCTTCCCTGCCTAAATCTAACAATAGATCATCCATCTGCTGTTCAGTCTGAATATATTCTTCGCGCTGGCCTCTTTTAATTTTATATAGAGGCGGTTGAGTTATATAAACATGCCCCCCTTCTATTAGTTTGGGCATTTGACGGTATAACAATGTCAAAAGCAGGGTGCGTATATGCGAACCATCAATATCCGCATCTGCCATAAGCATAAGTTTATGGTACCTTAATTTAGAGAGATCAAATTCTTCACCAATACCGGTCCCCAATGCGGTAATGATGGTACGTATCTCTTCATTAGACAAAATTTTATCCAATCGTGATTTTTCTACATTTAAGATTTTACCTTTAATGGGTAGAATAGCCTGAAATCTTCTGTCGCGTCCTTGCTTTGCTGAACCGCCTGCAGAATCTCCTTCCACGATGTAAAGTTCACATAAAGCTGCATCTCGTTCCGAACAGTCTGCTAATTTACCGGGCAGGCCCGCACCTTCTAACGCGCCTTTTCTGCGAGTTAACTCCCTGGCCTTACGCGCAGCTTCTCTGGCACGCGAAGCTACAATTACTTTTTCTATAATCTTATTAGCAACAGATGGGTTTTCCTCAAAATAGCTGGAAAGTGCATCAAGGCTGGCCGAAGCCACCAATCCTTCTACCTCGGAATTACCAAGCTTAGTTTTAGTCTGTCCCTCAAACTGAGGATTAGGGACCTTTACGCTAATTACCGCAGTTAAACCTTCGCGTACATCATCACCGCTAATAGCAATATTGTCCTTAAGTAAGTTTTTAGATTTGGCGTATTGATTAATCCCGCGGGTAAGTGCGGATTTAAACCCGGACAGATGCGTTCCTCCTTCAATAGTATTTATATTATTGGCGAAAGAAAACAGGGTTTCGGCATAGCCATCATTATACTGTAAGGCAACCTCAATATTAATATCATCCTGAAGCTTCTCAAAATAAACCACTTTGTTGTGCAAAGGGTTTTTATTTTTATTGAGGTACTCAACGAATGAGACAATCCCGCCGGAGAACTCAAAAACCGTTTCTTTGTCCGAACGCTCATCCGCCAATTTTATTTTTAACCCCTTATTTAAAAAGGCCAGCTCCCTAAGGCGCTGTGAGAGTATATCGTAGGAGTAATCTGTTTTGGTAAAAATTGTTTTGTCCGGTTTAAAAGTAATTTTGGTACCCGTGGAATTACTTTTACCAATGACCGTAAGTTTGGATACGGTTTTGCCACGTTCATAACGCTGGTGATAAATTTTACCGTCCCTTTTTACTTCTACCTCCAGCCAATCCGAAAGCGCGTTAACGCAACTTACCCCTACTCCATGCAAACCACCAGAAACCTTATAAGAACGGTGATCGAATTTACCTCCGGCATGCAAAGTGGTTAAGGCCACCTCCACCGCAGGTTTCTTTTCGGTCTTATGCATGTCTACCGGTATGCCGCGGCCATTATCAACCACTGTTACACTATTATCTGCTTGCACAGAAACAGAAATGTAATCACAAAAACCTGCCAGGCTTTCGTCAACGCTATTATCAACAACCTCGTAAACTAAGTGGTGCAAACCACGTGTCGAGGTATCCCCAATATACATCGCGGGTCTGCGCCTAACCGCCTCGATACCTTCCAAAACCTGGATACTAGTAGCATCGTAGGCCTTGGCTTTTTCTGCCGGCTTCGGATTATTGTCTATGTCTTCTTTCGATTTTTTCACGAGATTTCCCCTATACGCAAATTTATATTTTTCAATCCAGGACTTTCTTTTTTTAATCTATTTAACAACTCCTCCTTCTTAAGACTTAATATATACAGCCAAGCGGAAGAGTCCACGCTTAACCCAAGAACCCCCTTACTAAAATATTTAACTTTTATATGCCCCAACTCCTTCTTTGTCAAGGCTTTTTTTAACCACTCTTGAGGACCCCCGACGGAAGAATCTGTTTTTTTAGCTGCCAGACCCCGCATAACTTCATCTACCGTGTTTTTCAAAATCTCCATTCTCTTAATTAATACGCATAGGTAGTACTATGTAAATATAACCGCTGATGCGGATAACCCCCGGCTTCTCTCCATCAGTTAATTCCAGGTTAATAACTTCATCGCTGAGATTTTTCAAAATATCCATTAAATAAACCGGATTAAAACCAATAATCAATTCCCTGCCCTGATATTCCGCTGCCAGCTCTTCATGAAATTCACCTACATCTGGCGTGGATTTAGAAATTACAAGTTTATTTTTAAATACCTCTAATTTTACCGCCTGATAATCCGGAGTAGCCAATAGCGCTGCTCTTTTTACCGCTAATAAGAATTGACTGCGGTCGATCTTCATTTTATTTTCAGATACCAGAGGAACAACTTGCTTATAATCCGGAAATTCTCCCTCAATTAAGCGTGAAATTATTACCACTCCCCCCAGATCAAAAAGCGCTTGGTTGCTGCCAACCACTAAAGATAACTCTCCCCCCTCTTTTAGGTTGCGGTTTAACTCATGTATCGTTTTAATTGGAACAATTATACTTAAATCAACATCTAGTTCTATATTTAACTTTCTTTCCGCAATCGCTAATCTTTTACCGTCAGTAGAAACAAGGGTTAAAACCCCCTTATTAATCTTAAAAAGTATTCCGTTTAAAATATACCTTGTTTCATCAAAAGATACCGCAAAAGAAGTTAAGGCTAACATCTCCTTTAAAACCACTTGCTCAACTTTAACAACTTTTCTATCTTTAAACTCTGGAAGTTTAGGAAACTCTTCTTTTGCCAAGCCCATAATTTTAAACTGGCATAATTCAGAATCAATTACTACAAGATT
Organism: uncultured Planctomycetales bacterium; assembly: GCA_964427405.1. GTDB lineage: Bacteria > Omnitrophota > Gorgyraeia > Gygaellales > Profunditerraquicolaceae > UBA6249. Next base: position 50,383 of record CAYRUB010000004.1, on the reverse strand, counting down.
ATTCTTTTTAGTAGTAACACTAACAATATCAACCGGAAATTCCTTAACTATATCACTAAATCTTTTAGCAGGAATAGTAATTGCGCCCTGCTCCTGGATATCCACAGGAATTACACAAGTTATCCCTATATCTAAATCTGTTGCGGTTAACCTTATGGTCTCCTGTTGAGTCTCAATTAATATATTAGAGAGAATAGGTAGGGCGGATTTTGTGGTAATTACATTTTGTACGGTTTGAATTGCAACAACTAACTTATCTTTTTGCACTTTAAATTTCATTATCTAATCTCCTTCTATTTATATATATATTTAAAAACTTAATATCGTCGTAGTATTAAAGGGGTTAGGTTTCTGTTGAAAAACGCGCAACCCTTTATATTAATAGTAAATTAGAACAAAAAATTCTACCTAATAACCCTTGAATTACTGTTTAATAACTTGAATAACTTTTTCTACCCGTTCTTTTAACTCTGGGTTTTTGTAAATCTCTTCTTTAATTTTCTTATAAGAATGTAAGACTGTAGTATGATCTTTGCCTCCAAAAAGTTCTCCTACTTCAGGAAGAGATAAATCTGTCAACTCTCTACTTAAATACATGGCAATTTGCCGGGGGAATACAACTTGTTTGTTACGTCGTTTGGTTTTTAACTCTTGTAAAGATACCCCAAACTCTTCAGCCACACAGCGTTGGATAAAATCCACAGTAATTAATTTCTTCGGTTCCTTTAAGAGGTCTTTAAGTACTTCTTTAGTCAGCTGTAAGGTTACTGGCTCTTCTTCTAATAAAGAATAAGCGACTGTCCTGATTAATGCCCCTTCTAATTCACGGATATTTGTTTTGATTAATTGAGCGATGAAAAATATCACATCATCGGGTACGCTAATAGGTTCGCGTTCAATTTTCTTCTTTAGGATTGCAACCCGCGTTTCTAGATCCGGAGGTTGGATGTCTGTAGCTAGTCCCCAACCAAACCGCGAAACCAACCTTTCTTGTAGGTTAGTAATTTCTTTAGGTGGCCGGTCAGAGGAAAATACGATTTGTTTGTGCGCATCATATAGGGCATTAAAGGTATGAAAAAATTCTTCCTGCGTGGATTCTTTACCAGCAATAAAGTGGATGTCATCAATAACCAGAACATCAAGATTGCGGTATTTTTGCCGGAAGCTCGATGTGGTGCGGTGTAAAATGGCATCAATCAGTTCGTTAGTAAATTTTTCGCTAGATACGTAACATATTTTTGTTCCTGCGGGGCCGCTATTTTTTATTTGATGACAGATGGCCTGGATAAGATGTGTTTTACCCAGCCCTACGCCGCCATAAATAAACAGCGGATTATATGTTTTAGCCGGCGAGTTAGCGACAGCAAGCGAATAGGCGTGAGCATGTCGATTCGCCGGTCCGACTACAAAGTTTTCAAAAGTATAGCGCGAGTTTAGGTTAACAAAACTTGCCGCGGGAACGCTCTTAACATTTGTCTCATTAGTTTTATTGAGTATGTGCAAATTCTCTTGAGGGCTTCCCACGGTTAGTTTTACTAACAGATTATTCAAGCCTTTATTTTTTAAGGTTTCCTGGATAAGTCCGAGGTAGTGTTTTTCAACCCAGTCTTTGAAAAATTGGTCTGGTGCCTCAAGGTTGATATTCTGTTTATCTGCGGCAAAAAATTTTAACGGCGATATCCAGGTAGCGAAAATAGTCTCTCCTAGCTTGGATTTCAAATCACCCTGCGCCTCTTCCCAGTTTTTAGTAAGCTCCAACATGTCCACCCCGTTGATAAAAACTTATATTACTGGCAAATTTCCCTCTTGCTGTTGTAACAGAATTAACAGTTTATACACAACTTGCATAAATCTGTGGATAAAAATGTGATCATGGATTTAGCTAAAACACAGCTATTATAACAGAGTCAAAAATCCTTGCAAGCAAAAAAGATAAACGTCAGTTATTATACAATAATATGTTAGAACGTCAATAAAAAACTTGACCGCCAGGTGAATGTGTGTTACAATTCACAAAAATCAAGAAAAGCGCTTGAGTGATTTTCACAATTTCCCTCAAACTGTTTTTGTAATAAGCTGGAGGGATAAAACAAGGAGAATTTAAAATGAAGAAAAATTTAACCACGCCAACAAATATTGTCGGCAAGAGAAGCCAAGGTTTTCGCAAAAAAATGTCTACCAAGTCCGGGCGAAAGACTTTGGCACGTCGACGGAGCAAAGGCAGGAAGCGTCTCTGTGTGTGATAGGAGAGACGCTTTGTATTTAACGCCAGCGAACCTAACGCTTAATTTGATAGCTGCATATCAGAAGTATATAAGACCGGTTATTCCGGCAACCTGTCGCTTTGAGCCTGGTTGTTCCGAATATACAAGACAAGCAATTTTAAAATATGGGTTAATTAAAGGAGGATGTAAGGGGCTAAAAAGGATTCTGCGTTGTCATCCTTTTTCTGGTCAGTCAGGTTATGATCCCTTAACATAAAATATATGGAAAAACGTTTAGTATTAGCTATCGCTTTATCTTTGTTAGTTTTATTGAGCTGGTCAGCCTTGGCCCCTAAATCGCAAATACTTGATAATAAAGGAGTTATAGCTGATAAGGTACAAATAAATGCTCCAGTACAGCAAAATTCATCCAATAACCAGGTAGCAACTTTAACCCCGCCTGTTCTGGATCCCGTAAAAGAGGTTGTGAAATTCACTCAAGATAGCCGGGATATTATTTTTGATCCAGCCAGAGCTGCTATTGTAGAAGTGGTTTTTAAAAACAAACTCGAACATCGCCTGCCGCTTAAAATTGGCTTGCTCAGCGATGCCAGTAATTTGTTCAAACAAGAGAGTATAAGCAAAGAGCAGATTTCGTTTGTTTATCAGGATAAAGATAAGCGTATTGTTAAGAAGTATATTATTCCTAACAATAGTTATGTCATAGACTTAGAGATTAAGACTCAAAACTTGTCACCTTCCCCCCTTCTTTTCAATTCTCAAATAGTTTTAGGCCGGCTGGATCTTTCCGCTAAAAATACCCAGTCGCGCTACCAGGATATTTTCCTAAACGGTAAAGAAAAATCAGTACATATTTCAGCGGGGAAAGAATTTACTACTAAGGATGTAAATTCTATTGGATTACGCGATCAATATTTTTGTGCTATTCTTGAGCCAGCTGATGCGGTGGCCGGAGCCTATATTAAGAAGATTAGCCCCCAGGAATCTGAAGTAGGAATATTAAACACCGAATTTAAGCTAAATCCTGGTAAACAGATTGGACATTTATATCATATCTATTTGGGGCCGCAGGATTTAAAAACTATTAACAGTATTAAACCAGAATGGACAGGGATTATTTATTATGGTGTCTTTGATTTTATCGCTCAGCTGCTTTTACAGTTATTGGGATTTTTTTATAGCTTAGTGCATAATTGGGGTTTAGCAATAATAATATTAAGTATCGCAGTTTATTTTCTGCTTTTCCCTCTTTCGTTAAAGCAAATGCGTTCTATGAAAGAAATGCAAGCTTTACAGCCTAAAATAGAAGCTTTGCGTAAAGAGCTTAAGGACAATCCCCAAAGATTGAACAAGGAAATAATGGAACTATATAAAGAGCATAAGGTTAACCCACTTGGAGGTTGCCTGCCCTTGTTATTGCAGATGCCGATCTTCTTTGCTCTGTATCAGGCATTGATTCGTTCAGTAGCCTTAAGGGGCGCACATTTTCTTTGGATTAAAGATCTTTCTTCTCCGGATCAGATTTTTACCTTTAAGAATTCAATACCCCTTTTAGGTAACCAGGTTAATATTTTACCAATTTTAATGGCTATAGGTATGTTTGTGCAACAAAAGATTTCTATGGTTAAAGCAACTGGAGAAGCAGCTCAACAGCAAAAAATGATGTCCATTATTATGCCTATTATGTTTGGGGTTATTTTTTACCAGATGCCATCAGGATTAGTGCTTTATTGGTTTGTAAATAGCGCGTTAATGCTTGTTTATCAAATGCGCATGAATAAACAAAAATGAAAAGACTAAAATATTTAGAAGTTGAGGGTAACACGGTTGAAGAGGCCATACAAAAGGCCTTACTAGAATTAAAGCTGCCACGAAAAAGTGTAAAAATACAGGTTCTATCTGAAGAGAAAAAAGGTCTTTTTGGTATGCCTGGAGCTAAGCCTGCTAAGGTGCGCGTAAGCGCGATTTCAAATAAAGAAAACACTTGACATTCGTTTTAGTTTTGAGATAATTGATTTAGTCAAAAGGGATGTTTCCCGGGGAACTAAGCGTAACTACAGCAATATCAATGGGTAAAATAATCGCAATCTGTAATCAAAAGGGCGGAGTAGGTAAAACTACTACTTCCATTAACCTCGCAGCATATCTAGCTATGTCAGGCAAGAAAGTTATGCTGATTGATTTGGATCCTCAGGCAAACGCAACCAGCGGAATTGGGATAAACAAGCATGATATTAAAAAAAGCACATATCATATTCTTCTTGAAGAATCCGAGCTTGTTGATATTTTGCAGAAGACTGGTATTGATAACCTTACGCTTGCGCCTTCTAATTTAGATTTAACCGGAGCAGAAGTAGAGTTAGTTGGGGCATTAGGCCGGGAATATAGACTAAAAAGAGCTTTACAAAAAGAAAAAGAAAATTTTGATTTCTTGATTATCGATTCACCTCCCTCCCTGGGGTTACTTACAATCAATGGTTTATGCGCTGCTGATTCAGTTATAATCCCAGTGCAATGTGAATATTATGCCCTGGAAGGATTGACGCAACTACATAATACCATTAGACTTGTGAAAGAAAATCTTAATCCATCCCTAGGAATTGAAGGTGTGCTTTTGACTATGGCAGATTTCCGCACTAACCTCACTAAGGAAGTTATTCAAGAGGCGCGCAATCATTTTAAGGAGAAAGTTTATAAGACCGTGATTCCCAGGAATGTTCGTTTAACCGAGGCGCCAAGTTTTGGAAAACCCATTGCTTTGTATGACCCGGGTTCTCTTGGTGCTCAAAAATATGAAGAGCTTAGTAAAGAAATATTAGGTTTACCGTTGAATTCAAAAATCCCACAGGGACAAGGAGAGTCTTAATGGAAAGACGGGCTTTAGGAAAAGGTTTAAGCGCATTAATTCCAGAGAGAACGGTTGAAGGCGAAACACATAAAGAAGAGATTATTTATGTCCAGTCTGGACAAATAAAACCGAATCCCTTTCAACCAAGAGAAAGCTTTGACCAGGCAAGTATAGAAGAATTATCTCAGTCTATTAGAGAAAAAGGAGTTATACAGCCACTTTTGGTTAGACGCAGGGGGGATAATTATGAATTAATTGCTGGAGAACGAAGGTTTCGTGCTTCTAACATCTTGGGCCTAAAGGAGATACCGGTTATTGTGCGCGATGTAAGCGATCAAGATTCCCTAGAGTTGGCTCTAATTGAAAACATTCAGAGGGAGGGGTTGAATCCTATTGAAGAAGCACATGCTTATCAACACTTAATAGATAAATTTAAAGTTACTCAGGAAAAAATAAGCGAAGTTTTAGGTAAGGCAAGGGCTACTATTACTAACACGTTACGGTTGCTTAAGCTTCCCCATGAGATTCAAGAAGAGATGAAAAATGGGCGCATTAGTTTTGCGCATGGCCGCGCCCTGCTAGAGATAGAAGATGCAAACCATCAGCGTAAACTTGTTCAAGATATTATTTCTAAGGGGCTTTCTGTGCGCGAGCTGGAGAGTTTGATTAAAAGCAACCGGCCAAAATTAATAAAAAGAAAAATTGGCCAGGGCCAGCGTGAACCATTGGTTGCTATTTTGGAAGAGCAGTTGCAACATGCTTTAGCTACCAAGGTCAGGATCAGTAAAAGGAAAAAGCGCGGTCATATTAATATTGAATTTTATTCTCAAGAAGATCTTGAGCGTATCGTCAATGTAATTAAAGGAGGGAAATAAATAATGGAACAGGCAGTTTTAATTCTTATCAAGCCCGACGGGTTAAAGAAGTCGCTCACCGGAAATATCCTTACACGTTTATCCGAGACAAAACTTGAAATCGTCGCCGCAAAAATGGTGCGCGTATCAAAAGAGTTGGCCGAAGAACATTATAAGCATTTAAAAGATAAGCCGTTTTTTGGGGAAATTATTAAATATCTCCAGGGGCAGTTGCACGATCGCAAGAAAGTCATGGCCCTGGTTTATTGGGGAGAGGACGCGATTAAAAAATGTCGGGAATTAGCAGGAGCTACCAATCCCGAGGAAGCCGAGTCGACCTCTATCCGGGGTTCTTATGGCAGGATAACCACATCCGGAGTTTACGAAAATGTAATTCATGTTTCATCCAATGAATCCGAAGCCGAAAGGGAGATCAAGCTTTGGTTTGCGCCGGACGAGATCATTGTGGATCTTTATTCGACAAAAGATTTAATGCGGGAAGAAATAGTAAGCAAGGTTTGGAGCTAAAAATGATTAGCAGTATGACTGGTTTCGGCAGCCAAGAAGCAGAAATTGATTCTATCGGCAGAATTTGCGTGGAATTAAGATGTACTAACCATAAGTTCCTGGAGACCGTTTTTCATCTGCCGGAAGGAATGCTTTCTATTGAGGACAAATTAAAAAAAGAGATTGAGGCAAAAATCAGGCGGGGCAGAATTTTCTGTGCCATAAACATAAAGGGTAAAGAGGCACAGGGTATATTTGTAAACCGCAAGCTTTTGAAGAATTATTTGCATGAGTTAAATGATATAAAAAAGGAGTTTAAGATTAAAGATGGGTTGGCTCTGGATTCTTTAATCCGGCTGCCGGGTATCTTGTCGCTTAAGGAAAATAAACCGGCGGGTACGCATATTTGGGAGCATCTTAAACCCTTGCTTCAGCAGGCGCTTTTAGAGTTGTTAAAGACGCGGCAGAAGGAGGGCAGGGCTTTGGCAGTTTTACTAAAAAACAGAAGCGAGTTACTTAAAAAAGATTTAGTTTTAATTAAGCGCAGGTTCGGCTCGGCAGTAAAAATAAGGCTCCGCAAGATAAAAGCGGAAGAGGAACGTTTAGCTTTCTTAAAAGGAGCGGATATCGCTGAAGAAATGGATCGCTTAAGTTTTCATATAAAGAATTTTCAACAGAAGATTGCTAAAGGCGGTTCTGTTGGCAAGGAGCTGGATTTTATTACTCAGGAGATGCAACGCGAGGCCAATACCTTGGCGGCGAAGTCTTTTGATCTGGTTATTTCAGGGCGTGCAGTACAGATGAAAAGCCAGATTGAGAAGATCCGCGAACAAGTGCAGAATATCGAGTAGTGAAAGCCAAAAAAATACAAAATAAGCCAGGTAAAATTTTTATAATCTCCGGGCCTTCGGGCTCAGGTAAAACTACCCTTCTGACTAGATTAATCCAAGATAGAAAAATAGCTAAATTGCTGGAAAAATCACGCTCTGTTACTACCCGGCCCAGGCGCTTAGGGGAGAAGCAGGGTAAGGACTATTTTTTTATTAGCAAAGGCGAATTTAGGCGCTTGTTAAAAGCGAAAAAAATTCTTGAATGGACAAGGTATTTGGGCTATTATTACGGAACGCCTAGAGAGCTGGTAGAAAACCGGCTTAAAAAAGGCAAACATCTTGGTTTATGTTTAGACCTTAAGGGCGCAAGGATTCTTAAGAAAATCTATCCCTATAATTCGGTAACAGTTTTTGTCCTTCCGCCTTCACTTAGCGTGCTTAAGGCAAGGATTGAAGGCCGTTGCAGAGAGACTAATAAAAAAGAAGTAACGCAGCGTCTGCGTCTGGCGAAACGGGAAATCTTGGCAGCCGCACAATTTGATTATCGCATTCTGAACCAGAACCTGCGGATTGCTCTTAAAGAATTAAAGAAGATATTTTTAAAGGAAAGCGGCATTTAACAATTACTTGGGGGTAAAAGATGGGATATCGTGGCAGAGAGAAACTTTTAGATAAGAGTTTGGGTTCTATTTATAAGCTGGTTATTCTGGCCTCCAAAAGGGCCTTAGAGCTTGCTGAGGGGCAGCCAAGATTAGTTGTGGATGAGGCTTCCGCGAAGCCTTCTACAGTGGCCCTGCATGAGATTGAGCAGGGTAAGATAGAGGCCAGAGTAATAAAAACAAAAGAATAAAAATAATGGAGAAGCCCAGGAAAAATATTATTTTAGGCGTAACTGCTAGTATTGCGATTTATAAAGCGTGCGAACTTATCCGGAAGTTTAAGGAATATGGTTTTACGGTTAAGGTAGTTATGACTAAAGAGGCAGAGGAGCTGATTAAGCCGATTGTTTTCGCAAGTTTAAGCGGGAATAGGGTTTATCGAGCGGGTATTTTTGATGATCCGGATACCTGGGAGATTGAACATGTGTCCTTGGCGCAAGAGGCGGATTTAATTTTGATCGCCCCGGCAACAGCGAATATAATTGCCAAAATTTCCGCAGGTATTTGTGATGATCTTTTAACCTGTATGGTTTGCGCAAGCAAGGCAAGAGTTTTAATCGCCCCGGCAATGAATGAGTTTATGTATAATAACAAGATTACCCAAAGTAATATCGCGAAATTAAAATCTTGTGGTTATAAATTTATTGCACCGCGTAAAGGCGTGCTTGCCTGCGGCAAGGTGGGGTTAGGTTGTTTAGCAGAGACAGAGGATATTGTTAAGGAAGTAAAAAAATATTTATAGTTTTTGGCGACGTAGCCAAGTGGTAAGGCAGTTGTCTGCAAAACAACTATTCAGCGGTTCAATTCCGCTCGTCGCCTCTAAGTTTTTAACGGGCAAGTGGTGGAATGGCATACACGACAGACTTAAAATCTGTTGGCCGCAAGGTCGTAAGGGTCCGACTCCCTTCTTGCCCAATTTAATAAATGCCCGGGCTCATAGCTCAGTTGGTTAGAGCGTTGCGTTGACATCGCAAAGGTCAGTGGTTCAAGTCCACTTGGGCCCATTTTAATTATTCAACAAAATATGGATCTAAATACTTTAAGACATTCTTGTTCCCACGTCATGGCTGAGGCGGTGAAAAAACTCTGGCCAGAGACAAAGCTAGCAATAGGCCCTGCTATTGAAGACGGGTTTTACTATGATTTTGACAAAAAAGAACCGTTCAGTAACGAAGACTTGCTTAAGATTGAACAGGAGATGCAGAAAATTATCAATAAGGATGAAACCTTCGTACGTCAAGAATTAGGCAGAGATGAAGCAATAGGTTTATTTGAAAAATTAAAAGAAGATTATAAGGTTGAGCTGATTAAAGATTTATCGAATGAGACCGTTTCTATTTATAAGACCGGGAATAATTTCTTAGATCTTTGCCGCGGCCCGCATATTAATTCTACCGGGGAAATAAAATTCTTCAAATTATTATCAGTCGCCGGTGCGTATTGGCATGGGATTGAAACTAACCCCATGCTGCAGAGGATTTATGGCACCTGTTTTAATACAAAAAAAGAATTAGAAGAATATTTAAATTCCTTAGAAGAAGCAAAGTTGCGTGATCACAGGAAACTGGGGCCGCAACTGGGGTTATTTGATATTTACCATGAGCAGGCCGGAGCCGGGTTAGTTTTTTATCATCCTAAGGGAGCGCTTTTACGTACGATCATTGAAGACTATGAAAAAAAGGAGCATCTAAAACGCGGATATCAAATGGTAATTACTCCTCATATTATGGATGTCGCGCTCTGGAAGATCAGCGGTCATTATGATTATTACAAAGAAAATATGTATTTTTCTTCCGATGAAGAAGGCCGGGAGGTTGTTTTAAAGCCGATGAATTGTCCGGGGCACATTTTGATTTATAAATCAAAGAGCCGTTCTTACCGCGAACTTCCCATAAGGCTCTTTGAGTTAGGTACGGTTTACCGACGTGAAAAAGCCGGGGTTTTGCACGGGCTGCTGCGCGTGCGTGGATTTACCCAGGATGATGCGCATATATTTTGTTTGCCGGAGCAATTAAGAGAGGAAATTAAAAAGATAATTGATTTTGTTTTTGAAACAATGAAGGTTTTTGGTTTCGAGCAATGGGGGATTGAGTTAAGTACCCGGCCGGAAAAATCTATTGGTTCGGATGAAGATTGGCAAAAGGCAACTAGCGCGCTTGAAGATGCCTTGAAAGAAAAAGGCCTGTCTTATGAAATTAACCAGGGTGACGGCGCCTTTTACGGCCCTAAGATTGATATAAAATTAAAGGATGCACTTAAGAGGACCTGGCAATGCGCAACTATCCAGTGCGATTTTGCTTTACCTAAAAGATTCGATCTGACTTATGTCGATGCCGAAGGTAAAGAACAGCAGCCGATTATGCTGCATAGAGTTTTATTGGGAAGCCTGGAGCGATTTATCGGCGCGTTGATTGAGCATTACAAAGGGGAGCTCCCTTTGTGGTTAAGCCCTACTCAGGTTTTGTTAATTCCGATTAAGGAATCGGTTGCTCTTTACGCCCAGAAAGTAAAGGAAGAGTTAGAAAAAAATCAAATACGCGTAGATATGGATATACGTAATGAAACCTTAGACAAGAGGATCCGTAACGCGGAATTAAATAAGATTCCTTACTGTTTAATATTAGGAGACCGGGAAGCAAAACAGGGGCAGGTAAGTGTGCGTAAAAAGGGTAGCGGTGATCAGGGCGCAATTGCATTAGATAAATTTATTGAGGGGTTGATTAATCAGATCCAGCAACATAAATAGAAAGTGAGGTGGTTGCTATAAAAAAGTTCATTCGTATAAACGAGAGGATCAGCTCGCCGCAGGTTAGGGTCATTGGCCACGACGGGAGCCAATTGGGGGTAATGTCTGCACAGAGGGCTTTAGAGATTGCCAGCCAGCATGAGTTAGATTTAGTGGAGGTTGCTCCAGCTGCTACTCCGCCGGTTTGCCGGATTATTGAATTCAGTAAATTCAAATATGACCTCGAAAAAAAAGAACGCGAAGCCAAGAAACACCAGAAACAGGGTCGTCTTAAAGAAATCCGCCTTAAACCGAATATAGACGAGCATGATTTTGAGACCAAGGTTAAACAAGCTGTAAGTTTTTTAAAGAAAAAAGATAAAGTTAAAGTAAATCTTTTCTTCCGTGGCAGGCAGATGGAACATTTAGATTTAGGAAGAAAGGTTTTAGATAAATTTATTATTGATGCGCAGAGTGAAGGTCAAGTAGAAAAGGCACCGTCACTAGAAGGTAGAATTATGTCCTTTGTGATTTCACCAAAATAAGATATAATAAAACACCCGGCGCTAATCAGCACCAAACGCTGATAAGCATCGCGCCGGTAGTAACACCCCGCGCGCCAGTAAAGGCACCTGACCCAGACAGGAATTGGGTCAGTGTTCGCCAGGTGGCGAAAATTGCGTGGGTGTGCCCTTGCGGGCTAACACCCGGCCTAAATGGATGGGCCGGTGTGCACTTTCTGTGCAAGGAGAAAAAATGGGAAAATTAAAGACAAAAAGAGGGGTAGCCAAACGTTTTAAACTTACCAAAAAAGGTAAGGTAAAATATTCACCCGGTGGCAAAAGCCACTTAGCTTCATCAAAAAAAACCAGTAAAATAAGAAATTTAAGAAAACGCAAAACACTTGCTGGAAAAAAAGAAGTAAGATTTATCAAATCGATGTTACCTTATGGTTAAGGTAATGTTCTAAAGGAGAAAACATGGCAAAGGCTAGTCACAGTGTAGCAACTCGTAAGAGGAAGAAGAAGGTTTTAAAGCAAGCTAAAGGATTTTGGGGAGACCGCAGTAAGCAATACCAGCAGGCAAAAAGAACATTGATGCATGCGCTTAGGTATGCTTACCGGGACCGTAAAAAAAAGAAACGTGAATTCCGTAGACTTTGGATTGCGCGTATTAACGCAGCTTGTCGGCAATCCGGGATTACTTATAGCGTATTTATGAGCGGCCTGAAGAAATCTAAGATTAATCTGGATCGCAAGATATTGGCAGATTTAGCAGTAAGAGATAATCCTGCTTTCAATAAGATAGTTGAGATAATTAAGAAGTAAGGTTGTTCCTTTAGGCGAAGGGGTTATCTATGTATGTAATTATTGCAGGTTGCGGAAGGGTGGGAGCAGAGCTGGCCAAGCTTTTGTCTGGAGAGGGTCATGATGTAGTGATCATTGATAAATCACGGGAATCTTTTTCCCGTCTCGGAGACACCTTTAATGGTTTAACTATGGTAGGCAATGGTTTTGACCTGGCGCTTTTGAAACAGGTGGGGATTGAGAAAGCGGATGCCTTTTGTGCGGTGACTAACGGAGATAACACTAATTTAATCAGTGCCCAGGTTGCCAAAAAGATATTCCGCGTGCCTAAAGTCTTTGCGCGCGTATATGATCCGCAGCGGGCACATATTTACGCAGCCCTTGGTTTGGATATTATCAGCGGAACAATGCTCTTTTCATCCATGCTAAGGGATAAAATAATTGAAAGCAGGTTTTCCAGTTACCTGATTGAATCCAAGGATCTAGGAGTTATTGAAATTGAAGTAAAGAACGAATTGGTGGGAAAAACCATTCAGGATATAAATATTCCCGGAGAATTTATAGTAGTGGCAATTAAGAAGATGCAGGGGGTTATTATTCCTGAGTCCAAGACTGTTTTAAAAAACAAAGACACCTTAATGGGCGTAGTTAAAGTTTCCAGCCTTCAAGGGGTAAGGGAAAAGTTCCATTTAGGGGAGAAGTAGATATGTATATTTTAATTATTGGCGCTGGCAAAGTAGGCTATTTCTTAGCTAAAAGGCTCTGCCAGGGGAAACATACGGTAAGTATTGTTGATAAAGACCGCATAGTCTGCGATGAAATCGCCAAGGAATTAGAGGCCTTGGTGGTTAATGGCGATGGATGTGATCCTAAGATACTAGAAGAGGCTGGGATTGAGCGCGCTGATGTTTTAGCTGCAGTTACCGGCGAGGATGAAGATAACCTGATTATTTGCCAATTAGCCAAAGAGAAATTTAATCTACAGCGCACAGTCGGCCGAGTGAACAACCCTGATAATGAGCATACATTTAATGAACTTGGGGTTGATGTGCCGGTTGATTCCACCAAGATTATTGCTAAAGTTATTGAAGAAGAGGTTTCCTTTTCCGATTTTGTGAATTTAATGAGTTTTAAGCGCGGCAAACTCGCTATAGTGCGCGTGGATTTGCCCAGTGATTCGCCGGTGATTAATAAAGAAGTAAAAGATATTACTTTGCCTCAAGACGCTGTCCTGGTTTCTATCGTCCGCGGAGAAGAGGTGATTCTGCCCAAGGGTAATACGGTGCTTAAACCCGGGGATGATGTAATCGCGCTTACCTTGGTTGGCAATGAACCTCAGCTATTAAGCCTTTTAGCCGGGAAGTTTTAAAAATGAGATTTAAGCCTGCTTTAAATATTGTCTTCGGTATTGTTACTGAACTTCTATACGTTTTTTCTATCATGCTGGCAGCCTTATTAATCTGTCTGGCAATCTATTTTAAATTATGATCCTTAAACCCCGCCTGGAAGATTTAAAAATCATTGGTTTCTATCTTGGAAAAATAATCCTGGGATTGGCCTTTACCATGGTCATCCCGATCTTGGCCGGGTTATGTTTTAGAGAATTTAATCCTACCCTGGATTTTCTTATCAGTATTGAAATATCTGTTTTCTTAGGGCTACTCCTGGTTAAAGTTTGCCACACCGATAAGGATTTGAACTGGATGCAGGGCATGATTGTGGTCAGTCTTTCTTGGGTCGTGGCTATGTTCCTGGGTGCTATACCGCTATATTTAAGCGGTCACTGGAAGTCTTTCCTCGATGCATGTTTTGATGCCATGTCCGGATTTGCTACTACAGGTCTAGCTTTAGTGCAGGATCTCGACCATATATCCTATACTCACAATCTTTGGCGGCATCTGATTATGTTTCTCGGAGGCCAGGGCATAGTGGTTATTGCGCTCTCATTTTTTGTGCGTGGTTTTTCCGGGGCATTTAAAATGTACGTGGGAGAAGCACGCGATGAAAAAATACTGCCGAATGTAGTGCATACCTCCAGGTTCATCTGGATGGTAAGTTTTGTTTATCTGGTTTTAGGTACACTTGCTTTAGGCATAACCGGTATATTTAACGGGATGAAACCACTTAATTCTTTTTTCCACGGGGCATGTATATTTATGGCGGCATTTGACACTGGGGGATTTAGCCCGCAGTCGCAAAACATACTTTATTACCACAGTATAATATATGAAGTTATCACCATAATTATTATGATCTTGGGGGCGCTTAATTTTAAACTACATTATCATTTGTGGATGGGTAACCGCAAAGAGATATTCAGGAATATTGAAACTAGCACACTTTTTATTACCATTATCGCCACCTTTTCTATTATTGCCGTGGGTTTAGCGCAAATTGGCAGTTATCCTTCGGCAACAACTCTTTTTAGAAAAGGTTTTTATCAGCTTATCTCAGGGCACACCGGTACAGGTTTCCAGACTATTTATGCGCAGCAGTTTCTTACAGATTGGAACCATTTGGCATTAGTAGGGGTAATTATGGCCATGGCTTTAGGCGGTGCAGTATGTTCCACTACCGGAGCGATTAAAATGTTACGTATTGGAATTATTTTTAAGGCCTTTAAAGAAGATTTAAAAAGGATCATCATGCCCGAAAGAGCATTAATTATTGAAAGGTTTCATCACATCATAGAAGTGTTTTTAGAGGACAAGATGGTCAGAAGTGCTTTAATTATTACCTTGGCTTATATAATTTTATATGGCTTGGGTGCGCTAGTTGGTATGTTTTACGGCCATCCTTTCTTAAACGCTCTTTTTGAATCTACGTCTGCAGCGGCTAATGTCGGATTATCATGCGGGATTACTAATATTGCTATGCCTACAGCGCTGAAGGTTACCTACATAATACAGATGTGGGCTGGACGTTTAGAGTTTATGTCAGTGTTTACAATTCTCGGGTTTTTGATTGCGATAATTAAAGGAAAATGAAAATTAATTTTAAATTAGCTTTAATAATTTTATCTCTTGCCTTAATGAGCTATCCGAGTTCTTCTGTTTTTTCTCAAGGCATAAGCAGTAGTGAGTTAATTAAAAACGCCAAAGAATATGATGGCAAATTAATAACTTATACTGGCGAAGTTATCGGGGATGTAATGTTGCGCGGTGAGTTTGCCTGGGTTAATATAAGCGACGGTGAAAATGCGTTGGGCGTATGGATGAGCGCTCCTCTGGCAAAAGAAATCAAGTTTGCGGGTAACTATAAAATCCGGGGAGACAGCCTGGAGATAGTAGGTATATTCCATCGCGCCTGCCTTGAACACGGCGGTGATCTGGATATCCATGCGCAGAGATCGCGTAAGCTTGGAAATGGCAGAATAGTTAATCAGAGATTGAATCTGGACAAAAAGAATTTAAGTCTTATTTTATTCGGAGCCTTGCTTTTAATATGGATATTAACCTTGTTCAGACACAAGTAGAAAATGATTTATCCGTAGTCACCTCTGTCCAGGAATTGGAATTGGTGCGGGTTAAATATTTGGGTAGAAAAGGGGTACTTGCGGAACTGACCGGTTTAATTGGCGCTCTGCCGGCAGAAGAAAGAGGCCCATTTGGAAAACAAGCCAATGCCTTAAAGAATAGGTTGCTCGAACTTTTTCAAGAAAAAGAAAAGACCTTTAAAATTCAAAGCAATGCTGCAAATAAGAATACCCAGGATATCGGGCTGCCCGGGATTGCCCAGGAGCTTGGGAGTAGTCATCCGATCATTCAGGTCATAGATGAGATATGCGGTATATTTAACCGCATGGG
This sequence comes from uncultured Planctomycetales bacterium, assembly GCA_964427405.1. Lineage (GTDB taxonomy): Bacteria > Omnitrophota > Gorgyraeia > Gygaellales > Profunditerraquicolaceae > UBA6249. The sequence goes on along the minus strand of CAYRUB010000004.1, from coordinate 34,622 downwards.
TTTTTCAATTGTCGAGGGGCCTGAAATCGAGACGGAGTATAATAACTTTACAGGCTTAAATATTCCCCTGGACCATCCTTCGCGTGACGCATTCGATACATTTTATTTAAAAAATTACTCCAAGCTCTTGTTGCGCAGCCATACCTCTCCGGTGCAGGTGCGCGTGATGAAGGCGCATAAGCCGCCGCTGGCAATAGTTGTCCCGGGTAGGGTATACCGTCCGGATGCCGTGGATGCCAGCCATCTTTTTATGTTTCATCAGATTGAAGGGTTTTTAGTGGATGAAAGCATCAGTTTTGCAGATTTAAAAGGCATCTTAGAACTTTTTGTAAAAAGTGTCTTTGGTGAAGATATCAAAATGCGTTTCCGGCCTCATTTCTTCCCGTTTACCGAGCCGTCGGCAGAAGTAGATATCTCTTGCATCATTTGTAAAGGCAAAGGTTGTTCTGTTTGCGGCAGAAAGGGCTGGCTTGAAATTTTAGGTTCAGGCATGATCCATCCCAATGTTTTTAAGCAAGTGGGTTATAAGCCCGGTAAATATACGGGTTTTGCGTTTGGTATGGGGGTGGAGAGGATTGCCATGTTAAAATACGGGATCAATGATATCCGCTTGTTTTTTGAGAATGACCTGAGATTTTTGAAACAGTTTTAAATTTTAAACGGAGGGTTGTAACAAGGTGAAAGTAACTTACAGTTGGTTAAAAGACTTTGTAGATATAAAAATATCTCCTAAAGAATTAGCAGATAAATTAACTATGGCGGGGCTAGAGGTAGTTTCCCTGGAAGAGCTGGGAAAGCCTGCCTGTCCGGCAGGCAGGGATTTTGTTTTTGAAATTGAAATTACCTCCAACCGGCCTGATTGGTTAAACATCCTGGGAGTGGCCAGGGAGATTAGCGCAATTACCGGTTCAAGGCTTAAGTCAGCCAAATCCCCGACGGTAAAATTAAAAGGCCTTAAACCTGTAGAGATTTCGGTGGCCGAGAGTACGGATTGTCCGTTCTATAGCGCAATGATAATTCGCGGTGTTAAGGTCGCTGCTTCGCCTGAATGGCTCAAGAAAAGACTGGAATCGCTTGGCTGCCGCAGCGTAAATAACATTGTGGATATTACCAACTATGTTTTATTTGAGTCAGGCCAGCCATTGCATGCCTTTGATTTGGATAAATTAAGCCAGCAGGCTATTCATGTGCGCCGGGCCAGGCCAAAGGAAAGCATAACTATTATCGATGGCCAGCAAAAAATACTGGATAATGAGGTTTTAGTCATTGCGGATAAAAATAGGGCGGTGGCTATAGCCGGAGTTATGGGAGGCAAAGATACAGAGGTAACTGACGCCACGTGTAATATTCTGCTTGAATCTGCGGTATTTAATCCTATTGTTGTGCGCCGGGGCAGGCAGAAATTAGGGCTGCAATCTGAATCAGCATATAGATTTGAAAGAGGAGTGGACTTGGAAAATGCCCAGAGCGCAACTTTTTCCGCACTGAAATTAATTAGCGCCTTAGCTTTTGGAAAACCTTATGCTTATAAAAGCCTCGGGTCAATCAGGCAAGCCAAATCAGCAATTAACCTGGAAATGGATTATATATCCAGGGTATTAGGGATCAGCCTGTCTGTTTTGAAAGTTAAACAAATTTTATCCGGATTAGGCTTTACTGTAAAGGTCCGGGGTAAAAATATTCTAACAGTTAAAATTCCCGGTTTTCGCCAAGATGTAAAAACACAGATAGATTTAGTGGAAGAGGTCGCCCGTATTTATGGATATGAGAAGATTCCGCTCTCCCTGCCTGCAGTAAAGCCGCACAAAAGCATACCTAGTAACAGGGAAGTTGTCTCTGACATAAAGATTATACTGCAGGGATTAGGTTTGCAGGAGGCGATTACTTATAGCTTAGTTGAACGCGGCCTGCTTGCAAAATCCGGGATTAAGAAGGATGCGCAGCCGGTTGAGATTTTAAACCCTTTGAGTAAAGAACAAGAGGTTTTGCGTTTTTCACTTTTACCCAGCCTTATCCGTACCCTGGCCTATAATTTGAATCAACAGCAGGAGTATATAAATATTTTTGAAGTAGCGAATGTTTTTTCCGCTAAACCTGATTCTGCAGAGGAAGCATTATCTTTAGGCATAGCTTTATGCGGAGCCAGGCCATTTTTTATTAAGCAGGGCTTAGTTAAGGATGAGGTTACTATTTTACACCTAAAAGGGATTCTAGAGAGTTTACTTAATAAACTGGGGGTTAAGAGTTATGATTTCTCTCCCCGGGGGGAAAATCAGGTAAGTATCATTATTGATCAACAGGAAGTAGGTTTTATGGCGAGTCTAAATGAGCAAATATTAAGTTCTTTTGATATTAAAAATAAACAGGTTATTTTGGGTGAAATAAACCTGGGAAAATTATTCTCCCATATAAACCTGGCAAAAAAGTTTACGACTATTCCTAAATATCCGGCAATTGCCCGGGACATAAGTTTTGTGGTTAAGGAAGAAGTTTCTATAAGAGAATTGCTTACAGCAATAGAGGGTAAAGGCGCCCCGTTATTATCTTTGGCAAAAGTTGTGGATTATTACCAGGGTAAACAGATTCCTCCAGGGTTTAGGGGCCTAACCGTATCTTGCACCTATAGGGCGCCTGAGCGCACATTGACCGAAGAAGAAGTAGCTCCTCTACATAATGCCATCTGCACTTTGCTGGAAGAGCGTTTTGGTATAAAATTGCGTTAGAAAAAATAGCAAAAGCGCATCCGGGATTGATTTTAACCATAAATATGTGCTATACTTCTTTTGGAATAAAAAAGTTCTTTTAGATATCCCTGCGGTGCACGTTGGAGATTTGATAATTATTGAACCAACACTATTTTCAAGGGAGCCGATACTTCTTTTAAGCACGTGTGCTTAAGGAGTGGCGCCCACCTGAAAGCAACGGTTCAAACTATCTATCCAACGGCACTCCTGCGGGGATTTTTTTATGGATTTATTCACTCAAAAAACTTTAAATACCCAGGATAAGAATCTGCCTTTAGCAGCACGCATGCGGCCAGCTAACCTCGATGAATTATTTGGCCAGGACCATATATTGGGAAAGGGAAAATTATTGCGCCGCGCTATTGAAGCTGACCGGCTTAGTTCGCTTATTCTTTTTGGTCCTCCTGGTTGCGGGAAGACTTCTTTGGCCTGGTGTATTGCTAATATTACTCAGGCAAATTATGTGGCGATAAACGCCACTACTTCTAACGTTGAAGAATTAAGAAAGATTATCGCTACCTCTAAAATAAAGGGAAGAGAAGGCGGGAAGAAGACCATTCTTTTTATTGATGAGATTCATCGTTTTAACAAGGCTCAACAAGATGTGCTCTTGCCCGATGTCGAAGAAGGCGGCCTGGTATTAATTGGGGCGACAGTGCATAATCCGTATTTTTCACTTACCTCCGCCTTGCTTTCCCGCTCGATTGTTTGTGAATTAAAAGCGCTTCAGATAGCAGACTTATTAAGTGTGATAGATAATGCCTTGAAGGATAAAGAGAGAGGGTTGGGCAACTTTAAAATCAAGGTTGATAAAAAAGCGCTTAATTTTTTAGCTAAGAGTTGCGAGGGCGATGCCCGAAGGGCGCTGGCAGCTTTGGAATTAGGGGGCTTAACTACCGCAGCGGGGAAAGACGGCTGGATTAATCTTAATTTAGAAATTGCCCAGGAGTCTATTCAGAAAAAAGCAGTCATCTATGATCGTGATGAAGACGGTCATTATGATACTGCCTCGGCATTTATTAAATCCATGCGCGGTTCCGATCCTGATGCAGCGATTTATTGGATGGCTAAAATGCTTTATGCCGGAGAAGACCCGCGTTTTATTGCCCGCAGAGTTTGTATTTTAGCTGCTGAAGATGTGGGGAATGCCGATCCCCTGGCGTTAGTTTTGGCCAATGCGGCTTTACAGATTTCTGAGTTCGTTGGCATGCCTGAAGCCAGGATCCCTTTGGCCCAGGCGGTTATTTATGTTTCCTGCGCTCCTAAGTCAAATGCCAGTTATTTAGCGATTGAACGGGCCAGCCAGGATATCAAAGAGAATAAAGTGCAAGAGGTTCCCGATCATTTAAAAGATGCTAATTACAGCGGCGCGGAGAAGTTAGGACATGGCATAGGGTATAAATATGCCCATGATTATCCGGATCATTTTGTGAAACAGAAATATACGCGTAAGAAAGTGTGCTATTATGAACCTACGGATATAGGCCATGAAGCTAAAATCAAAGAGCGCCTGGAAAAATTGCGTAGCAGCGGTAGTAAAGGATAGGTAAAGATGACGTCGGTAATGCTAATATTGGCGGTTTTAGGTGTAGGCATGGTTATCTATGCTGTCTTTGGGGTATTTAGTACACCCGGAGAGGTACAGCCTAAGAAAAGCGATAAAAAGTCAACTTTATCAGATGATCCGGGCAAGGAACAAAAAATACAGCGACTGCAAAAACAAGTCTCCGAGTTAGAGGAAGAATTAAGCCAGATTAAGATTGTACATGAAAAAGAAAAATCCGAATTTACGGCAGCTAAAGAAAAAGAAGCTAATTTCTCCGACGAGTTGAAACGCAGGGAGGAGTGGGTAGCCAGAGCGGAAGCAGAGTTATCCAAGATAAAACCGGAGAACCTGGATTTAAGGAATAGATTTATTGCCAAGGAGAATGAATTACAGGGGGAGTTTGCTAAAAATGTAAATTTGTCACGGGAGATCCGTGAAGCCAGAGCTTCTTTAGAGGCAAAAGACGCAGAGGTTAAACTTAAGGAAGAGCAGGTGCAGATACAAAAGCATCAGATTGAAAAGCAACTTAAGGATATTAATGAATATTCAGCTATTATTGCTGAGTTTAAGCGTAAAGAGAAAATTAGCGAGTGGATTCCCAAGTCAGAGTTTAATAAATTGAATGAAGAATATACTCAGCTAGAAAAGGATTTGGAGGCCAACCAGGAAAGATTAAAGAGTTTTGCTGAAGAGATTGCGCATCTTCGTCAGGGGGTAAAAGTAAAAGAATCTCCTGTGGAAGAAATTAAACAAAAGGATGCTGAAGTTGTATTAGATAAGATAGAAATAACAGAAGAACCGAAAAAGGAAGAGGTCCCGCAAAAAGAACCACCGGTAGAAGCAGGCCATAAGGTAGAAGAGGCCTCAAAAGAGGAAATTCCGGTCGTGGTTGAGCAAAAATTAGCAGAACCCCCCAAAGAAGAAGCTGAAGATGTCCCCGCAATAGTCGAGCAAAAGGCGGATGAGCCTAAGGTAAAATCGCAGGCAACCCCGCGTATAAGTTTGGACAAGGTAAGAAATATCGGGATCATGGCGCATATTGATGCCGGAAAAACCACTACTACTGAAAGGATACTTTTTTATACTGGAAAGTCGTATAAGATCGGCGAGGTGCATGATGGCGCGGCAACCATGGATTGGATGAAACAGGAGCAGGAGCGTGGTATTACAATTACTGCTGCAGCCACTACCTGTTTTTGGAAAGATCACCGGATTAATATTATCGATACCCCCGGCCATGTTGATTTTACGGTTGAGGTAGAGCGTTCTTTGCGCGTTCTGGACGGGGCTGTCGCGGTATTTTGTGCCGTTGGCGGTGTAGAGCCGCAGTCAGAAACAGTATGGAGGCAGTCTGATAAATATCATGTTCCTAAAATTGCTTTTATAAATAAGATGGATCGTACCGGAGCAGATTTTTTTAGCGTATTAAGCGGGATTGAAAAGGATTTAGGTGCCAATGCCATTCCTTTAGAGATACCTATAGGCAGTGAAGATAAATTCCGCGGAGTGGTTGATTTAATTGAGATGAAGGCTTATATCTATGATGAAGCATCTTTGGGTAAAGAATTTACTGTGAGTGAAATTCCAGCTGAATATAAAGAACAGGCGACCAAATACCGGCATATTCTAGTTGAACGCGCAGTTGGTTTGGATGAGAATCTCATGAAGAAATTTCTGGAAGCAGAAGATTCAATTACCCAAGCTGAATTGTATCAGGCTATCCGCCAAGGGACTATTGCTAATAAAATGGTTCCGGTTACCTGCGGCGCATCTTTTAAAAATAAAGGGGTACAGAAATTATTAGATACTATTGTTGCCTTCCTGCCTTCACCGCTTGATTTGCCTCCGGTTGAAGGAAGCGATGTAAATGACCCGGAGAAGAAATTGCTGCGCAAGGCGGATATCAAGGAACCGTTTTGCGGCCTGGCTTTTAAGGTACAGGCTGACCAACACATGGGTAAACTTGTATATGTGCGGGTGTATTCAGGAATTTTATCAACCGGCACGTATATTCTTAATACATTGAAGAATAAAAAAGAGAGAATCGGCCGCATTGTGCAGATGCATGCCAATCAGCGTGAAAACATTGATTATGCTTTTGCCGGAGATATTGTGGCTGTACCGGGGTTAGCTAATACAATAACCGGAGACACGCTTTGTGATGTGGATAACCCCGTAATTTTAGAAGCGATAAAATTTCCCACGCCAGTAATATCTCTAAGTATTGTTCCGAAGAGCCGGGATGATCAGGATAAGCTGGGTAAGGGGTTGGCTAAACTCACAGAAGAAGACCCCACTTTTAAGGTAGAAACTGATGAGGAGACCAAAGAGGTTATTCTTACGGGAATGGGTGAGCTACATTTAGAGATTATCGTGGATAGATTAAAAGAGGAATTTGGGGTTGTGGCGATCGTGGGTCAACCAAAGGTTGCTTACCGTGAAACTATTTTAAAGCCGGCTAGCGCAGAGAGTAAATATATAAAACAATCCGGAGGCCGCGGTCAATATGGCCATGTAGTTTTAGAGATCGCTCCTAATAAAAGCGGAGAAGGGTTTGAGTTTATTGACAGTATTAAGGGAGGCGCGATCCCGCGTTCATTTATCCCGGCGGTTGAAAAAGGGGTAATTGAAGCCATGCAAAAAGGAGCTTACGGCGGCTATCCGGTTGTGGATGTGAAAGTAGAACTGGTTGATGGTTCATACCACGAGGTGGATTCATCAGAAATTGCCTTTAGGATGGCAGCGATATTTGGATTTAAAGACGCGTTTATGAAAGGCAGCCCGGTGTTTCTTGAGCCCAGCATGAAACTGGAGGTTTCAACCCCTGAGGAGTATGTAAATGGTTGTGTAGGATTTATATGTTCACACCGCGGGAAAATATTGAACATCGATGCCAAGGCCAACCAAAAGGTTATTTCAGCCGAGGCCCCCTTAGCAGAGATGTTCGGATATGCTACTAATTTCCGTTCGCTTTCCAGCGGCCGGGCCAATGCTACTATGGAGTTTGATAAATATACCCAGGTTCCCGGTGAAGTCGCCCAGAAGATCCTTCTGGAAAGGCAAAAACAAAAAGGAGAGTAAGGTATGAAGAAACTGTTTGTGGTTTTATTAACCCTGTGTTTGATTAATTGCTATGGAGGAATTTTTGCTATGGAGGAGAAGACTGTAGTTTTAGAGACTAATCAAGGAAATATCGAGATCAAATTAAAAGCTGATGTTGCGCCTAAGGCGTGTGATAATTTTGTTAAATTATCAGAGAAGGGGTATTACAACGGCTTGATTTTTCACCGCGTAATCAAAGGTTTTATGATTCAAGGCGGAGATCCTACGGGTACCGGCATGGGAGGAGAGTCAATTTGGGGTAAACCCTTTGAAGATGAAGTTAGTCCGGTAGCTAAGTTTGACGGCCCGGGGATTTTAGCCATGGCTAATTCTGGGCCCAACACAAACGGGAGCCAGTTTTTTATCACCTGCGCCAAGACTCCCTGGCTGAATATGCGCCATACTATATTCGGTGAGGTTGTTTCTGGTTTAGAGGTAGTGCAAAAAATCGAAAATACGCCGGTTAATGCCGAAGACCGGCCGGTTACCGAGCAAAAAATCATTCGGGCGTATATAAAATAGAACCCAGCCTTAAAATATCCCCATAAACAAAAAGGGCCCTAACTTCTAGGGTCCTTTTTGGAGGGGATAATCCTCAATGGCTTTCGCTATCGCCGTCCTCCACTTAAGTTAACAAAAAAGATTAATTCAAGCATGCCACATAAAAAATAAAAATCAAGGGCATTTCTAGGTTTTTTAGAAAGCGCTTTCCCGAACAACCCTATTTAGCCTTGAAATCTCTTACCTATATAGCATACTTATCTTATTGAGGCCGATGAGCCGCTAAAGTCACTAAAAAACAAGCTTAAAATAATGAAACGCAAATTTCCTAAAATAATTTATTTCTTACTTTGTTTCCTGCTTATCTTTGAGCAATCCGGATTTGCTCAAATATCCGGACAGCTGGATATCTCCGGTTATTTTTCCGGGCTGCGTAATGTGCTCATCCAGAATAAATTCCGGCCTTTACACTTAAGATATCTTGCCTATGACAATATCAATAACAACTTTAAGCTGCTCTTGGATAAGGGTGATTTTGAAAAAGAGCAGCGGCTGTCCAAGAAGGGGGCTGTCCCTGGGGAGAATTTGGAAAGTTCAACCAAAGAGCTTTTAAACTACTTTTTTATTGGCACCTCTTTGCCTAATGATAGTTTTTGGGTTAATCTTCGGCCTGATTCACCGGATAATATCGTAGACCCATATTTGGCCCAGACTGATGTAGGTAAAATCCTTCTTGAGGCAGACCTTCAGCTTAAGAAAGACACTAGCCTGGCTACCTCCCCCCAAACTCCGGAGGGTAGAGTTTATTGGGATAAGCTCTACAAAAAGGCCGAGGAGCTCTTTGGAACAGAATCCATAACCATCCCCACCTTGACCAGACCTTGGATAGTCCCGGGTGAGATTATCATTAGAGAATCGGCCAATAATGCGTATATCTACAAAGCAACCCTTAAAGTAATGTTGGAGCAGGATTACCTGAAAGATTCAAGCGTATACAGCTTCACTGATGAAAGGTTGAAAAAACTTAATGAATATTCCTCCCAGTTAATCAGAAAAACCATTATTCCTAAATTAACCAAAGATGTAAACACCGCCAAAAGATATGCACCTTTAAGGCAAGTTTACTATTCGCTTATCCTTGCGCAGTGGTTTAAGCAGAAGTTTTACGGTAAGACCGGGCTTTACAGTTATCTTATAAACAAAAAGAATTTAACCGGGCTTACCTCCAAAGAGCCATGGTCTAAAACCAACTATTTTCAGGCTTACCAGAAATCATTCAAAGAAGGCGAATACAATATTAAAGAACCTGTCTACACCCCTCAGGGGCAGGTTATAAGAAGCTATATGAGCGGGGGGTTGGATTTCAGTAAAATAAATATAGCCAGCTCGCCGATCAATAGCAATCGGCCATTCTTAAGTTTAACAAAACCGTATACAAGCAGTCCTATAAATGCATTAGGCGGCACAACAGAGAATCCATTTGCCGGGATCGCGATTAAGTCCGAGTCCGTCAGCTCACCAGTTGCATCTATAAATGTATTCCGGGGTGATAATCAATTTCTTCCAAAAGGCAGGACAGAAACCTTAAAAGCCGATCTTAATGTATGTTTGCTCGTTGTGGCTATGGATAAAGATGGCAACAGATTTATGGCGCATTTTCTTCCTAGCGGGCATATTCAAGGAGGCCTTTCCAACCCGGATCTTGTTAGGTACTATTTTGAAACTTATTTAAAAAATATGTTACAAAATATGCCGGGTGATAATGTTAAAGTGGCAATAATTTCTTCCACAAAAGACGAGAATCTAAAAGGACTATTAGCAGAACTGGAAAAAAATGGTCCCGCCCCGTATTTAATTACGCTTGAAAATATAGAAGGTTTTCTTAAAAAGCGAAGTATAGATGTTCCGCTTGAGCAGAAGGATGACAAGGAGAGTATGAAAACAGTTACGTTCGACCAGGAAGGTAATGTGAAGATTGCCTATCTAGATGCTAAAGAGGGAGATAGGGAAAGAATTATTCAACTTGCAGGAGTAGATTCCTCGTCATCACCGGTGGTTTATTCGGGGATCAGGGAAGCTGTGGAGAAAATACCTGGTGAAATCCAGAAAAATCTTGATACAGGCGCTATGCCAATTCGAGAGATTTTAGATTGGTTGCAAAAAGTTTATGAATCGCATAAAGGGCTTTTGTTCGATTTCTATCATAATCAAGGTCACAATGCAGGCGTAGGATACACATTTCTACTCTTTCTAAATAATTTGAAAGAAGCCGCTCCCCGGGATATTAATATCGGAGTTTTGGCGGCATTGCTGCATGATTTCCACTCTAGAATGCCTGAGGGTGATAGAGGTGTACCAGCTTATGTTCCTGAAACAATTGCCCAAATACGGGATCTAATGGGTATAAGAAAATACATGGGTTCAGCTAAAAAAGAAATACCTTCATCGTATGAAGAAAAGATCTCGAAAGATTTAAAAAATGAATTCCGCAAATATCTAAATGAACTTTTTGGCCGAGAAGGACAGGAGGATTTATATAATGAGATTGAGGCGATGATCCTGCGTACAGATTACGCTTCTGATATTGCACAGCCAAAAGTAGGCTATAAAAATGCGGCAGCGGAAATACGACAGCAGATGGATATCTTGCTTAATAATTTAGAGAATTTGGAAAATCTCGAAAAGATCATAAATATGGTTACCGACGGATACAATAATCTGAAATTAAAAGCGGAATTAGGAACGGATAAAACTACGTCTGATTGGCTCGTTCGTCAGGAAGGTATAGAATTGGGTTATTTGGGTGCTTTAAATAAAGTTAACCCGCAGAGAAGAAAAATAATCCACGCCATGTCAGTCCTGCTGGAAATCGCAGACCAAACATCTTTTTATGCCTTACTTGATAAAGAGGCCATAGAGACAGAAGTTATTCCCGGACTAAAAAAAGAAGGAGTTGTGGCATCTTCGGAAGGAAGCTATAAATTTTTCTTTGTGCCGCAGTTTTTAAACAAGCCGGAAGTCCTGGCTGTTTTAAAAACCCTGCCTATTGAATACCGTAAAAATTTTGTTAATACTATGGAGTATTTCTCTCGGTTAGGCAAAGCATTAGAAGACTGGAATGCTATCAAGGAAGATGTGTATTCTAAATTGGGACTTCAATTCTCCTCTTCTGCGATTGAGACCGTTTTCTCGGGGGAAGATATAGCTAAGGATTTGTCATATTTAGAGGATGTAGCAAGGGAAACTTTATCCAGAGCAGATGAAGGTTTTAAAGAGAAAGCTTTCTTGTTGTTTGGGACAAAGCTAGAAGAAGGGTATTATATTAAAAGAATGATTCCCGTCTTAAAGTATCTTAAGCAGACGCACGATTATGTAGGGAACGATCCGGCATATATAACCGGGCTTATCGATAAATATGCGACGGGAGAGATTAAATTGTTGGGAGTATTACATACACATCCTTATGATGTGACAAAAATTACTACAAAACCAGGGCCTTCTTGGCAAGACAGGCTGGGAGAAGATCTTCTTTTGCCTGAGCGCTCGGAGAAAATAATAGATATGCCCCTTGGGGTTGTAATTGAGGCGGTGGTACCAAAAGACATTTCTCTAGAAGGTCTTCAGGATGTAATTCCTGATCTTAACGCTTATCTTTATCTACCTAAAGATGAAGCAGAGATTAAAACTATAGATGTTTTTAAGGTGGTTAATTTTAAAGAATGGATAGGTCGGGGAGAAGTTAATCCGGCTGGTGTTTCTTCTTCGCCGATCCAGCAGTCAGTAGTCAGCTCGCCGGTTGCTTATTTTGACGCGGACCAGGGTAAGGCAATGGATTTATTAAGGAATGACGAGCATGCCTGGATTATTTTTTCGGATATGCTTAAATTGCGTCTCAGGAACGACTACTATGGAATAAGTATTGCCGATATTTTTATCGCAGACGCAATTCGAACCACAAAGGAAGTTTTAAGTAGGCATGGCGGGATAGGTTTTCGTTTGGGAGAGAGGTCTGATGAGGTGGCTATGGTTTTACCGGGTTCTTTACAACGGGAAGAGGTAAAAAACGTGCTTCAGGATATCCAGCAGGAGATTGAAAAAGAATACCTGGGTTATTGTATTGCCAGGTTGCCTGACGGAATGGTTAATGAAATTAAAGGTTCTAACGGAATTCGGATGGCCCAGAGAACGGCCAGGGTGGGCCGGGCAGGAAGCCAGGAATATATAACTACTGTGTTCTTTATTAAGGATAGCGGCGACATAAATGGACGCTTAACCTTAGACAGGATGCTTGAGGAATCCGGTCGGATCCCGGGGATAGGTGAAGTTGAAGAAGCCCTGCCGCCTTATTTATCTGCCGGGGCCGCGAGGCTTCAGGGAAAGGGGATTGTTAAAAATAGGTTTGAGTCTTCCTTAAGGGAAGCTGAAATTTTTCAGAGAGTCGCCAAGCAGGCCGGGCAAATGGTAGGAGTAGAAGGATTGAATGAAAGGCCGCAGATAAAAGAAGGCGCCAGGCTGGATGACACCGTATTTTCAAAGCTAAAAGAATACGCAGACGAATTTAATAAATCTTTACAGCCCCTAAGAGAATTTGTGAAAACGCGCCATGGCGATAATGCGGCTAAGCAGGTGCGGCTTGATAATGGCTACGCTGCCTTTATGCGCCAGAACCTGTTCGTAATTTTAGAATATGCAATGGAGAAAATGAAATCATCAGATAGCTTTATATTCGCAGTCAGAGGGCCGCCCGACAATTTTTATATAATTACATCAGTTAAGGGGAAATGGCAGGTTACGGCAGTCAGACAGAATATATTGACTGCCGAGGGGGCAACTTTTGAGGCAAATTTCCTATCTATTATAGAAGGCTCGGGGAGAAAGCTGCGCGCAGCGGGAAAGTTCCCCTTTAAAGTTATCAATGATTTTGATGAATTAGGGCATTATTTCGGTAATCAGCTTATCAAACTGGATAATATTAATTTGTTAGACGCTTTTAACGATCAGATGCACAGAGCCAGGGAGAGTAATGGTATTTTAGATACGCAGTCAATAAGCCAGGCACTTAGTAATGCGAGCAAAAATATAAGTAACCTGCTTAGTGAAAAAGGATTTGATTTTTCCGTAAATTTTGAGGCTATATCTGTTACGAGCGATGATTTTACCGGAGAAAAAAGCCAATCCCATGCCGGTATAGCCAGGGCGACTTTGGGTATAATTGATAAACTTAACGACTCCCGTAAAACTGTAGAGGTCTCTGCCAATTCTGTAAAGTTCTATAACGAATACAAGGACCGTTGGCAAGAGGTTGAAAATGAAATCGGATCAATAGCGGCTAAAAAGGCTAAAAACGCAGAAATCGGCTTAAAAGAAATGCACAGGAACATTAGTATGCCTGAGGAAGTCCTCGCCAGTTCGCCGGTTACAAATAGTAAATTTGTTTTTTCTAATTCCAATGAGTTGAGAACTAAATTTAATACCTATCTAAAAAATGAAGGGTTGGATCAGTATGATAATCTCAAGAATCTATTTTCAGATGAGACCATGGAAATTTTGATAAATGATCGTTCAGCTAAGCCAGTTTTCTTGCAGGTACTTGAAAAATCAGATACGGAGTCTTTGAAATTTAGGGATTTAGAGCCCACAAGGCAATTATTAGGTTATCAGGATATTGAGAAAGTTAAGGAGTTAATTTCCTCTTATAGCGCTCTTGGAATTGGAAGCGCTAAGGTAGCTGATGAATTGGCCGGAAATGGCAAGAAGGTCATAGTCGGAATTACAGATCGGTATACCTCTGAGGAGTTTACGTTGATTCCTAATTACCGGGTAGCAAGCAACAGGAGATGTTATATCCCACTTCCCGGAGGGTTGTTTTTATCGATAAAAGGTTCAGGGCAGAATTCTTATAGCAATAGACCCGCGTATTATATTAATGACAGAAAAGGAAAACGCGTTGAAGGTGCTGTTGGTATGGAAGAAATCTCTGAATTAGGAGGGCTAGGGGGTGCTAGCTTAAAAGAGTCTGGTATGTCTATGGATTTGGGTTACCTTCCTATTAATAATAAACTGATCGGACTGGAAGATGCCAAAGAAGAAAATGCGGCGCTTGTGTTTAGCTTAAGCCTTGACTATCATCGCCTGTCAAAATTACCTCAGCTAATTGCAAATAATGGAATAGGCTTTTTATGCGAGAGGATATCCGGGGCATTGGATGCGATAGGTGAACTGGACAATGTAGCCGATAAATTACATATCAAATTATCAATAGGCAGGATATTAAAACCCGATCAACTTATGCTGGTAATAATGCTGAATATGGGCAAGGCTGAGGGTTACAAACAGAACAATGGCTTGTATCATGAAACTCTGCACGACCAGGATGTTGATTTTACCGGAATGACTTATGATTTGGAAGAGCTTATTGGAACTCAATCCCAGGAAGATCATGGGGGAAATGAAGAATTGTACCTTGGCGGAATTAGCCAGAGGGTTAAGATATTATTAAAAATGCTTAATGCCAAAGATACAGAATTCTTATTCCCCCGCCCGTTAGAAACATTGAAAGTGCTATTTAAGGGATACTTTGAGAATTTAAACGAAGAGTATCTGAATCTGTTGAGGAATAATCAGAATGCCCTTGCTGACATATTGCAGCCGCTGTCTAGTCAATATAATGAGAGATGGTTTAGTGTTTTAGGCAAAAAGAACCCTGAAGAGGTATTGGCTGAAATTAGCAGGCTACTAAAGGAAGAATTAGAAAGGCGGGGTAAAGGTGTTTCTTTGTCACTTGACAGAGAAACCCAGCTCGCCAGCTCGCCGCTTACGGAACTACGCGGGGCAGTGCAGAAATTGCACAACAAAAAATTTCATATTAATGGCGGGGAATACGTGATTAGTATCGAAAAAGGTGATTCTATTTGGGACACCAACATTGTTTTAAGGAATAAAGATAATCTAGAAATAGGGCATTTCAATCTTGACACAAAAAGGGATGCTATTAATAACGGCGGGATGTTAAAGGTTGTGGAAGGAGAAAGGGAAAAAGGTTTTGCGGTGTTTATTTTAAGCAAATTAAAAGAAGTCTTTCCGAAGAATAAAGAACTCGTTACAGAAATCGCACACGATGAATCCCTGAAGGCCCTAAAGAATAATGAGTCAATTAGCAGCGTTCCGATAGTACGGTTGTTTAATACTGCCGGCTGGGAACTTATTGATGCCGGGTATTATGATAGTATCGGCATGTATCACGGGAAAGATTTTGCCGAGCAGATGAGGTCGGATGAAAGCAAGGGTGAAGAGGGAACTGTGATTGCCAGATTTAAACCCAAAATTACACAACCCTATTTACCCGGGTTTAATTATTCTAATTTTGCTTCTTCTTCGGGAGAGGCCGCTTCTTCACCATTAGAAGCAATTATAGCATTAGCGCGCGCTGTTTTTGCCCGCGATCCCCAGCTTGTGATAAGCGAATTATTCAAAGATTATTTGAGCCAACGCAAGAAGCTGCTTGATTTATATAATAACGTGGCAGAAGTTGCCAAAAAATCCGCTAAGAAAAATTTTGGGGTTGTGTTGTATCCAGCAAGTGGCAGCGATATTTCTGCCGCGGTTTCGTTTGCGGATACAATAGTAAGTATTGATAATCAGGATATTTTTACGGTTATTAATAATTTTAATTTATATTTAGATAAAGAGGAAGCGCTTAAAGAACAGATAAATAGCTATTTAGAAAAAAAGCTGAAGCTAGGTTTTCATTCCTCAGGTATAAGACAAGGCTTTATTGAGTATCTTGCGGAGTTGGTGTTATTAGGCGCAGACTTAAGTACATTTAAAATAGTAGAGGATCGCTCCCTAGGTAATAGTCGCGTTACTACAGCGGAGTTTAGTATTGTGTATGATAGTGGTGTAAAACGTAAAATACGCCATACACATATCACTTATACATTCGACGGCCAGCCTTTACCAGGGCACATATATAGCGAATTAAAGAAGGTAATTGGAGACAGGACAGATGTGTTGTTATTAACTAAAGCTGGTGCTGATTTGGATGGAAAAAAGAAATGGATGGCGCCGATTAGTAATATATTGGTTCCAGGGACAACCATTGTTTCTGACTCCTTTTTAAATATCACTTCTGCGAAGAAGATAGATGTCCCTGGAGAGGATATCGGGAATTTAGGCCTGTCAAAAATAAATAACTACGGTTATGCTGATAAATCAGATAATTTAGTTTTTTATGAGATACCGATTGCTGGCTCGGAGATCAGGGGTCGATCAGCCATGTTGGAGAATATAAAGAAAAGGCTCGAAGGAATGGTCCTTTCTGGCCCTGACAATAAAAACGAAAAGTATAAATTAATCACCAATGATCTTCAATTACCAGGTAGGTTGATTATCCGAACTAGTTTGGTGAGGGGAAAAGACGGTAAAACATCGTTGAGTCCGGTTTTAGAATTAGAGATTACTAAAGAAGGCGAACTAAAGTTCGCCATGTTTTTAAACGGGACAGTCTTTGATGGTGACGATGAAATTTCGGATCTTTCTGATAAAGGGTTCGGTCCTGCTATATTATCGCGGGTTGGTGAGGCGGTTCCCACAGGCACCCCGCTTAATATTTATGTAATAAATCGACCAACAATAGATGCAATGTTTAATGGCAAACGTTTAGATCTTGGAAAATTCAAGGGAACGCCAATGGAAACACTATTGAGCGCCATGGGTTTTGGTAGATTTAGTATAGAGGATAATACAGGGGAAGGAAACGTTTATGGGTTTACCTTAAAGGGGGTTAAAGTACAGCCCGCCTCTTCGCCGGTTGAATATTCTGATAAGGGTGGTATTGATTTTCGCGCGCTACCCATAGCCAGTCAACCAATATTGATTAATCAAAAGATTAATGCGAACACCATCCCTTCGATTCCGTTAGCTGAATTAAATAGCGAATGGCTTCAGATAGAGAATATGCTTGCGGCAGGTATCACGCCGTCAAGCGAAAGAATTAAAGAATACCTGCAATCCTGCTGCCAGAAACAGGATTTTAATCAGGAGATTGATAAAGTGCTATCTTGTATTGCGGATATGCTCAGGCTGGAAGAAGAACGAGTAGTGAGTACGGATTTATCCTTAAAGGAAATGTTAATGCTTTTAGAATCAGGTAAGTCGACTAATGAAATGCAGCTTGTATTAACACAGATTACAGTAGAAGCGAAAGAACCTAGGTTAATGGAACAATAAGGGGCGTCCTGCCTTTTAAGAGCTCATCGGCCTTGAAGGGCACCCTATAAACGAGCGCCCCTTTATTGTTTCTGCCAATATTTGTCTTGCAATAAGCCTGCCAGGGGATAGAATGATATGCACAAAATATCCCTATGAATAAAAAAATAGACTACAAAAACGAACTTAATAAAGCGCAGCTTGAAGCTGTTGAATCAATTAACGGCCCGTATTTGGTGATTGCCGGTGCGGGGAGTGGAAAAACACGCGTCTTAGTGCACCGGGTGGCCTATTTAGTCGAACAAGGGGTCAGTCCGGATCAGATTCTGTTGCTTACCTTCACACGCAGGGCAGCTGAAGAGATGTTGCGCCGGGCAAGCCTGCTTTTGGATGAGCGCTGTAAGAAGATCTCCGGGGGAACTTTCCATTCCTTTGCCAATATGATCTTAAGAAAGTACGCCAAGCTTTTAGAGATCAGTAATAATTTTACTATTCTTGATCAGGCAGATGCGGAAGATGCTGTAAATTTAGTGCGCACGCAGCTGGGATATCATAAATCCGAAAAACGTTTTCCGCGTAAACACGCCATTTTGGAAGTTATCTCTAAAAGCGTGAATAAATCCGAAGAGATTGCCGATGTTCTTTATGATGAATACCCGCAGTTCATGGAATTTAGCGAAGAGATTAAAAAGATTCGTCAGGAGTATAATAAATATAAGCGCGCAAAATCACTTTTAGATTATGATGATTTATTGGTTTTCTTGAAGAATCTGCTCAGTAAGTACGAAGATGTACGCGCAAGCCTTTCCGCTAAATATAAATACATTATGGTTGATGAGTACCAGGATACCAACAAGCTTCAGGCGCATATTGCCTGTCTTTTGGCGGCAGATCACTCTAATATTATGGTAGTCGGGGATGACGCACAGAGTATTTATTCTTTCCGGGGGGCAAATTTTAAGAACATTATTGATTTCCCGAAGATTTTCAAAGACACCAAAATTATTACCTTGGAAGAAAATTACCGTTCCACGCAGCCGATCTTAAATTTGACCAATGCCGTTATCAGCCAGGCTAAAGAAAAATTTGAAAAACACCTTTACACTAAAAAGAAAGAAGGCAACATCCCGGTTTTTCTAGATTGTCCGGATGAAAATTCACAATCGCGATTTGTTGCGGATAAAATCCTAGAATTAAGAGAAGAAGGAGTGGCCTTAAAAGACATGGCCGTACTTTTTCGTTCAGGTTGGCATTCTAATGATTTAGAGATTGAACTGGCCAGCCGCAATATTCCCTTCGCAAAATATGGCGGCCAGAAGTTTGTGGAAGCCGCACACATAAAAGACATTTTAAGCTATTTACGTATTGCTTACAATACGCAAGATCAAGTTAGCTGGTTGCGTGCTCTTTTATTGATTCCTAAAATAGGCCCTAAAACCGCGCAGAAGATTATGGAAATAGTTCCCAAGCGGACAAAGATTGTTGAGACAGCCATAAATAATACCGGCGATGAACAGTTATTATACAAAAACGAGGGTTTGTTCAAACTGCTTGAGTTATTAAAAAGCGTGGATTGCCAGCGCGATGCTCCGGCCGAGATAATTGATAAATTCCTTAGTTATTATCAGCCTTTGTTAAAGATTAAGTATGATGATTTTAATAAGCGTTTAAATGATCTTGATTCGCTATTGAGAATCGCTGAGCGTTATAAAACAACAGAGCAGTTTTTAGTAGATATGGCCTTAGAGCCACCGGAGAGAAGCCTGGTTGAGACAGGCAAAAGGGATAAGCATGATGCAGCGCTTACTCTGTCTACTATACATTCAGCAAAAGGCCTGGAATGGCATACGGTATTTTTAATCTATGTTGCCGAGGGGCACCTTCCTTCTTACCTGTCTTTAGAAACAGATGATGAGATTGAAGAAGAGCGCCGCTTGTTTTATGTTGCGGCTACGCGGGCCAAAGTAAATTTATTTTTATTAAAACCTCATATTGATCGCTCCCCCAGGAGTTTTATGGACGGTGGCGGTTCGGTGTTTACCCAGGTTTCCCGTTTCTTGGAGCAGGGTGGACTGCTTAATAAGTTCGTGGATGTGCAAGGGGTCGGTGGTTCAGATGGGTGGGATGATGTGGAGCTAGAGGATATTATTGGTGAAAAAAGGCAAAGGAATAAAGAATTTTTTGAAACTATGGAGGAATATTTTAGGGAATAATATAAGTTGCTCGCCCTACCTCGCAAGCTTGGTAGGGTTTCGCTAAATAAAAGATTTAAGGAGCTCAATTTTTACGCTTGAGATGGGTAGAAAACTGTGCTAAAATTTTATTATGATTATTAGTCAGCAAAAGCCATTAGATGAATTATTGGATAGCCTGAAAGATTACAAAAAAATATTTTTGGTGGGGTGCGGCGAATGCGCCACGACCTGTAAGAGCGGCGGCCAGCCTGAATTGGATAAAATTAAGGCGGCTCTTGAGGCCGTAGGAAAAACGATTTTAGGAATGTGTTTGCCCGGGGCTCCTTGCCTTGCTCCGCAGATTAAGACGGAGTTAGCCAAAAATATAAAGGCTTTACGTGACTGTGAGGCTGTTTTAGTTTTGGCCTGTGGTTTGGGGGTGCAGTCAGTAAAAGACAACAACCGTTTTAATCAGGCAATCATTCCGGCCAATAATACTATTTTTGGCGCAGTTATGGATGCGCAGGGTAATTTTTATGAGAAGTGCTCTATGTGCTCAGAGTGTGTTTTGGCCCAGACAGCGGGGATCTGCCCGGTTACGCTTTGCCCCAAAGGGCTTTTAAATGGGCCGTGCGGCGGGATGAATAAAGGTAAATGCGAGGTAGATAACGAAAATGATTGCGCCTGGGTTTTGATTTATAAGGAATTAGAAAAAAATAACAAACTTGTGTCTCTTAGAGAAATCCGCGGCCCTAAAGATTTCAAGAAATCAGCCAGGCCGCATAAGTTGATCATGAATAAATTCGCGCATTAACTTACTCATACTAACGTATTCGTAAGTTAAGCGCTCATTTAATATGGCAGAGCAACTTCCTTACAGCGAAAAAGTTATGGATCATTTTACCAATCCCCGGAATGTGGGAGAGATTCCTGATGCCAGCGGTATCGGTACCGTCGGAAATCCCGTCTGCGGGGATGTGATGAAGATGTATTTAAAAATAGAAAATGAAATAATTGTAGATATAAAATTTAAGACTTTTGGTTGTGGCGCGGCAGTTGCCACTAGTTCCATGGTTACGGAGATGGTTAAGGGGAAAACTATTGCTGAAGCGTTAACTATTACCAATAAAGCAGTTGCCGAGGCCTTAGGCGGACTGCCGGCGAAAAAAATGCACTGTTCGGTTTTGGCGGAAGAGGCCCTGCGTTCAGCTTTAAAAGATTATTATAAGAAACAAGGTAAAGTCGCTCCGTTTGATGAGAAGGCCCATACTCATGATGGGGAGACCTGTTTATAAGGCAAGCTATGTTGACAAAAGCCCAAATACGTAGTAAAATTCTTTTAGCATTAAAAACTCAGAAGGAGGAAGACCGAAACCGAAAAAGTAGGGTTATTCAAGATAAACTTTTAAGGAATAAGGTTTTTAAAAAGGCAAAGATAGTGATGTTTTACGTCGCCTTTGGTGGGGAAGTAAATACAGAAGAGATGATTAGGGAAGCCAAAAAAATAGGCAAGCTAATATGTGTGCCAGTTTGCAGGAAAGATAGAGAAACTATGCAGCCAGCTATATTAGAAGATCATTCTAAATTAAAAAAAGGTCCTTACGGTGTTTTAGAGCCTGTATCAGAGGCATTGGTTAAACCGGACGATTTGGATCTGATTGTTGTTCCGGGCCTGGCTTTTGATAAAAAGGGCAATCGTCTTGGCCGCGGCAAGGGCTGCTATGACCGTTTCTTAAGCACACTTTCTAATAATACGCCTTCCATAGGCCTGGCTTTTGATTTCCAAATCTTACCCCTAATTCCTACCACTAAATACGACGTAAGCGTCAAGCAAGTTATCTTCTCCTAATCTCCTGTAAGAAGTTTAATAAGCAAGCTTAACTGGGAGGATAGAAATGATTCTTAACATAGTAATAATAATATTTATTGCTTTGGTTGCTACATATTCCGGATATTTCTTAAGGAAACATATTGCCGAGAAAAAGCTGAAAAGCGCCGAAGCCGAAGCCGAGCATATCCTGGATGCAGCTAATAAAGAAGTCCTGGATAAACGCCGGGAAGCAGAGCTGGAAGCCAAGGATCTTTTGCACCGCATGCGCCAGGATTTTGAGCATGAGACCAAAGACCGCAAGCAAGAGATTGTAAATCTTGAGAAGAGATTAACGCAAAAAGAAGAGAATATTGACCGCAGGCTGGATCTCTTAGAGAAAAAAGAAAAAGAGATTGATGGCCGTAACGATAATCTTAAGAAACAGGAAGAAGTTTTAAAATCAAAAGATAATCAATTGCACGCTTTAGTAGCCGAAGAAAAAGAAAGATTGCAGAAGATTTCTTCGCTTTCGGCTGAAGAGGCAAAGCAAATCTTGCTTGGCCGCCTTAATGAAGAATTAAATAATGAAAAAGCGGTATTTATCAGGCGTCAGGAAGAAGAGGTGCGTAGCACCGCGGATAAAAAAGCCCGTGAGATTTTAAGTCTGGCTATCCAGCGTTGCGCAGCAGAGCATACTGTGGAGACAACCGTAAGCGTGGTAACTTTGCCTAATGATGAAATGAAAGGCCGGGTTATCGGCCGGGAAGGCAGGAATATCCGCGCTTTAGAAATGGCTACGGGGGTAGATGTGATTATTGATGATACTCCTGAGGCAGTTACCTTATCCGGATTTGATGCTGTGCGCCGGGAGATCGCCCGCCTGAGCCTGGAAAAACTTATTTCTGACGGAAGGATCCACCCTGGGCGCATTGAAGAGATTGTAGAGAAGACCAAAAAAGAGATGGATGAGAAGATCCGCGAGGAAGGGGAGCGGGTGGCTTTTGAAGCGGGAGTTAATGGCCTGCATCCTGAAATAATTAAACTTTTGGGCCGGCTAAAGTACCGCACTAGCTATGGCCAGAATGCTTTGCAGCACTCCAAGGAAGTTTCTTTCCTGTTGGGGATAATGGCTTCGGAGTTGGGGCTTGATTTTAAGCTGGGCCGTAGAATTGGGCTTTTGCATGATATTGGCAAGGCAGTAGACCATCAAGTTGAAGGCACGCATGCCAAGTTAGGTGCTGATCTAGCGAAGAAATATAATGAAACTGCGGAGGTGGTAGGGGCGATTGAATCACATCATGAAGAAGCTGTGCCACAGAGTTTGTACGCGGTTTTAGCTATAGCTGCTGATGCAGTTAGTGCTGCCCGTCCCGGAGCCAGGCGGGAGACCCTTGAGACATATGTCAAGCGTTTGGACAAGCTAGAGTCAATTGCCAATCTTTTTAAAGGGGTTGAGAAATCTTTTGCCATCCAGGCCGGCCGTGAGATTCGCGTAATTGTACAACCGGAAAAAATAAATGATAATGATGCAACTACTATGGCCAGGGATATACGCAAGAAGATTGAAGAGGGGATGGAGTATCCGGGGCAAATCAAAGTTACGGTAATCCGCGAGATGCGCGCTATTGAGTATGCTAAGTAGATGAAAATACTTTTTATTGGAGATATTGTCGGTAGCCCGGGGAGAGAGGCAATTAAGAAATTAGTTGCTCCCCTTAAGCAGGAGTATGCGTTAGATTTTGTGATTGCTAACGCGGAGAATGCTTCCGGCGGCTCGGGTATCACTCAAAGGGTTGCCATAGAGCTTTTTGCTGCCGGGGTGGACGTGCTTACCTCTGGAGATCATATCTGGAAAAAGAGCGAGATTTTTGAATTGATTAACCAGGAAGAAAGGATCCTGCGGCCTTTGAATTTCCCCAGTGGAGCTCCTGGCCGGGGGGCAGCAGTATTTAAATCCAAGACCGGGCTTAAGATCGGGGTAATTAATGTTAATGGCCGGGTTTTTATGGAGGCCCTGGATTGTCCTTTCAGAACGGCATTAAAAGCTGTCGAAGAACTGGCGAAAGAAACTAAAATTATTATAGTAGATATTCATGCAGAAGCGACTTCTGAAAAGATAGCGTTAGGCTGGTATCTGGATGGCAAAGTTTCTGCTGTTTTGGGCACGCATACGCATATTCAGACTGCTGACGAAAAAATCCTACCCAAAGGCTCTGCCTATATAACTGATGTAGGCATGACCGGCCCCTATGATTCAGTAATTGGTAGAAGAGTAGAAGATGTGCTTACTCGTTTCTTAAGCTCTATTCCGGTTAAATTTGAAGTTGCGCAAGATAATATCCAATTGCATGGCGCGCTTGTGGATATAGATGAAGTAACCGGCAAGGCGCGTTCGATTTTAAGAGTACAGAAGAAACTTTAGACTAGCATAAGAAGGGAAATTTAGGTGAATAAAAAGCAGGTAGCTTTATTATTCTTAATTTTCTTGCCATTTTTCTGTATTACGGTTTGTTTTGCTCAAACATCAGACGAGTTAGAATTAAATTTAGACCTAAGCTCTTCCGCAATACCTCTTCCGAAGATATATAAACCAAATATTGATTTAAGCGGCAGGGGAGCACATCGTGATATAAGCTGGCCGCAAATACTGGCTGCCAAAGATGTCCTGGATATCTGGCAAAAGGATTTAGGCTTTGGTTGTTTCTACCGCATCCAATATAATCTCTGGGAGATTGCCCAACTGGCCAAGGATGAGCCTGCTCAAACCAAGCTTTTGGAGAACTATGAAGAGATTATTAAGAAGATCAGCGATAGCGGAGGGACAGTAATTCTTGATTTATTCGGCACTCCTTTCGGTTTAGGCAGGGTGCTTGATAAAAATAGCTCTGTGCATAATTTAATGGCGTATAAAGAGCTGGTTAAAGATACCATACGCAAATTAAGCTGCAATAAAAAATATAATATCTGGTATGAAGTCTGGAATGCCCCTGACTTGGAAGATTTTTTCTTAGGCGAAAAGTCTGAGTATTTCGCCCTCTACCGCGTTGTTGCTGAGGCAGTAAAAGAGTTACGTCAAGAGTCTAAGATGCATATTCCTTTAGGCGGTCCTTCAACAAGCTCTTGGTTTGCGAACATCGGAACTAATAGCATTCTTTTTCCCGAACGCAGCTTGATTTATGAATTGATAAAATACTGTTCTAATTATAAACTGCCTCTGGATTTTATATCATGGCATGCGTATTCTTCTGACCCGGCGCTTGAAAAACAGGAAACCATTTACAACAAGCCTTTTACCAGGCTTATCCGTGAATGGCTAAGTTATTTTAATTTTCAAGATACCCTGCCTTTAATCATCGACGAGTGGAATTTTGACGCCTTCTCCAATATGTCTCCCAAAAGAGGCAAGGATGCCTATATTACAGCCAGTTATATCCCGGCGCGAATAAAAAACATGCAGGAAGCAGGAGTAGACTATCAAACGTATTTTTGCCTT
Organism: uncultured Planctomycetales bacterium; assembly: GCA_964427405.1. Taxonomy (GTDB): domain Bacteria; phylum Omnitrophota; class Gorgyraeia; order Gygaellales; family Profunditerraquicolaceae; genus UBA6249. The sequence goes on along the minus strand of CAYRUB010000004.1, from coordinate 10,045 downwards.
GAAGACTTCGCAGGCAATAAAGAGAAGGTAACCAGGAATCTCGGGGTTTTTTATTTTGACGCCGAGCGTTCGGGATCCAAAGGGTATGCTAAGGCAAGTTATAATGCCATGCGTATGCTAAACCTTCTGGGAAACGAATTATTGCCGCTTAAATTAAAGGATGAGTTTGTCGGTGTGATTCCTACGAAATCCCCGGATTATTTTGCCGTGCTTATTTATAATTATATTGACCCGATGTTAGCGATGAATTATTTATCAGACAACATCGTTTATTTAAGCAGCGCGGAAAGAAAGGCTGTCTTGAGTATTATAAAAAGCGACCGCATTGATAAAATTATTTCCGGCCAGACTGACCTGTCTATTTTGCGGCTTTCGCCAAATGCCAAAGATATGTTTACCCGGGCTATAGAGTTAGATAGCTTAGCCAAAAGATTTTCAACAACTAACCGTAAAATAAGGCTTTCTCTTAAAGGCGCAAAAGATATATATTTACTTAGCCGGTATTTGATTAGTAATAGCTGCAGCGGAGATTGCCACTTTGAGGCTAAAGATGAAAAAGAAATGAATTTTACCCAGGAATATACTGAGACATTGGAGATGAGCCCTTATTCGATCCAGCTTTTGGTCTTTAAGAAGAAACCTTTGCCGCCGCCCGTTGAAATAAAAACAGATACTACTAAGGAATCCGAAAAAGAATCTGTTAAAGAGCCAGCTAGAGAACCCGCAAAAGATGCAAAAGACAAATAGGTTAGAGAACCATGGTTTGCCTTCTGATAGGCAAAGCCACAGGCCAGAGAAACATATTTACAGCGTTTCCGAAATAACTCAAGCGATAAAGGGTTTGCTTGAAGAAAAAATCGGAGAGGTTTGGCTCGAAGGAGAGATTTCTAATTTCAAGGCTGCGTCAAGCGGGCATTTTTATTTTTCATTGAAAGATCAGAATGCTTTGATCTGGGCGGCGATGTTCGCTTATGCCAATAAAGGCTTAAAGTTTAAACTTGAGGACGGCCTAAAAGTCATTTGTTTCGGGAAAATTGATGTTTACGGACCGAGCGGCCAATACAAAATTATTGTTGAAAGAATAGAGCCTAAGGGCGTAGGCAGCCAGCAGTTGGCATTTGAGCAGTTGAAGAAAAAGCTGGAGCAGGAAGGCCTGTTCGATCCAGCGCATAAGAAGCCACTTCCCTTAATGCCTTTTTCTGTCGGCATTGTTACTTCGGATAAAGGCGCGGCAATACGCGATATCCTGCAGATTTTGAAAAAAGGCGCGCCATGCGTGGATGTAGTTATTCGTTCTGTACGCGTGCAGGGAGAGCATGCAGCCGGAGAAATCGCCGAGGGGGTAGAGGAATTAAATTCTTTTGCTAAAACCGATTTAATTATTGTCAGCCGCGGAGGGGGCAGCAGTGAAGACCTCTGGTCGTTTAACGAAGAGATCGTTGCCCGGGCGATCTATAATTCCAGGCTTCCGGTTGTTTCGGCGGTGGGGCATCAGATTAACATTACTCTTTCAGATTTGGCAGCGGATATTTTTGTAGAAACCCCTTCAGCAGCAGCAAAGATTATCGTAGACAGAAAAAATGCTCTCATTGCAGAACTGGCTGACTTCAGGCACAGGCTGGATTTCTCCGTTAACGATACAATGGGTGATTTAGAAAACAGGCTTGTTGCTCTTACGCATATGCTTAAAAGCCCGGCTGACCGCTTGTTAGAAAAACAGCAACAGGTGGATGAATTATTTTCTGAATTAAATTATAATATACGGCATTATCTGGAGTTGGCAAAAGAACGCAGCAGTTCATTAATCCAGAGACTGGGGACATTAAGCCCTTTATCAATTTTGTCGCGTGGTTACAGCTTAAGCATGCTTGTTCCTCAAGGCGCGATACTTAAAGATGTCGGCCAAATAAAACAGGGTGATCAACTGAAAACAGTTTTACACAAAGGTGCATTTACGAGTTTAGTGCAGGAGGTATTTAGAGATGAAAGAAAAACCGATGTTTGAGGAGGATTTAAAAAAGCTGCAGAAGATTGTTGAGGATCTTTCAGGCGGTAAGCTTACCCTCGGCGAGTCGCTTAAAAAATATGAGGAAGGGGTAAAACTTGCGCAATCCTGTTCTTTGACTTTGGCCGATGCGCAGCGTAAAGTGGAGTTGTTGATGAAGAAGGAAGGGAAGTTTTCTTTAGAGAAGTTTGATGATATGGATGCAGCCGAAGATAAATAAATATGATATTAGAAAGAATTAACTCATCGCAAGAGTTAAAAGGATTAAGCCCGGATGAACTTGATTCTCTGGCTGTGGAGGTCCGCGCAAGATTAGTTGAAGTTGTTTCCCGGACCGGCGGCCATCTTGCCTCAAGCCTTGGGGCTGTAGATTTGATTATTGCCCTGCATTACTGCTTGAATACTCCGAAAGATAAGATCATTTTTGACGTGGGGCATCAGGCGTATGCGCATAAAATATTAACCGGCCGTAATTGCAGGTTTCCTACGCTTAGGCAGTATCAGGGGCTAAGTGGTTTTCCTTCTAAGGATGAATCAATTTATGACCCTTTTACTACGGGCCATAGCTCAAATGCTGTTTCTTTGGGGTTAGGCCTTGCCTGTGCCAGGGATCTTTTGCCCAAAGAAGAGCAGTTTAAAGTTGTCTGCGTAATCGGTGACGGATCGCTAAGTGGCGGACTTTGTTTTGAAGGTTTGAATAACACCGGCCACCTGAAAAAAGATATCTTAGTAATCTTAAATACCAATGAACTGAGTATCGCGCCTAATGTGGGGGCAATTAGCAATTACCTGAATAAGATTATTTCTTTGCCGGTTTACAACCGTTTTCATGATAACTTGGTGAATTTCTTGACCGCTCGTGTCCCCCGCGGAAGCCGCCTGATAAAGCTTATGGCTAAATTTGAAGAAGGGTTAAAAGGGTTATTTGTTCCCGGGATGCTTTTTGAAGAATTGGGATTCCGTTACTTTGGTCCTATTGACGGGCATGACCTGGGGGCATTAATACATACTTTAAAGAATATTATCAACATTAAGGGGCCCCGGCTTTTACACGTGGTTACTAAAAAAGGCAAGGGTTGTTCTTTTGCCGAAGAAGACCCTGTAAGATTCCATGGTGTCAGTTGTTTTGATATAAATACCGGGGAGGCTATGCCTAAGAAATCTTCACCCGATTTAAAAAGCTATACAGAGATATTCCGTGATAAAATAGTGGAGCTGGCGTATAAAGATAGCCGGATTCTGGCGATAACTGCGGCTATGCCGGAAGGGACCGGCCTTAATAAATTCCGCGATAGTTTTCCGGAAAGATTTTTTGATGTAGGGATCGCCGAGGCTCATGCGGTTTGTTTTGCGGCTGGGCTTGCCAGGCAAGGATTTAAACCAGTGGTAGCTGTGTATTCTACATTTCTGCAGCGCGCATATGATCAGATTATCCAAGAGGTTTCATTGCAGGAGTTGCCCGTAATATTTGCTATTGACCGGGCGGGGATTGTAGGAGAAGATGGAGTTACGCATCAGGGCATATTTGATATTGCTTATTTAAAGAGCGTTCCGAATTTAGTGATTATGGCGCCAAAAGACGGTCGGGAGCTTGAGGCAATGTTGGAGTTTGCCGTGCGATTGGATAAGCCGGTAGCCATAAGATATCCCCGCGCTAATACCTCTTTAAGCAGCGATTTACCGCAGCCATTGAAATTAGGCAAAGCAGAATTAATTAAAGAGGGCAAGGATTTCACAATTATTGCTTTAGGTAGTATGGTCTTGATTGCCCAAGAAGCCATTGAGTTATTAAAAAACGAGGGGGTAACCGGCAGTTTAATTAATGCCCGGTTTGTTGCGCCTTTAGATATTGCGTTAATGAAAAGTGTTTGCGTTAAGACAAAATTAATCTTTACTTTAGAAGAAGGGGTCAGGGATGCAGGTTTTGGCAGCGCTGTTGCTCAGGAATTAGATAGGCAGGTATTACGTCTTGGTTTGCCATCTGAATTCATCCCGCACGGATCAAGAGATTTGCTTTTAGAAAAGCATGGATTAACCGCCCTGGGGATTGCCGAAAATATCCGCCAGGCGCTAAAAAATAATGGCTAAAATTATAATCAATCAGGATAAATGCAAGGGTTGTTTTTTATGTATGAGTTTTTGTCCGAAGGGCCTGATTAAAAAAAGCGCAAAATTAAATAAGCGGGGTTTAAACTTCGTTGAGTTTGATCTAGCGGGTGAATGCATTGGTTGTATGCAGTGCGCTCTGATCTGCCCGGATTGTTGTATTGAGGTGTATAAATAGGTATGTTAAAAAAAAGAATATTGATTTCTGGTAATGAGGCAATTGCCGAGGGTGCGCTCCGGGCAGGGTGTAATTTCTATGCCGGCTATCCGATTACCCCGCAAAATGAGCTTATTGCTTATATGGCTAAATATATGCCGGCCTCCGGGGGGGTTTTTATCCAGGCTGAATCAGAGCTGGCGGCGATTAATATGGTTTATGGGGCATCAGCTGCCGGGGCTCGGGCAATGACTTCTTCTTCAAGCCCGGGCGTAAGTTTAAAACAAGAGGGGATATCTTATATTTCCGGCTCTCGGCTGCCGGCGGTAATCGTGAATATTATGCGCGGCGGGCCCGGCCTGGGCAATATTGCCCCTGCGCAATCGGATTATTTTCAGGCTACGCGCGGCGGAGGTCACGGAGATTATCGTTTGATAGTCTTGGCTCCCGCAGGCGTGCAAGAGGCGTATGATTTGACGCAAACAGGTTTTTATTTAGCGGATAAATACCGCATTGCCGTTATGATCTTAGGGGATGGAATTTTAGGCCAGATGATGGAGCCGGTAAAGTTGTCTACCAAAAAAATAACCGCCAGCCCCCTAAGGCCCTGGGCGCTTACCGGTTGTAAAGACAGGGAGCCGAATATTGTTAAGTCGTTTTTCCTGCGCGAAGGTGATCTTGAAAAATTTAATCTTAAACTTCAGAAGAATTATGAAGTTATCAGGAAAAAAGAGACGCGTTACGAAGGCTTATTGTTGAATGACGCTAAAGTTATTCTGGTTGCTTACGGAACAATGGCGCGTATTACAAAAAGCGCGGTTAGCCAATTGAGGCTTGCAGGTAAAAAGGTTGGGTTAATCCGGCCTATCAGCCTATGGCCATTTCCGGAAAAAGCGTTCCAGTTAAGAAATAAGAAGGTTAAATATTTGGTAGTGGAGATGTCTTATGGCCAGATGGTTGAAGATGTAAGACTGGCAGTTAATGGTTCTGCGCAGGTGGATTTTCTCGGCCGCTCAGGCGGCGGGATACCCAGCGAAGAAGAGATTATCAATAGGGTGAATAAACTAATATAATGGAAAAAATATTTGCTCATCCAGAAGCGCTCTATGATGTATCCACGCATTATTGCCCGGGTTGCGGCCATGGTATTGCCCACCGCTTGGTTGCGGAGGTAGTTGATGAGTTAGGCATAAGAGAAAAAACTATCGGCATAGCCCCGGTGGGTTGTGCTGTTGTTGCTTATGATTATTGGAAATTTGATTGTTCGGAGGCAGCGCATGGACGGGCCCTGGCTGTCGCTACTGCCATAAAAAGGGTGCGGCCGCAAAATATTGTTTTTACTTATCAGGGGGATGGAGACCTGGCTGCCATAGGCACGAATGAGACTATCCATGCGGCTAACCGCGGAGAAAATCTGACCGTAGTTTTTATCAACAACGCGGTTTATGGGATGACCGGAGGCCAGATGGCCCCGACTACGCTATTGGGGCAGAAGACATCTACAACCGTCAATGGAAGGGAAAAAGAAAAGCACGGTTATCCCTTAAAGATATCTGAAATGTTAGCATTATTGCCCGGCGTCTGTTATGTTGAGAGGGTTTCTTTGCATAACCCGCAAGGGGTATTCAAGGCCAAACAGGCGATAAAGCAGGCGTTCAAAAATCAAATGGATAATTCAGGATTTTCTTTAGTTGAGGTACTTTCGCCTTGTCCGACTTATTGGGGCTTAAGTCCTAAAGAGTCACTGGACTGGATCAGGGATGTAATGCAAAAAGAGTTTCCTTTGGGAAGGATTAAATGATTGAAAGTGTAATTGTTGCCGGAAGCGGCGGCCAGGGTGTCATGCTTTTGGGTAAAGTTTTGGCTGAAGCGGTAATGCGGCAAGGCCGGCAGGTTATTTGGTTCCCTGCGTATGGCCCTGAGGTCCGCGGGGGAACCAGCCATTGCATGGTCACTATATCTGACCAAGAGATAGGTTCTCCTTATATTACTAAAGCTGATACGCTTATAATTTTAAACAACCCGTCATTAGAGAGATTTAAAAGCAGAGTCAAGGATAAAGGCTTGTTGATTCTTAACTCCTCTTTAGCTAAAACCTCCGGATTTGGAAGAATAAGAATATTGCAGTTTCCCTTTACAGATATCGCTATAGGGTTAGGTAATATTAAAGTAGCTAACATGGTGGCCTTGGGTTGTTACTTAGGGGCTATGAAAACCGTAAAGATTAAAGAGGTGCTGGAGGTGTTTAAGTCTATGGCCCCGGCCGGGAAAACGGATATTTTAGAGATTAACCAAAAGGCTTTGCAGGAAGGAGCGAAGTTAATAGATGGTTAGAGTAAGGTTTGCCCCAAGTCCCACGGGAAATTTACATATCGGCGGCGGCCGCACCGCTTTATTTAATTGGCTTTTTTCTCAGTCGCAAAAAGGAAAATTTGTTTTAAGGATTGAGGATACGGATAAAGAGCGATCCAAGAAAGAATTTGTGGACGAAATACTTTTTAGTCTTAAATGGTTGGGTTTTGATTGGGATGAGCTTTATTATCAGAGCGAGCGTTTTGACAGATACCGTGGGTATGCGGATAAGCTACTTAAGGCCGGTTTAGCTTATATCGAAAAATCCCCCGAGGGAAAGGAAGCGGTAATTTTTAAGGTTACCGCGCAGAAGATAAAGGTTAATGATCTTATCCGCGGCCAAATTGAATTTGATTCCAGCTTAATTAAGGACCAGGTATTAATTAAGTCCGATGGTACCCCTACTTATAATTTTGCCTGTGTGGTGGATGATGCGGAGATGAATATTACGCACATAATCCGCGGGGATGATCATATTTCCAATACTCCAAAACAAATTCTTTTTTATGAGGCCTTAGGGTTCCCCTTGCCTAATTTCGCACATCTTCCTTTGATTATGGGTATGGATGGAGGAAGGCTTTCTAAGAGGACAGGCGCAACCGCGATTAGTGATTACCGCAAGATGGGGTATTTGCCGGAAGCCCTGGTAAACTATCTTTTGTTGTTAAGCTGGTCTCCGGGCGCAAACCGCGAGATAATTACCAAACAAGAGGCAATAGAATTATTTGATATAAAGAATGTGAATAAAACAGCGGCTACCTTTGATTTAAAGAAGCTGGATTGGGTAAATAATCAGTATTTAAAGAATGCGGATCCCGAAAAGTTACTCGGGGAGCTTCTGCCCATGCTTATTGAGAAAAAATATATCGTAGAAAAAGAATTCGATCGAAAGTATGTTTTGGGGTTGATAAAATTATTTCAGCCAAGGCTCCCTCGGTTAAATGATTTTGTTGACTGGGCGGATTTTTTCTTTGTCGAAGAGATTAAAATTGATCCGGCTGCGCAAGAGAAGTTTTTATCTAAAGATTTATCTAAGGAATTTAAACTTTTCATTGTGGAGCTTGAAGGTTTAAGTAATTTTAGCGTTGAGAATATTGAAAAAAGTTTTCGAGATTTGGTGGGTAAGCTTAATATTGAAGCTAAAACATTAATTCATCCGCTTAGGGTAGCCTTAACCGGTAAAACTATCGGGCCGGGGCTTTTTGAGTTGGTGTATTATTTAGGTTTAGAGCGGACAAAAAGGAGGTTGCTAAAATGGGCAAAATGAGATTCGGTATTTTTTGTGCCGTTTTTCTTGCCTTTTTTCCGAGCGTAGTCCTTAGTGAGACCGTTTTGCTTAAGTCGGGGCAAAAGGTTGAGGGTAGGGTTATTGAGAATACAGATAAATACGTGAAATTGGATTTCTTTGGGGTGGAGCTAGTTTATTATAAAGATGAAGTAGCTTCTATTACCCAGGGGATGCAAGATAGCGAAAATACCGTAAATCCTCAATTAGAATCTCTTTACCAGGCCTATACCTCTTCTTTTAATGTTCCGCAGAAGCAACAAGAAGAAAAGATCATAGATACTCCCGCGCCAATTATCCAGCAGGCGGCAGAAAACAGTCAAGCAACTTCCGTGATTGCGCCAAATGCGGGTTTATCACAACTGCCTCCTGAATACCAGAAGATGATTCAATCGGTTATGCAAGGCGCTCAGGGTGGTCAGCCGGGAGGTAGTAAGCCTACGGTAGCAGGGATGCCTCTAGGGGGAGATCTTTCGAAACTGCCTCCTGAATACCAGAAAATGCTAAAATCAACTATAGCTAATCTGCAATCTGCCAACCCCAAGCTTACAGGGGAAAAGGAGTAATCGAGCCAAAAATATTTTTTTACTCCCCTTGAAATCCGTAGTGAATTTATGTTATATTTTATCAGTGAGACATAAGTAAGGCAAGGGGTAAACTACCAGCGGGCAGGCAATGCCCAGAAATAAAGCCAATAAAATTTCCCCTTGCCTTTTATTTTTGTCCCGTAATAAACCAATTTGAAATAAATCCCAGCGTATATTATAAAAGTATTGACTGGAGCCATTTATCGCATAGAATAAAGTTATCAAACATAAGTATTCCTAATTGCAAGGGAGGGCATATGTGTAAGAGGATTCTATTGCTAGGGTTGGTTATTTTGTGTCTTACGGTGGGTTTAGTTTTTGCCGAGAATAAAAAACCAAACCTGCAAGCGGTCGATAATTCTATCGCATTATTTTCGGGAGAGGATATAATTGAAGCGGAGGATATAACTGTTTTTGATATACTGCGTGCGATAATTTTCTGGTTTAGCCCGGTCATATTTCTTGTGGGTGTGCTTTTAGTGCTTTACGGTAATTTCAGGAAGATTGAGAGAATTCTTTCGAAAGAACTGGGCATACGTAAGAAAGTACTCCCCAAATTAGAGGCTTATAACTACACTTTTCATGAATGGCTCTTGGAAAGAAATAGCTTGGTAGGCTTAATTTGTATGGCTTGCGGAGTAACCTTTTTCTTCGTTTTAAGATAGTGTGTCTGCAGAGGGTATTATAATCAGGGAGGTGGGTATGTCTACCGTACTTGTAATTTCAGCGCTAATGTTAGGTTTAATATTTGTTTTTATCGTTGATGTATCATTTAATCTGCGCCGGGTTAATAAAAATATTATGAAACTTCTGAATAGATATGAAGATGCCCATGGCATAGTAAAGAAATAAAGGAAAATGTTGCGGCCTGCATATTGAATATAAACCATAATCAGGAGAACAAATATTTTTGTATTATCTAATTTTATAATTGCATTAGCGCACGTTTTAAATGTACTTCTTGGTATATTTTATTGGCTAATATTGATTCGTGCCCTGATGAGCTGGGTAAACCCGGATCCTTTTAATCCGATAGTGCAGTTTCTGGAAAAATCCACCGAGCCCATACTTTCCCCTATAAGGAAAATATTGCCACTTAACTTTAGATTTGGTATTGATATATCTCCGATAATCGCATTCCTGGCAATTATGTTCTTGAAGTCTTTTTTGGTTAATACCTTATTGGATTTAGCTGTAAGATTAAAGTAAGCGATTGTCATGTGGATACAACCCGTGGCTGTCTCCTAAAATCTTGTTCTACAATAATTCTCTTGATTTAGTTTTTTATCCACGATATACTTTTCATGCTATTTAAAAATTAACTGCCCTGTCGTCTAATGGTAGGACACAAGATTCTGGATCTTGTTGTCATGGTTCGAATCCATGCGGGGCAACCACATAAATCTCTCAAATCCCAGATAGGGAGATAAAATAGCCCTGACTAATTACACTAGTCAGGGCTATTTTATTATGCCTGTAGAATGTTTTCGGAAATTTGCCTGAGGTGGTTTCGCGGGCACTATTTGGTTTGGAATTGCGGCAAAACTGTTATA